>CALLMH010000089.1 GCA_938007965.1 uncultured Saprospiraceae bacterium | reverse complement strand
AAATCGATTGGGCACACTATTTCTAATTCTTGATCATTCATTTAAAAAATCATCATGAAATTTCTAAAATACTTCGCATTCTCATTACCTGTATTAGCGATTGCTGCGTATCTTATTTATCAAAAATTTCCCGTCAATCCTCCGATCAAGATATCTTCTTCAGAGTATGAAGGCAATCTAAATATCAGTGGTCTACAAATGCCAGATGGATTCAAAATAGACGTATATGTAGATTCAATAGAAAATGCTCGGGCTATGTGCTTGTCGCCAAAAGGAACACTATTCGTCGGGACTCGTAGTAAGGGAAATGTATATGCAGTCGTGGATACGGACCAAGATGGTCGGGGAGATAAAAAATATACACTACTTACAGAAGGAAATATGCCGAATGGGGTAGCACTAAAAGATGGTGATCTATATGTAGCGGAAGTCAATAGGATACTAAGATTTAAGGATATCGAAAACCACCTCGATAATCCAGGAGAACCGGAGGTAATATATGATCAATATCCCACAGAGACACATCATGGATGGAAGTATATAGCCTTCGGCCCAGATGGAAGACTCTATGTACCCGTAGGAGCACCATGTAATATCTGTGAATCTGAAGATAAAGTCTTCGCATCGATCACAAGCATGAATCCTGATGGAACCGATATGAGAATCGAACATGAAGGAATCAGAAATACAGTAGGCTTTGATTGGCATCCGTCGACGGGGGAGCTGTGGTTCACTGATAACGGTAGAGACTGGATGGGCGACGAAGAACCAGAATGTGAACTAAATAATGCAACAACCAAAAATCAACATTTTGGATATCCATATTGCCATCAAGGAGATAAATTAGATCCAGAGTTTGGTGCTGGAAAATCTTGTGAAGACTATGTTCCGCCCGTTTTAAAAATGGGGCCTCATACCGCTCCTCTAGGAATAGAATTTTATAATAAAACCAACTTCCCGAGCGAATATAAAAACGATGCCTTTGTAGCACGCCATGGCTCATGGAATCGTAAAGAAAAGATAGGTTATGATATCGTAAGGGTACATCAAAAGCAAGACGGCTCTTACGATAGGATTCCGTTCATATCTGGATGGCTGAGTGATGATAAGACTGAAGTGTGGGGAAGACCTGTGGATATAGAGTTGATGTCAGATGGTAGTATGCTCATATCTGATGATTATGCAGATGCAATATATAGAGTGTATTATTCGGGGTAGAATTTTTGGATTTAGTATATAAAAATAGGTCAACCCAAACATATGGATCGACCTATTAGCTATATTAAATCATTTGGTGTTTTTGGATCTATCTTCTAATTTTGAAAAGTTGTTTTAATCGTTTTTGTCTTTCCTTCCTGCTCAAGAGTTATGTATATAAGAGGCAGATTCTGACTACTTAGATCAATGTTGATATTATTTACAGCGGGTAGATTAAGCATTCTTTTGACTACTTTTCCGTCGACTGAGTAAAAAGTGAGGTTTACAGGAGTGTCTCTATCTAATTGGTAAACGACATTAAAAATACCATTACTAGGGTTCGGTATAGTAGAAAATTTAATGGTATTTAATTTATTTGACTTTGGTAATTTGAACTTCACGGGTAGGATAGCACTAGTGGTAATCGGCTTTCCATCTAGGAGTGCAGCTGTCCAGAGCCCTTTTGTTTCTGCGAGCTTGTCCATTACTTTTAGAACCTCTTCGTCTAATCCCCAACCTAGAGACTTTACAATCTTAAAATCTGTCAACTCTCCATTCTCTCGGACGGTATAGCGGACGGTGATTAATCCTTCTATATTATTATCCAGTGCTGATTTAGAATATTTTACATTCTTACTGACAAAATCTAGCAATGCATTGTCTGATGCATCTTTGGAGGCCGTTTCGGGAAAGTATGCTTCTGTTTGTCCATATCCGTCTTTCATAGTAACTACGATAAGATCCACTGTTATACCCCGTATGAATTTTTCTTCCTTCGTTCCAGGCCTTTCGTTTTTAATGTGACTTTTGTCGACGTTTCGATAAAAATCATACCCGCACAGTTTCCCATCGATCATGTATTTGGTTAGGTTTTTCCCAGGTTTCAATGTGATTTCGATTACTGAATTATGTGGTATTTCTCCATATTTTTCAATCATCTTTTCTCCTTCTAGTACATCCATTTTCTGAATGTATTCGGGATTGATATTATTCATCCAATCAGATGTTACTTTTTTGCCATTGACGACAATAAGCGACCTTACTAGACCAGGCATCCCATCTACTATCATGATGCTAACAGCACCAATATTTTCTTCTTTACCCCTGCTATTGATTACTATATTCTCAAAGAAATATCGGTCGGTTATTTTTGCTTCTGATATTAGTTTTAGTATTCTTTGATTGAATTGACCATCATTTGAGTGTTCGATATAGGCGTCTTCTTTCTCTGCGACTTTGACCAATGAAAACTTTAAGACCTCCGATTTTGATTCTTCTTTAAGACCCATGTCTTTCAACAGGTAAGAAATATCTGTTATCTTCTTGAATTGCTCAGCTGTATATTTTAGAGATGTCTTGTATGAATATCCTGCTTCTGATTTCTCATTCTTCATCGTGATTTCCACTACACCATGTTCGCCTGCTGTGCCATATTTTTCTATAGCTTTATCGCCCTTGACTATATTCATAGATTCTATATCGTCAGGGTTAATAGATTCTAAAGCGGGATTTTTCTGGATTACACCATCTATCACAAAAAGCGGATCTGGTCCATTACTGTTTGACGTTTTTAGGCGAATTTTTCGGTCTCCATTGATATTTACTCCAGAAGTTTTACCCTTCAGTAGATTAGCGACTTTTGGGGACTTAGGTTTATTTTCATTTTCTAGTTGAAACTTCACAGGTAGGGTATATCGAACTCTCACCGCTTTACCATTTTCTTTACCGGGGATCCATGTTGGCATTTCTCTTACAATCCGAGCTACTTCATCTCCTGTGCCAGCACCCGGATCCCTTAATTTGGTAATGTTTGTAACAGTCCCATTCTTCTCTATCACCATTCTGATGACGGACATCCCGTCGATACCTTTCGTCCTAGCTTCTTTAGGGTATTTGATGTTTCGATATACATACTCAAGCATTTTGTGTTTGGCACATTCTTCTTTTTCTGCTATCGTACCATCAATATCCTCACAACCTGGGAATCGAGGCATTTCTTGAGATACTTTGAGAACACCTCCTTCCAATGTTGCATTTGTATTGATATTGAGACTTTCCTTTTTCGCTTTCGCGTTGCTTTCACCAAAGCCTACGACATGGACTGTTTCATGCTTTTTTATCGTTTTGTCATCGGATGAACTTTCTAATTTGAATTTCACGGGCAATGTATACAGGACTCTTACAGACTTACCTTTTTGCTTTCCTGGTGTCCATTTCGGAAAGTTGTTGACCACATTCATCGTTTCTACGCCACAATCTGCGCCTATATCTCTTACTAGCTTAGCACCTGAGACTGATCCATCTTTTTCTATTACGAATTGTACAACACAGATGCCTTCTACATTTTCATCTCTAGCTTTGACAGGATATTTAAGATTTGAGTAGATGAATTCTAGCATTTTTTGTTGAGCACATTCTTCTTTGTCTTTGGTAGTTCCTTCGATGTCTTCGCAACCTGGGAATCGAGGCATTTCTTCTACTACTTTGAAGATGGGGTCGGATTGATTTTCTTCAAATGAAATATTGACAGGTTCGTTACCTAGATAAGATTCAGCCAATGTTAGGGTACCAGACTTATAATTAATCGTGTAGTCTTCACCTTCCACTAGGATTTTGTCCTTCACCTTAACTATTACCGATCCTTTTGGAATCTGTTCACCTAGTTTAATCTCTCTATCAAAATTGAAAATATCCTGGTCCTCATCGTATATGTACCCTTGATTTATGTTTCTTTCAGTTTGGTTAAAAACGATTTCTCCAAATGAGTTCTTATTATCTTTCTCAATTTTAAAGCCCTTCGCCGCTTTCAGAGCGTCTTTTAAGATTACTTTATTATCAATTGTCGTTTTGTCATTCACTATTTCGACGTAGATAATGTCGCCGTTAGCATTTGCTTCCGCTTTGACTGTAATTTTGCATTTTATACTTCTGTATTTGCTGTGGAAATTATGCCAGTTTCTTTTGATGATTTTTCGTCCATCAAAGTTGTTTGAATTTGTTGTGGGAATAATGGAATTTATTTTCTCGACAGGTTTTATTGTAACTAAGACATCATTTTCATATGCTATATCAAGCAGATCTGCTGTATATCTAGAATGTGACAAAGAATTAACTTCTAGGATTAAGTTCTTTTTTTCACTTCTAAGTCTATCAAAATAGATTGGTAAAAGTTCGGTTTTTATTTTTATATCCTCAATGAAGTAATCGCCATTTTCTTGGACAATAATTAGATTTTCGATTGCTGTATTGGAAGTCAGCTCCTCCTTAGAATACTCCGCTTTCATTTGATTAGAAGAGAAAATAAGCAACATAGCCAACAATACTGGCACCACCGCTAGATACTTTACCATAGCCGACCGTTTTGATTTTTCTTTGTACATCATTGTTATACGTTTTTTGATTTGTGAATGAAAAAATTGATTTGCCAAAGCGACTTCCAAACCGGAGGTAGACTGCTGAAGCAATAGCTGGCCATAGCTACTTTTATTATGATCTTGCGTGACATATGCGTCCGCTAAATATTCGTGTGATTGTCTGAGTGCATTCTTATAAAATATCAGTATCGGATTGAACCAAAAAAACACCTGAAGCAATTCTATAAATATGATATCCAGAGAGTGCCACTGATTCGCATGTAATTCTTCGTGTCGTAGAACTTTCTCTATCTCGCTATTAAGAGGTAGCCGCTTACTTATAAATACGAAATGAAAAAATGAAAATGGTAGATGGTATCTATCGGACTGTACAAGTGTATAATGTGTCAGTGGCGTTATATCAGCGTTCTTATAGATAGTATATATTCTATTGAGACCATAGAGAAATCTTGAAAAGACGACCATCCCACCAAGTATATATACAGACCAAAGAAGATTCGTCCATGTGAAGATCGGTGTTGTCTCCTGCACGTATACTTGAGGTGTTACATCGACGGTCGAAAACTGTGTCATTACCTGATACATTTCTACAGATGTAACATTTGCTGGAATGAATGCACCTAGATAAGGCACGAGTAGTCCCGTCATCAATGCTCCTAGTAGATAAAACCTATTGATATTAAAAAATGTCTCTTTCCGAAGAAACAAAAGGTAGATTCCGAAGAATACAATCCAACATGTAGAAACTTGTAATAAGTAGGTCATTGTGTTTTGTTTTTTAGCTCCGTAGCTTAAGTGATGGTCAACTCCAATTATTGGATCCGCAGTGTTTGATCAACGATTTGAAACGGTGCATCGCCAATTAACAATTTTGTCATCGTTAAATTATTCTTCCATTTTCTTAGTGAGCTCCTTCAAATCGTCGATCGAGATGTCATCTTCTTTCACAAGAAAAGATACCAACTCGCTCATACTCCCTTCGAAATAATTACTCACCAAACGTTTGAGAGAAAACTTAGAATAAGAATCTTTTTCTATTATAGGGAAGTATTCATACGTGCGACCATAAGCTTTATGATCTACGAATTCTTTCTTTTCTAAGATTCTTACAATAGATGATATACTGCTATGAGGTGGTCTTGGCGGATCCATCCGCTTGATCAATGCGCTTACAGTATTGGGACCATGATCCCAAAACATCTGCATTATTTCCTCTTCCGCTTTTGTAAGTCGTTTCATTATTTTCAGACATTTATGATTTAGACTGGTCGATCTTCGACTTGAATTCATGATTTATTCTGGTGTAGGGTTTCCTTCAGGTATCTTACTCGTTTCGCCGCGTAATCTTTGTATTCTTTGTGATTATGATTTGACTTCAGATACTTTTTATAATATCCGATGGCTATGTTTTTATCTTTGTAGTAATTGTCAGACGCTGAAGCTAGATAATAGAGAACTACGGGATCATTTCCGTACTTATATGAATCTTTGTACGCTATTATTGCTTCTTTATACTTGTTGGTTTTAAGTGCTAGCCTTCCTACGTTTCTATGGTATAGATCTAGGTCGGGACTGATACCGCTTTTTACGGCTTGTGTATATTGTTCCATCGCGCCTTCTATATTTCCTTTTTTCTCATATGCTGTACCTAGGTAATAATGTAGCTTTTCTGGACTCCTGTCATTTACCAATGCCAATTGGAATTTTGATATAGCTAGGTCCACAGAATCGATTTGTAGGTAAGCATATCCTAGCATTTTATTGTAGTAACTATTCAGATCTACCTGCCCTCTGATCCTATCGAATACTTTTGTGACTTCGTGATATTGCTTTTGCTTATATTTTGATCGAGCTGAGAGGTAATTGATTCCAATATTCATACTATCGAGTTGTAGTGCAGCATTGATTAAGCTGTCCGCCATAGAATACTGATCATTTCCGATCGACAATTCAGCGAGGCCTTTGAGTGCCAGCACATCTCTAGGATTGAGATTATTAGCTTTAGTGTATAGTCGAAATGATTCCACCTTATCTCCATACTCTTTATAGAGGTTAGCATTTTTTCTATAGTAGATAGGGTTATCTGGTAGCATCCTATTGAGGATAGTATAGTATTTGATTGCTTTGGGGAGTTGTTGCTGAAGTTCGTAGATATTAGCCAGTTGGAGATATACATCTGTATTTAGTGAGTCTTTTCGCTCTAGGATGTGTAAGTAAGTTTTGGCTGTCGCTTGATCACCTGACTTATTTGATGCGGTTGCTAATACTCTAAGACAATCGATATTATTAGAGTCAGATTCGTAACATGATTTGGATAGTGCTATCGCTTGGTTATAGTTTTGATAGGCAAATGCAGCTTTCATATCACTGCTGATATCCTGTGCCATGGCCGACACTGCTGCAAGAACGAGAAATATGAAAGTGAGCATTTGCTTCATATTTCAAAGGTAAAACTTATTTTTTAGTTATACAACTTATTATTACGTTGAATATATATTGCGTTACTATCCAGCGGCATCATAGTATACCCAACCACCTCTATATCTACGAAATCTAGAGTGTTCTTCCATGAGGTGTTCTTTACTATCTTCAGCATATCGAGCTACGAAGTGGACTTTACCGATCTTATCTGTCTTCTTGCCCATCGAAGAACTGAGCACTTCCAATCCTATCCATTTCGTATTATTTTTAGTTTTTTCCAAGAGGCTTCGATAATTTGGTTGTAATTTATCAGGATGAGTAGTTTTCACAAGATAGTCTACTAGTCCTAGATAGTATGCCGTGTATCTTGATCTCATAAGTTCTGCTGCAGTATCTGGTTTTTCTGCATACTCATGGAATCGCCGACAGCATTCACCATAACTCATTTCACTCATACAAGGGCAGGGCTCCTCTGTTTGGATCATGCGTATATATTATCTATTTCGTTTTTATATTTCTCTGCGATCACCCTTCTTTTTAGTTTCATGGTTGGGGTGAGTTCGGTCGGTTCGCCATTTGGTCTTACTGCTTCCCATGTAGTGGGCAACACTTTGAATTTTTTTATCTGTTCGACATGACTAAAATTTGGATTAGCATTATCTATACAGTCTTGGAAGCATTGGATCACTTTTTCGTCTTGACACGCAGTTTTTAGATCTGTCCATTTCACATCATTGTTTTCACACCAATCTTTGAGCGCTTCTTCGGCGGGTACGATGAGTGCAGAGACGAACTTTTGCGCATCACCTACCACCATTACTTGTTCGATTAGGAAGTCTTCTTTTAGTTTGTTTTCGATTGGTGCGGGCGCTACGTATTTACCACCAGATGTTTTTAATAGTTCTTTCTTACGATCTGTGATTTTGAGGTATAGTTTGTTTTTGGGACCATCTACTAGCTTTCCTATGTCTCCTGTTTTGAAGAAGCGTTTTCCGCCGATTTCTGTAAATACAGCTGCATTAGCTTCTGGTTTATTATAATATCCTGACATGATATTGGGACCATTGACCAATATCTCACCCTCTCCGTCTGCATAGTTAGGGTCCGAATCGTCTATATAAAGATCTACGCCTTCTATAACGGGACCGACAGTTCCTACTTTTGCATATCCATCGAACCTATTGACCGATAGAGTAGGACTAGTCTCTGTCAGTCCATATCCTTCTAGTACTTTAATGCCTGCCGTAGAGAAGACTTTTATGATCTTTGTCGGACAAGGCGCTGCTCCTGTAACTATCCCTTTTACATTTCCACCAAGGGCTTCTCTCCACTTCGAGAATATGAGCTTATCAGCTATTTTTCTTTTGATGGCAGCCATACCCGAGAAGGTCTTACCATGTTCGTACTCATCCGCCAAGCTTAATGCCCAGAAAAACAGTTTTTTCTTTGCTCCGGTAAGTTCTAATCCTTTGTTGTAAATCTTTTCGTATACTTTTTCGAGTAATCTCGGTACAGTTGTGAAAAATTGTGGTCCCACAGACTTTAAGTCTCCATCTTCTCCTCCTAGATTATCAGTACCAGTACAATATACAGATACACAAGAATCCGAATATCCATAGATACATGCACGCTCAAAGATATGACAGAATGGTAAAAAGCTGAGCACTTTACCGCTTGGTGTAAGTGGAAAGGATTGTAATGTTATATCGACTACGTGCGTGATGTTTTTATGAGACAACATTACACCTTTAGGATTTCCAGTGGTTCCAGAAGTATAGATTATTGTAGCCAGGTCTGTATTATTTATTGAAGTTTTAGAGGCTTTAACCGCATCTTTATTTGCATCATTGAACAGATCTTCATAAAATAGTTTGCCTGCAGTTTTGTCAAATGTATATATATGCTCTAAGGAGCTTACACTTTCTTTGGCGGTAGTCACTTTATCATACAAATCATCTGCACCTACGAAGCACGCTTTTACCTCCGAATCATTGAGAATGTAGACGTACTCGTTAGAAC
Source organism: uncultured Saprospiraceae bacterium (assembly GCA_938007965.1). Taxonomy (GTDB): domain Bacteria; phylum Bacteroidota; class Bacteroidia; order Chitinophagales; family Saprospiraceae; genus CAJXUU01. The sequence goes on along the minus strand of CALLMH010000089.1, from coordinate 31,200 downwards.
TAATAGTAGGATATAGAGGTACGTTGACAATCCCTAGATACTGAGTAGCAAGATCGACGATGTACCATTCAGGGCGATTTTTATAAGCCACCATTGATACTTTATCTCCTTTTTTGAGACCTAGATCTATAAGTCCCGAAGCAAGTTTATGAGCTGAATCTATTAACTCTTGGGTACTCCAAAACTTCCAATTATTACCTTCTTTTCGGCCCACACTTTTATCGAGTGGATGCTTTTCTAGCTGTCTTTCTATATAATCGAATAATCTTGTTTCCATTTAGCATTAAAGTTGTTAGACCTGCTATTTACTAAATTATTCGTTTTATATGTGATAAATTATAAAATAATATTTTAAAAAAGCACAGATTTATGGCTATACGATCTCTCCTGCACAACTGCTTCCTGCACCTGCTGTACACCCGTAGCAATGTTGGTTTAGTACTATGTCTCTGCCCATCAAGGCTTCCATATCAAAATCATCGATATGCTGTGATTTTGCGGCTACCTTGAGATCTAGCATCTGATTAAAATCACAGTCATATATGTAACCTTCCCAAGATACACTTATGGTGTTTCTACACATAAGGCCTGTAACCGTAGCTGGGTTAAATGCATCTATCAGTTCACTCATATATTGACTATAGTTCCCTGATTCTACTAGATAATCCAAAAATCGAGCTACTGGAAGGTTGGTTATAGCAAACAAACTATTGAAGACTATGTCGTAGCGTCTTTTGAGTTGACGTTTGAATTCAGCTTCTAGAGACGCCTGATCGCCAGGAAGATATGCTCCCGAGGGATTGAATACCAGGTCCAATTGTAGTCCTGTGCCTTTGACACCGTATCCGACAGCATTTAGCTCTTGTAAGGCTGCGATACTATCTTCGAATACACCATCCCCTCGTTGACTATCGGTTCTATTCTTCGTAAAATATGGAAGGGATGATATGATATGCACATTATTATCCGCAAAAAACTGAGGTAGATCTGCATACTTCGGATTTGCTTTTATTATGGTGAGGTTGCATCTATTCATTACTCTTACACCCATAGCGGTGCACTCTTCTACAAACCAACGGAAGTGAGCATTCATCTCAGGTGCTCCACCCGTAATATCTACGGTCGGTATTTTATGGGTTCGTATGATATCCAGACACTTTTGGAGAGTTGCTTTGTCCATGTTCTCCACTTTTCTATCGGGTCCTGCATCTACATGACAGTGAGCACACGTCTGATTACACAACTTACCAATATTGAGTTGAAAAATCTCAACTTCGTTAGGTCGGATAGCGTACCCTACTTTATCACCGAATTTCTCGAAATCTTTACCTTCTACATCAGTCCCGTTAAGCACTTTTAGCTGCATGAATGTATCAGACAGTGCATTATTAGACTTTTTGAGTGATTTTGTTTTTTGCTTTACGCCCATTCTTAATTACATTAATTTTTCTTTCACCTGATTCATCATCATCACACTATTGGCCAATGTGGCTCCACTTTTGATTGCTGCCGCTACGTGTACCGCTTCCATCATCTGCTCTTCGTCTGCACCGTTTGACAGACTAGCACTCGTATAAGAATCCATACAGTATGGACAATTAATGGCATGCGCCACTGCCAATGCAATCAGACATTTCTCTCTTTTCGTCAATGCCCCTTCCTCAAATACAGTTCCGTAATAATCGAAAAATTTCTTTCCCATTTCTTCCTGAAACTCTGTAATTTGTGGAAACTTCTTTAAATCTTCCGGTTGAAAATATCCTTTACTCATCTGTCAATTCTTTATTTTAAAGTGCAAAGTACTAGGATTTCTCTTACAAGAATGTGTAAATGAGGACATTAATATTCACTAATGTTGATAAAGTTGATTCTTTTGCCCAATATCAGTCTTAGCGGATGCATATCACTTATGTTGTTTTCTACCATTTCCAGAATTAATATTAGTAATCTAGAATTTTAAAATAACCCCTTGAACAGCTTGATTTGCTACGTCGCTTGATGCCTTTGCCGAAACGAGTTTTAACAATTATAAAAACGATAAACAGAAATCCTTCCGTTTTTACATCATCGTTTTTCAGCAAAATGCAGTAGAACGCCACTCGGGTCCCATGCATATGTTACGGTAGCGTAAGTTTCGGTCTTAGGAGATTTTACTTTGCAGTCTTTATACCGACTATCATTTGAGATAGTATTGTTGATATGCACATACCAGTTTTGAGCACTATCTACCTCTATGTACATCATGAAATTTTGGGCCCATGCTTTCACATAAAAATCTTGTAGATATATACGATTATCTGCCAGCTCTAGTTCTGCTATTTCATTGTTGTGATTCCAGTTTTCTTTCCAACCCAATGCTAGATAATAATCTAAAGAAAGCCGAAAATTTTTTGCGGGGACAAATACTTTTACATCGGTTGCATGCATGTTGCTACTGTTTACAGTTCCTTTTTTATATACTTCATCACATCATCGTATAGTCCACTTTGGTTGGCAAATGTAGCATAGTTTTTTGCGGTATTGAACCAATCGATAGTAGATGGCTTGTGTTTATTGGTCGCATTAACTAAGTCGCTAGTGGTGATTGGTTTTGGGACACCTGTTTGGAGAGCTTCTTCGAGCTTTGCTTCTACTGCTATATCGATCAGTGCATTTATATCCGCTCCAGAATAATTTTTTGTTTTCTTGGCGATCTTTGCATAATTTATATTTTCTGTCGGTTTGTCCTTGAGTTTTAGTTTTAGGATCTCTTCTTTACTGCCCAAGTCTGGAGGTGGTACGAATATGATCCTATCGAACCTACCTGGTCTTCTAAATGCGGAGTCGATATGCCAGGGAGTATTGGTCGCCCCTACTATCAGAAGACCATCATTTTCGTGTTGGATACCGTCCAATTCATTTAAGAACTGGTTGATGACCTTCTTCCCAGCGGACTGTAGCATATCTGATCGTTTTGCAGCTAGCGCGTCGATTTCGTCAAAAAATATTACACAAGGCTTATTTTCTCTAGCTTTTGCGAAGATGTTATGGAGGTTTTTCTCACTGTTTCCATGCCACATGTCTAAGATGTCATTCAAACTCACATTGATGAATGCAGCATTGATCTCTCCTGCTGTAGCTTTGGCTAGAAAAGTCTTCCCACAGCCTGGAGGTCCGTATAGTAATATTCCGCCACCTATCTTTTTGCCATACGCTGCGTAGAGATCTGCATTGTCTAGTGGCTTTATGATCTTGAGGTCAATTTCTTTTTTTACATGTTCTAATCCTCCTACATCTGCAAATTTCACATTAGGTTTTTCTAGAAAAGAATCATCATGTACCTCGTTGGAATCGGTAGCTCTCATTCTTAGCGCATTGTCCAATTCATCATCAGTAAGGTCGGGGTCGACGAGAAGTACCATCTCGTAGAGTTCTCTCGCTCTGTCGAGGTTATCCTCATGTAAATATGCCTTGGCTAGCGTTAGTTTGCCATTTTGACTCAACATATCAGCTTGATCTAACTCTTCTAAGATGATGATGCAGGTCGAAGTTCTACCTCTATCTAGTGCGAGTTGAGCTAAGAGTTCTTTGCCTTCTCTATTGTTAGCATCATATCTTAGGAGTTCATTGACTTGCCGTTCGAGTTCGTCTTTATATGATTCATATTGCTGCATTTTTCTGATGAGCAGCATCCTTAAGTATGTATTCTCTGGAGATTGTGACACTGCTTGTTTTAGTTCTTCGATCTCTTTGTTATGTGCCATTTCGTTATTTTTTAAGTGCTTCGATCTCTAGTTGCTTGATGTCATTATAGACAGTAATTTAGTGTTTATTGGGATTGCAGGCTATTCAAGATAAGTGTTAGAAGCTATGGTAATTGCATTTGAAGTTGGATCTTCTTGAAGATATCCACATATCAAAATACCTCATAACCAAAAACAGCTACAATATAAAAATGGATCCCTGAAAACAGGAATCCATAATATGTTTTGTCCGAAATATTTATTGATATTAATCTTCTACTTCGCTTTTTACCAATAGTCTGAAACCATTACCATGGATATTTACGATTTCGATATCTTCGTCTTGAGCTAGATATTTTCTTAGTTTAGTAACGAACACATCCATACTTCTTGCAGTGAAGTAGTTGTCTTCTCCCCATATTTTCTTCAATGCTTCTGATCTTGGGAGGACATTATTTTTGTACATACAAAACATCCTTAGCAGATGTGCTTCTTTAGGAGATAGTTTTTCTTTCGACTTTTCGTTTCCGTCAGTGTATGTTAGTATTCTCAGAGGATAGTTGAAGTGATATTTACTTATTTCGAATTCTTTTACTTCTTCTTGTGGATCAGCTTCTTTCTGAGTTCGCTTCAGTACAGCCATGACCCGATAGAGTAATTCTTCAGAATTGAATGGCTTGGTGATATAATCATCCGCACCGATTTTGAAACCTTCTAGTACATCTTCTTTTAGTGTCTTAGCGGTGAGGAAGATAATCGGCATATCGGTGTTTTCCTCTCTGATGTCTCTTGCCAGCGAAAAGCCATCTTTTTTGGGCATCATTACATCGGTGATCGTAAGATCAAACGTTCCTTTTTTAAATTCTTTGAGACCTTCTTCGCCATCTGTAGCTAAAGTTACATCGTACTCATGCATCTCAAGATAAGATCTTAATACATCTCCGAAGTTCTGGTCGTCTTCTACTAATAAAATTTTGAATGCCATTGTTAAAATAAAATGTTTTGTTCGATTTAAAATGTTCGTAGTTTGAGCTACGCAGCATTTTGGGGTAGATATATTGAAAAGGTACTCCCTTTTCCTAATTCACTTTTGACATTAATAGTGCCTCCGTGTGCATCCACTATTGCTTTTACATAGCTTAGTCCGAGGCCAAAGCCCTTGACATTGTGAATGTTACCGGTATGGGCACGATAAAATTTTTCAAAAATATTTTTAAGTTGGTCTTTTGTCATCCCAATGCCATTATCAGAAACATGAATCATTAGACCTGATTTTATATTTTCTGTCGCAATAGTTATATCCACTTTTTCGGAAGAATACTTTTCAGCATTGTCCAAAAGATTATGAATAATATTGCTAATATGAGTAGCATCAGCTTTTAGTGTTGTAGATTTAGCGTTCAAATCTGTGCGCAATATACCATTTCTTTTTAACACTTTAAGATTCATGTGCTCTACAGCCTTACTGATCAACGAATGAATATCTACGGTGCTTAACTTTAGTTGGAAATCTTTCTTGTCTAGCATGGCCATCTGTAGTACTTTCTCCACTTGACTGAGCATCCGCTGATTCTCTTCTTTGATGATATTGGTAAACCGCATCACCTTATCTGGATTATTGAGTATCATAGGACTTCCTATAGAATCTGATGCCAATGATATCGTAGCGATTGGTGTTTTGAATTCATGCGTCATATTATTGATAAAGTCTGTCTTCATCTCAGATACCTGCTTTTGGTGTTGGATGACATACACTACAAAACCAAAACAAAATAAAACCAAACCTGTAAATAGTATACTCATGACCAATGAAGGGACGACTGCACTCCATAGTTCTTTCTGCTTATTAGGGAAGTATATTTGTAAATAGCCAGGTGCATTATCTATCGGGTCGCCTTTTGCAGCATTGGTTATAGCTGTATCAAAAAGCGGAATTTTATATTCACTATTGTTTAGATCGTTACCCGTTTCCACGTTTGTGGATTGGTTGGTGGTTCCTATTGATGCGGTATAATGTCCATTCATAATGATAAAACTCATCTCTTTTTGTGAGTAGACCCCGTAATCAAAATCCAAATCTATTTCTTGTTGCTTGATTTCATGCTTGAGAAATGCGTCCAATTTATCTTTCTGAATTCGCTCAAGAAATGAATTTGGATTGAGTAACATATCTGATCCGTTGAGCTCAATATTCAAGTTTCGATTTTGAAACTTTTTTTTGTCTTTTATCTTTTCTATGATGCTATTGTACTCTCTGTATTTATTGAGTAATGAAGGTTTACTTTTTTTATTTCTGGTGTATTCGTCCCATTTTTTCATGCTCACATCTCCTTGTTGTGCATCTTTCATGAGGTGTACTTTGACATTGCCCATAGCGATCTTGACCTTATCATCGAAGTTCTTCTTATCTTGTTCTACAGAAGAAGCAAACCAGATAAACTGGATCATACCTATCCCTATCATGGATAATGCCATGACAATAATGATGAGGTACATCGTTCTTTTTTTCATATTGGATCAAGTTTCGAACTATAAAACTACGCAATGTCTATCGATCAGTGCTAATGAATATCTATTTAACAAGAATTTATATGAGATTCTCCTCAAACTTCGAATAAGGGTGACTTATTAGACTGGAGTTGAAGTATCTGGTATCATGGGTTACCTCTGTGCCTATCCATGATGGAATTTCGATTTGTTCTTCCTCTGACTCTAGTTCGATTTCGGCTAGGATAAGCCCAAGGTTATCACCTCCAAAATCGTCGATCTCCCATGTTTTGCCACCTCTTGGAACTAGGTATCTGACTTTTTCTATGATTGGTTTTTGGCAAAGAAGTAACAATGATTCTGCATCTGGTACGGGTATCTCATATTCGTATTCTTGCCGAGTAGCATTGGTATTTTCTCCTTTTATCGTCAAGAATCCTTTATCATTTCGGACTCTTATTCTCACGGTTCTCTCTTTATCAGAATTTAGATATCCTTGTTTTATGATCGTCTTAGAACTTACTTCCAATCTCCATTCTTCATTTTTGAGAAGAAATTTTCTTTCTATTTCGATACCCATTTTTTATATATTTCTATTCTGACAGAAAAATAAAATCATCTTTCATCATTCACAAAATTAAAACAAACATCTTTATTATCTTACCCTTTCAAAAAACAAACCACATATGTCTTCTTTGATGTTTTTACTAGATGCTAGGCCTGTATTTACGAATGATGCCGTAGTACTTGGACTGTTGATGGCGGTTCTTGCATTTATATTTCACACGAGTAGTCTAGATTCTCCAGCTTGGAAGAAGTTCTATACCTACGTTCCTTCATTGTTATTATGTTATTTCGTACCAGCGTTATTGAATTGGCCACTTGGGCTCATCGCACCACACTGGTACGAAGCGGGTATATATGAGTTTGCGCAGTCTGTCGGCGTGACACTTACCCAAGATATGAACTATAATGAAATCACATCCCTATTAGAATCTAGCGGCATAGACAAATCGCTGTACGGAGGTTTTCAAGGACATTCTCAGTTGTATTTTGTTGCTTCTAGGTATTTACTTCCCGCAAGTTTATTATTACTATGCTTAGGCATAGACCTCAAGGGACTGATTAATCTGGGACCTAAGGCGTTGATTATGTTTGGTGCGGCGACGGTGGGGATTATTATTGGAGGGCCGATAGCACTGCTGGCTGCTAGCAAGTTGATGCCTGATGTGATAGGTGCTAACCCTGACGAATTATGGAGAGGGCTATCGACCATAGCGGGTAGTTGGATCGGGGGAGGTGCCAATCAAGCGGCAATGAAAGAAATCTATGAGGTGAAGGACAATCTCTTCGGTACTATGATCGTAGTCGATGTAGTAGTAGCCAATATCTGGATGGGATTCCTCTTGTACGGGGCTAATATCAGTGATAAGATAGATGCTAAACTGAAGGCTGATAATAGTGCGATCACCGACCTAAAAAACAAAGTTGCGGATTATCGAGCGAGTATTTCTGAGATGCCTACGACGACAAAGTTGTTCGTATTGATGGCTATTGCATTCGGTGGAGTAGCACTTGCACACTTGGGATCCGATATCATATCGCCGGCTTTAGGTGCGCATAAAGATACGCTGGCCAAGTGGAATCTTACTTCACTGACATCAGGTTTTTTCTGGTTGGTCGTAATCGCTACTACGATCGGTTTGGTACTCAGTTTTACAAATGCAAAAAAACTCGAAGGCGTAGGCGCTTCGCGATGGGGATCTATATTTATCTACGTTTTAGTTGCAACTATCGGTATGAAAATGAATCTTGGAGAAGTATTTAGTAATCTAGGATTATTTGCGATTGGAATTATTTGGATGCTTATCCATGTTGGGATATTGTTATTGGTGGCGAAGTTGATCAGGGCACCGTTCTTCTTTGTAGCTGTCGGTAGCCAAGCGAATATCGGAGGAGCTGCATCGGCGCCTATTGTAGCATCTGCATTCAGCCCTTCTTTAGCTCCTGTGGGAGTATTGATGGCGGTGCTAGGTTATGCGATGGGTACATACGGAGCACTCATATGTGCACAGTTGATGGCCCTCGTAGCTGGAGGATGATGATATGAATTTATCAACAATAGGAATCTCCTACAACTAAGTACTTAGATGCTCAAGCAAATAGTTATTTATCAGATATGTATCTAAGTCATATCTAAGAAAACAGTCGAAAATCGAACGGTGAAACGGTCTAAGCGCAGCTTATTAAAAGTAAATGCGTGAAGTTCAAAAAAGACAAAAAAACATATGAAAAAACAGATTTTGCTATTCTTACTAGCCTTGACTTTTGGTCAATCATCGGCACAAATAGACATGAAAGACTCTACAGTTCAAGTAATCTCTTATTGGAAAATGGGTGAAACACAACAGTATCACGTGACAGAGTCAGAAGTAGTGATGATGAATGAGGATACACTATCTACAATCTCGGATTCTTATGATATAGAAATAAAAGTTTCGGACTCCACTTCTTATGGATATATCTTAGATTGGACAAAGAAAAATTTTCAGTTTTCAAACAGTAGTGCTCTAGAAGTACAGTTGGAAGCGATATTATCTGATACTCCTATAAAAATAACAACGGATGTATATGGAAGCATCGTTGAAGTGCTCAATTGGGAAGACTTATCGTTGATTGTGGCAGATAAGTGCAAGTCTTTACTAACAGAATATGCTAATAAACCAGCGGCATTGACTAAGATCAACAAAATCAAAAGAAAACACAGCACTAAAAAATCAATAGAAACATATGTCGTAAGAGATGCCAATCAGTATTTGGCCTATCATGGTGCTAAATATAAGCTAGGCGAGACGATCACGAAAAATATCAAAATAGCAAACAACTATGGGGGTGATCCGCTGGATGCTACTGCGGCTATGGTGCTAGATGAATTACTTCCTGAAAATAACACCTATATTATTAAGTCATTCCAGAATATAAATCCGCGACAGTTGACAGCTGTGACGTTCGACTATCTGCAATCACTAAATATAGTAGAAGGATCACTACCTGCATATGAAGACTTCCCTACTGTAACGAAGCAGATATGGGGTGGTTCGGAAATACATAGTCCCTCTGGATGGGTAATATACAGTCAAGAGTCAGAACAAATTACTAACGGTGATGATGTGACAGTAAAGGATAGAATCATCGAGATAAAAGGGTAATGAACAGTCTTTCTCGTTTTTTGACGAAAGAGTATTTTTTCGATGTAAAAATATTGTCCTCATCAATAATCCTAATTTTATCTCTTTGATTGACATATGTATTCATCATCTATCTAATTCGCCGATTGATGTATTTAGAGTTACATGAATAATATAAACTTTGATCCCAAAACCACGTTAAACCCATCATGGATTCATTAACTCAAATTGTACTTGGTGCTGCAGTAGGTGAAGTTGCCGCTGGACGAAAAATAGGAAACAGGGCTATGCTCTGGGGCGCCATAGCGGGGACTATCCCTGATCTAGATGTGATGATCGGCAGTCTATTCATGGATGAGATCAATGGTCTCGCATTTCATAGAGCTATAACCCACTCAATATTTTTTGCTGTGACGTTCTCATTTTTGATATCGTATTATGCCCATTGGCTATACAGTAATGGACACCATAGAAAACGAGGGTACAAGATGACGGCAACGGTTTTCGGAGTACTATTCATGGTTTTAGGTTCAGTAGCGGTGATCATAATAAGTAGGATTCTCGGCGGTACTGTAGCTATGATATTCAGTGCAATAGTGACCTTAGGTTTGGTCAGTTACTTCGGCGCTCGACTTATCAAAGGATATCTCAACGTAGACCAAGAAAGAATAGATATCGGATATTGGTCATGGTACAAATTATTTTTCTGGGCGATTTTTACCCATCCCTTACTAGACTGTTTCACAGTGTATGGTACACAGTTATTTGCTCCATTTTCTAATTATCGGGTAGCGCTCAATAATATCTCAGTGGCTGATCCATCTTATACGTTTCCATTTTTGATATGCCTTATTGTGGCATCTTTTCTATCAAGAAAATACGACAAAGAATCAGAGAATAATATCAATCGGTCATTTCAACTATCATGGGCAAATTACAAGCTGCGCAGCTATGTAAATGCAACGGGAATAATAGTAAGTAGTCTATACTTGGGATGGACATTCTATAATAAATCGAAAGTCAACAAAATAATGGAGAAAACGCTGGCTGATCAAAATATCCCATATACACGATATATGACTGGTCCTACGATATTAAATAATCTTCTCTGGTCTGGAACTGCAGAGACGGAGTCGTCTTTTTACACTGGACAGTACTCATTCTATGATAAAGAGCAAAAATTCAAACTTTATGAAATACCGAAGAATCATAATCTACTAAATTATAAATCGGATGATGAAGTAGTGAATACACTCAAATGGTTTAGCAACGATTACTATTCTGTGATGCGGAGAAAAGACGGACTCCTGCAGATCAATGACATGAGATATGGCACCTTTGATGGGAAAGATGTAAATGAGGACAGCTATATTTTTAGATTTGTAGTGGACAAAAGGGAAAATGGAAATTATCAGTTACAAACTGCCGATGGAGGACCAAAACGAGGCTCTGAGGAAGAAATTTTCAGTAAACTATTTGAGCGGATTAGTGGCATTTGAGTGATGTGAATATCAATCTGCTAGTTCTCTCATGTCAAGATTTACCAATAGATAATACTAACCACTGACCACTCCCTTTGATTGGTGCCAAACCAGAAAACTTATTGTGTTTCTAATAAGCGCTCTAACTCACTACTAATCATAGCAGTCGCGCCCCATAAGAAGTGGCCATCGATGTTATATCCTGGCACTGCAATTTCTAGACCATTGACCAGTTTCTTCGGTTTACTCGTCTTGAATTGTGGATCTGATAGATTGGATAGGGGTACCTCTATGATACCAGCTACCTCTTCGATCTGCGGTGTATATTTCGGTTCATAATCGATATACCCTACGAATGGATATACTAGAAAATTGCTGGCAAATACATACAGAGATGTCAATTCTCCGAGGATTATAATATCTCCACCCTTTACACCGATTTCTTCCTCTACTTCTCTCAATGCGCAGATGACCAACGACTCATCCTCGTCTTCGAACTTGCCTCCTGGAAGACCGATCTGACCAGCATGCTTATCATCAGGGTGGCTAGACGCTCGCTCTATATAGGTAATGTACAATTGACCATCTGGCTTCGGGTGTATGAGCGCCATTACGCAGGCTACCCTATGATCCTTGGGTATAATCCTATATTTTTCATGTGCTTCTACAGGAGACATAAGATTCTGATAATACTGCCCCGGTAAATCTAGTGCAAGAGCGCTCTTAATATTATCTATCGTATTTGTAGAATCGTATTTCATAATGTTGTAAACAGTAATACCTGTCGAATGTTTCTTTTTATAATCTGCATTTTCTTGTCAGGTAGTAAGTTAGTATACTTGCAATTCCTAAAAAAATATTGGCTTGAGCAAAAGATAAACACTCAAACCAAACTCATAAAAAAATCATATGTCTCAATTTTCACAACTTCTTGATATCCTAGACCTTAAGCGGGAATCTGAGAATACTTTTGTCGGTACCAGCTTAGATATTGGAAGTTTTGCAGTATATGGCGGACAAGTACTTGCACAAGCGGTATCTGCTGCATCTCATATGTGCAGTGACAATAAGGTACTACATTCGCTTCATGGTTATTTTCTGAGACCAGGAGATATCTCCATACCTATCACATATCAAGTAGACGTTATCAAAGAAGGTAGAAGCTTCAATGCGCTAAGAGTCAATGCCCTCCAAAATGATAAGACGATATTCATCATGGCGGCCTCTTACCATATCCCAGAGGAAGGCATCAATCATCAGATGGCGATGCCGAATGTCGCACAACCGGAGTCTTTGACTTCATTTTCTGATCTATTTGCGCAGTTTGCGGAGAAGTTTAATGTGAAGCCAAAAGGAATCTTCAGTCCAGATAGTCCTATTATATTTCACCCTGTAGAACATTATGACCCATTTAATCCAGGTATCCGTCCACCATACAACCACACTTGGTTTAAGATCAATGGTGAAGTAGCTGATAGCAATATCAAACTCAATCAGGCGATCATGACGTATGCGTCTGATTTCAACTTACTCATCACAGCTATGATGCCGCACAATATGTCGATGTTTACTGATCCGATGCGAATAGCAAGTTTGGACCATGCGATGTGGTTTCACGGTGATGTGGATCTCAATGATTGGATACTGTACGCTGTAGAAAGTCCTTATGCAGGAAATGCGCGCGGATATTGTACGGGGAAGATGTATACACGGGATGGAAAACTGGTAGCATCAGTAACTCAAGAGGGGCTGATTCGGAAAATGTGATGAATATGGTCAACATATAGAAATATTCCTTATTCGTAATTCTTGATTCGAAATTATCTTGCCTATCTTTGCATTATAATAGTTGAAGAATAAAATAATAAGACTTACAAATATATAAGCATGTCATTAGAAGTAGAAGGTTTATTACATAAGAAGTTTGAGACAGAAAATAAGACGGACAGTTTTCAAGCTAGAGAATTTGTTATTCAAACGGATGGACAATATCCACAGTTTGTAAAATTCCAATTGGTACAGGACAGATGTGGAGCTGTAGATCCATTTAATGAAGGAGATAAAATAAAGGTATTCTTTGATCTTAGAGGTCGAGAGTGGAATGGTAAATATTTTACAAATCTGAATGCGTGGAAATTAGAGAAAATCTCTGTCAATCCACCGCCCGCTGCTGCGGAAAATATGCCTACAGAAGAGCCACCATTTACCAACTTTAGTGACGGTAATGATATGATGGCCGCTGGAGATGTAGATGATCTACCGTTCTAGTGTCTTCATGAAATAAAGATTAAATGAAAGCCTCAGGATCAACTCTTGGGGCTTTTTTATGCGTATCATATCATTTTAGAGTTGACAGAACAACACCTTGAGTAACAATAATTATACTGTGAGTTAAATACATCATGTGCCATACATGATGTAATGGACCCCAAAATACATCAAACCAATAGTGGAATAATGAAGGGGAATAAGCTATAATAATGCGTGGTACAAGCCTTTTTATTTTTATTTTCAGAATATCTTTATTCCGTAATTTCACTATCCTATTGTATATTTAGTTTAATTAATTTAACTTTGAGTTAAATTTTATAAATATGGATACTTCAACGGATAAAACTGAAATATTGAATGGTGCCGAATTCTTGATTAAGGAGTCCACTTTGCAGGATACATTTACTCCGGAGGATTTTTCGGAAGAGCAAATAATGATACAAGAAACCGTTCAAGAATTCAATAAAGCGGAAGTATTTTCCAATACTGCCAAAATAGAAAAGCAAGAAAATAATATTGCTGCTACACTGCTAGAGAAGTTTGGTGAATTAGGTCTGCTAGGTACTCATATGCCAGAGGAATATGGTGGTATGGATATGGATTTCAATACGAACACTATAATAGGAGAAGCGGTAGGACCATCCGGATCATTTTCAGTAGCTTATAATGCGCATACGGGTATCGGGATGCTTCCGATATTATATTTTGGTACTGACACTCAAAAAGAAAAATACCTACCCAAACTCATCACTGGAGAATTCAAGGCCAGTTACTGTCTTACAGAACCTTCAAGTGGATCTGATGCACTATCTGCAAAGGCCAGTGCAGTGCTGTCAGATGATGGTCAGCACTATATTCTTAATGGTCAGAAAATGTGGATTACCAATGCGGGGTTTGCGGATATATTTACGGTTTTTGCTCAGGTAGACGGAGATAAGTTTACGGGCTTTATTGTAGAACGTGGATTAGAGGGATTATCATTTGGCGAAGAAGAAGCCAAGCTAGGTATCAAAGGGTCTTCTACTAGAATGGTATTCATGGAAAATGTAAAAGTTCCCGTTGAAAATCTACTCGGAGAGATCGGAAAGGGTCATCACATCGCATTCAATGTGCTCAACACGGGTAGATTCAAGTTAGGAGCAAGTGTGTTGGGTGGGTCAAAGATGGCTACTGAAGTAAGCATCGCCTATGCCAATGAGAGACAGCAATTCAAAACACCAATCAGTAAATTCGGAGCAATCCAACATAAAATCGCCGAAATGGGTGTGCAAAACTTCCTATCAGAAAGTGCACTCTACAGAACTTCTCATTTTATCAATGAAAAAATAAAAGACCTAAAAGCTAAAGGCGAATCATACTCTGGGGCAAAACTAAAAGCGGCAGAAGAATACGCACTAGAGTGTAGTATTATCAAAATATTAGGCTCGGAAGTATTGGACTATTGTGTGGATGAAGGTGTACAAATCCATGGAGGTATGGGATACTCCGAAGAAGGGGTAATCGCCCGAGCGTATAGAGACAGTAGAATCAATCGAATCTTTGAAGGTACCAATGAGATCAACCGTATGGTCATCATCAATACGCTACTAAAAAAAGCGATGAAAGGTCAACTAGATATAGTGACTCCAGCGCTGGCGGTCCAAAGCGAACTGCAAAGCCAAACAACAGATACTAGGATATTCGACGAGCCATATGGAAGACAGAAACAATCGGTAGCCAACTTCAAGAAAGTGCTACTTATGATTCTAGGTAGTGCAGCAAAGCTAGCTATGGAAGGTAAGCTTGATCTAAAGAAAGAACAGGAGTTGCTTATGAACATGGCAGATATAGTAATAGACATATTCTCAGTGGAGTCAGCTATCATAAGAGCTGGTAAAATCAAAAATGAGAAAACTGAAAAAGTAAATACCGAAATATACGCTGACATGATTAACCTCTTGACATATGAAGCCAGTCATAAAATATACAAGAATGCGCTAGATGCAATGGCGAGTTTTGTTTCTGAAAATGATCAGGAAGATTATATCAAGGGGTTCAGAATATTTACCAAGTATCCTATTCAGAATGTAAAGAAGCTAAGAAGAAATATAGCTGAAGTAATGATCGGCGAAGGAGCCTATTGTTTCTAAGCTAGTGTGTTTCCAAATAAAAAAAACCCTCAGTGCGTAATGCATCTTGAGGGTTGTTTTTCTATCCGACGTTGCTCATAAATCCTATCTCTGCAGATATAAGATATACTTCTCTTCAAAGTACGGTTCGTTGATAAAATTTGTCAATGGATACGTTTCGAAGTAATCTTTTTTAGAGAGATCATTGGTTTCGTCTTTCACTCTGCCACCTTTTAGAGCAATAATTCCATTCGGTTGGCCATGTCTCTGATCATCAGTATCGATTAAGTTCATAGACCACTCTTTAAGCCTTTCGATTTTTGCTACTGCTCTTGTAATGACGAATTCATACTTTTTACGATGCTCTTCCGCTCTTGAGTGCAGTGCGGTTAGATTTTCGATTTTTGCTATGTTCTTTACTTCGTTTACAACCGTTATTTTCTTTCTAGTACCGTCTATAGCGGTGAATTTCACCTTTGGAAACATAATAGCTAATGGTACCGCAGGAAACCCTCCTCCCGTACCTAGATCCAGTATCTTGGACCCATCCTGGAACTGGATAAACTTAGCTATCGTCATAGAATGTAGAATATGATGTAGGTATAGATTATCTATATCTTTTCTTGAGATCACATTGATCTTATCATTCCATTCTTTGTAAGCATCCCATAGCAGCTCATACTGGTGATACTGATGCTCACTTAGGTCTGGGAAATATTTATGAATTAACTCCAATGATTATTATTTTTTCGGATCAATAAAATAAATGGCATAACCAAATAGTATAAGAACAAGAGCAAATCTAACAACAAATGCTGGTGTAGCCCTATGCTTTCTTGTAACTTTTTTGTAAGTCTGTGATGCACTATTATTTGTACACATTGTTTTACACCATATGCAACTAAGCATACTTGTAGAGGGATAGTTCCCGAGAGAAGACCTCCTATCAATAAAAGATAGAATAATACCTGACTCAGACTAAAAAGACCCAATAGACATTGGTGGATCAATTTATAGTGGACAGATGTGGAGATGTGTCTCGTTTTCTGATTGATAAATGCTCTTAAAGTAGTAGCTGATTCTGTATATACGATGCTGTTGGGATCTATACATATCCCTGTGTTTTCTTTCGTGGCGATAGCATTTACAGTAAGGTCATCATCCCCGGAAGCTAATTTTTGACCTTTTATAAGGTTCAAGTTTTCATTTCTTAGGCTTCTGTCTAATACCATATTCCTACCGACACCCATGTATGGAATACCAGCAACGGCATAACTTAGATATTGTACACCCGTCATATAAGTTTCAAACCGTGAAAAAAGATTCACCATTCCCGGTGTCTTTATCATAGGACTATATCCGAGAACGATTTTTTTATCAACGGCATTCATATGAGATGACCATACATGATCCTTGGGCATACAATCAGCATCGGTGACCAATATTCTATTATGCCGAGCCATAGAAATCCCATCGTGTGCCGCTTGTTTCTTTCCTGGTCGATCTATTGATGCTTTGATTACTTGGACGCGTTCGGAGGAATAATATTGCAACTTTTGAAATGTGTCATCATCACTAAAATCATCTACCAGTACGATGTCATCCGATGCTTGCGTCATTAGTATAGGCACAATTCTATCTACCAACGAATCTGCATTTTTGAAACAAACGACAATAGAATGGGGTCGTGATTTTTCAAGGGGATTTGGTATATGCGATATATTGATCAACCTAGAAAAAAGAAAAACGTAATAGGTCAAGTGTATCCCCAGCATGATGATAAGTAAAGCCATCATGATCGATGAATTTCAGGATTTTTGATCTTTACAAGTAGATCCAAGAATTTGTTTTTACTTCTGTAATAAGATTGATAGTATACTTTTTCGCCTTTGAATGACTTATAAAATGATTCTACCCCAGGTATATTGCTACCCTCGAAATCGAAAGAACGGCCGCTATTTAGTGTTTTCTCTATCTCACTCCACACCATGAGAGACATCGCTTCATGCGGATAGCTATTGTCCACTCCTGTGGCGATATTGAAGACCCACTTTTCATCTACCAAGAAATATCCCATGGCCATGATTTTTCCTCGATTATCTATACATTTTATGATTCGTCTAGCGTGGTGTTTTACCAATTGACGATCTATGGACTCGAGTGGTATATCCGCATAGGGATTCTTTTTTCCTCGGTTTGAAAAAGACTGATCTAAGAAATCCTGAAATACAGAAATCGATTCTTCGATTTGTAGCTCAAAACGTTCTGCAGCTTTTCGAATTTTCCTCCTACGGTCAGAGCTTAGCCTAGATTTTAAGATATTGACGTCATCATCTTTGTCAATGATATAAGTGTATTTTTCTTTTATGAGTTGATTGTTGTTTTTTATTTCAGGAGTCGAATGATAGAAGTCTTGGATCATCACATGATGCCTCGGTAGACGGTCGATCAAAGAATCAAAAACAGAATTCAAATCTTGCGAACCAAAAAATAAAGGACCCATATATGGACAAAATGTAGGATGCAATATATATGTAAGCCCGTACTTCGCCTTAATCATATATACCAATACACCTAGAATCTCACCATCTTCTTCATAAATCACAACATCCCATGGGCTATCACATACCGCATCCAAATACCAAGGTTGATAAAAAACAGGTACATAATAGTCTGTCGTAAACGAAATATATTTTTTCTTTGAATTACTCAAATGATCTAATAGTATGCTCTATTTATAAAGAAGTCATAAGTGTGCCAAAGATATAACGACTTGTCAAGTATGGCAGTATCATAGGAGATTTCTTTTCTGTAGCATCTTCCAACTCGATATTATAATGTGTGGATAATGATTCTTATTCTAAAGCGTATACAGCTGCTCTATATCGCTACATTAGATATGAATCGACAAATAATCACATAATCGAAGAATCGTCTATTTAATTTTGAAGGATATCTTTTGAGTTATAATTGTTGTAATTTGATTTACAAACAATTATAATCTATCTCGGTAGAAAATAGAAACTTTTGATATCTTTGGGGTGTGCAAAAAACCAATATTCAATACATATTGCTTGTCTGTTTAAGTTTGATGATTATCTCTTGTTCTGGAGAAGGGGGCAGTAGTTTTTTCAAACCAAAACGAATATCTCCTCCCTCACTTGAAGACAGGATTTCTCTAGCTCAATCTGAAAATCTTGGTCGTTCTTCTTGGCAAAAGCCGACCTTTATCGTAAGTAAACTTGGAGAAGTAGACGGTAAGACGATCGCAGATATAGGATCAGGCACAGGATATTTTACATTCCATATCGCTTTTATGAATGCCAAAGTGATCGCCGTAGATATCGACAAAGAGATGCTTAATTTTATTGATTCATTTAAGACTGGTGTAACTTCTGATATAGGTGCTATAGAGACTAGAATAGCCGAACCCAACAACCCAAAACTAAAGCCCGAAGAAGTAGATAAAGCCTTGATTGTGAATACCATCGGATATATAGATGACCTCAGTGATTACCTAGCCATCCTAAGGTTGGGAATAAAAAAAGGGGGAATCTTAGTTATCTCAGACTATAAAGCTCCTGATACGCACGTGCCCGCTCCCACAGCCGATAAGATCGTCAGTGTAGATACCCTTAAAAACGACCTCCTCGAAGCCGGATATGTAGATATCGAAATCGATGATTCTACACTCGAATATCAATACGTAGTCACAGCTAACGTCCCTAAGTGATGTTTTTTTTAGGTGCTTCCGGTACCAATCGAGTCTTAGACTAGAATCATATTTCATACTTTTCAACTAAATCATCATCTGTCTGTTATCTATTTCATCAAATTAAAGAACATGGTGAATATGGAAAACAAAAACATTGTAGTTATAGGCGCGAGCTCAGGAATAGGACATTCAATTAGCGAATTATTGGGTACTCAAGGGGCCAATATTTTTTCAATTTCTAGATCAGAACCAAATTTTCCACCTTCATTGACCTATCAACATTTGAGTCATAATATTCTAGAAGAAGAGATTCCTGACGGATTCTTACCGGATACTATTGATGGATTGGTTTATTGTCCAGGTTCTATTAATCTTAAGCCTTTTAGGTCATTATCATTAGACGTATTTCGATCGGACTACGAACTTAATGTTCTCGGTGCTGTAAAAGCAATCAAAGCAGCATTAAAACCAATGAAAAAATCAGGAAGCAAGCCGTCTGTTGTCTTATTTAGTTCTGTAGCGGTACAGCAGGGAATGGCATTCCACGCTAGTGTAGCATCTGCAAAAGGGGCTGTCGAAGGATTGACTAGGTCGCTAGCAGCAGAATTATCTCCAAAAATCAGGGTCAATTGTATCGCCCCATCACTGGTCAATACTCCACTCGCGGGCAATATCCTATCATCAGAAGATAGAATCGAGGCTAGTAATAATCGTCATCCGCTGAAGCGTATAGGGCAGCCAAATGATATAGCTCAGACGGCAGCATTCCTGCTCGGAGAGAATAGTAGCTGGATTACAGGCCAAGTGATCGGTGTAGATGGTGGGTTATCACGACTGAGATAATAGTACTGTCCTACTGCGGAATTATAATGTGTAAATGCAGCGCTTCGTTATCGAAGCACTCTTTTCCAATAACTGTGATATAAATCTGTTACATTCGCAGATACAAAACACGTAGTAAATGAAAATTGTATCTTGGAATGTCAATGGAGTAAGGGCGGCAGTAAAAAAAGACTTTCTCGCAGAAGTTGAAAAATCAAAAGCAGATATTTATTGTATCCAAGAAACCAAGGCGCAAGACGATCAGGTACTAGAAGCACTGAGTGATCTCAAAGGATACACTATAAATGTCACTTCAGCTGTAAAAAAAGGATATTCTGGAGTTTCTATATTTAGCAAGGTGGCACCTATCTCTGTTACGTCTGGTATCAATATCGAAGAACATGATAACGAAGGAAGAGTGCTGTGTGCAGAGTTCGAAAAATTCTACATGGTGAATGTATATGTACCCAATAGTGGCTCAGGACTGAAGAGAATAGAATACCGAGAGGCTTGGGATGCTGCATTTGCAGATTATCTGTCTCAATTAAGAATAAATAAACCCGTAATACTTACAGGAGATCTCAATGTAGCACATCAACCGATAGATTTGGCTAGACCTAAACCGAATTACAACAAAACAAGCGGGTACACACAGATAGAGATTGACGGCATTACTAATATACTAAACAAGGGCTTCGTGGATGCGTATAGAACCCTCTACCCTGAGAAGGTGGAATATTCTTTCTGGAGTGTAAGATTTGGTGCACGCGCAAAGAATGTAGGCTGGAGAATAGATTATTTCTTAGTTGACGAATCTCTAAAAGACAATATCGTTGACTCACAAATTCACACTCAAATTATGGGGAGTGACCACTGTCCTATTTCTTTGGAAATGAAATTTTAATTCAAATGAGATTACTAGTAACCATCTTTTTTATTTTTGGGATTCAGGAAATGTCAGTTGGACAAAATAGTTCGATAGGTGCTAGTGTAAGTGCATTTGAGCAATACGGTAGCGGTGTACTTTTTGATTCTGGAGCTAGCATTGCTGTTAACTATCAGCATTCATTTTCAGAGAGGTTAGGATTGAAAACAGAGTTGGTATATGGTGACTATAAAAACGTGAAGTTTCATGCTACCGCTACAGATTTTACCAATGACAATAATTCTGGAACTTTTCCACCGCCCGATATTTCCAAAGATTTTTTGATGATGCGCTCATCTCTTGTCGTTCGGCTATTCGACACGGATTGGATTAATGGAGAGCTTCTGCTAGGTTCTGGACTATATAAGTCAGATGGAAGGGTCAATGGTATCGTACACAGCGAATTGTTTTTGTATAAAAACATATCGGATACTATCGCACTTGGTTTGCCTGTTGCGTATAGTTATATTATAGGATATCCCGGATCTTTGTCCTCTATTGGGCTGTCGATGAGGTATTATTTATAAAATAGCAAGCAATGCAAAAGATAGAACATATAGGTATAGCGGTCAATACTCTAGAGGAAGGTGAAGCGATGTATGAAAGTCTTCTTGGGGTCAAACCATACAAAAGAGAAGAAGTATCGGCTGAAAAAGTCACTACGTCATTTTTCAGACAGGGTCCCAATAAGATAGAATTACTAGCTCCAATCGGAGAAGATGGCCCTATCAGTAAGTTCTTAGCAAAAAATGGTCCTGGAATCCATCATATCGCCTATGCTGTGACGGATATAGTAGCTGAAATGAGTAGACTTAGTGGCGAAGGTTTCAGATTACTCAATGATAAGCCGAAGCGCGGTGCGGACAATAAATACGTCTGTTTTCTACATCCAAAATCTGCTGGGGGAGTACTGATAGAGCTCTGTCAAGAAATACCTGAGTAATGGAGTTGGAATTCTATCATTACGCTATAGCGATCGTCGGAGGGTTCGTCGCCGCCATTATGAACACACTGGCAGGGTATGGGTCTATTATCACGCTTACCATCATGATGGATTTACTCGGACTTCCTGCCAACATGGCCAACGGTACCAATCGGGTCAATATCTTAGCCAATGGCGTAGCCGGAAGTCTTGGATACTATAAAAACGGAAAACTATCCATCGAAGAAGGCAAAGAAATCTTAGTTACCGTATGTGTAGGAGCTATAGTTGGGATTATGCTCGCAGTAAATGTGAGCAATGAACAATTCAGAGAAATATTCAAATATCTCGTGGTCGTACTTCTTATATCTATCGTCGTGAACCCCAAGAAGTGGATCAGAGAGACGAGCGAAGTTACTGATCTGCCATGGTGGAAGATGATACTGATCTATTTTCCAATTGGCGTTTACGGAGGATTTATACAGATGGGTATGGGTATTGTCTTTTTGATGGCTGCCGTGCTCGTGTCCAAATATACCATCATCAAGGCCAATGCATTGAAGCTTGTTCTGATAGTTATTTACACTTTTATTTCCATTTTTATTTTTCACTTCAATGGACTTATCGATTGGAAGATTGGAGCTGTGTTATCGATAGGTACGGCGCTAGGAGGTTACTTGACAGCTAACTATTCTTCTAAAATTAAGAATGCAAATCTATATGCTTACAGATTCTTAGTAGTGGTGGTATTGATTGTTGTCATCAGAACGTTTTTGAATACTTAACCCTGAAATAAAATTATATCATCACGCAATTGGATTGTTCTCCTCACTTCTGAACAACTCTACGGAGTGCCGACGCATAAAAAAAAGCCTCAAATCTATATTGAAATGAGGCTTTAAGAATTATTCGTTTTAAGTTTTTCTATTTATTGAGTTTTCTGTAGATAAGCTTCTAGTGCCATCGACATAGATGGAGTTTCAGGTGTAGGAGCTACTATATTCGGATAGAGACCTCTTTCTTCGACGGCCTTGAGTGTAGACTTACCGAATACTGCAAATCTAGTATCATTCTGTTTGAATGTTGGAAAATTCTCATACAAAGACTCGATACCTAGCGGACTAAAAAATATCAATACATCATAAGTCACATCGCTTAGATCAGATAAATCACTTGCCACAGTTCTATACATCATTATATCAGTATAGTTGATTTGATTTTTTTCTAGA
The DNA here is from genome assembly GCA_938007965.1 of uncultured Saprospiraceae bacterium. Classification (GTDB taxonomy): domain Bacteria; phylum Bacteroidota; class Bacteroidia; order Chitinophagales; family Saprospiraceae; genus CAJXUU01. The sequence goes on along the minus strand of CALLMH010000089.1, from coordinate 8,330 downwards.
TAGGCTACTACATTTTTGGCCCCGAGATTAGAACAAGGAAGAAGGAATGTCTCCTTTTCTTTGTGCTTCATGAAGTAATTATTCAGGTCTTCGACTTTTCTCTTACCTACGAACACCTTTCTCTTTCTATATACGATGAATTTCTGTAGATAGTTAGCTATTGTAGGCGTCAAGCAAAAGTACTTTGTCTCTTGTGGCATCTTGATTCTCATCTCCTCGCATAATCTGAAGAAGTGCTCGATAGCATTCTTAGATGTAAAGATAATACTAGAGAATTCGTCTGGTCTGATTCTATTTTTTCGAAATTCTTTTTCAATTACAGGCTCCACGTGAATGAATTGCCTCCAATCGATCTTTAAGCCCCACTTCTCTTCAAGATCATAATATGGAGATCTTTCTGGTTTGGGTTGAGATACTAAGATGGTTTTCACCTTCTTGTATTTTTCCTGGTAAATGTCTGTTTTCGCCGAAGCGCCTCCTCCTGATGCCATAAACAAAGTTTAATTAAAAAAACTTATGCTTTTTTTCAAGCAATTCCGAAAGTTCCTATTACCTTTATTAACAGTAGTATAGGTAAAATTTCGAAGGCGCAAAGGTACAACAAAAAATGAAATAAATTACCTGAAATCCATCTACTTGAAATCAACAGTCCTCTGAAGCTTCTCAAGAGCATCAAAAATCCTACAATAGCAATAGTGAAATATATCAGTGAGATCGCTATTTTCTCAGGCCCAAACGCTATTATTAGATTAAGAGGAATCAAAATGATACCTATAAAAAGATTGAATGTTTCTATTGTAAATCCATATAAAGACACCTCTTTCTGGATAGGAAAGACCGAACTTACAACGGATAAAAATATATGCTTTACCACATAAACAAGTAGAATTCCAAAAAAACAAAGTTGAAAAACGTACCACCCACTCTGATCATAGAGATTGTAAATGATCAAATAGGCAAAAATAGCTGCATTCACTATAAATGAAAAGTATAATAGGATATAATGACCATTCACACCTTTTTTCTCTTCTCGATGGTTTAGTTTGAGCACGTTTTCATTGGTGATCGCTTTTGTGATTTTGGTGATCGCCCCTCTTTGCGTATTTATTACGATAGCGATAATAAAGGCAGTCAAGAGATTCAGCCAAAATAAAAATGCATTCGAGCTTTTAGAAGGTTTATTTGTATCGTTTGACCTATTCGTAGTCGGTTCGAATGCGTTAGCCTCTTTTTTTAGTTTACTCTTCCTAATTGGGATATGGGACACATCAAATGGATTGATCAGATTGTTGTCCATCTCTTCTACATCAGATCGGACATCTTCTTCTCCTACTTCTGGGACTATTGTCGATTCTTCTTCTTTAGAATTTGCAGCCTGTAATGCAGAAGAAGTCGTCACCATTGGATCATCAGGCCTTACTACATCAAATATATTGGTCGATGAACTTTCTACCACCTGTTGTGATTCATATATAGAGTCTAGTCTTGATGTGATTTCGAATGGATTAGCACCATCTTGGGCAAATCCAGAAATGGTAAAAAAGCAGAATAACAATATTTTCGAAACTAATCGCATGATACAAAAGTATAAAAACGTTGATACTTTTGTTCTATAGAAGAAGATTGTAGATTTGTAATCTTAAAAAAAACTATTGATAGGGATCCAATATTGGATGATTCATTAGAAAAAAGAAAAATAAAATGGCACTAAAAGAATCAAATATGCTGGCATTAGGAGTTCAAGCTCCTGATTTCACATTGCCAGATACAGTCTCTGGGAATGAATTATCCCTTAATGACGTAAAAGGTGAAAAAGGAACTGTTATTATCTTTTCTTGCAATCATTGTCCATTTGTCATACATGTGAATAGTGAAATGATCGCCTTGGCACATGATTATGCTGAGAAAGGCATCAAAGTCGTAGTCATAAGCTCAAATGACGTGGAGAACTATCCGATGGATGCACCAGATAAAATGTCTATCGTGGCTAAAGTACTTCAGTATCCATTTCCTTATCTTTACGATGCTACACAGAAAGTAGCCAAAGATTATGATGCTGCTTGCACTCCGGATATTTATTTGTTTGACGCAGCGCTAAAGCTGTATTATAGAGGGAGATTGGACGGGTCGCGTCCAGGAAATAACATCCCCCTTACAGGATCGGACATCAGAGAAGCATTGGATTTATTAATCGATAACAAGCCCGCACCCGAAAAACAATATCCAAGTGCAGGGTGTAACATCAAGTGGAAGAAATAAATGGTCAAGAAAAAAGACGCTAATAGTAAATCGATCGTAAATAGGAAAGCAAAATTTGAGTATCAATTACTAGATAGTTTTGAAGCTGGATTGGTCCTAACTGGGACGGAAGTCAAATCTATAAAAGAGGGAAACGCCAACTTAGCGGATGCATACTGTATATTCGAAAATGGTAACTTGACCTTGAAGAGTATGTATATAGCTCACTATAAATTCGGTACGATACATAATCACGAAACAAGAAGAGATAGAAGACTCCTCCTCAGAAAAACTGAACTCAGGAAAATGGAACGTCGTGTTACCGAAAAGGGTATGACGATCGTGCCCTACAAACTCTACTTTTCTGATCGGGGATTTATCAAGATCGAGTTATTTCTGGCTACAGGAAAGAAGGCATATGACAAAAGAGAATCTATCAAGGAACGACAGAACAAACGAGATTTGGATAGAATCAAGAAAGAGTATTAGAATCTGGATAACTTCCATGAATCTAAACCAGGATTATGAAAATAGAAGTGAAAATGCACTCTTCAAAGCTATGTAAAGGTCTAGATCAAGCATAAAAAAAGCACAACTAAAAATGGATAAAACAAAACAAGGACATATACTATCATCCACCGAAGAAGGAGTAGGAACAATAGAATTTTATCATCCATCTCACAACGCTCTGCCAGGCAAATTATTAGCAGAACTAGAGCAGGCAATCTACGATATGGGTGATAATACTAAGGCAACAGTCATCTTGCTAAAAGCATCCGGAGATAGGACCTTCTGCGCAGGAGCAAGCTTTGATGAGTTAGCATCTATCGAAAACGAACAAGTAGGTAAGGCTTTCTTCATGGGATTTGCGAATGTAATAAACGCTATCCGAAAAGTACCAAAATTAGTCATCGGACGTATCCATGGTAAGGCGGTCGGCGGAGGCGTAGGTCTAGCGTCTGCATGTGATTATTGTATGGCTACTAACTATGCATCTATCAAACTCAGCGAACTAGCGGTAGGAATCGGACCATTCGTAATCGGACCTCCTGTAGAGCGCAAAGTAGGTATATCAGCTTATAGCGAAATGGCCATCAATGCGACAGAATTCCGAACTGCCAAATGGGCAAAACAAAAAGGACTGTACATGGATGTATTCGATACGACCAAACAAATGGACGAATACATCAAGCACTTCTGTGATAAACTCGTAAAGATGAATCCCGAAGCTATGTCTCTCCTCAAATCTGTATTTTGGGAAGGAACGGGACATTGGGATGCTCTCCTAGAAGAAAGAGCCGAGATGAGTGGTCGACTCGTACTTTCTGACTTTAGTAAAAATGCAATAGGTAAATTTTTGAACTGATTATTATTCCAATGTTTCGGGCTGTGATAGCTTAAGTTCTATTATCATTTAAAAATGACAAATCTATATATATTGAGATTTTCCTATTCATTAATCAGTATTGCTCTGATAATATGTACTTCCTGTAGCTCTGATAGTGGTAAGAATATATCGACAGTCGCTGCCAAAGATGATGGTCGAGAGGATATTTCTTACCTAGATATATCAGCGGTCAATCCTGATGGCTCGGTCAATATGATCATAGAAATCTCAGCGGGTACTACTGCAAAATATGAGATGAATAAGAAAACACACCGAATCGTAATGGACAGCATCGGTGAGAAACCGAGGTATATCAATTACCTTGGATATCCTGGAAATTATGGGATGATCCCTAATACGATCTTGCCAAAATCAGTGGGAGGAGATGGTGATCCGCTGGATGTGCTATTATTAGGAGTGACTCAGCCGAGAGGGACCGTACATAAGGTGAGGATAGTGGGAGTGATGAACCTATTAGACAATGGAGAACAAGACGATAAGATATTGGCGGTACCGATGACCGAGAAGTGGTCTCAAGTACAATCGATAGAGGATTTGGATCATTACTTTCCAGGGGCTAGAGTTATAGTAGCTACTTTTTTTACCAATTATAAGGCGAAGGGTGAGATGGAATTCAGCGGTTGGGGATCAAGAGAAGAAGCAATGAAAGTGGTCAATATAGCGTATGATTATTCTTCGAAAGAGTAGGCGCTTCCGCTCACAAAAGTCCTTTTTTAGATTGATCGTGCAAAATGTAATTCGAAAACATCAAAGTTTACTTCAGGATATTTTTCTTTGAGGTTATTTATTTCGATCAGCTGTTTTTTGCAAAATGCGATATGGCCTTCTGATCTGAGGTCAAATGGTCTATGATTGAAGGCCTGGACAAGTTTTCTGAGGTCATCCACCTTATTTACAGCAGATTTGTCGAAGAATGAATTCATAAAATGATTCCAAATAATATCTACTGCTTGTGACGAGGGGTGGATCATATCTTCCGCATAGAATCTATAATCACGTAATTCGTCTGTCATGATTTCATAAGATGGGAAATAAGAAGATCGGGCATATACGCCTGCAAGTCTATGCGATAAGACTATCAGTTTCGATTTACTTAGATTATTTTCTATGAGTCCTTCTTTCGTATGTCTTACTGGACTGACTGTGAATATTATATCCAAGGCTGGTTTCTGCTCACGCAATAGGTCAATAGCCGCACACATAGAGGAGAACATAAGTTCATCGTCTAAGAATCGTCTCTCAAAGTTATGATTTGGTACTTTGTGACAATTCGCCACTAATGCATCAGAATCTAGGAGGTGATATCCGATGCTGGTCCCAAATGTTATGATCAATAAATCCAGATTATTTATGGTTTCATGTACATTTTCTACGGCATGATTAGCCTTTTTTAAGATGATATCAACTTGATCAGAGTCGAAAGAAGAATGCAAGTCATAACTGAAGTGTCGTTGATTATGATGATCTATATCTGCCGTGGTAAAATTTGTATTACTAACTGATCTATCGATGAGCTTACTGATACTTATCGGATTGAATATAGTGCCATAGGGATTTGAAAGACAATCAAAGCGAGCATCTACTAATTTGGATCCCATATGGTCGGAGAAACAAGAACCGATGGTCATGATCTTAGAAGAGGCGGAAATGCTAATATCCGACTTCGGTAATTTTACAGGGGTCGTTAGTTTCATGTGTTTTATTATTGGATAACTAGATTCGCGAGTTGCTAGTCATTTTTCTTTGCTAGAAGTTGAGATCGATCAAATTCTAAAATGTAAAATTAGGAATAACCATGACTGATTCAAAATGAGGCGTATCATAGTTTCTAAATAGTAGTGATGGCAGTATTTTTCATCATACAATAGTTTGGAATAAAGCGTGATATATTCTCGAATCGGTATATTTGCGTAATCGCTTCATAGTTATTAAAGCAAAATGGGATTTTTCGATTATTTTTTGTTCAATAAAAAAGACAGTAAACAACCAATTATACAGTTTGGTAGATTTTCTGATGCATATAAGAGTGAGCAAAAATATGATGCATGGGATCGGTCACTAAAATTGTTCGAGAAAAAAGAGTACATAGAGTCGTACAAGCAGTTTTTTGATTATCTAAGTGATGGGAGTACGGACAATTGTAAGTATGAAGATCATAAAGATCATATCACATTTGAGTTCTATCAAGGGAGTAAGAAAATATCGGGTAGAGCGGACCATAAGAGATTTACTGCGGAGTCCAAGATTGCCAAAACAGATGGTCTCCATATAGGTTTTCTCAGGAAATTATTGGAGGATAATTATCAGTTGAGATATTGCAGATACGCACTAGATGAAAAACGTGACGTCACCGCAGTTTTCTCAACCAGTACGATAGATGGGAGTCCATATAAACTCTACTATGCGCTCAAAGAGCTAGCGACACATACGGATAAGAAAGATGATATCATGATCAGTGAGTTCGATATGCTCATGCCTATCAATAATAGTCATATTCGAAAGATCGAAATCGGAGAAATCAAAACTAAGTACGAATATCTCATCGCAGAAATAGATATAGCACTCGCACATATCAATAATACTAAGTTGAATATGGGTAAATATCCTGGGGCCGAGTCTTATATTTATCTGGATATCATATATAGGATTGACTATTTGATCAAACCCGAAGGCAATATCATGGAGATCATAGATAATGTACACAACCTATACTTTTACAATAAAATAAAGACTCCTGATCAAAAAAACAGTCTGATCCGTAAAGAACTTAGAAAAATAAGAGAGACACCCTTTGAAGATTTCAAGCACGAAATATATGAAGTAAAGTCGACCTTTGGCGTCAGTCAATCATCTGGCTTGGCAAGAATCCAAAATTTCATCGGAAGCGAAATCAAAAAAATGGATTGGTACTATCATAATGAGTATAATGCGTTTGCTCGGGCGATTCCTTCATATATTGTAGGTTACAGCCTATTTAATTACAGTATGCCGAAACCCATGAGAGACCTTTTCAACTTATACTATCAGATCACTCAATCTGATTACTTCAAGTCATTGGGTATAAAAAGGGGCTACATGAATAATAATAAGCTATCGGCCACCAAAATCAAGAAAAAGATCAAGAAAATATTGTCAAAGCACGCTGAGGAGTATCCGCATATACAAATAGACGTAAAGAGACTGGAATTTCAAGATGTATGTATGTTTTCGAAGACTTATCTGCTCTCTATAAAAAAGATGAATTTTGAAAGGAGAGACTTAAGATAAGGTCATCAATCCACATAAACTATAGCGCCATGGATACAAAATCGATCATAGATAGATATAAAAGTACAGTGATACAAATCGCTACCCCATATAGTACGGGTACAGGATTTTATCTAGCTGATTGTAACTTGATCATAACAAATGAGCATGTAGTGAGAGATAATAAATCCGTAGTAATAGTCGGAGAAGGACTGGAAAAGCAGATGGTAGATGTAGTATTCATAGATCGGAAGTATGATTTAGCTTTTTTGACAGTGCCAGTCGATCATAAGATGCCAAGTATTGCGCTAAGAGATACTACATCTCCCCCAGCAGAAGGAGAGGAGATCATAGCTGTAGGCCATCCCTATGGACTCAAATATACAGTCACGAAAGGAATCATATCTAATACAATGCATGAAGTGTCAGGGATAAATTATATCCAACATGATGCAGCACTCAACCCAGGTAATAGTGGTGGTCCATTGATATCTAAACACGGTCGGATTGTAGGTATCAACACATTTATCGTCAAAAATGGGAGCAATATCGGCTTCTCATTACCTGCACGATATCTAGAATCAGCGATAGAGGATTTCCAAAAAGGAGAGGGTACACCTGGTGTGCGATGCACCGCTTGTGCTCATATGGTATTTGAGAATACGATAGAGGAGAAGTACTGTCCGAAGTGTGGATCTAATATCATGTTGATCTCCGAAATAGACGCTTATGAACCAACAGGAATATCCAAAGCTATAGAAGAGATGCTGTCGGAGATGAATCATGATATCGACTTGTCCCGCATGGGACCGAGTAACTGGACGATCAATAGAGGAAGTGCTAAAATAAACATCGCTTATCATGAGAAATCAGGACTCATCACTGGAGATGCCTATCTTGCTAAACTCCCAGGGGGAAATGTATTGGACCTGTATACTTTTCTGCTCGAACATAACTATAAACTAGAAGGCCTAACATTCAGTGTCAAGGATCAAGATGTAATTTTATCTTTATTGATTTTTGATCAGTATATGGATAGTCAGATTGCTAAAAAGCTATTTACCCATCTTACAACATCAGCAGATCATTTCGATGATATTTTGGTAGATCGGTTTGGGGCAAGATGGAATGAAGTAGATTGAAGAGGGATGTCTGAAATAGGGATATTCAGTAGATCTGAATATCCTTATTTATATAGCCCTTCATTCCGCTTACTGCTGAATGAATACCCCGCTTAAGCTTGATTTTACGTAAATAAAAGGTAATAAATTTCAATCTAAACTTCCACTCGCCGTTCGGGCTTTCATTTTTGGCTTGACCCAAAAACGAAACAAAAAACGAGTGTTTGCTAAACAAGCCATCTCTTACATCAAGACTTTACCTGACTTTTAACGCTATTGGGATCACATTTTGACTAAACTTGCAAAACTCGCTTACA
>CALLMH010000088.1 GCA_938007965.1 uncultured Saprospiraceae bacterium | reverse complement strand
AGTTCTTTGGCTAATAATTCTTTTTGCCATAATTCAACATCTGGAATTTCTAAAAATATCATCGAGTTATTTACCCAACCTTTGTGATAGTATTTTTGGAGCCAAAACCCTAATTCATCATTTACTTTTACTTCACAATATTTTTCTCCTTCGCAAACATCAAATCCTAATTCTGAATAAAATCTTCTTGACTCTTGGTAGTCTTTCGCTCCAATAAATGGCATTATTCTTTTTGATTTGTCCCACATAAATAGGAGTTTTGGTTTTTTTTTATTTTCCGAGTTTTAATATTCTTATTGCTCCTTGAATTACCAAGACAAAAACGATTGTTCCAATTATCAAGTCGGGTTTGTTTGATTTCAACCAATTTACTAAGATTCCTGCTGTTATAACTCCTAAATTTATTATCACATCATTTGAAGTAAAAATCATACTTGCTTTCATATGAGCTTCTTCTCTGCTCTTTGATTTTTGAAGTAAATACAGACAAATTCCGTTTGCGACTAGTGCAAAAATTGAAACTATAATCATTGTCGAAAAATTGGGAAGTTTCTCGGCTCCGAAAAATCTCCTTAAAACTTCCACAAATCCTATAATCGCAAGTGCTATTTGAAAATATCCAGCAATTTTTGCAGTCCGCTTTTTCTTAATTAAAGTTTCGCCAACTGCAAACAAACTAATTCCGTAAACAAAACTGTCTGCCAGCATATCCAAACTGTCCGCAACTAATCCCATAGATTTTGAGATTATTCCAGTTGTCATTTCAATTATGAAAAATGTAAAATTTATTCCAAGAACTGTCCAAAGTAGTTTTTTCTGGTTTGTATTTTCCTTAAAATTTGTTTGGTTGGTTTGTTCTGTCGAGATTTTCTTTCCACCTAAATTCAGTTCGATAATTGACTTTTCAATTTGGTCAGTTATTCCGCTATGAAAAACGGTCAATTTTCGGTTTGCTATATCAAAATCCAAGTTGGCAATGCCTGAAATTCCCTCCAATTTCATTCGGATTAAGTTTTCTTCCGAAGGACAGTCCATTTTGGTTATTTCAAATATTGTTTTATTCATTTATAATGCGTTAAACTTGATTTACGTGACATTAACAACAATTTTGATTTAATTGAATTGGCGGACAAGCTACTGTTCCGTAGCTGCAATAGACACAACAGTCATTTCCAGTTGGTTTCAATATTTTTTTGCAATTATCACATTCATAAAAATATTGACATGCATTTGTAGGCATTGTTTCTTCTTTTTTATGTCCGCATTCAGGACAAGTAATTGTTGATTTTAAAATTACTTCTTTATTTGAGGACCTACCTTTTCTATTTTGATATTGGTAAATTCCAAATCCTAAAAATCCAACTCCAATTGTCAAAAAGATTCCACTAAATTTTTCTAATCCATTGCTGATCCCAATTAATGTACTTCCTCCACCAATTGCGATAATCAATGCTGGTAACCAGCAACAACTTGTTGCAACAATGAATGCAATTGAACTTCCGAGTATTGACTTTTTATAATCCATTTGTTTTTTCTTCAATTTGCCGTTGTTTTTTTTCTGCTTGCCGATAACGTCCCCGATAAACGATGTGTGGGCGCTTAGCCCACATAGCCGTTTTATCGATTGTTCACTTCCGTTTTTCTTTTTTATTTAATTTTTCTCTTTCCAGTTTGTGATGGTTTATCCAATTTGAAGAGCTTAAAGAAGCTAACAGACCATTTTCTAATCTGTATTCAATTAGCTTTTCTTTTTTATTATTACCTCTATTAAAATCTCCCAATCCAAACCGGATCCTATCTTCGCTTAAGATGTAATGGCTTGTATGATGATAATTGTTTGCTCTAATATTCAATTCCAATGGGTAATATTTATATGTCGATTCTTTTTCTCTCGTAGAGTATTTGAAGATTTCCTTTCCTATGCAATAAGAATTCTTATCAAAAAGAATTTCGTTGTTTATTATTTCTGTATCAAAAGTATCTAATCCTATACGAACTTTTAGATTTGGAAATTCCTTCAGAAATTCGTCGCTAAAAGATATGATTAATGTATCTGATTTCAAATTCCTATTGGTATTGACTTCGATTATTGAGTCCAAATTTGTTCCTTCATATAATATTAATCGGTTTCTATCAATTTCCCAATTTCCGTAGAAATGTCCCCAAATATCGCAACTGTGCATTTTCGCTTGGTCAAAATGATATGTCTTATCTTCTCGTAATTCAAGGTGGCTATAGTCTTCCGAGTTTTCAACACTATAAAATTCCCCAATGATAGATTTAATTTCTATTGGTTCAGATTTTTGACATCCGATTCCAATTATTGAAATTATTACTATCATCAGATTTTTTGTCATTGGTTTTTTCTTTTTAATGGAAGTGAACGTCCAAGAGCAAGTGGAGTCTGACTAAAAGGAAGATTCCATCTTGCTCAATGTTATACACTGCATTAATTTATAAGTAGCACCTCTCTCGTTAATGCAGTTTCAATCTTCTCTTTTTTTTCAGCAAAATACATCATCGCGCTTGCAAAATTCCCCAACCTTCCAATATTTATTTTAAAGCGATCTTTCGCCAATTTTTTGTAGTTGATTTCACTGTTTAAAACTGCAGAATCATATTTATTAGTTAATTCTGTAAGTATACGCAAATCTTGACTATTGATTCTCCAAACTGGCTTTAGATTTGGTGAGATCTTTGCTAGTTCATGTTCCAATTTTAGTTTTTTTATTTTTTCGCTCATCTCATTCTCATTCCATTCTGTGTTAGCTAAGACCTCTTTGTTCTTTTGTTCAAAATGAAAGTTAATAGCATTTCTGTACTGTTCTTTTAGTTCGACAAGCTGTTCTTTTTCCTCATTAGATAATTGTGAATATATTATTTTTTGAACTTTCAGTAGTTCAGGATTAAAAGTATCTCTCGTATATTCAATCAAGTTTAGAAGAATTTCATCTCTTCGCTCATAAGGAATTTTATAGTTTTCAGGAACATTATTTCTCAATGTTTCTATTTCTTCATCAGTATATATTTTTTTAAGTCTATTTAGACATTCTTCTTGTATATCAGAATTGTGATTCCCAACATTTTCTCCGATAAATTTTTCAGAGAGCACATTTTTCATTACTGGTTCAACTACCTCTAAAAGATGTTTATTATTATTCTGTTCCGTATTCATGTTCTCTAAAATTTGACCTTGAGAAATATTAAATATTAACAAATATGTTACGATCAGAGCTATTTTCATTTTTGTTGTGTATAACTTGTATATATGTGGAACTAAACTACTAAAATTCCACATATATCTGCTATAGTAGCACTACTTTTCTTTTTTCACCATCTTATCCATATACCTATCTAGTGGGCTCCTAACTACATTATTATTGATATTTGCTACATGGGTGTAAATTTGTGTAGTTTCTGGACTCGAATGACCAAGGCAGCTTTGGATAAATCGTAAGTTTACATTAGCTTGGAGGAGATGTGTAGCAAACGAATGGCGCAGCGTATGTGGTGTAGCCCATTCTGCAACCTTCGCTTTTTTACTTGCTTTTCTAAATAACTTCGCTATACTAGATGCACTATACTTGCTACCATCCTGACCTTCGAATAGCCAGTAAGATGGCTTGTCTCTTCTCACATACTCCCTCAATACGGACAAAGTAGACTCTGATAGCACAGTCGTCCTATCCTTTTTACCTTTAGCCCCCTTTATAAAAATCATCATCTCATCACTTCTTATATCTGTTATTCTTAGATTTGTGATCTCACCCCGACGTAGGCCAGCGCTATATATAAGGTGTAAGATAGATTTATGCTTTATATTATCCAGCGCATTGATTAATTCGTAGCAATCAGACTCACTTAGGACATCGGGTAGTGTACTCGACTTTTTGGGCCGCGTCAAATTGTACTTTTCTCTCGGTAGACCCATTACTTGTTCCATATAAAACTTGATTGCATTGATAACCACATTTTGATACGCATCACTGATTTTATACCTGTTTTTCAACATATACATATACTGCTCGATCTCGTCTTTAGTCAGTTGTGCGATGTCTTGCTTTTCGAAATGTTTGAAAAATCTTAGGGTATGAGACCTATACGCTTTGACTGTACTAGCACTTTTTCCTGACAATATCAGTTTACTGTGCATAGCCTGCACTTTGGCGGCGATCTCAGGAGTCATTTCAAATTTTGGCTGAATCTTTTTACTATCAGAAGCTACAACCTCATGTTGATTTCCAAATATTAGCTTGAGCTGTTTTAAATTTTCCTTTGTATTGGGCACACTCCATAGCTTTTGTGGTTTATGGTACCATATGCCTTCTATCTTTTTGATCTTTATACGCCATTCGACAGCTTGATAAGCTATACGTATTTTTATGCGCTTCGAATTTGCCTCTGTTTGTAATAATTGTGCTTTCATAGCTGCAATAAACAAAGATTGCCAATAATTGCTATGGAATATACAGCTAAAAATCAGATACTTATAATATTAGTCGTAACTTAACCGATAACATCGGATAACATCGGATAACATCGGATAACATCCGATAACATCCGATAATAACGAATATCTCTTTTAAAAACATCGATACCTATGAACAACGACAACAAAAGAATATGTAAAATGTGCACCACTGTAATAAAAGGTCGATCAGACAAGATTTTCTGTTCTGTAAATTGTAAATCGCAATATTCACGACAATTGAAAAAAGTATCTTATTCTGCAATGGACAGGATCAACAAAATACTTCATAGGAATAGATCTATTCTTCTTGAGACATTAGGCAAGAATAAGAACCAAATGAAAACATTTAGAGAAGTACTCGACAACAAAAAGTTTAATTACGGATACATGACGCATTATCATATTAATAATCAAGGCAAGACTATTCATTATGTATATGATTTTAGTTGGGTAATCTTCTCTGATCAAGAAGTTCTGATTCGTAGAATAAGGTAACGATCGTGTCGTTTATTACTACTTTTGACAAAATTTTTGACCAAGTCAAAAAACCACAAACATATAATCAAAAATATGTGCTATATTGAAAGCCGTTTTATTTGGTATAAAATACGAATCGAAAAGTTATTGCTTACTTCTGCAAGTTTGTGTGTACCGTAGTCAGTGTAGATTTTGGGCTAAAACATCAATTAGCAGATTGAAAAATATTACTGTGAAAAAGGAGTGCCAGCATGTAACTCTATATATCACTCCATAGCTCCTTCGTCGCGACGGAGGATATAATATAAGTAGTCACCATTTTTAATTTACACCCCGAGTTGATGGGAATGTATATTTCTATTTTAGAATTCAAAACGTGATATGCAGCAGAAACTATAAGAAAAATTTCACCTCTTGAAAAACTAACTCTTAATGATTGAAACAGTGAATATAAATATAAAAAACAGTCTAAAGTCTGATAGTGAAGTGATCCAAGTATCTAAACAAAAATAAACACATGAAACCTCTTGTAACCATTATTATATGTTTGTTGTACAGCTTACAGATCTGCGCTCAGGCAGATTGGGAGATGCAAAGGGATGAATCTGATATCAAAGTATGGACAAAAGATTATCCGAACTCAGACTTCAAACAATTCAAGGCGGAGACAACAATGAAAGCCACTCTTGAAAATGTAGTAGCTGTATTTTTGGATATTGAGAATATGGGACTATGGTATGACCGCGTAGAGAAAGTAGAGTTGGTAGAGAAGATCTCAGAGATGGAGGGTATTTATATTTTAAACTTTGGCCTGCCGTGGCCTGTTGCAGATCGTATCAGTGCAGTAAGAGCTGTGCTGTCCTACGAGCTTGGGACTGGTACAGTAAGAGTCGAGACCGATTACGAACCGGGTGTAATAACAGATACAGAGGTACTACTCGTGACCACCATGCACAGCGAATGGGAGCTTACATCTGTAGGCGACGATTTCGTACATGTCTATCATAAGGGGTACATGGATCCAGCTGGATCTCTACCCGCATGGATATCCAATAGCGGAGTAAAAGACGGTCCAATAAACACACTGACCGCATTGAAAAGAAAATTGATAGATTACGAAAATGTAGTCGTCGATTTCTTGAGATAGGACTATGAGGTCAAACATTTGATTATTTTTGTAGAATGTCAATAGGAATCTTTACCAGAAATGAAAAGCAATCCCAAAAATGGTTGCAAAAACTAAGGTCCAATCTTCCGGGTATCGTAGTGGAAGTCTATCCAGACATTTCGAGACCTGCCGATGTTGCATTCTTAGTTTGTTGGAAACCTGTCACTGGACTATTAGATGAATTTTCCAATCTCAAGGCGATACAATCTCTAGGCGCAGGAGTAGATCATATTTTAGATCATCATAATGTGCCACCACATATCCAAGTGTCAAAAGTGGTAGACGATAATCTCACACATGATATGTGGGAGCACGCCTTGACGATGATCATGGCAGATATGAAGAACTTAGACATATATGCTACGAATCAATCTAATAAAATGTGGAACCCAAAGCGATACAAAAGAATCAAAGACGTATCGGTAGGAATACTGGGGCTAGGCACTATAGGTAAGTATGTTGCTTCTCAATTCGTATCTGTAGGGTACGACGTAAGCGGCTGGTCTCGATCGGAGAAAGATATAGCTGGTGTGGATACATTCACTGGTGAGGCAGGTCTGAGCTCTGTATTGGCTATATCAGATTATGTGATTAATATATTGCCGCTTACTCCATCGACAACTGGTCTGATAGACAAGGAATTCTTAAGTATGATGAAGGAGGGTTCTTATCTTATAAACATAGGGAGAGGAGCTCAGGTGGTAGACCAAGATTTGATTTGGAGTATTGAAAATGGTCCACTGAGAGGAGCTGCACTGGACGTATTTCACAATGAGCCCCTTCCAGAAGAGAACCTATTTTGGAATCATACATCTATTAGAATCACTCCACATGTAGCCAGTCTGACTCATATAGACTCGGTCTACCATCAAGTCGTAGAAAATTACAAATTGTTGATATCTGGAAAATCTATTAATAATCGAATCGACCTTAAGAAAGGGTATTAAAATAATATTCGTGTAGTAATCAAAAATGTCCTCTTGAAAAAGAAAGGTAAACTTTGTACTATTATATCTCTATAGTCTAGTGTGTCATGTATATATTTATTCTCAAATAAAATGGAAATGAAAAAACTACTCTTTATATTAATCGTATCTTCTTTTGCGATGTGTAAATCAAAGGATAAAATTGTCGTCCAAGAGAATATCAACTATATCGTATTATTAAATGAAGGAATCTCGATAAAGGCACTTAAGAAAGATCTTGATCATGAGATACTTGAAGCCAAAAGGAGTAGTAAATCTCAAAATCAGTGGACTATTGATTTCAAAAATGAAGGTCAGAAATCAGCATCAATCAAAAGGGATCTATTGAATTTGGACTCCGTGATTAGTGTAATGACCCAAGAAGAAAGTGGAAACATGAGTTCGAAGAACAATAAAAAATCAAAAGTCTCACCTATCAGAGAGC
The DNA here is from genome assembly GCA_938007965.1 of uncultured Saprospiraceae bacterium. GTDB lineage: Bacteria > Bacteroidota > Bacteroidia > Chitinophagales > Saprospiraceae > CAJXUU01. The sequence continues at coordinate 20,444 of CALLMH010000088.1, read as the reverse complement.
GACAAAAACAGTAAATATGAAAAGTTCTACAATAGTATTTTCATTTTTCTTTTTCAGTTTTTCATTTTTCTATGGAACAGCGCAAAAAAGAAATGTTGAGTACGTAACTACGTCCACGAAAATTCAAAAATTAGGAAAGACAAGTCCAATAGATGAACTTCTGAAAAAATCGAGTACTTCTAGAGAAAAGAAGGCGGCGTATAAGATGCGAAAAACTCCTCCGAAAAATTTTATCGGACGAGGAAAAAGCAAAATGAGTGTTCCTGAACTGGAGCATCAAGGGCCGGACCCAATACGTCAATCTGTAATGGGCACTAATCCCTCGAATGAGCCATTTGTAAATGTAGATGGATTGTTCAATAATTTTGGAAGTCCGCATGATCCATCTGGAGATATAGGGACTACTCATTATATGCAAGCGATCAATGCCACGCGAATAGGTGTATACAATAAAAATGGCGATCAGGTCACTAATTTTTCTGCGAATACACTGTGGTCAGAATTTAATATTCAAGGAGAAGGTGATCCTATTATCTTATTTGATGAGATGTCGAATAGATGGGTTATCACTGAATTTGCCGATCCAGCCAATGTATTGATTGCCATTTCAGATAATGAAGACCCTCTCGGTTCTTACAGTGCATATAATTTCAGTACTCCAAATTTTCCAGATTATCCCAAATACTCAATTTGGCCCAATGCGTTGGTTTTTACATCTAATGAAGGTGGGCCGGGAAGCTTACATAACTACTTCATAGATAGAGCGGCTTTGCTAGCTGGTGATGATGAAGTGACTATGCAAAGGATACGTATTGATGGTACTTTTAATACCGAAGCTGGATTTTTCGTCTCTACGCCCTTAGATTTCAATGGAGACATGATGCCGATAGATACGAGACCCATGGTCATGAAGCTCAATGATTCTTCATGGGGAGATGCTGATGAAGATAGAGTCGAATTATTCAATTTTGAAATAGATTGGGAAGATGAATCGAATACATTAGTTACGAGGACTGATATAGTCACTACACCTTTTGATAGTTATCCGTGTTCGGAGTCTGGATTTGGATTCCAATGTGTACCCCAACTCGGTGGGAACGGATTAGATGCTATTCCAGAGGTGATTATGAATGTACCACAATATAGAAACTTTGGTACTCATCAGTCTATAGTTTTAAGCTTTGTCACGGATGCTACCGACGGGGATAATCAATCCGCAATACGATGGATGGAACTCCGAAAATCGGGTTTGGAAGATTATTCGATCTATCAAGAAGGGACATATGCACCCGATGAATTGGATCGCTATATGAGTTCGATAGCGATTGATAAATTTGGTAATATAGGTCTCGGATATAATGTATCAAGTCCAGATATGTACGTTGGACTAAGATACACAGGTAGGTTTGCAGATGATCCACTAGGTGAGATGACATTCGAAGAAGTAAATGTAGTGGATGGGCTGGGCACTATCAATAGCGGTGGAAGATTCGGAGATTATGCACAGATGGGAGTAGATCCTGTCGATGGAGTTACTTTCTGGTATACTTCTGAGTATGCTCATACGAATAGAGCTAGAACGAGAATCGTATCATTCCAACTCCAGAAGAATAATATAGATGCAGCTCCGCTTGCAATCGATAATCCGAGTACAGGACCTGATCTTGGACCTGATGAACTGATCACAGTGACGGTGAGTAATGTCGGATTAGATGACCTAGAAGATGTAGAGATAGGATTGTTATATCAAGGAAGTACGATTTCTACTTTTACGATTCCAGAGGTGATCTCTGAAAACGAAACATATCAACATACCTTTGATGTACCTATAGATATGTCTGCTTATGGGACGTATAGTATAGGCACATTTACCAATATAACTTCGGACGAAAACAATGCTAATGACACGCTCTATACGGAGGTCAGTAGAGTTGCAGTAGTGGATGGGGGTGTATCAGGGTCTATTGATATTGAGACCTGTAATGAAGATCGTACAGTTAATCTTTTGCTTACGAATACAGGAGTAACGGACTTGACGGAGGTTACTTTTGATATTGTCACGAATGGAGTTATATCAGGGACCGATGTATATACCGGGATGATACCAGTAGGAACTGCCCAGAGTGTGGCTGTAAAGTTAGCGGGGCTCACGGTAGGAGAAAATTCAGTAACCATATCGATCAACTCAGTAAATGGGATTGATGATATCAACGAATCCAACAATTCGACAGATATGTTGGTATCATTCGAAGAGGAAAAAGTAGAATATACACTCCTAATCACCACAGATACTTATCCAGAAGAGACATCATGGAGGATTACCGATAGTGAAGGGTCAGTAGTTGCTACAGGAGGTAATTATGGTTTGAACCTGACACTATTCACCGAGTATTTTTGTCTTGATGAGGGCGAATGCTACACCTTCAGAATGTTCGATTCGGGAGGTGATGGACTCTGTTGTGGTTTTGGAGATGGAAATTATAATCTGATAGATGAAGCGGGTAATTTTATTGTAAATAATGGAGGGCTATTTGCTTCTCAAGATGTAACTGAGATCTGCGCGGGTGTACCGTGTAGTATCGGAGCGGATATCATCACTACAGATGTATCCTCTGAGGGGGAATCAGATGGGACTATCTTCATCACTGCTAGCGGTGGAGTAGAACCATACAGTTACAGTATTGATGGAGGAGATTCGTACCAAGACAATCCCCTTTTTGAAGATTTACCTGTCGGAGATTATGATATAGTAGTTGCCACTGCAGACGAAATGTGTAATTTTAATGGGACAGTAGTCATAGAGATTACTACATCTGTAGTCGATATAGAAGGATCATATACGATCAATGTATCGCCAAATCCAAGCGAAGGATTTTATCACGTATCACTTAGTAATCTAAATACCAACGGCTACTCGATGAAGATGCAGGTCATAGATGCTAATGGACGTCTTATACAAGAGATGCCATTACAGAAGTACAATGGAGTATTCGAAGGTGACTTATCATTGGTTGCCTATCCAGATGGTATTTACTATTTGAGATTTCTTGATAAATCGATAAGTCGTATGGCTAGATTGGTAAAGATTTAATACTTCTTATACATCAGTTTCTATACCGAGTTGTCCTAGTAGAAACGATGCATTGAAATTTTCGCAGATGCCTGATTTGACTTTGTAATCGAATACGAGATCACCATCCTTATAGTCTATATCAAAGTAGTAATTTGCGATTCGGCTGTCATCGTTGCCCATTTCTGCGAGTTTTATATCGTGGGTTGCAATCATGGTATAAGCATTGGACGCGAGGAGCTTTTTAGTGATACCGATACTTCCATTAAGTTTATCCTTAGAGTTGGTACCTCTTAGCATCTCATCTATGAGGATGAAAGCGTCGTCCTTCTCTTCTAGTACGGATAGTATCATGCTGATTCTGTTTAACTCCGCTTTGAAGGTAGACACATTTTCTTCAAGTGCATCTTTGATTCTCATGTAAGTGACTATGCTTACTATTGGGTACGTAATCTCGGATGCGGCTACTTTGGTCCCGGTATAACCTAAGATCATATTCAAGCCGATCGTGCGCAGTAGTGTAGATTTTCCAGACATATTAGACCCTGTGATGATGACTACCTCATCTTTATGATCGAGGGTGAAGTTGTTTTCCACATTTTGTGACTTTGGTATCAGTGGATGTTCTAAGTCGCTAGCATCTATCTGCATATATTTTGTAGTGATGCTAGGATAGCAGTAATTCGGATGATTGTAAGCCCATGTTGCAAGAGAGGACATAGCTTCAATAAAACCGATATGCTGAAATATTTTTTCGATCTTACCGGAGTTATTTTTTTTCCATTTTGCTAATTTGGCGATGATACCCAAATCCCATAAGAATAGCCCATTCCCAACAATAGCGACCAATAAGTTTAATCTATAATCTAATTGATTGATGATTTTGCTAAGTTCTGATAGTGATTTCAGAGGCATTTCACTTTTTGAATTTTCAAATTTTTCAGAATGACGAACAAGCAATTTCGAAGACCACTTTTTTTCAAACAGGATTGATAATACATCTAAATAACTCTTCAAAGAATTACTTGTATTGGATAATCTTCCTTGGACTTCAGATATTTTTTTGGTGAAATTCCCAGTTAGTAATAGATTACCTATGAATAGAAATGAGGCCAATGTGTTGGCCAAGCCGTAGTTGATAAAGTATAGTGCTATTATCGCTATCCAAATTAATGGCAATAGCTTCCGATACGTATTTATGATTCTTCCCTCTCCAAATGAGAGGTCCATTTCCATCTGAGCATTGATAGAGGCTGCTACATTATAGTTTTCTAGTCCCTCGAGGTTGTATAGCTTGACTGCGACGTCTTGTCTGTAGTCTGTTTCTCGTTCTAGTTCTGCTATTGCTTCTTGTCTTTCTAGTAATATTGCTCTAGTTGGCTTTTCTAAGAATACCGATTTGAGATATTGATTGCCGTAGTATGTCCGAGATCTATTGATCAATCCGAATATAGAATGTGGTCCAAATATATCTAGGTCAGAGGTGTAGTGATGATTTGGGATTTCATAATCGGCACCATCATAGTAGCTATTATTGTGGTGTTTGATTGATGCTATTTCATTTTCATTGATATCAAAGAGTGCATTTTTTTCAGAGAGTAGCTTGTCGTATTTCTGCTGCTTGATTACAGCCCAAACAAAAAGGGAGATCAAGCCCACTAAAAATAGACCAAATACGACTATATTGGTCTTGATCACAAAATATAACAGTGGAATCGATAATATAAATACAGCCAACCGAATAAGGCTATATCTATTACTGAGTGCGGTGTATGTACCGATGTCTTTTTCTGCATGAGCTGCTCGCAGTGAGTATTCTGATATTATATCTTTGGTATTTATCATTATTTCTTGTTCGTGTATTTTACTATTTCTTGATTTAGGAACATACTCTGCTCTATCTTGTGTCACGTTTTGTAATCATTAAGAACAAAGGATGTCATCTGAGTGTTTTGCAGATGCCCGATGCTGAGATTTGATCCAGAAATATCTTGATTTGTTACTTCCTTGACAATGGAGTCATGACCATTTTATACACATAAGTCTATTTTCGACTTATGCTGATGACTATCGATGGGCGAATATAATAACCAATAAATATATATCCGTGAGAAAGACACATAATAAAGATCTACCATTTATAAAGTCAGACTGGACAGGAAATCCGATCGACAACAAAGATAGATATATGAATCTCGATGGTCTTTCTGCGAGAGGTTTAAAAGATGTATTCAATTGGAAGGTGCTTCAGAAAAATAAGTACAAAAAACAAAGAGAAGGACAAGAGACAAATGTCATAGTCCGTAAGAATAATGAATTCTTAGACAGTTCAGTAGATGGGATCACTTGGTTGGGACACGCCACATTTGTACTATGTCTAGGTGGCGTCAAGATGATCACTGATCCAATATTATACGATATATGGCCACTCAAGAGATTTACAAGTCTGCCCTGTGAGATTGATGATCTTACTGGATTTGATATTATTCTCCTTTCTCATAATCATCGAGATCATGCTGATAAGGATAGCATAAAAAAAATCACCTCGCTCAATCCCAATGCAGTAATATATACTGGACTACAAATAGGAGGATTACTCAAAGACTGGGATGTGGATAACAATATCATAGAGGCTGGATGGTACCAGACATATCCTCCATATAAGGGCAGCGTGGAGATCACCTACCTACCTGCGAAACACTGGAATCGTAGATTCTTACATGATTTGAACGAGATGTTGTGGGGTAGCTTCATGATCAGTCACGGCGAAAAGAATATATACTTTGGAGCGGATAGTGGATTAGGCATTCATTTTGAAGAAATCGGTAGTATGTATGATATTGATCTCGCTATTATCGGAATCGGCGCATACGAGCCCGTATGGTTTATGAAGTTAAGCCATACCAGCCCATCAGATGCACTTATTGCAAAAGAAAAACTAGGCGCCAAAACCATGATACCTATGCACTACGGGACCTTCGACTTGAGTGACGAACCTATATATAACCCCAAAAATGTCTTGGAAGACCTCTCAACAGATAGAGATGATATCTACATCCTAGATATAGGAGAGAAACACCTCTGGTAGTTTATTTTAGTTTTCGTCTTAATATTTTACCTACATTACTCTTCGGTAATTCATCAAAGAATTCTACTACTTTAGGTACTTTGTATCCCGTCATATTTTCTTTACAAAATTCGATCACATCCTTTTCAGTTAGAGATTTATCACTTTTGACTATGCATACTCTGACTACCTCTCCTGACTTATCGTCTTGTTTTCCCACTGCAGCGCATTCTAGTACTTTGGGGTGTGTGCAGATCACATCTTCTATCTCATTGGGGTATACATTGAAACCTGACACTAGGATCATATCTTTCTTTCGATCTACTATTCGGAAGTAGCCGTCCGCTTCCATCAAGCCGATATCACCTGTGTTGAGCCATCCATCTACGATAGCTGCTTCTGTTTCTTGGAATTTATTATAATATCCTTTCATGACTTGTGGACCCTGTATCTGAAGCTCTCCTACTTCTCCAGCTGGTAGTGGATTACCCGCTTCGTCTATCACTCGCAGACTGGTAGAAGGAATCGGTAAACCTATACTGCCTAATCTGGCTGTACCGTCTATAGGATTGACTGTGGCTACGGGTGATGATTCTGTCATTCCATATCCTTCTGATAGGGTACATCCTGTGATTGCTTTCCATTTTTGGGCTACAGCAGTCTGGACAGCCATACCACCACCTACTGTAATTTTGAGGGATGAGAAGTCCAGTTTTTGGAAGTCTTTATTATTTGTAAGTGCATTGAAGAGGGTATTCACACCTGTAAGTATCGTTATTTTATTCTTTTTAAACTCTCCTATGAATTTCGGCAGATCTCTTGGGTTAGTGACCAAGACATTCTTAGCCCCGTAGCTGACCATGACCATACAATTGACAGTAAATGCAAATATATGATACAGCGGGAGTGGAGTGAGGACTATTTCCTTACCTTCCGTAAGGTCATTGCCTAGCCATGCTTTTATCTGAAGCATATTTGCGATCAGATTTCTATTGGTAAGCATAGCTCCTTTGGCTACTCCTGTAGTGCCGCCCGTATATTGATGCACGATTACATCATCTGCACAATTATCAAATTCTTTGATTTTAAATTTCTTTCCTGTCTTGATTGCCTCAGAAAATGTAACTGTATTAGAAAGGTCATATTTAGGAACCATTCTTTTTACTTTTTTGACTACGAAGTCTACGATACCACCTTTAATTGTACCCAACATCTCTCCTATGGATGTCAAGATGATCGTATCGATTTTCGTTTCTGGAAGTACTTTTTCTAGATTGGCTGCAAAATTATCGGCTATTACGATGGCTCGCACGTCACTATCTGTGAATTGATGTTTCATCTCACGTGGAGTGTACAGCGGATTGGTATTTACCACTGTGAGTCCTGCCTTCATACATCCAAATAATACGATCGGAAATTGTAGTAAATTAGGCATCATCAATGCAATCTTATCTTTTGGCTGTAATCCGCGACTATGGAGATATGCCCCAAACTGAGTGGAGAGTTCATCTACTTCCTTATAAGTAAGTATTTTTCCCATACATTCATAAGCGGGAAGATCAGCATGTTTTTTCAATGATTCTGTCAAGAAATCGACCATGTTTTCGTATTGATCGATGTTTATATTAGCGGGTATTCCAGCTGGATATTGGCTAAGCCACGGTTTGTTTTCCATAATAAATAAAATTATAGTTCAATGATAGAGAAAAATATGTAATCTAAAAAATGCACTAGAAATCAATCTAGTGCACCTTCATAATTTTTGAGACATATCGATATTTATCTTTTATTCTTCTCTTCGATCTTTCGCAATTCTATCGCATCTTTTTGTTTTTGATTTTCCTTATCCAGTGTCATTTGCTCACCCATCTGCTGAGAAGCGATGAATGATGCCGTCATATCTGTCAGCATATTGGATGCAGCAGAAGGATTATTTGGAAGTAATATCAGATTACTATTCGTAGATTCGCCTACCGCTTGCAATGTGTCGTAGTGTTGTGTGATCACGATTAGGGCTGAGGCTTCTTGCGAGTTGATGCCTACCTTATTTAGTATTTCGACAGAGTCTTCGAGACCTTTTGCGATTTCTCTTCTTTGATCGGCTATCCCTTGACCTTGTAGTCTTTTACTTTCCGCTTCTGCTTTAGCTTTTGCTACTATACGGATTCTTTCTGCTTCACCTTCGTATTCGGCAGCGATTTTTAGTCTCTCTGCAGTGTTGATACGATTCATGGCTACTTTCACTTCTACGTCAGGATCTATATCGGTCACGAGTGCTTTTACGATTCCATATCCGTATTCGTTCATCGCTTCTCCGAGTTCACGACGTACAGCATTAGCGATATCATCTTTCTTGACGAATACATCATCCAATTTCATCTTTGGGACTTCTGCTCTGATGGTATCGAATACATAAGAAGTAATCTGATCATGTGGATTTTCTAATTTATAGAAGGCATCATAAACAGAATTCTGCAATATTTTGAACTGTACAGAAACTTTCATTTTTACGAATACATCGTCAAATGTCTTGGTCTCTACCATTACATCTAATTGCTGGATCTTGAGATTGATTTTTCCAGCTACTTTATCCAATATAGGAATCTTAAAATGTAATCCGGGTTTTTTGAGAGATTGGAATTTACCGAACCTTTCTAATATGGCAACAGTCTGTTGCTTCACTACAAAAAAGGAAGATATAATTAAGAGTATAAAGGGTATGGCTAAAAATCCTATAAATGATGGCATATTTTTAATTTTTAATGTTTGGAATTAAATATAAAACCATTATTTTAATTTAAGCGTGTATATCGGCAAAATGATATAAAAAGTCGATTAAAGTGAATTATTACGGATTATATGAGGAGCATATGTTCTAAAAATTTTGTCATTCTAGCTTTAATAGAAGATGAAATGCTCGATGTGGAATTTTTTTGACAAGTAGTCGTCATTTTTTTATGGCGTATGTAATCTTTCTTGCATAAAAAGTTAGTATAAAGGTTTGTCATAGCAATATATAGTAGCTAAATTTATCGCAACAATCAACTCAATGGCAAGTCACTAATATTTCTGACTATCAAAAATATAAACTGACTATTTTTTATAATAAATGTTTAGCTTATTACCGAGTGTTTTGATCACCATGAAATTATAGCAAACCATTAATTATAGTCTCGGATGGTAGATTCTCTCGATAGGGATGCCTTCGTGTGTTGCCAAGTATAGTTTAAAATATAAGTAAAACACCTTTTACTTTATCGTCAATGTTTTGATAAACCACATTCTAGTTACAACACCCTTTACATCGTATTAAAAAAAATAGTGTCGACCGTATTATTTGGCACTAGATTATGTGAGCATATATGACTTAGTCCATGTATGATACTCACTATTAAAATAAAACTATCTTTTTGGTATAGGGTAGTGTTTCCTTAGTAGCACTGTTTGGTAGCAGTGCTACTTTTTTATGTTTTGATTGTTTTATTGTTCACCACTATTTCTTGAAGAATTAGTATCGATATCTTGTTTTTAACTTACATATAAATCTATAAATCTTTCAATGTGTATACCATCTAACAATTTCTCTTTTTTTTCACAAAACGAACAGAGAATTGAATTAAAGTAATCTACATTTGAATGGTTTCATAAAAGAATTCATATATGCCCCATACAATCTTACACGATGTACATATCAATGCTGACATTTCTTCTGTGTTCGAAGCGATATCAGAGCCTAAACACCTTAATAATTGGTGGACTAATAAATGCTCAGGTATAGCTCAGAAAGGATCAAAGTACAATCTATATTTTACAGAGGAATTCGATTGGTATGGTGAAGTTACTCATTGTGTGACTGATAAGGCTTTTGCCATCACATTGACGAGGAGTGACGTAGACTGGGACTACACTACCTTCGGATTCGAAATAGAATCAGTAGACAATGATGTAACCAGATTGAAATTCTACCATAAGGATTGGAAAGAAACGAATCATCAATATAGACGGACAAGTTACTTTTGGGCACTCCTACTATACAATCTAAAAGAGTATCTAGAGGATGGTAGTATCGTACCATTCGAGGCGAGGAGTGGCTACTAGCTTCTAGCCATGCATGACTAGGCCTTGGTAGTATATCAGGTGCCACTCTCCGGCAAGTTTGCTATATCTCTTTTCTACGGTAAACATGCCACCGTTTCCAGTTATCGTTTCAGAGATGATGGAATTCGAATTGGTGAATGTGCGCTCAAACGTACCCCCATGATTGTCAAATGGTTTATGTAATTTCCATTCGTCTGCTAGCCATTGTTTAGTGATGAGAGTAAGAACTGAGTCGCCTTGCTGCACTACACCCGAAAGAGGAAATATAATATGGTTCATCTGATATATGCTATCGGTATGGAATCTATCATAGAAAGTATGGAAGTCATCTGGTAAGCTGTCTGCGTAAGTAACGGCTGGCTCTGATGTCTCAGATTCAGTAGCATCTAATTTTATTTTATTATAAAATAGAAAAACGCAACTTACTGCCACGAGTGTCAATATCAATTTAATTAGATTCTTTTGCATATACTAATACGTAATCTTCAAATAGGTGATAAAATAAATCAAATTCTTTAGTGTAATCATCTTTCGCGATCTTGCCTTTGAATGAACCATACGATGACTTACAGTCTAGTGCACTGATATGGATATGTTTTCTAAAGTCGAGTCCGCGGAGACCATAGGCTTTGTACAACGATTCTTTTGCTCCCCAGATTATATGTAGCGCGTTATTAGGACTAGATTCATCAATGTATTGGTCTTCGAGTTCAGATACGAACTTGTGCCTGATCCGACTGATCTTATTCACATAGGTCTGTATGTCTATACCTACAAGCAGCTTGGATGCGATGACGCTGATATGATTATTACTATGACTTATAGATATATGATGGTCAGAATCATTGAGATGTGGTTTGCCATGGATATCTTTGGTGAAACTCCCCCTTATGGATCTGCCCGACATAATGTGGAGTAGATATCTTGATGCCAGCCATTCTAATTTTTTTCTGCTACTTAGTTTTTCCAATAAAGAAACTTCGGCGTCTTGTATATTAAGTTTTGATTCAAAATAAGACGCAGGTTCGGCAACTTTCCAAATAGAAAGCTCGATTTCTGGGTCTTTATTTATTTTTAATTCAATAGGCATCGATCAAAAGTATTAAAACTTTAGCATCTGTAATCTGATACCTGAAATAACTTACTACTTTTGTGAGGAAATTTTTTCAATCAAGAAATTCATCATATAACTTTATTCTATGATTTTAACTGATAAGCGCATACTGGAAGAGATAGATAATGGTAATATTATCATTGAACCATTTGATCCGAAGTGTCTCGGTACCAATAGTTATGATGTGCATCTGGGCAAATATCTAGGAACATATAAAGATGAGGTCCTAGATGCGAAAAAGCATAATGAGATTGATCATTTCGAGATCGGTGAAGAAGGATTCGTATTGCAACCAGGAACGCTCTACTTGGGTGTGACAGAAGAATATACGGAGACGCACTCTACCGTTCCATTTCTAGAAGGGAAGTCGAGTATAGGCAGACTCGGAATCGATATCCACGCAACTGCGGGTAAGGGGGATGTAGGCTTCTGTAATACATGGACATTGGAGATTTCGTGTGTCCACCCGGTACGTGTATATGCTGGGATGCCTGTAGGCCAATTGATCTACTTCATGGTAGAAGGTGATATAGAAAACTACTACAACAAAAAGCAAAATGCTAAGTACAATACCAGAACCATCAAACCGGTAGAAAGTATGATGTGGATGAATAAATTCTAAATAAAGAGAGATTAACCAAAATTAGCCAATATATTATTCAGATCCTCTAAAGTGTTGATCTCTTCTTTGGGCTTATCTTTTCTCCATCGTTTTATTCTTGGAAATCTTAATGCTACGCCTGATTTGTGCCGGGTAGATTTCGCTATCCCTTCGAATGCTATTTCGAATACTAGCTCTGGATTGACACTACTCACAGGACCGAATCTCTCTCTAGTGTTTTTCTTTACCCACTGAGTGATCTCTTTGAATTCCGTATCCTTCAGACCAGAATAGGCTTTTGTAAAGGGGACCAATCTATCTCCGTCGGCGACTGCAAATGTAAAATCAGAGTACAGATTTGCCCGTCTTCCATGACCGCGCTGCGCATAGATCATCACAGCATCTATAGTAAGTGGATCTACTTTCCATTTCCACCAATCTCCTTTTTTTCGGCCCGATTTATAAGGGGAAGATTTATGTTTTAGCATGATCCCTTCTGATAGGAACTCTCTAGATCGGTCTCTTTCGATAGACAATTCATCCCAACTATCAAACTTTACTTCCTCCGATAGTAACAGGCGATCGGAATCTATATTTTGGACAGTTTCTTTGAGTAGACTTCTTCTAATCCGTAGCGGCTTCTCTCTTATATCTTCGCCATCATATTCTAGTAGATCGTATGCCATGATTATTACTGGAGCATCTAGAAGGTGCTTTTTGGTTACATTTTTTCTGCCGATTCTAGTTTGTAGTGTATTGAAGTTAAGAGGGAGACCATCCCGATATGGAAGGATTTCTCCATCTATGACGATATCTTTATCTATTTTATCTTTTAGAAAGGCCAGTTCTGGGAATTTCTCGCTCACTAATTCTTCCCCTCTTGACCATAGGTAGTATGCTCCACCTCTTAGGATGAGCTGCCCTCTGATGCCATCCCATTTTCGTTCAGCAGACCACGCTTCGGGATCGCCCAGTTGATCAATATCAATATCCAATGCATATGCCAGATAAAATGGATAAGGCTTAGATAGATCTTCGGTGGGGTTTGAAGCTAGGACCAATTCTTCGAAGGTGATGGTCGTAGGGTCCCATGTTCCCATCAATCTGTGGGTGATTTTGCTCTCTTCTATTCCAGAATATTTCGACAGTGCTTTGATAATTGATTTTTGGGATATTCCGACTCTGAATCCGCCAGTAATCAACTTGTTAAACAGAAATCGTTCATCTTGATTGAGGGAAGACCATGCTTCTATAATGGTCGATTTTTTGACTGCCTCGTCTTCATCTTTGAGTCTCATTATGATATCTATCCATTCAGAAAGAGACTTTTCTGACACCTTAGTCGCTTGAGGGGTGATAAGTGCTATGGTCTCCGCTAGATCGCCGACGATGTGGTAGCTTTCTTCAAACAACCATAGAGGTAGGTCTCCTAATTCTGCAGACCACTCTCTGAGTAACGTAGTGGTGACGGTTCGCTTGGGTCTTCTATGTGAGAAGAGTGCAATAGCCCATACCTTATCCTTATCCTCCGCGGTGCTAAAATACTCTACTAGCGCACTAATCTTTGCAGTCGTCTTAGTAGTCTGATCTAATTGTTTGAATAATTGGGCAAATCCTCTCATGCGCTTGTTGCTCTATTTGCTTCTTCGACTATGGGTTCGGTATTTAGTTCGTCGCCAGTATATTCTGTATCTACTACAGCCGAATAATATCCTATACTCGATAGATACTTCGAAAATATGTCTGTATATCCATGCGTCACATAGATTTTTTCTGCTTCTGTTGCTTTTATTGCGTTTACGAGTTGGTCCCAGTCTGCATGATCGCTCAATATAAATCCTCTATCCGCAGATCTCCGACGTCTTGTTCCTCTCATAGCCATCCAGCCTGATGCTATACCAGAAGAAAAATCTTTGAATTTCTTAGACCATGCAGAATCTACGGCGGATGGCGGAGCGATGACCAAGCTACCTTCGTAGAGAGACTGTTTTTGACCTTGTATTACTCTATTTGTTTCGTGGAGATGTACACCTTGTCTACGAATGACTTCATTTACATTTTCTACAGCCCCGTGGGTAAATATCTTTCCGATCGAATGATCTACGTTATTGATGATTCGTTGTGCTTTACCCAGAGAATAAGCGGCTAAGACACTTACTTTGCCTTGTTCTTTATTAGATTTCCACCATTCATTGATCTCAGACATGATTTCCGACTGGGCTTTCCACTTAAATACTGGAAGTCCAAAAGTCGACTCAGTGATGAATGAATGACATTTTACAGATTCGAAATCTTCGGACACACCATCTGGAGTGGTCTTGTAGTCGCCTGATGCTACCCATATTTCTCCTTTGTATTCTACTTTTATCTGAGCTGAGCCTATAATATGTCCTGCTGGATGAAAACTAAATTTGACTCCATTTACAGATATTTCTTCACCGTAGTCTGCTCCTCTTGCATTGATGTGGCTTCCCAGCCTATGCTTAATCACCGGTAGAGCCGAATGTGTACAGATATATGACTTGTTGCCATAGCGAGAGTGATCAGAATGTCCATGGGTGATGAATGCTTTATTCACCGGCTTCCATGGGTCTATATATACATCGGCCTGAGGCACATATAATCCTTCTTCTGTAAATTCTATAAGTTGCATATGGTTAGAGATAAGATTAGTATTAATAAGCATGATGAAGCGAACCCACTCAATAATACCCAACGAGAAAATTAGGACGATGTTCAATCGTATGTAAATAGATGGAAATAAGATGGAGAATACAGATAGCTGATTTTATTATCTACGGCCAGCCATCAACATTTCGCAAAATATAGAGAATTATAACTTCTTGAATACACATCATGATAGATACAATTTACTGTTTGGCTGAAACGTTTCTATATTTGTGTATCAAAATCGAAAAATAAGTCTATTAACTCAATAAATAGAACATATGCATAGACAATCAATCACGCTTCTCGCATTTTTAATAGCTGTAATATGCATCAGCTGTGGAGACAAAACGATAAGTACTCATTATGATTCTGGTGAAAAGTACGAAGAATATCAATATACTGGAGATTCACTGAAGCATGGATGGTACAAGACTTATTCGAAAGGTGGGGTCTTGACAGAAGAAAGTACATATGTAAATGGTAGGCTTGATGGTGAACGAAAGATATATCTGCCTAGTGGAGAACTGGAAGTAACCGAGACCTATTCCATGGATCAACTAAATGGTCCTCTAAAAACATATCATAAAAATGGTAAAGTAAAACTAGATGGATTATATACCAAAAATGTATTGGCTGGAAAAGTAAAAGGATATTATCCTTCAGGTGCATTGATGGAAGAAGTCATGTTTGAAAATAATCAGGAGCAGGGGGCATTCAAAGAATATCATGAAAATGGAAACTTGAAATGGGAAGGAACGTATAGAAATGGGGATAAAGAATTCGGATTGCTCAAAGAATATGATGAGCAAGAAACACTTATACGAAAGATGATGTGCGATACCAATGCTATCTGCACTACTACATGGACGATTGATGGATCTCACTTAAAAGAAAAAGAGAATTAAAAAACAAATGTAGATCTCAGAACAGATTTCCGTAGCAAAATATTAAGCATGCAAAAAATACTATTTTCGATTATATGTTCTCTTTTCGTATTGGCAGTAAGTGCTCAGATTGGTGGTAGGTATTCATTTGAGTTTCTTGGTAATCCACAATCAGCAAGATTATCCGCACTAGGAGGGAGCCTGATCACAGTCATGGATGATGATGTATCACTAGCGGCGAGTAATCCAGCTCTGTTAAATGATAAGACCCATAATCAAATCACTTTCAACCATAATTTCGCATTTGCAGATGTGAGCAACGGCTATCTTGGATACGGTAGGAAAATCAATAAGTGGGGAGGAATCAATACGCATATTGGGATCAGTTATGTAAGTTTCGGAGAATTCACCGCAGCTGATGAATTAGGTAATGCTATAGGTACATTTACAGGAGGGGAGACTGGTGTAACGATCGGAGCAAGTAAAAGATTAAATGAACGTATCGTTTTTGGAGCAAATATCAAATCTGTCTTTGGTAATCTAGAAACGTATAGTTCTTCGGGTATCGGAGCGGACCTCGGACTATATTATGCGAAGCCTGAGTCAAATTTTTCTGTGGCTTTTGTGGTGAAAAATATAGGTACAGAATTATCTAATTATGGAAATGAGAAAGGCAGATTACCACTTGATATTCAAATAGGGATATCTAGAAAACTCAATCACCTTCCGTTTAGATTTTCGATCATCGCCCATCAACTCCAACAGTGGGGTATCAGATATGATGACCCTAACAATATACAGAGAGAGAGCATATTCGAAGATGAAGTCTCAGAGACATCAGCATTCAATGATGGGGTCGACAATTTTTTCAGACACTTCATATTTAATGGAGAATTCTTACTTGGAAAGACTCAAGGCCTTAAACTTAGAGTAGGGTATAATCATCTAAGGAGAAAAGAACTCTCTCTATCTAATTTTAGAAGTCTTGCGGGATTCTCAGCGGGACTAGGAATGAGAATTAAAGGATTCAATATAGACTATGGCTTAGGTTACTTCCATATAGCTGGCGCTGCCAATCACTTATCCATTAGAACTGATTTGAGTAGATTCTTTAAGAAGTTTTAAGAAACTCCAAAAGTGATATTTTAGCGCTTGGAGATTTTATTGTTGTTGATATGACCTTGTCTGCTGCACTTGTGCCTTCCTTCTGTAAAGTTACGTTTGGAGGCATGTTTGGTTTTTCGACCTTGGACTCTTTCTCTCCACATCTTCCAACTACTGAGTTTCATTTCTCGCTTCATTAGTTTGATGACGTCCTTTTCAGCTATGCCAAATTGTTCCTCGATGGCATCGAATGTCGTTCTATCTTCCCACGCCATTTCTATGATCCTATTGATGTCTCTGTCTGTCGTACCCTCTGGTAATTTTAGCTTTGCCATGCCTTATACAATGATTATAATTAATAATGGTTTAATCCTAAAGCTATCTAACTATATTTTTGGTAATATGTTTTTTGCTAGTACGGGAAGTGATATAAATGCTACTCTACGATTCAATCAAATCAAACAAACGAAAATATTCAATTAAGATATCCGCACCAAAAAAAGGAATAGTGCGATACCAGCGATTCAAACCGGTAAATAGTAATCAATTATTCATATCGAAGAGACTCTATAGGGTCGAGGCGAGACGCTTTAAGCGCTGGATAGATACCTGATATCATCCCTACGACTACACATACTACGATGCCTAGTATCATCCACCTCCATGGCACTACGAATATACCTTCTGTAGCAGCGGATACTCCAAATCCTATTAGAATTCCGAATACGATACCTACTAGTCCGCCGAGAATACAGATTACGATTGCTTCAGTGATGAATTGTAAGAGTACATTGGATCTAGTCGCTCCGAGCGCTTTTCTCACGCCTATCTCAGCGGTACGCTCTGTGACAGAGACCAGCATGATATTCATCAGTCCGATAGCGGCTCCAAGTAATGTAAGAGATGCGATCACGATGGTAGCGAGTCTCAATGTAGAGGTCATTTCTTTCAGCTTCTCTAGGATGGAATCGCTCTTTCTGATTTCAAAATCATTTTTTTGCGCGGCTTTCAGCTGTCTTACGTTTCGCATTACTCCTATAGCATTGGATACGACATCATCTATATCAGCAGAATTATTGACGGCTACAGTAAGATTATAATTTTTGGTAGCTGTACCGTATATTTTTTTTGCATTCATAAGGGGGATATATACTCGTCTGTCATCTCCACTACCTGAGCTGTTTCCTTTTTGCTTCAGTGTTCCGATCACTCTGTATTTAGAGCCATTGACCGATATACTTTTTCCTATCGCTTTTTCATGCTTCTTGTCGAATAGTAATTTGATGATATCACTACCTACGATTGCACGATTTCCACCAGAGTATACTTCCGTCCTTGTGAAATTTCGACCTTCCTGTATCTCGAATGCTGAGGTATTGAAATACGACTCATCTATCCCTCTTATCGATACGGTAGGATTCGATTCTTCTTCACCATATTTTACAGTAGCATTACTAGAGCAGTATGTATCTATGGATATATCCACGCCACTATATTGAAATGCGTCTTTGAATTCTTTCGCATCGTCGAAGATTATAGGATCTCCTTTTTTTCTTTGACGACCTCCATTATTGGATTTTATGGTTTCGCTAGATGGTCTAAAGCTAAAAGAGTTGGCACCAAGTTTATTGAAATTGTCACTCATCGAATATAGTAGACTGTCTATAGCCGTGAGCATTCCGACTAGACAAGCTATACCTACCGCTATGATCATGAGGGTAAGAAGCGACCTTAGGAAGTTATCCTTGATGGAGTCGAGTGCTATTTTTACATTTTCTATTGAGTTCACAGATCTAAAGTAAGGAGATTTCTATTACGGATATGAATTATTAGAGTGGAGTCTATTATTCTTCGATGAAATTCATAATTATCTAAAATGAACGTTTCCATCTTTTATGAGACCATAACCAATATTCTGGGGCGTTCGCTATCTGAGATTCTAATGCAGAAGCATACGATTGAGTTATTGATGTTTGTGTGTTTTTCGTATTCGATTCCGTATTGATATTGACAGTATAGTCAAACAGCTGTTCCCCAACTTCCACCTCCATATAAGCTTCATTGAATTTATATTTTTCAATTAATTTTTTGGGACCATTTACAAATGCGGTATTTACACCTAGAAAATCGGCCCAGATTATACTGTTTTTTGAGTTGGGATTCTGGTCCGAGATCAAGATATAGATTGCTGGCTTATTATTTCTTCTATTTTCTAGAATGGTTCTTCCGATTTTTTTCATTGGTATAAGGTTGAGTCCATGTTTTGATCTTTGCATTTTCATGTATTGATCGATTTTCTGATTTTTGAGGGGTTTGTATACGCCATAACAAGGTAGGTCAGTATGTATAGGCAAGTGAGAACAGGCCAATTCCCAATTTCCATAGTGAGAAGCGAGAAGTATCAGACCATTACTTTCATTGCATTTTGATTCCAGTTGATCTATATATTTATACTTTATTTTTGATTTTTGGATAGGTTTATATTTTACAATTTCGACTATGATCCGCGAAAAAAATCGAAGATTCGATCTATAGAAGTGATCGAATCCTTTGGTATAATATTGTTGGACTGAGGTATTATTAAAGTTTTTATTGATAACTTGCCTACGGTAACCTACCAATACCAATACCAATCTAGTGACCATCATCAATATAGTATTTGGTATTAATTGGACCACTTTTAATGTTGTAGTTAGAATTAGTTGAGCGAACTTATCCAAAAGAGTATTTTCTGTTTTTGTGAAAATGGATTTTTTAATTACTGACAATATGCTTTGGTTGATCTACAACTCATTTGCAATAATAAATATACTATGAGTAATACCATAAAACGAAGAAGCCTACTTAAATTATTTCCAGCGTATATAGTAGCACCGACGATCATTGTGTCTCAGGTTAAGGTAGCTGGATGTACTCCTGTTTCCGGCTCTAATAATGGTAAAACAATATTCGTAAGTACATGGAACAATCAATCAGCGAATAGGATAGCTACTCAATCAGCTAAAAATGGTAAAAATACCATAGACGCTATCGTAGATGGAATCTCTCATGTAGAATCAGATATCAATGATATGTCTGTAGGTAAAGGAGGAAGGCCTGATAGAGAGGGAGATGTAACATTGGATTCGTGCATCATGGATCATGAGGGAAATGCAGGAGGAGTCTGTTATATGAAAGATATAGAACATCCGATACAAGTCGCTCGTGATGTGATGTATCATACACCGCATGTACTACTTGCGGGGGATGGTGCGACAAATTTTGCTCTACAAAGAGGATATGAAAAAATCAATCTTCTTTCTACCAAAGCAAAAATTGCATATAAAGAATGGAAAGTAAAAAGTGAGTACAAGCCGACACCTAATATCGAGCAACATGATACGATAGGGATGATAGGTATCCATGATAGAAAGCTAGGTGGTGGATGTAGTACGAGTGGATTAGCGTACAAGATGCAGGGTAGGGTTGGAGATTCTCCTATTATTGGTGCTGGGCTATATGTAGATGGTGAAGTCGGAGCATGTACGGCGACTGGGATGGGCGAAATTATGATGAAGAATCTATCATCTTTCTTAGTGGTAGAGTTTATGAGATCTGGAGACTCACCCGCAGAAGCATGCAGAAAAGCTGTCAAAAGAGTAGCTGATAAGATTAAAGGTTCTAAGAAAGATCAGCAAATGGGACTAATAGCGATTGATAAAGACGGTAATGTAGGAGCTTATAGTGTGCTGCCTGGTTTTGTATACGCAGTTACGATCGACGGTGAGACGAATGTCTTAGAATCTGATTCATTTTTTGACGTGATTGATGAGTGATTAAAACTGAGGTTTAAAATT
>CALLMH010000087.1 GCA_938007965.1 uncultured Saprospiraceae bacterium | reverse complement strand
GTCCATACTTTGCCATCAGCATTCATCTTATGAATTACGTCCGCAGCGGCTTGACCTGCACCATTACCAGGATCTCTGACTACTTTTATTTTGCCCAATGTACCATCTTTCTCTACTACGAATTGTACGACAGCCATCCCTCGCGCTCCAACTTCTGGATATACGAGATTATTAGCTATATAGCTCATTAGAGAATCTTTTGAGCATTCTGACAAATCTTTTTTGTTTAATCCCAGATCTTCACATCCAGGAAATCTCGGCATTTCTTCGACTACTCTAAATATTTCCTCAGATGCATTCATAGGATTGGGCGGTGGCGGTGGCGGCACGTCGACTTGAGTAAATGCCATATTCATAGTAAATAGAAAAAGAACTGATAATAGATATTTCATGTTTTTGTTTTGTGTATTAATTTCATCTTGTCCACTCTTAAGATGTTGAATCGAATCAAAATGGTGCGTATACCTACCGGATAGTATTTATATAATTTAGGTCCAGCTAAAATACATTTCATTTTCTTCTAGTTCGTAAACTGAATAATCGCAATCCACGAATTTACAATGCCGGGCGTTTGCTGCGCAAGCCACGAGTATAAATTATAAATACAATCCCGCCTGTTTGCTAAGAAGCAATACAGGCTACAATTGAATTTACAATGCAGGGCGTTTGCTGCGCAAGCCACTAGTATAAATTATAAATACAATCCCGCCTGTTTGCTAAGAAGCAATACAGGCTACAATTGAATTTACAATGCCGGGCGTTTGCTGCGCAAGCCACCCTATGCCTTTTTGTCATTCGGATATCATGTAATTCTGCCACTCTTGTCAGTTCTCAACGAACAAAAAGTCAGTTTAAGGCATTGGCATATTGATTGACTATTATACATTGAATTTAATAATTAGAAATACACATCAAATACATAATATGAGCAAAATAATTGGAATTGACTTAGGAACAACCAATTCATGTGTGGCAGTTATGGAAGGTAATGAACCTGTAGTTATCCCAAATGAAGAGGGTAAAAGAACTACACCTTCTATTGTAGCTTTCATGGACAATGGTGAACGAAAGATTGGAGACCCTGCCAAAAGACAGGCGATTACTAATCCAACAAAGACGATAGCATCTATCAAGAGATTCATGGGTAATAGGTTCAGCGAAATAGGTAAAGAAGCTGACCGAAGTCCATACGCTGTAGTCAAAGGAGATAATGATACAGTAAGAGTAAAGATCGACGATAGAGATTATACGGCACAGGAGATATCTGCTATGGTTCTTCAAAAAATGAAGAAGACAGCTGAGGATTTCTTAGGCCACGAAGTAAACGAAGCAGTAATAACCGTCCCTGCATACTTCAATGATAGCCAGAGACAAGCAACTAAAGAAGCAGGTCAGATTGCTGGTCTAAAAGTATCGAGAATAATCAATGAGCCGACAGCGGCAGCTCTGGCTTATGGTCTTGACAAAAAAGGACAAGAGCAGACGATCGCGGTATATGATCTAGGTGGTGGTACATTCGATATATCTATCCTAGAATTAGGAGATGGAGTATTCGAGGTGAAGTCTACCAATGGTGATACACACTTAGGAGGAGATGATTTTGATCAAGTATTAATCGATTTCCTTGCAGAGACTTTCTTATCTCAAGAGAATATAGACTTAAGAAAAGATCCTATGGCGCTTCAGAGATTAAAAGAAGCGGCGGAAAAAGCAAAAGTTGAACTTTCTTCTGGAATGGAAACTGAAGTAAATCTTCCTTATGTAACCGCTGTGGATGGTGTACCAAAGCACTTAGTAGTAAAAATCACAAGGTCAAAGTTCGAGCAGCTAGCTGCTGACTTGGTACAGAGAACACTGAAGCCATGTGCTGATGCACTAAAAGACGCAGGTCTATCTAAATCGGATATCGACGAGGTAATCCTAGTAGGAGGTTCTACAAGAATACCAAAGATACAAGAAGTAGTAGAAGAATTCTTCGGAAAGAAACCTAACAAGACAGTAAATCCGGATGAAGTAGTGGCTATCGGAGCTGCCATCCAAGGGGGTGTATTGACTGGAGATGTACAAGATGTATTACTATTGGATGTAACGCCGCTTTCTCTAGGTATAGAAGTAATGGGAGGTGTATACGATGTAGTAATCGAATCTAACAGTACTATTCCGACCAAGAAAAATAAAGTATACTCTACGGCAGCTGATAACCAGCCAAGTGTGGAGATCCATGTGTTACAAGGAGAACGTCCTATGGCTAAGGATAACAGATCATTGGGTAGATTTATACTAGGTGATATACCACCAGCTCCAAGAGGAGTGCCTCAGATCGAAGTTACCTTTGATATCGATGCGAATGGTATCCTTAATGTATCGAGTAAAGATAAAGGAACGGGTAAAGAGCAGAGCATCAGAATCGAAGCATCAACTGGATTGTCAGAAGATGAAATCGCAAGAATGAGAGCAGAAGCTGAAGCAAATGCGGATGCAGACAAAGCTGTAAAGGAAAAGGTAGAAAAGCTGAATGCAGCTGATAGCTTAGTATTCCAAACAGAGAAGCAACTCAAAGAATACGGTGATAAAGTGCCTGATGATAAGAAAGCAGCAATCGAAAAGGCGGCCGCTGACCTCAAAGAAGCACACACTGCTGAGGATATGGATGCGATCGAAAAGCATATGGAAGCATTGAATACAGCATGGACCGCAGCAAGCGAAGATATTTACAAAGCTGGTGCTGCAGAAGGAGACGCGACGGCTGGTGATGCAGGCGCAAATGATCAGGGAACTGATGATACTGCAGCTGAAGATGTAGAATTCGAAGAGGTAGAGGAGAAGTAAGATTCATGATATAAGAAATATGTTTCAAGCAAATATGTTTCTTATCAATATCTCACTTTCCCAGAAGATATGGTAAGGATGCTTCATATTAATAAAGAAGCATCCACTTCCTACGAAGGAATTTTTTAAATAAGCGAAGAGGCTTTTATGGATAATGATCTATAAAGCCTCTTCTGTGTTTTACGATATTAGTTTGGACAATGATAGTACGATGATTGAAATAATGGTGGGGTTTTCCATAGATCTATATGATGTAATTTTTTCTTTATCGATCAGAATGAATTGTCTTCCACATTTTCATAATAAATAAGAACTTTTATTTCCATTAATCACGTTAATCAGAGGGTGACTATCACTAAAACGATTTAATGACTAAGTTCTGTGTAATTGATTGTATAATCATCTTAATGTTATTAAATTGTGTTGCATAACAGTTTATTATGAAGCCATATAGGTTTATTTTTTTCTTTTTTTTATTTACTACATCCATAGCTTATACTCAGGATGAGCAAGTGGATTCAGTTGGATTTGATGAAATTTACGAGCCTGTAAAGTTGAATTTTTTTGAAGGTAATTTTTCTACTTTTGTACCCTCTGGTAAATTTTCGCAGAGTGTGGATCAATCTAGATTTTATGGGTTTAGTGTAGCGTATCTGAGACAGTTAGAAAAGGAGAAGCCGGCATTTATAGGACTGGAGTTGTATCACACGTTTATGGGTACTCTATCTCGTACATATTCTAAGGCAGTGGATACTGAAGTAATCGACGTCAATGGAGTCATGGGAAGTAGCGCTCTCGGTCTTAATCTTATGGGAAGATATTATCCCAATCTTAAAATCGGACCTGTCGAGCCGTTCTTTGAGTTGCATTTTGGAGGGAAGTGGTTGTACTCGTATCTGTCAGAATCAGGATTCTTCTCTACTGACGAAAGCTATGATAATTTCGATTTTATTGACGGGGATATTGTGCTCACTTATGGAGGTGCTTTTGGGTTTCAAGTGTACCTTAGCCAAAATATATATCTATCCCTCAAGGGAAGTTATCAAGTAGCTAATTCCGCTGAGTTTTATAAGAAAATAGGGGACGAGATAAATGTCTTTCTACTCTTCCCAATTGATGGTTTCGAAATTGTAAATACGACTACAAATAATTTCAAGATTGATATAGGATTTACTTTTTTGTATTGATGTCTGATTTTGAATAAACAAGGTTTAAGACTGTATAATTACAACCGGAATCTATTAACTCGTTTGTAAAGAGGAATACATTTGTTTATCAGTAAAAACGGGTTATTTATCTAAGATTGACTGTCAAATCGAATGAAATGGATTATCTTTTTGTTACAAAGAACAGGGTAAGGATAAGGAGACACAATTGAAACATATTTTGGACATTCAATAAAAAAACGTCTAAAAATCTAGAGTCTAATAGTAGAACTGTCCAAGTGAGGCTTACTGAAAGTATACATTTGTAGTTTTAAGCCTAAAAGCCCAAAAATCTAAAAATTAGAATATGAAAGTAGACCTAAAAAAGTTATTTGCGAGTGATGATATTACCAATGCTAAAATGCAGACAGCATTAATAACCGCGATTGGAAAAAATGCAAGTGAGGAGTTTGATTATTTGAAATTCAAAGTATCGGTAAAAAAGATGCAACAGATGGGGATGGATAGAGAGACCGCATTTAAGTCTGCTTTTGCTACAGCATCTGTTATGGGACTGACGAAGAATAAATTGGTAGCGTCGACTAAGAAGTATAGGGGAGCACTAGACAAAGAACGAGATCAATTTGCCGTAGCGCTAAAAAACAAAATTGCCAAAAATGTAGATGGGAAGAGGGTAGAGGCTGAAAGGCTAAAAAAAGAAATCTTAAGCCACAAAGAAAAAATCGCAAAACTGCTCAATGAAATAGAGATATATGAAGAGAAAATCGGTCAAGTGGATGATGTGATCAATGCTGCAAAAGAAAAGATAGAATCCACAAGGAATGATTTTAAGAATACTTTTGATGCGATATATAGTCAGATCGAAGAGGATATGCTCAATATTGATAGTTTGCTGTAATCCGTCACTAGTAGTTATTTTTTGATATAGATATCTACCTATCAAAGAAAACTGCTATATTCATCATTTAGAATAAAAAAACCTTGTTATAAAGGCAGAAAAAATATAATATAAACATAGAATTAATGAGTAATACAGATTTTAAGTCAAAGTCATTTTGGAGTCGACCAGAGGGTACGACAGGAGCATTGTTTTTAGCGGCTATTGTTGGTGGTTTAGGTTATTTAGTATTTACACAAATGGCTGCAATAACTGCATTCATAAGCGGTACTATAGGACTTGTTGTGAGTTTATTGGTTCTAGGTGCTATCATATACATGGTACTAGATCCAAAAATGAGGACACTTGTAAGTTACATGTATAAGTCAGTGATGCGATGGATTACAGGAGTATTCGTGACGATCGACCCAGTTGGTATCTTGAAAAACTATATCGACGACCTAAAGGATAATCTCAAGAAGATGAGTAGCCAAATCGGAAGCCTCAAAGGGCAAATGCGAAAGCTGAAAACCATCGTTGCCGATAATAATAAAGAGATAGAAAAAAACATGGCTATCGCTAGAAAAGCAAAGCAAATGGGTGATCAGAAATCTATGATGCTATCAAGCCGTAAGGCAGGAAGACTCAAAGAGAGTAATACAAAATACTCTGCGCTGCACAAAAAAATGTCTATCTTATATAGGGTACTATCAAAAATGTACACCAACTCAGAGATTCTACTTGAAGATACGGTAGATCAAGTAAAGGTAAAAGAGCAGGAAAGAAAAGCGATCAGAGCCAGTCACTCTGCAATGTCATCAGCTATGAGTATCATCAAAGGAGATAGTGATAAGAGGGCTATGTTCGATCAAGCTATGGAAGTCATCGCTGATGATGTATCTAATAAAGTAGGAGAAATGGAGCAATTTATGGAGATGTCTACTGACTTTATGAATAGTGTAGATCTACAAAATGGTGTATTCGAAGAACAAGGTCTTAAGATGTTAGAAGAGTACGAAAAGAAATCAACGCTCTTACTTCTCGGTGGTCAAGAAAATGTAGATAGCGAAGTACTGGACCTTAAAGAACTAGATATCCAATCTAATTCTGGTAGCTCATCATCCGAATATGAAGGTTTATTTGATTAGAGACATTCGTAAATAATGGATATCTCTGATGTCAGTACCATACTGAACGCCCTGAGAGCGTCTAAGGAGATATTGTTTACTCTCAGTTTATGAGGTCTGTATGTAAGGTGGTGTGAGAGGTGTACTCCGTTCATATTTAGGAGCGGAGCTGCCTACTCGATTACCTATAGTCGCTCCCCTTTAAGCTGTTTGTCTAAACTTCTTTGGTTTGATGTTTTTAAGTTTTATAAGATTTACTAAACGCGGATGGATTTAATGAAAACCTTTCAGCAAGTTTTTTTACCATCGTTTTACTAATGTTCTTTCTTTAATTGAATATATACGTAATTAATTGACGCGAAACATCTATTTGTTTGGCAAGTTGAGTATCGCTATTGAAGCGTAAAGGGTATATTTCTATGATCGATTATTAGTCAAGATTCAAAACTTCGATTTGATGAACCGCCGTATACGAGGTCCGTACGTACGGTGGTGTGAGAGGTGTACTCCGCTCCTATTTGGAGCGGAGCCGTCTACTCGATTAGCATCAGTTACTCTTCAACTTTTACCTTGGTAATTATTCTACCGTCTTCTAGATGTCCCCAGACACCTTCATATCCGTATTGTTCCCAATGGTAAAGTTTGCATTCAAACTCAATATCCATGTAATAGTATACACCATCTTCTTCTGTAGTTTTAT
>CALLMH010000086.1 GCA_938007965.1 uncultured Saprospiraceae bacterium | reverse complement strand
TTGACCCAAAAACGAAACAAAAAACGAGTGTTTGCTAAACAAGCCATCTCTTATCTCAAGACTTTACCTGACTTTTAACGCTATTAGGATCACATTTTGACTAAACTTGCAAAACTCGCTTACGCTCAGACAGTTGCAAGTTCTTAACGCCAAAATGAAATCCAAATACCTAAGCCAGCTAAGGTCAATTTAATTTCTGCCACAAATTAATGCTCCTTGTAGGGGATATAATTTTAATATTGTCCTTACTTCTGAATAACCCTAAACTTCCGTAATTCAATATCAAAATCAATTCTGTGATTTCAGCTATTTGGTGATTCAGTCAAAGATGTAGATATGTGATTTCAAATTGGAAGGGTGCAATAAGAAGCTTTTAAACTGCAACAGAATTATTCCTTATCCAATCAATAACGATTCCATTGAAGATAACTGGTTTGTCCACGTTCACCACATGACCACAATCTTGGATGACAGTAAGACTTGCAGATGAATGTTTCTCCACGGTCATTTTGATAGAGGGCAAAAACATATGATCCTCCTCACCCATCACATATAGCGTAGGGATTAATGGGTCTTTGGATCTGAATAGCCTCAGGATAGGATTTACAGTGGTAGTAAGTCCAAACCATTTGATAAATTCTTTTTGATACAGTTTTTTCGCTTCACGGATAAATAAATTTCTCGATTCACGTTGCTTCTTTCGTGGCATGATGACGAATGCAAATAACTTATAGAGTAAGATGTATGGGACCAATGATTTTAGAATAAAACCTGCCCTCATCAATAGTTGCGATCCGAAGTTCATCTTGAGTATCGCTCCACCCATAATCATGGATGATATTACTTTTGGCCTTATCTCGGCTAATTCTCTGATGATTATAGTTCCTAGACTTATCCCTACGAAGTGAGAAGATTGTATTTTTAGATGATCGATAACTTCTATGACGTCGTTGGATACAGAACGGAAAGTGTACTTTGATATACTTTTAAGACCCATGCCCTTGCTATTTCCATGGCCTCTTAGGTCGATCAGCAATACGTTAAATGATTTTTGGAATTCTTTCACTTGCTTATACCAGATAGACGAGCTTCCTCCTGCGCCATGCACAAAGGTGACCCATTCTTTGGATGTACTATGCTCGTATGTCTTATAATGTAACAACTTCTATGTAACGTGCTTAAGTCAAAATAAGATCAAAGATAACGTTGTTTTATTTTTTTAGTAGATTTATTTGTATCAAATAACGATATTGGACCTACAAAGCTTAATATTCGGATGAAAAAAAAGCATAATTATAATAAATTAGGATTATTGATAGGTCTGGTTGGTGTTTTGGCGGTCATATTAGGAGCATTTGGAGCGCATAGTCTGAAAGCTACGCTCCCACCCGATAGGCTAATCACTTACAATACAGGCATCACTTATCATTTTTACCATTTGATAGCCATGGTTTTCGCGTGGATTTCTTTGGTCGATGATAGCTCACGATGGGCAAGGCGTGCTTTTTGGTGCTTCTTAATAGGTATTATATGTTTTTCTGGGTCTATCTACCTTCTAGCTACTCGAGACTTATTGGGCTTGGTCCATTACAGATGGTTGGGACCTATTACTCCGATAGGCGGTGTGTTTTTTATTCTAGGTTGGTCATTTTTGGGCCTCTCATTTTACCATAGAAGTTTGAATTAAGATAAATCTATATAATTGGAGCGAATACAGGATTATCTACATTTCGAATATCCTATTTATGAAGGATGAAACCTTAAATATTTTGGGAAGTGTATTTTGTCATACATACTGATGACCACTAGATTCTTTATAGAGCTCAAAACTTTATATCTTGTGTTTCGATTAACAATTTAATAATTAACTAAAATTCTAAAATGAGAAATTTTCTGATTCTTTGTTTTTTAGCCGTTTCTACTTTGAGTTATTCTCAAAAGGAGATTGCTTGGTTTG
Source organism: uncultured Saprospiraceae bacterium (assembly GCA_938007965.1). Taxonomy (GTDB): domain Bacteria; phylum Bacteroidota; class Bacteroidia; order Chitinophagales; family Saprospiraceae; genus CAJXUU01. The sequence continues at coordinate 2,687 of CALLMH010000086.1, read as the reverse complement.
ATGCTGCCATTAAAGTCATGTATGGTAGTTCTAGTGTGCTGAATAATGCGGCGATTAATAGTTCAACCCTTGATTACGAGATCAACTTTGGTAATGCTATCTCCTACGGGGGTAAACTGGGTATCAATAGAGGTTACAATGGACTAGCTGTCGAATTTATGTATGCGAGTAGCGGGACTAACTTTGAATACAATAGTGAATTGAATACAAATAATATCTCACCACAGATCGATTGGAAATCTATGGATTTGTACTTATTATTTAGAAATGCCAAGAATCTTGGGTTTTTCGAGATTGGTCCGAAGATAGGATTCTTGAGAAGTGTGGATAGAACCTCTGAATTGGATGGTACAGTGAGTCCACTAGCTAATATCAACTCTAGACAGATCTCAGGTGTATTAGGATTTGGTGTGAATGTCATAGGGTCTGATGGTGCTTTCAGTGGTCAGATAGGTCTTAGATTAGAATATGGTTTTACAGATTTAGTAGATCCTGTAGCGGGCTCTACAGAGCCATTTCCATTTGATGCCAATATATATGCAGACGGCTACGAGAAATCAGCGCCCATCTTTGCTGGGTTAGTATTTGAACTCAACTGGGGACTTGGATATTATGGTATAGCACAATGTGGTGCCAGAGCTAAGTTCTTCAATATCTAAACCATAAGATATTATTGGCGATATCGCCATAGATAAAAAAAGCCTATCGAGAAGTATTTCCGATAGGCTTTTTTTTGTTTGATATGGAGGATATGACTACTCTGACTCGTCGCTACCCATTCCAATTATCTTCTTTTTTAATGTTGTAAATTCTTCATCCGTAAGAATTCCGTCTTCCTTCATTTTTGCTAGATTCTGGAGTTGAGTTACGCTATCGTTGACTTTTACAACTTCTTCAGTTTGTTTTTTGTCCTTTTGTATTTTGTAAGCTACTTCTTTTCCTTTTTCGAATTTCTCGTTGTAGTACTTCTTCAATCTCGAGGGGTCAAAATCAAGAAATGTACCACCCGTCTCAAAGTGTTTTTTGAATACTTCGCCTAATGCATATGTAGATCCTCCAGATAGCACGGCCATGGTAACGCCACCTAATATACTACCCACACCAGGAATGAATTTGATCGCCCTCGCTCCTAGTCTTGCTAAACCAGAGCCTGTAAGTGCGGTGATGACAGCTTTTCCCTCAGTCTCTTTGAAGTCGATATCATATATCTTACACATCTGTCTTATCATATCCAATTGTATAGCTGACACTGCAAATAGATCGGCAATAGGTACAGGTATAAAGCCGGCCCCCATAGACCATATCATATGATTTTGAATGACACTATTAGCCATTTCAGTTTTATTACTCGTCTTTTTATCTGCCATAATTATTTCGATTATTACTTTATCCATTTAATATAACCCGATTTTCACTTTAGAGGGTTCACTTTTCGATGAGATAAAATCTATTTTAGATAAAAGTGCATTTTTTTAAGTTTAAGACAACATATCACTACCTGATAGTATTTATAATACGTTTTATGCAAAGCGGGGAGCTTATTTTATTTCATATATAGGTGACTTACCATTTGCTATGCCGTATAAATGGAAGATGAAGCAACTGAACTTTTCGGAATATTATATTGTCGATTATGTTTATGTGCTCCTTATTTGTGTGAAAATTTTGCAATCTACTTGTTTCGGTGAATTATAATTTGTAAAATATCATACATTTTAAGCCTATAAATTTGTCCGCCTTAAATAGTATTCAGATTTTTGCGTCGGAATTAAAAAAGAAAGTTTTCTATAAAATAAAACAAAGACGAAAAACATTATAACTTTAAACTCATGAAAAAAATATTTTTAGCACTCGCTGTAATTTTTAGTTTTTCACTCGTGTCAAACGCTCAAGTAGCACTCGGGGTTAAGACTTCAGTAGGTGTATCTTTAGCACCAAACGAGACCACGTATTCTGGTCAAGTATTTGATTACATAAACCATGAAGTAACATATAAGGGTTCTAACATAGTAAAGTCTATCGGAGTATTTGGGCAGCAAAAATTTGGTTACCTATTTGGTAGAGCCGAATTGTCATATACTACTTTTACACAAGAATATGATGTGAGATCATTCGTACAGTTTGGCCAAGGAACACAGAATGTATTCGAGCGGTACGATTTCATTGACTTCCAATTACTAGCGGGATTAACGCACGAAAACTTAAGGTTTGGAGTTGGGCCCGTAGCTCATATACTAGTGGGTTATTCGCCTGCATTAGATTTTATAAGCGGTTACAGTGATAATAATAGAGCCATTACATATGGATTTACGACTTCAGTAGGTGTCGATGCTGGTATGTTTAGTATTGACGTGAGATACGAAAATAACTTTAGGACTATCGGGCAGCATATCTCATATGGAGATAGAAATTCTGGTTTCGAAAGTAAGCCGCACGTTGTAAATATTACATTAGGCGTAAGTTTTTAATATAAACTACATAAGATAATCGAAGGTCATCATTCCTAGGAGTGGTGACCTTTTTTTATGTAATGGTATTATGTAGGAATATTCAGTAGATCTGAATATCCTTATTTATATAGCCCTTCATTCGGCTTACTGCTGAATGAATACCCCGTTTACGCTTGATTTTACGTAAATAAGAGGTAATAAATTTCAACCTAAACTTCCACTCGCCGTTCGGGCTTT
>CALLMH010000085.1 GCA_938007965.1 uncultured Saprospiraceae bacterium | reverse complement strand
GTGTAATATGATATTCATACAGTCAGTTACTACATCTATGTTGCCTGAGTGTTTCCCTCATTACTCTACGTTTCGTCCTGTACTTACTTATGAAGGATGGTTTAGAATTAAGGAGAGCCATACAATTGTGTGTGATGATATGGTTTAATTCGATATTCGAAAATGGTCTTAGCTGGCTTTGAGCATTTGGATTGAATTTTGACTATATGAAACCTCACCTGTTTGAGCGTAAGCAAGTTCTAAAGCAAGCCTGTCATAGACCAGTAAATAAAAGATATTCTGTATTGCAGAATATCCCTGTGAATAAATCCATATGACTTACTGCGTCGAGCCATGCAAGAGTCATTTCAATACTCAATATAATACCACTACGCAATTCCTTCGCGCAATTCAACTTCTCGGATAATGCGATCGGCTTGATCCCTTGTATTTTCGATGAAGAATCGATTGGTCTTGAGGCCGCCGCCTACGACGCCAGCCATAAATACACCTGGGAGATTGGTCTCCAATGAATGTTCATCGACATTGGGAGTTCGATATTCATCTGATCCTATTCCTATACCAAGATTTGTTAATAAGGTATAATCTGGAGCATATCCTGTCATGGCGAGTACATAATCATTGTAGATTTCTACCTCTCCATCAGGAGTGTTTAGGATCACAGTTCTATCTTTTATTTCTTTGACTGTGGTATTGAAGTGAGCTTGGATGGACCCTTCTTTGATACGGTTTTCGATATTGGGTAGAATCCAATATTTTACTCGTTGATTAAGTGCTGAGCTGCGTACTGCCATGGTCACATCTGCGCCTTTTTGCCAGCATTCTAGCGCTACATCACAAGCAGAATTTGCTGCACCTACTACCAATACTTTTTTGCGGATATAGTGGTGTACTTCATCGTAATAGTGCTTTACTTTCGGTAGGTCTTCACCTACGACGTTCATCTTATTTGGTTGATCATAGAAGCCTGTAGCTACGATAATATATTTGGATTTATAGCTCTTACTTTCCGTATGGACGATATAGTGACCGTCTGACTTCGACATTCCATTTACTTCAGCATCAAATTCTATTTTGAGATCATAGCTTTCTAGGAGTCTTCGATAGTACTCTAGTGCTTCTCGTCGGGTAGGTTTATCATTATGGGAGATGAATGGAGTATCAGCAATCTCAAGATTGAGACTGGTAGAAAAGAAAGTCATATTAGCTGGAAAATTAAAGATCGAGTTGACCAGTACGCCTTTCTCTAGGATCAGATAGTCAAAGCCAGCATTCTGAGCTTCTATGGCACAGTTGATTCCAGTGGGGCCTCCGCCGATGATGATTATATCATGCATGTCTACTATCTTACGAGGGTAATGTCTCCTTTTCTGATAAGTGTAGGCGCCTCCGGATTGATCGCTTTGTCTAATCGGTATGATATATAGTATATGTATACTTCACTAGGTGCAGGATCTCCCTTATGGCTGCCATCCCAAGGCATCAAGAATGCTGAATTATCCTCACTCTCTACCGAGTATACTTCTTCGCCCCATCTATTGAATATTTTGAATTCAATATCTGTGATTCTCTCTAGGATGTCAGTAGTGTCACTTTCCATTTGACTATCAGCGATTGGAATCGGGCCAAAAACACGCTCGCTTGCTTCTTGTCCTTGCGGGAAAAACACCAATGGCAATAGGAAATCATTTCCACATAAAGTATCTCTATCGGGATACTCTACATTGAATTCTGCGGAAGCCATATTACCGCATTCATCTGCTACGGATACTGTATAGTCTCCTTCTGAGTTAGTGAGTATTTGACTATTTGATCCTTGCGAAATAAATGGTGTGACTACATCTCCACTATCATCCGTCCACTCAAATACGGCCCCATTACCTCCACCTCCATAAAATGCGGATAAGACCACTTCATCGGCTACACAAAATGTATCGACGATTTCTTCTATGATGATTTCAGGGTTGAATATCGGAGCTACGACCTGAATAGTCGCGCTGGCCATATCACCACATCTATCGGTCACTGTTACAGTATATGGACCTTCTTGTGTTACACTTATTAAGTCTGTTGTTTCAGTGGTACTCCATACATATTCGAATGGAGGCTGACCTTCTGTAACTCCGACAGATAGTAAGTTTTCTAATAGGACAGCCCCACCAGAACATTCTGTTAGATCGACGCTTCCTATAGCGGGCATAGGAAGATTTGTTCTAATTACTTCGATTGTATCACACATTTGATAACAAACGTCTTCTGCGATAGTAACAGTAACAGAATATTGACCATCGGTCATGATGCGAAGTGAGTCATTAGTTGCACCTGGTATATTATCCTCTTCATCTGCCCATTGGTAAGTTATCTCTGATACATTGCCCACGATAGCCACTAGTACAGTGTCAATGATCTCATTTGGGCAGAATTGATATGCATCTAGAATACTCAATGTCGGAGGTGAAAAAATATTGGTATCATCCAAAGCTATTTCTATATCTCTGAAAAACAGACCACCATTTTCTACTTCGGTAAGTAATGTATCAGTCGTCACAGCGATTGATACTAATGTCACTGTGTCGACTCCTGAGCATGGTGTTTCTCCCAGTTCATTATGCTTCATTACATTGAGCATCGTCAGTCCAGCATCATTTATTGCATGACCTGCTAAGAATGCTCCACCTGTCTGTACAGGACGAAGTGAAGTGAAGGCAGGCGTGATGTCTTCATTATCTGTGATTACTCCAGGATAGACAGTGGTCCAGTTGATCATGCCATCTACACTCATATTAGTAGTAAAATAATAAGAAGAATCATCTTCCATATATGTACCAGACATCCAAATAGAGCCATCTTCTGTTTGAAGTATATTTTTCATTTCTGTAGCTTTCCCATCAATGAGTACTTGATTTGCAAAAAGCGGTTCGCCAAATGTATCCACTACCATTACGAAGCCGTTTAGATCAGCATTGCTTGTTCCGTACGTTCCGACTACGGCCGTAGACATATTGTTTAGTTTGATAACTTGACGTGGATAAGGGTCTATCATGCCAGTCAACTGAAAGCTGTAATTTTCTGCCCATAATTGGACTCCATTGCTATCTAATTCTGCGAGTAAGAATTCACCATTACCAGAATCATCGGCTAATACGATAGTGCTATCTACAGTTCCTACGATATCAGTTACCTGAGTCTGCACTGCATCACCATCGGCATCATTGAAATTGTAGATTCGGGACCAGATAAGTTCTTCACCATGGCCAATACGAGAAATAGTAGGTCGATCTCCTGACTTGAGTAAGATGGATGTCGTATCTATAAATGATGCTACGTTAGGGAAGTCTTTTGAATCATCTCCTCCTTCGATGGTTTTTACATTACATTTTCCACCAGTTTTATTGCACCTGCCAAAAATCTCTTTGCGATCCCCATTTATTGTCGCTATACATGTAAATAAAATACTATCGCCAGCACTATTCAGATCTATCTTCGCAATGCCGCTCAACGCTGTAGTATCTCTTCCAAAATCAATTTCTTTTTGCCAGTTTATATTTCCTTTTGAGTCAAGTGTCGTCAAGACTAATGTCTGTTTTTCTGTCTCAAACTGACGAAATCCGATTGAGATTACCTCTCCCGTAGATGTAGTACTCTCCATATGATTGAAGATTGTATCTTGTTGAGATGTCTCATACGTACGGTGATGATGTGTAGCCTGACCGAAGCCAATAAGGCAAATGATAGAAAATAGAAAAGTGATTATTATCTTAGATTGCATATGCTTGTTTGTATGTCTTTGTCTTGTATATTGACCCAATCTGAAGAAACGGATATACTACATTGTACTTGTTTCTACTTTATTAAAAGATTGTCTCAATCAAGATGAAGTGTTAAAACCAAGTGCTAAAATACAAACATTTTTAAGCTTCTGAAACATCAAATGCTAATCTTCATCTAATATGTCTTAATCAACGGGTCAATAATGAATTTGATGTGCTGATATCATTGATTATGATCCGCTTCAGATGTATTTGATTTTATCTACAACATATAAAATATACTTTAGCCTGTCGACTCAAACCGCTTAGTAATATTTAAAGATTTTCCAAACCTAATATTGAGTTTATTATTTACTAATTACCATTTCAGGTATTAGAATAAATGGATATGTCCGAGGGAACCTATCATCAAAAAAATACCTACATTTGTACTTTGATTTAATTTTATAATTTCAATCTTGTTATCGAGATTGTTGAAATATTTTTCGATTGTAAGTACCGCGGTGCGGTGTAACACTAACCCAAATAGGAAGAGACTCCATGAGTGATCAAATCCACCACGAATGTGGTTTAGCAGTAATCAGATTACTGAAGCCGTTAGAATATTACCACAAAAAATATGGAACAGCTCTATATGGTCTCAATAAGATGCAACTACTACTCCAGAAACAGAGGAATAGAGGGCAAGATGGGGCTGGTATAGCAACGATAAAGTTAGATATGCCACCAGGAAGCAGGTATATCAGCCGTAAAAGGAGTAATAATCCACAATATATAAAGCATTTATTCGAAGGAGTCTTCAGTCATTTCAATGATCTCACAGAAGAGCAACGCAATGATCCAGCATGGCTAAAAATCAATAAACCATATACGGGAGAGCTACTCTTAGGTCATCTTAGATATGGTACTCATGGATCTAATACAATAGAGACAGTACACCCTTTCCTCAGACAGAATAATTACATATCGAGAAACCTTGTCATAGCGGGGAATTTTAATCTTACTAATGTCGAAGAGCTATTCCAAGAGCTAGTAGAGTTTGGTCAATACCCAAAAGAAAAATCAGATACTGTAACCGTCCTCGAAAAAATAGGGCATTTCTTAGATGATGAAGTTCAGCGATTATTCAATTGGTTCAAACCTGACGGATACTCCAATCAAGAGATCAATCAATTAATTGCTGAAAACCTAGATCTTACGAGATTATTACAGAGAGCGAGTAGAAAATTTGATGGAGGATATGTCATGGCAGGACTTATCGGTCATGGGGATGCATTTGTATTTAGGGATCCTTCAGGAATCAGACCCGCATTCTACTATAAAGATGATGAGATCGTAGTAGTCGCTTCTGAGCGTCCAGCAATACAGACCTGTATCGATGTTGGGATCAATAAAGTAAACGAACTCCAAAGAGGTCACGCACTGATCATTAAGAAAAATGGTGAGATCGAAGAAATACTTGTCAAAGAACAATTAGAAAGAAAAGCTTGCTCGTTTGAGAGGATATATTTCTCAAGAGGAACAGATCGCGATATCTATCTAGAGCGAAAAAAACTAGGTGAGTTATTGGTTCCTGATATTGTAAAAGAGATCAACGAAGATTTCGAGAACGCTATTTTTTCATTTATACCGAATACTGCAGAGGTTTCATTTTTTGGTATGGTCCAAGGACTAGAAAAACATACCAATACCATCAGAAAGCGTCTGATCAAAGAACTGGGAGCGGACTATAAAGACGATGAAATAGATAGAATATTAAAAATATCGCCACGGATAGAAAAAATCACGGTAAAAGATGCCAAACTAAGAACTTTCATAGCGGATGATGTAGTGAGGGGAGAAATGGTAGCGCACGTATACGACGTTACGTATGGCATCGTCAAAAACAACGTCGATACATTGGTATTGATAGATGATAGCATAGTGAGGGGTACAACATTGAGAGACAGTATCATCTTCTCATTGTCGAGATTGAAACCTAAGAAGATCGTCATCGTATCTTCTGCACCACAGATCAGATATCCTGATTGCTACGGTATAGATATGAGTAAGATGAGAGAATTTGCCGCTTTCAAAGCTTTGGTAGCACTACTCAAAGAAAACGGTAAAGAACATCTCCTCCAAGAGACATATGAAAGATGTGTCGCTGAAGAAGCAAAACCAGTCGATGAAATGATCAATCAAGTGCAAGCATTGTATGAAGAGTTTACCTACGAACAAATATCAGATAAGATCGCTGAAGATGTAACTCCGAAGGGCTTAAATTGTGAGGTGAAAGTAATCTACCAAACAGTCGAAAACTTACACAACGCTTGTCCAAATAATACGGGTGATTGGTACTTTACAGGTAACTATCCTACAGTAGGAGGCACCCGTGTGGTCAATAGATCATTCATCAACTATATGGAGAAAAACGATAAGCGAGCGTATTAAAAATAATCTTGCATGATATATTGAGATTGCGAAGAATCACAGACTGTAGATATATGATTACATGTTGCTTTAAGGCATACAGAAGGGATCTTGGACGGTGTTTTTTGATACCTAGATTAGTATTTTGGTTTCTTTCGATAGCTGATAATACCAGATTTTTTACTACAGCTTATATGCAAGAATGTGTCTCTCAAGATAGGCTTATGTTCGCTTGTTATTAAAATCATAAATTATAAATGATTTGAGACAATTGCCCTTTTCCAACCGTTTTATCTTCCGAACAATTCTCTATGATATTTGATTGGAGAATTAGATTTATAAGTAACCAACATTTTATAAAACGAAATAATTAAACAATGAAAAAATTTTTAAATTTTCCAAGTCTCATGCTAGTTTTTGTATCAGCATTATTCCTCGTAAGTTGTGAAGAGGAGCCAGGTGGTGGCAGTGGAGGAGGAACTACAGATTCTGCGGCGGCCATATCTCTTGTATCGGAATCAGAATTAACTTTGGCACCTTCAGAAGAATTTACCGTAAGTATCGCAGCGGATAAAGGTACTAATGATATGAATGCTATCACAGTATATGAAGATGGAATAAAAGTACCAGTGGATAGATTAAAGTTCAATGGAACAGAAGCTTCCTCTAATGCAGTCTTACTTATAGGATCTGATAGAGAATCTCTTGATTGGACGGTATCTATAGTAGCTCAAGCTACAGCGGGTACTACGTCAAACTTCGAAGTAGAGATTATAGATGATATGAATTTGACAAGTGCGGTAACGGTTACAGTCACTACAGCGTCTTCACCTCCGACATTGACTGGCTTAGGGAATCCTACACCGACCTTTACAGAAGGAACTCAAAATGTCTCACTTAAAATACAAGCTGAAAAAGGAGGCGCTGATCTTTCTACATTAGAGATCAGAGAGAATGATGTGCTAGTAGACGTTACTAATTTCAATTGGAATGGACTAAGTATGATGACAATGGGGAATCCGTTTGGACTATCCGATACTGAAAGCCAAGGTTTCGACGAAGGAGAATTTCTTCTAGACTTACCTAATTCTGTAGGGACATTCGTATATACTATTATAGTAGAAGATGCTGTAGATCAGAGAGATACAGCTACATTTGTAATTACTACAGAATCTAGTGGTACTCCTATAGACATCAGAGAAGACGTATTGTTAAATGCAGCGGGACCAGCTGGTACAGGAGGATTAGATCTTGATACTGGCGAAAGTACAGGTACAGGACCAGTCTCAGGTGCTGAAGCTGAAATCATTGATAATGGTATCAATGGAGGCAATGCAGATGTAAATTGGATACAGACAATAAGTGCTGTCAATGGAGCAACAATGAAATATGTAGTCGCAGGAAGTGGAGGCGTTCCAGAATCATTCACATTTGATGGTTTAGAGTTTAAAGAAGATCTAGAAGGATTATATACAGCGAATTCAGGAGGAGTAATTGATAATACCAATTCTTCTAGTATCGTACAGCCTGGTGATACATTTATAGTTCAGAAGGGCACTCAGTATTGGTTGATCACTGCAAAAGAAGTAAATGTAAAAACTGCAGTAGGTGATAATTCTGATAATTACGTATTTGACGTGAAATTCTAATTCATAGAATACCCATCAAGTAATAATATAAAAAAGGGAGTTGAGACTTAGGTTTCAACTCCCTTTTCTTTATAGGGTTATTCAGAAGTAAGGACAATATTAAAATTATATCACTTACAAGGAGCATTAATTTGTGGCAGAAATTAAATTGACCTTAGCTGGCTTAGGTATTTGGATTTCATTTTGGCGTTAAGAACTTGCAACTGTCTGAGCGTAAGCGAGTTTTGCAAGTTTAGTCAGGGGTATTCAGAAGTAAGAACCCTTTCTAAATTCTGGTATTTTATAAAGTTGCTGCAACAAGTTAAATTGGCCTTAGTCAGTGTAGTTTTTCGGAGACTAATTTTCGTTAAAAAACAGAACCTTGTTTGAGACGCCCTTTGGCGTTGAGTTTGGTGCTGTTTAGAAAATTTGTTTTCGAAAAAGGTTAAGCACTGAGTAAAGCCTTGATATAAGAGATGGCTTGCTTAGCAAACACTCGTTTTTTGTTTCGTTTTTGGGTCAAGCCAAAAATGAAAGCCCGAACGGCGAGTGGAAGTTTAGGTTGAAATTTATGACCTCTTATTTACGTAAAATCAAGCGTAAATGGGGTATTCATTCAGCAGTAAGCCGAATGAAGGGCTATATAAATAAGGATATTCAGATCCCTGAATATCCCCAAGTAATTTTATGTCTATTTATCAAAGATCGCCATTGGATAATTAAATCCAACGGCGATCTTTATTTAGTCATTTATTAGGCATGGAACATCTTGCGATGCTCATTCAATACCAGTTTGACCATGACCTAAAATGAGTCAATAATATTCTTGAACATATCCGCTTTCAATGATGCACCTCCTACGAGACCGCCGTCTACATCTTCTTGTCCAAATATCTCTTTGGCATTAGCTGGCTTCACAGATCCACCATATAGGATCGACATATCTTGAGCGGCATCTGATCCGTACTTTTGATCTAAGATAGACCTGATGAACGCATGCATATCCTGTGCTTGCTCTGGGCTAGCAGTTTCTCCAGTCCCGATAGCCCATATAGGTTCGTATGCTATTACTATATCCTTTAGTTGTGAAGCATCTAAGTGGAATAAACCCTCTTCGAGCTGTTTGGCTACATATGCATTTTGTGTTCCTGCTTTTCTGATTTCTAGCGGTTCTCCACAACAGAAGATCACGGATAGATCATTGGATAGTGCGGCGTTCAGTTTTTTGGCCAATAAATCATTCCCCTCATTGAAGTATTCTCTTCTCTCTGAGTGACCTAAGATTACATAGTCCACACCAAGATCAGCCAACATACTAGGAGAAATTTCGCCTGTATACGCTCCACTGTTTTCGAAGTGACAGTTTTGTGCCGCTATTTTAATATTGTCATGCTTATTTGCTACTAAAGAAGAAAGATGAATGAATGGCGCGCCCACTATGACAGTAACATCAGATGGCACATCATGCTCTGATAGTGATTTATAAAGATCTAGTCCTTCATTTACGGTAGTATTCATTTTCCAGTTTCCTGCAGCTATATTTTTACGAGCCATTGTTTTATTTTTTGTAACGTAATTTGTATTTCTTCGGTGCAATAATCGTTAGAATGAGGGAGAAATACTAATTGGGGGGCTGGAATCTTATTTTGGTAATCAGTTTATATGGATGATATTTAGAGTAAACGTCCCTACATAATTACAACAATACGAGAATATCTATCGAGATTCACCGAAGTCATTGCTTTATCTTACGATCTCTTTTTGCTCGAATTCATCTAGGTGCTTTGAGGTCAGTGTATGGATTTTAGCATTAATGTATTTCTCTTTCGATCCATAATGAGTAATAAAAAAGCTACAACTCAGAAATTCTAAATTGTAGCTTTTTAATGATTCTAGATTGAACTTCAATTTGAATCCTTATTTTTTCTCCGAATCAAATCTAACTGGTAGCGTATATTGAACCACGACGACTCGTCCTCTTTGCTTTCCTGGAGTCCATACTTTGCCATCAGCATTCATCTTATGAATTACGTCCGCAGCGGCTTGACCTGCACCATTACCAGGATCTCTGACTACTTTTATTTTGCCCAATGTACCATCTTTCTCTACTACGAATTGTACGACAGCCATCCCT
>CALLMH010000084.1 GCA_938007965.1 uncultured Saprospiraceae bacterium | reverse complement strand
ATTACTCAAATTCCATATACTTCAGCTATATCATCTCTACTTTTCTTCTTTACATATCTTATCCATATACCTATCCAGTGGGCCCCGAACTACATTATTGTTTTATATTTGTTACGTGGGATAGGATTTGGATATTATTCTCATATTTTCGTTTTCATTTTAAAAAATTGATAGAGTGAAGATTCTTAATCTTGAAAAATTATCTAGAATCAAAAGACACAATCTAATTCTGGAATATTGCGGAGGTCAATATACGAAGCGTGAAGCCGTAAATGTGGGAGGTGTCGGTGTAGGAGGACTCAAATATCTGGATGGTGCTGAAATAGTAGATTCCATTAAGCGAGAATACTATCTGCGTTCTAATGTTGAGACCTTAAAAAATGGACTGGCATTTTATCTTCGTGATAACGCTGCAAATTATATGTTACTTATGCATCAAGCCGAGATCTTTAGTATATCTTTCGATAAAGAGAAAGACGAATTAAAGGAAAGGGAAAAATTTTCCCTTTTTGAAAAATGTTTACAAAAAGGAGTTCCCTATCATTACGCCAAACTCATGTTGATGGAGGACGAGATTATTGATCTCAAACCTACTAAACTCAAAATAATCACCACAGGGTTAGATGAGATAAATTTCGAATGTGTTAGGCGAAATCCATTAAAAGTGAAAGAGTATTTTCAAAATTCACAATTTGCAGATAAATTTATGGAGGATTATAATACTTATGAATATCTGTAATCTTGAATACTTAAGCTATTGTATAAAGCTAACAACTGACAATCGCCAACTAAAAATATCCACTCAACCCAAAATTCCAAAGTGGGATGGTTCAGGAAATGTTGGTTTACTAAAAAAGAACCGCTCGTGACATATTAAACTAAAAAAATAACCATATGAAATCTCTTATAAATATATTTCTTGTCATAGCATTATCGATTGGTTGTAAGTCTAATCAATCTGTACCAAATGTGCCTTCTGCCGAATTGCCATTTACGTGGGATAATGCGACGATATATTTCTTGCTGACTGATAGATTTTACAATGCCGATACTTCAAATGATTATCAACATAAGAGCGATAATCCACCAGCACCTCTGCGGGGATTTATGGGTGGAGATATAAAAGGAATTACTAAAAAGATCAATGATGGATACTTTACAGATTTAGGTGTCAATGCGATATGGATGACACCGCTTGTCGAGCAAATCAAGGGATCTGTAGATGAGGGGACGGGGAATTCGTTTGCATTTCATGGATATTGGACTAGGGACTGGACAGCTTTGGATTCAAGATTTGGCACTTCAGAAGATCTTGTGGATATGGTTAATGCTGCCCACGCCAAGGGAATCAGGGTGCTATTTGATATTGTAGCTAATCATACAGGACCTGTGACGAGCATAGATTCCCAGTGGCCCGATGAATGGGTGAAAACAGGTCCAAGATGCACTTACACTTCGGCTGCCAGCACGATCAACTGTACGCTCGTAGATAATCTGCCAGATATTCGCACAGAGGATCATGAGGAAGTTGAGCTGCCACAATTTTTAGTAGAGAAGTGGAAAAGTGAAGGCAGATTAGATCAAGAATTAAAAGAACTGAATGAATGGTTTGAAATGACAGGCTACAAGAGAACTGCTACGAATCACATATTGAAGTGGTTGGTAGATTTTATAGAAGAATATGGAATAGACGGCTATAGAGTAGACACGGTCAAGCACACCGAAAGCTACGTCTGGAGTAATCTGTGGAAGGCAGCTCAAAAAGCACACAAGAAATGGAAATCAGAGAATCCCGATGCAAAATTAGATGACAATGATTTTTACATGGTAGGCGAGGTGTACAACTTCTATGCAAGTAACGGAAGGGCATTTGACTATGGAGACCAAAAAGTTGATTTTTTTGCAGAAGGTTTTCATAGTTTGATCAACTTTGATTTCAAAGGCGATGCGAAAAAGTCCTATGAAGAGATATTTTCTAAGTATGATCAGCTGTTACATGGCGAATTTAAAGGTAAGAGTATTGTCAATTATGTAAGTTCTCACGATGATGGCGGACCTTATGATCTAAATAGAGAGCGCCCTTTTGAAGCGGGGACTAAGTTGCTTTTATCACCTGGAGGTGCTCAGATCTACTATGGTGACGAATCAGCTAGATCACTCACAGCTACAGCGAAGGGTGATGCTACCTTGAGATCATTTATGAACTGGGATGAACTGAGGTCAATGAAGCAGAAGAATGGATATACGGTAAATGATGTATTGATTCACTGGCAGAAAATAGGAAATTTTAGAAATAGCCATCCCGCAATTGGTGCAGGCAAACATCAAAAAGTAAGTGATGTACCGTATATGTTTACAAGGTCATGGACGGCACCCAATGGAGCTAAAGATCATGTGTTGATTGGACTAGATATGCCGAAGGGAAATATGGTTATCGATGTGACAGCACTTGCCAAAGATGGCGACTCAGTTAAGGATTGTTACTCAGGTATTACGAAAACTGTAGTAAATGGAAAGATCGAAATCGATAGTATGTTTGATGTCGTATTATTAGAGAAAGTATGATTTGTTGTTCTTATGATCGCACAGATAGGGTAGAGATACTCAGAATTAGGGATATTCAGAAGTAAAGACCCTTTCTAAATTCTGGTATTTTATAAAGTTGCTGTAACAAGTTAAATTGGCCTAAGTCAGTGTAGTTTTTCGAAGACTAATTTTCGTTAGGGTTATTCAGAAGTAAGGACAATACTAAAATTATATCACTTACAAGGAGCATTAATTTGTGGCAGAGATTAAATCGACCTTAGCTGGCTTAGGTATTTGGATTTCATTTTGGCGTTAAGAACTTGCAACTGTCTGAGCGTAAGCGAGTTTTGCAAGTTTAGTCAAA
>CALLMH010000083.1 GCA_938007965.1 uncultured Saprospiraceae bacterium | reverse complement strand
ATCTTTAAAGCTGGCTAACAATAATAAAAGTCTTGACAGAATTATTGAAACATATACCACAATGCAGGATCGCCAAAATTACGTACTTCCGCTATTACCTCTAATAAGTGAAGATGGCTATCCAGCGACGATGAAAATAGTGGACTATACTACAAAGTTACACACAGCTAAGATCGAAGCATCTGATAAACACTATAACACAGGTGTGCAAAAACTAGAATATGCAAGAGAAAATAAAGATAAACTTGCAGCTCGTAAGGCCTATTATCATTTTTTAGATTCAAATACATATTTCGACAATTACAGAAATAGTGATGCGTTAATAAAGGATGCGTACGATGTAGGACAAACTAATATACTCATCGAACCTTATGTAGCTGGAAGCAATACGGCTTACTATCATACCGGAAATATTATCAGCCAGCTACAGCTAAATAAACTCAACACTAAATGGAAGAAATACTTCACTGATGATATCCAGCCCAATATAGATTATATAGCTACTATTGAGGTGATCGAAATTATTCCTGGCAAAGAAGTAGAACGTTATAGTACATATACTAATACAAAAGAAATAGTCGACGGAACACGGCCTAAGAGAAATAAAAGAGGAAAGATAGTAAGAGACACTATAGGCAATGTGATCTACGAAGAGAATAGAATAGAGGTGAGTGCAAATATTGAAGAATTAATAAGAGAAAAATCAGCTCAAATGAGCGGTAAGATAGTTGTCGTAGAAGCACTTACTAATAGACATGTGAACACCACACCGATTAATGTTACATATGTTTTTGAAGATTATTCTTCTGTAATAAATGGAGATAAACGAGCCTTACCGAGTGAGCAAAATAGTAGAATAAAATCTTACTGTGCGCCTTTCCCAACTGATTATGAAATGACAACAAACCTAGCACACGAATACAAAAACGCCGCTGAAAGCATTATCAAAATTGAACGATTGATATAAATAAAGTAGATTGGTTAGTTGGTTTACAAGAATCCGGGATTATATAGTCTCGGGTTCTTTTACTTTAATATCGGCAAGGAACGCCTCAAACGAACTATTAAATTCTACAGGCCTCTCCATCATCGGAGCATGACCACATTTTTCTACTATATCTAATCGCGAATTTGATATTAGCTCATTGAACTTCTCACCGACAAAAAGAGGAGTTACCTTATCTTCTCTACCCCACACCAATAGGGTAGGGCATTTAATGCCGTGCAATTTATCACCAAGATTATGACGGATAGCGGACTTTGCCATAGTTATAATTCTAATCGCTTTACCTCTATTATTTACCATTTCATATAGTCCATCAACGTACTCTTTTGACGCTATAGCAGGATCGTAAAATACATCCTCCACCTTCTGTCTGATATACTCATAATCTCCTCTCTTAGGAAAAGTATTACCCATAGCATTTTCAAACAATCCAGAACTTCCTGTCAGTGTCAGTGAACTTACTACCTCTGGTCTTCTGAGTGCAAATAACTGAGCTATATGACCCCCTAAGCTATTGCCCACAATATGAACTTTAGTATAGCCTTTGTAATCTATGAATCGCTCAACATAATCTACTAAACCTGTAACGGATAATTTTCTGAGAGGCATCTCAAAAATAGGTAACACCGGAAATATCACATTATGGGTACTTGAAAAATAATCTACCAAACCACCAAAATTACTCAATTCTCCCATGAGGCCGTGTAGTAACACGATGACATCTTTCCCCTCCTCACCTGTAACTTGGTAAGTGAATTCTCCCTCTTTAACAATAGACTCAGCTTCTCTCATTTATTATTTTCGGTGTTGAACGGCAAAGTTAAAATAATTGATAACATTCTAAAGATTATTTCAATATCCAAAATATTTTCACATCGTAATCAATAACAAAAAATCAGGCAAATGATTCCATTATACAACTCTAATCCTAGCGTAGAAAACTTGCATTAGGAGCGCACACGCAAGAAATAGATGTAAAGGCTGGGCTACCGCTGGCATATCCAAATAGACCATTATAATCCCCAAAATTATAATGATAAATACATTTAAAGATATCAAGCTAGAGGCCTTAACGAAACCAACAATCTTGCGACTTTTATAATAGAGTGCAATAGTCCCAATTAGAACCAACCAAGAAAAACTACGATGAATGATGAATATCGATCCTAATCGGTCTATCCACAAATCTCTCTGCTCATAGCTTAGTGCTTTTGATATAACATCTATCTCTTCTCTTACTTGGGTGCCTAATATGATCTGTAATAAAACTATGAAAATCATCCCAGACAATAAATGCTTTAGAAAAGGACTAACTGATATCTTGCGCTCTTTGAGTATATTGATATTAATAAGAGGTAGAGCCGCTATCACCAAAGCACCGACCATATGTATCGTAATCTTGACAACAGACAGGTTCTCATCTACCACTATCTTGCCCAACCATCCCTGGATAGCAACAGCAATAAGGAGTAGGATAGAAACAATTACGACAGGTCGATCTAATGCATGGCGGATAGCAAAAAATAAAGAGTAAAATGCCAATAATACAAACAGTACTCCGGCTATTTTGAGCAACACAGACGAACCTACTACAGCAGCAATAACAAGAGATAACGCTAATCCGAGGTTGGTCCACAAAAGCTTTTTCATCTGAGACTTCCTATCACTGAACTTGATAGAAGTCCATACAGAATATATAAAAATGAAAACACCTAAAATAGCACCTAGAAGCCTATTGATATATTCAATCCAAGTGTGGTATACATTGAAACTATGATCGATATCTTGCTTACTGAGATAACTTTCAAAATCAGCAGGTAACTGGCTAGCATCGGTTGGTGGTATCCACATACCAAAACACTTCGGCCAATCAGGACAACCCATTCCACTTTGTGTCATCCTCACTACACCTCCTGCAAGTATCACAAGAAAAACTACTCCCAATAGAAACCATGAGTATTTGATGTAATTTTTATTTGATGATTCGATCATAAACTTTATTCAGTTTTTCGATTAGCAAAGGTAGCATTCAATTTTTAAAAATCATTTTGAAAGTTATCCACCTCTTTTTGTAATTGAAATAATCTCTTTTTTTAAATAATGAAAAAATCATTATTATTAGTCTTGTTAGTTTGGGGATATATATTTATGTCTTTAATCGTAAATATCGCTTTTCTTTTTTTATTCACATCTATTCACATTTTATCTACATAAGGATCTTTATTATAAAAACGCTTTCTTATATAATTATTTACCCGTCTTATAAAATATACTTATCATTTTGAATTTAGGTATACAATCTCTACTGATGCGTAGAGAGGAGATTTATTCATATAAGCATGATATCAGCCACATATTAAATAATTATTTCGAAGACAGGTTTTTATTTATGACAAATTTATCAATGAAATGACAATAGTATGGTTATTCACATATGCTGTATAAGTTACTAACAGTATAACTTTATCATATCTGTGTATCTACTTCATGTGGATGAATGTTGAGTTCAAATTTTATTATCAACATATATTTAAAATGATTATATATATCTTTTAATTACAGCAATATTTGATAACTTCTCCATAAAGAATCAACAAATTTGTGTGGAATCAGTTTGCTGTTATTACATTCTTATATAGTTATATATACTTTATATTTTTTTGTTATGTTAATAACTGTATTATTGTGATGGATGAGGAATGGTCATATATCCCTTTTATTTGAATAAAATTTCATAGATAATAATGAGAATAGTATTACAAAGAGTGTCGAATGCATCCGTGACGGTAGATGATAAGATAGTGGGTAAAATAGATAGAGGTTTTTTAGTGTTACTCGGTATAGTTCCAGAGGATACTATCGAAGATATCCAGTGGCTATCTAATAAATGTATGAACATGAGGATATTCTCTGATGAGGCTGGTAAGATGAATAATAGTATCGTCGATATAGGAGGGAGTTTTCTTGTTGTTTCTCAATTTACATTACATGCAAGTACCAAAAAAGGAAATAGACCATCATTTATCAAAGCTGCTCGTCCAGACTATGCAATACCGATGTACGAGCAGTTTTGTGACACATTAGAAAACAATAGTGGGCTCAGTGTTGAGAGAGGAATATTTGGCGCAGATATGAAAGTAGCATTACTTAATGATGGACCGGTAACTATAATAGTAGATAGTAAGGATCGATCATAATTATCATCAAAATATATATTGGTATAAAATAAAGCATATGACAATCAAAGATTTGCAGAATGATGTAGATAAATGGATCACTACAATAGGCGTAAGATATTTTAGTGAATTGACCAATATGGCAATATTGACTGAGGAGGTAGGAGAACTAGCCAGAATTATCAGTCGTACTTACGGTGAGCAGTCATTCAAAAAAGAAACCACCGAGGATAAGAAAAAAGAAATGTTAGCGGATGAAATGGCTGACGTACTATGGGTTCTTACTTGTCTTGCGAATCAGACAGGAGTGAATCTAGAATCCGCCATCAAAAAAAATATCCTTAAGAAGACAGGTAGAGATATAGACAGACATAAGAATAATCCAAAACTGATGTGAATTTAGTATTCACTTATCAATCCTTTTTTGGTGAAGGATATAAGTTGATAAGGAAAGTAATTTGAATGGATTTAGCGTAAGTAAAAATAACGGTACTAATACTGCAAGCCATAGAAAATGGCATCATAGTGTGTATCAAAAAATATATTTCCTTTTTAATATCTACTTTCCAATCTATCAATGTTCTATTAATTTATCTTTGCAAAATATTTATTCAACGTTTATTGCAAAAGCGGATGAGAAAGAAAAGACTGTATAATAAAGTAGACAAAGAACTACTAAAGAAAAAACTTGAGCAAGAGGGTGTTCATAGAACTACACTATCATTTTACCAATATGCTCATATTAAGAAACCTAAGGAGTTTCGTGATCATTTCTACCTTATATTGGACGAAGTCGATGTACTCGGTCGTATATATGTAAGCTCCGAGGGAGTGAATGGTCAGATATCTGTGCCTACTCCAAACATGGAAGCATTCAGAAAGACAATAGATTCTGTAGATTTCCTAACTGGGGTAAGACTTAATATTGCGGTAGAAGATGATGGTAAGTCATTTATCAAACTCAAGATAAAAGTGAGAGATAAAATAGTTGCAGATGGATTGGATGATTCTACTTTTGATGTGACTAAAAAAGGCATCCACCTATCAGCGGAAAAATTCAATGAGCTCACTGATGATCCAGATACGATAGTGATAGATATGAGAAACCACTATGAAAGCGAAGTTGGAAAATTCAAAATGGCGCTTACACCCGATGTAGAAACTTTTCGAGAGGCACTGCCTGTAGTAGAGGAATTGTTAGCTGATAAGAAGGATAGAAATATAGTGATGTATTGCACAGGTGGTATCCGCTGCGAAAAAGCAAGTGCATACTATAAACATAAGGGATTCGAAAATGTATATCAATTAGAAGGTGGAATCATAGAATACACGCATCAAGTTGAGAAGTTAGGTTTAGATAATAAATTCATAGGTAAGAACTTTGTATTTGATGAGCGTCTCGGAGAGCGTATCTCGGCTGAGATCATATCTAATTG
The DNA here is from genome assembly GCA_938007965.1 of uncultured Saprospiraceae bacterium. Taxonomy (GTDB): domain Bacteria; phylum Bacteroidota; class Bacteroidia; order Chitinophagales; family Saprospiraceae; genus CAJXUU01. The sequence continues at coordinate 18,800 of CALLMH010000083.1, read as the reverse complement.
TCATCAATGTGGAAAACCATGTGATGATCATACGAACTGTGCCAATGAAGCCTGTCACATATTATTCATCCAGTGTGCTGATTGTGCTACAGAATACGAAGCTACTTGCTCTGTTAAGTGCAAAGATTTTAATCAATTAGACCAGGAGGAAAAAGATAAGTTGAAACCCAAAATGGAATTCAATGGGACCAAATTCGGTAAAGGGCGCTATAAGGCACATAATCAAGAATCAGAATTGGACGTGAATGGATAGAGATTAATTTATCTATGCACATATTTTGGGATATTTCCAATAACAGTATCAAATAAACAAATGCTCAAATTTACAATACACGAAACAGATAAAAAATCTAAAGCTAGGGCAGGGACTATGGTGACTGATCATGGAGAAATCCAAACTCCGATATTTATGCCAGTAGGAACTCAAGGTACTGTAAAAGGAATCCATAACCGAGAATTGGAAGATCCCATCAAAGCACAGATAATATTGGGCAATACATACCACCTATATCTGCGTCCAGGTATTGATCTTATTCAAAAAGCTGGAGGGCTACACAAATTCATAGGTTATGAAAAACCTATGCTTACGGATAGTGGTGGATATCAAGTTTATTCTCTCAAAGGTATGCGTAAGATCAAGGAGGAAGGCGTAAAATTCCGATCCCATATCGATGGATCTAAGCATAACTTCACACCAGAATATGTGATGGATATCCAGAGAACGATCGGTGCGGATATTATGATGGCATTCGATGAGTGTACTCCGTATCCTTGTGATTATAAATATGCGAAGAGAAGTATGCACATGACCCATAGGTGGTTAGAGCGATGTATTGATAGATTCGACAATACGGAACCGCACTATGGATATCATCAAGTATTTGCTCCGATCATCCAGGGTAGCGTATATCCAGAGCTCAGAAAAAAATCCGCAGAATACATAGCTGCTACTGATCGAGAAATGAATGCGATCGGCGGATTATCAGTAGGAGAACCACATGAAGATCTATACAGTATGACTGATCTAGTCACAGATATCCTACCAAAAGAAAAACCACGATATCTGATGGGTGTAGGTCTCCCTGAGAATATATTAGAATCTATCGCCAGAGGGATCGATATGTTCGATTGCGTATTGCCATCAAGGAATGCAAGACATGGTATCATATATACTTCGAAAGGAGTGATGAATATGAAAAATGCAAAATGGAAAGAAGATCTCTCAGTAATAGATCCAGACAGTCCATCACCATCGAGTAGAGTGCATACGAAGGCATACCTAAGACATCTATACCATGTCAAAGAACTTCTCGGAGCTCAGATAGGGACGCTACAGAATCTCAGTTTCTTCTTATGGTTGGTCAATACTGCCAGGGAAAAAATTTTAGAAGGAAATTTCACAGAGTGGAAGGAAAAGACGTTAATTGATATTACAAGAAGGCTGTAAATCAAAGTTGACCGTACGAGAGTGCATTTCTAGGTAGACGTTAATTTGTATGAAGAAATTTGTGCCGTTAAAAGTCATTTTGTGATTTAGCAGATCAAGCGATTTAGCAAAATCTAGATTGATAGAATAACAGAAAATGAAATCGTGAAAGCACCTGTTAGAGATAAAGCTCGTTTGAAAATTCGTTTTTTACACTTAACATAGTAAACTAAATCAAATATACTTGCTTAAGAAATTAGATATATACATCATCAAGAAGTATCTGAGCACATTTGTGTTTACGATTCTCATGATTACGATGATCGCAATAGCTATTGATTTTTTTGAGAAAGTAGATAAGTTTCTAAAAGATACGGTGACTATCAATGAGATAATATTTGATTATTACTTGAATTTTATTCCATGGATTAATGGTTTATTATGGCCTCTATTTGCACTATTGGCGGTTATATTTTTTACTTCTCGATTGGCTGGAGATTCTGAGATTATATCTATGCTTAGTGCAGGTATCAGCTATAACCGTATTATGCGACCTTATCTGATTGCAGCGGTAATGATCGCATCCGTCCACTGGGTGGGTAAGAATTACTTGATACCTAAGAGTAATAAGATCAAGGGAGAGTTCGAAAGTGAACATATCAGAAAAAGTAATAAGAAAACCTTAGAGGACAATACACACTTCTTTCTCAATAAGGATGAAAAAGTATATATCAAGTATTTTCGTAAATACGATAGTACTGCCAATACTTTTCGCCTTGAGAAATTTGAAATGGATAAGCTATCTTATGTACTCAAAGCTCGTAAATTAGAATTCAAAGAAGAGCCAAATGTCTGGACACTCAAAGACTATGAATATCACACTTTTGATGGATTGAATGAGGAGTTGGTTATCACCAATGGTGGTACGATGGATACTACTTTTAATTTTACGCCCGAGGATTTCTTCCGATATAGTAATCAGATGGAAATGATGACGACCACCGATCTCAGAGCATTTATCGAAAAAGAGGAATCAAGAGGAATAGATACTGCCACCAAATTCAAAACAGAACTTTATGGTCGAAGTGCGGATCCATTTACGATAATAATATTGACACTGATGGGTTTGGCGATTTCTTCTCGAAAAACGAGAGGAGGAATGGGTTTTCAGCTCGCCGCGGGGATTATACTTGGATCAGCTTTTGTGATTATTCAGAAGTTTAGTATGACGTTTTCTATCAATCTTGGCTTGCATCCTATGCTCGGTGCTTGGATACCCAATATTGTTTTCGGAGTCATTACGATGTGGTTGATTAATAGAGCGCAGAAGTAATTTGATTTCCTGGTTTTTTTGATTTCCTAAGTTAGTTTTTTTAGTTCGCTATAAATATGATCTGCAGTTTTTTGCCAGGAAAATGCTTTTACACGTTCGTATCCTTTTGTAATTAAATCATTTTTAAAATCTTTATCAGATATAATTTTCCACATACCATCGGCGATGGACATAGGGTCATGTGGATCTATTAATAATGCTGCATCTCCTGCTACTTCTGGCATAGAACTTACATTGGATGTGATTACGGGAGTACCACTAGACATTCCCTCGAGGATAGGAATACCGAAACCTTCGAATACTGAGACATAAGTCAATGCATCTGCTGAGGCTAGATATTTTGGTAGCTCTTCGTTTGATACCTGACCAGTGAATATAATATCGTCCCTATATTCTGTGGTGTTGTATACTTCTTTCAGTGCCTCATTGTTCCAAGCCATGCGACCTACAAGTATAAGTTTATGGTTCGTATTATGTTGCTTTCTGAATAGATCAAATGCTTTGATTAGGTTGACCACATTCTTTCGAGGATGTAGTGATCCTACATAGATGAAGTAGGGTTTATCATTAGTAAGCTTTTTCCTTATTTTTATTTTTTCGTTCGACGAAGCTGATTGGAATCCTTTCGGAGTTGCATTATGACCTACAGATACTTTATTAGGATCAAGTTTATAGAGTTTGATGATATCTTGTCTTGTAAACTCTGATACAGCTACTATATGATCTGCTCGATGGTGATACTTGGAGAAGTTATTCTCATAGTAATCTAGGTGGATCTTTTTGATATGATTAGGATAATGCTTGTAGGCTATATCATGACATACCAGTAAAGTAGGAACTTTAGTCTTCATACTTAGATAGGTATCTCCTGAGTAGAAGACGTCTATCTTATATTTCTTGAGATAATAAGGTATAGCGATCTCAAACCAAATATACCAAAGTAGCGGATGACGCGCCTGTGGATATATGACGACAGGTGTCACATTATCAGCGAAAATAAAGGAAGGATCATATTTACGATCAAAGAAAAAGAAGAACTTATCATCAGGGTGATCTAGAACCATCTGCCTGGTAGTTTCAAAAATATACCGCCCGATTCCTTCCATTCTTCCTTTGAGAAGTTCACGTGCATTAACGGCTATTTTCATTTACTTGTGTTTGATCTGTAGTCAAATGTATGAAATCAATAGTAATTCATTTTACTATTTTTTACCCCACAATTTTTTCTTAATTGATTTGTTGGGCAAAACGGGTTTCCGATTTTGATATTTGATATTTTTGAGGACAAATACTTTTTTGTCTTGTTTGATTTTTACTTCTATCCCATTTGATATATAATCAAAACCATATGGTTTATTTATATCGAAACCTATGTTTTGAAGTTGGAAAATATCGTCTATTTCTAATTCTCCATATTCACTGTATCTTCTTACTCGGAATAGGTGGTTCTTATTTGTTTTATCTAGTTGAAAGTAGGTATCGCCTCCTGTACCAGAAAGACAAAACACTGATTCTGGCAATTTTATTTTTTTTGGCGTTTTTTCAATTTTCGTTTCTTTCGAAACTTTGGACGTATTTTTATAAATGTCCATCATAGATTCTTCTACACGAAATTCCCCTTGTTCTACGATGAATACATTTTCTCTCGTATGGGTGAATATGATATTAGATGTCGGCGTATGGAAATATAGGTACCAGTTAGATATTCTTCGTTTTTTAAGATATGATGTGAATCCAGCTTTGTAAATACGGGCAACGAATCTCGAACAGTTGGATCCCGTAAATTGGAATGGTCCATATGGGACAGCACCTCTACCTTGTATAGATTTTGCTGAGGCAATTGCTAGATCATAATCGATGCCGTCAGTAATAGAACATACGACTTTTCCATCACCATGTGTCGACCTATTATCTTGTAGTTCGAGTAATATATCTTTTATATTAATGATATTTCCTTCTACTACTTCTGCACGTGTATTTATTGTTAATTCTGGATCTGATTGTTCATCTCGGACTCTACCATAGCCAAATGGTGTATGGTATCTGCCAAAATCAAAATACCGTATCTTTCCAGTCCGATAATCTATTAATAATAAAGCTGCATGTCCTACACTGTAGTACCCGTCCTTACAGATTCCCATTATACTCATGAGCCCGTCATACCAAGAAGAGGCATTCCGGATTTTGGTATCGGGCCACGACAACGCTACAATTGCACCTGTTTTGAGTTCCACTGACGATTTTTAATCTAGTTCGTACAAATCTACAATGATATAATCAGAAAATAGGTCTATGATCAATATTTTATGATACATCCCTGTAAGATACTTAGCTTCTATCTTAGATGATATGGCCTAGTAAAATAGAAGCTATTCCTATATTACCGTTTTTATAAATAGGCTGCCGACCTATATAAAATTAGGAACTTTTCTATTTCATCAATTCCTTTGCATTCGCTACTGCAGCATCAGAAGGCGGATTTCCACTTAACATCTTAGCTATTTCTGTGATTCTTCCTTCTTTATCTAATTCTTTGATGGCGGTAACGGTACGATCTTCTCTGTCGTTTTTATGGACGAAGAAGTGACGATCTGCTTTTGCTGCGATCTGAGGGGAGTGAGTTATAGATATCACCTGATGCTTATCGGCGAGATCAGACAGTATCTCTCCCATACGAGAAGCTACTTCCCCCGATACACCAGTATCTATCTCATCGAATATAAGTGTAGGTAATGTCATCGCATTAGCAACCAAAGACTTGATACAAAGTGTCAATCGAGATATCTCTCCACCAGAAGCTATATTTTTGAGTGGTTTGAAGTCGCTCCCTTTATTTGGTGCGAATAAGAAGGTGATTTGGTCCATTCCTGATGGTCCAGGCTTCTCCAGAGGTGCTATGTCTACTTTGATGTATGCATTTTCCATGGATAATGGTACAAGCATTTCATGGATCATTTTTTCAAATCCAGGCGCTGTCTTTTTTCTTTTTTTGGAAATTGCTTCTGATTTTTTGATCAGTGAAGCTTCTAGTTTGTTTATTTTATTTCGAAGCTTTTCTATATCTTCTGTGATATCTCCAAATCCTGAAAGTTGAGTCGAGATATCATCTTGAATTTTTAAAAGTTCATCTAGATTATCCACACCATGCTTCTTTTGCAATCTATATATAAGGCTCAATCGAGTATTCAGTTCTTCGATCACACTTTCGTCATATTCCGTGATCTCAGCGATATGTCCAGCCTCCTTTGCTATATCTCTCATTTCCTCTTGGATATTCGTAAGGCGCTCGTATATTTCAGCTAGCCTTTCGTCGGCATCCATCACATTGGATAGTTCATTGAGCAATGATTGTAACGTGTCCACGGCACTCGCATCGTCTTCGTCCAGCTGATGAAGAATCGTATTCCCTACGCGTTGTATATCTTCGGCACTGGTAAGTTTATCGAGTGTTTTTTCTTTTTCTTCTTGCTCTCCTTCCATCAGCTCAGCATCATTGAATTCTTTCATCTGGAAGTTGAGAAAATCCATTTCTTGATTAGCGTTTCTATGTTTTTCTTCTAGTGCGGATAGGGCTCTTTTTGATTTTGCATATTCTGCATAATCGATATGATAATCATCGACTTTGTCAATAACGCCCGCTAGAGCATCGATGGTCTTGGTCTGAAAAGATACACTATGTAGATCCAAAGTATCGAATTGTTGATGCAGATCTACTAAGTTGTCCGTTATTGCTTTTAGGACAGATAGTGTCGTAGGCTCATCATTGATAAATGCTCTACTCTTACCATTTGGCGATATTAATCTTCTGATAATGGTTTCTTGTTCATAGTCTATACCTTCCGCTTCGAAGATTGACTGTATGTTATAATCGGAAACATCAAATACAGCTTCTACCACACACTTTTTGTCAGCTTCGTAAAGCACTTTGGTGTCTGCACGTTTTCCCATGATCAGTCCCAGGGCGCCTAATAATATGGACTTACCGGCACCGGTCTCACCAGTTACTATGGATAGACCTTTTGTGAGATCTAATTCTAGTGATTCTATAATGGCGTAATTCTGTATTTCTAATCTCTTAAGCATAATGCAAAATTAGTTTTTTCTTCTTTCTCTTGTTTGAAAAATCTTACAATACTTCTTAATCTTCGTTATATCATGATACTTCGAATATAGCTCAAGCATAATTTTTTTCCACCGTATTCTTTTTATTTTTCAATGACTTGCAATACAATGCTGCAATATACCCGCATCATTTGCACAATATTATGTATTATTAAACTTTGTCATCTCACTTTAGTCTATAGTTACATGAAAATATTACTCACACTATTTTGTTTTGGTCTATTATCAATAAATGATCATGATGTACCCTTAGCGATCTTCAATATCTACCAGCGATCACACAATGTATCATTAGAAGTGACGATAGATACGGAAGACTTGACAGAAGATCTAAGTATAAGTGCAAATGATCTTTCAAAAGAAGTACTTGTAAATTATCTAACAGACAATACTTCTTTTTCTTTTGATAATGTAATCGTTGGATTAGAAGTCAATAGCGTAGAGCACATAGGAGACCACATAAAGATAAACTGTGATTTTACTAAGGAGATTAAAGATATATCACACATTAAAATTATAAATACTTGCCTTCTTAACGTACCAAACCAATCTAATATCATCCAGGTCAATATAAACTCTAATACTAAAGATTATAGAATGCACAAAAAAAGAAAAACCATAACCGTAGAGATATAATCAGGTAATCGTATTCCATGAGCATTCTAACTTAAAATCACAAAACAAGCATAAATGAAAATTTTCTTTACTCTAATTTCCTTTATTTTATCTTTCTCTCAAGCAATTACACAACAATCAACACCTAATATTCTCTTGATAATAGCGGATGACTTGGGGATTGACGCTATTGAAGGATTTGGTCTCGATACAGAAAGCCCCAACACACCAAATCTTGATATGCTCAGAGCAAATGGTCTTAGCTTCGTAAATACATGGGCGACTCCTCAATGCACACCTACAAGAGCAGCCATAATGAGCGGAAAACATGGAATCAAAACAGGTGTAATGAGACCACCTGGCAACCTTGATCTTGTACACGAATCTATATTTGACCATATCAATGAGAACTCAGAAAGTGATTATGCAACAGCGGTAATCGGTAAATGGCATATCTCAAATCCCGTAGATTATAATCATCCAATGCAGCATGGGATAGACCATTATGAGGGAGTTTTTACTGCAGCAGTTGAAGATTATTACAATTGGGAAAAAATCGAAAACGGAGAAGTTACTCAGGTCGAAGAATATGTAACTACTAATTTTACAAACGCTGCCATCGATTGGATTGGTGAGCAAGATCAGCCGTGGTTTCTTTGGTTGGCTCATGTAGCTCCTCATAGACCATGGCATGTACCACCTACAGGATTGTATACCATAGAGAATCCGACCTCCGACATGCAAAAATATCAAGCTGCGATAGAGGCAATGGATCATGAAATAGGAAGACTTATTGAAAACATAGACCAGGACCAATTGGATAATACTGTGATCATATTTGTCGGTGACAATGGGACTCCTAATCTAGCACTACAACATTTTCCCAATGGCCACTCCAAATCTTCGCTATATGAAGGAGGTCTTCGTGTACCAATGATCATGGCAGGTAAAGGTGTATCTAGACTAGGAGAAATAGAAGCGGGAATGTCACAGGTAACAGATCTATATGCCACTATTGCCGAACTTACTTCTAGACCTCTAAATGGTGGAATACATAATAGCTTAAGCCTTAAATCTGCGTTGTCTTGTGGGGGAGCGATTGATCGTCAGTTTCTCTATTCTGACTATGAAAATGGAAATACACTCGAATGGGCCATAAAAAACGAGCAATATAAATTGATAAAAGACGAAGATGGCAACATTCAATTCTTTGATATTTCTGCGGATATTCTCGAAGAAGAGAACCTCTACCCAAATCTAACCCCGGGACAAACATCTATATTGAATATACTCGAAGCGGAAGCTGAAATCATAAGATCAGAATGGTCATGTGCGGATGGAATTCAAAACGGGGATGAAACAACGATCGACGATTGTGACAATGATTGCAATGATATTGATGAATTGAATTTTGAAAATATCGGGTGTTGTGCTACGCCAGAGGTACCTAGTGTATTTTATGAGTTTGTAGAAGGCGATACACGATCTATCTATTCCAATGGCTTTCCTAATCATGCTTACTGCTTCAATAATAATAATATCCCAAGTCAGATATATCATCTATTTCGGTTAGACAAAACACCAGCGATAGCTGATGAAGTAACTAGTATACTAGGAAATACTGGCAGACCTAGAAGATACTTCGGAGTGGCTATGAATGGAGTAATCTATGCACCAGCACCTGCGACTCCCTTTATCTTCGAAAATCCTAACACGGGACAGTTGAATTGGGATTGGGTGTTCGAACCTACTAACAATCAAGGACAAGGCATGGGGCTCGTATCATTAGATTGTGCCTCTGCACATACTGGTCCACAAGGGTATCATTATCATGGAGAGATGTTCGAATATCTGGAAACGATCAACCCTGGAATTACAGCGCTGACCAATACAGAAGGAATATTACAAGTAGGGTGGGCTTCTGATGGATTTCCTATATTGTATAGATTTGGTCCAGACGCCGAGGGCAATATAAAAGAATTACGCCCAAGTTATCAACTCATCTCGGGCCTCAGACCGGGAGACGGTATCGAAGAACCATGTGGGCCATACACTGGTAAATATGTAAATGACTATGAATACATATGCGGGAAGGGCGATTTAGATGAATGCAATGGTATCGCGCAGCAAATCACATTAACAACTTCTGAGGGAGAACAAACTTTTGATTATTTCTACGTGATCACTTCTGAGTTTCCCCAAGTATCTCGCTGTCTTGTCGGTACAGTCAGCCCCGATTTCGAAAACAATGCCGACCCTCTGACGGGTATCGATAATGACGGAGACGGTTTTTTATCTACTTATGATTGTGATGATGACAATCCTGATATCAACCCCAATGCGATAGAAATAGAAGGAAACGACGTAGATGAAAATTGCGATGGTTCAATAACGGCTGTTACAGATCTATCAGATTTGGGATATGCAATAGGTCCGAATCCAAACAATGGTAGATTTGAAATCACAAGTAACCATGCTGATGAATTTGATATAAAAATCATAGATGCTCAAGGAAGAACGGTCAGACGTCAGAGTGGTAATAGCTCGATAATCGTGGATGATCTTACTGTGGGAATGTATACAGTTATATTGTATCAAAACCAACAAATTGCTGGGCAGCATAAGGTCGTAGTGGGTCAGTAGGTTTTGATAGGGTAGTTCGGAAGTAAGGAGAGCCTTACGATAGTGTGATGATATGGGTTTTAAGTCGATAGTCTCTAATGTGTTATAGAATAAAGATATTCGTTATTCACGGATATCCCTGCACAGGCAAAAATTTGATAAAAGGATATTCTGTATATCAGAATATCCACGATTATTTCTGCTCCACATCAAACGACACTCCAAACCGCTCAAGATAATCTCCTAGTGGCTCTAATCCTACAGCGGCTCTGCGTTGATCGACTGTGGAGGCATCTCTGAGATTATAGAGTTTGCCTCCTAATATCTGACTACCATATATCTGAGGCTTTCCATCATCAAGAGCCATCCGATCTCTCATCAGGGCTACAGAACCAGCATCCAATGCTCCCGCTTCTTTTGCCTCTTCGAAATAATTGATATATCTTTTTCTATATTCTGCCTTACTATGTTGGATTATTAACCAGATTATATTTATTTGTTTTTCATTTTCTATACCTTTTGGCAGGCCACAAACTTGATCTATACTGATGACTAGCTCAAGGTTTTTATGATCAGCCATTGCATCATATTCTACCCCTTCCTTTCGTATCTCTTGATCTCTTCTATACGCCTCGTCCAAGAGAGGGACTACGTTTTTGCAGTCTATTTGGGTTACTGTGACAGGAGGAGCGGCAGTTAATTTATTGTTGATTTGAGCTTCTAGTGCTTGATCCGCAGGAGTACTTTTTCGGACAACGGCTTCTACGATTTTTCCTTTTTTATTTTTGTAAAAATCAGTTGTTAATCCACCTTGATTATACATATCTATCATCTCCTCAGTCGTCATGATGTTTCCGACAATATCTCTTATAATAATCGAATCAGGAGATGGAAAATCATTTTTAACTGCTCGTTTCACATATTCTTTATCACTCATTTTGGTCAGCTCAGGCGCAGAGTTACATGAGTAAATCATGAATACGATCATTAATAAATGGAATTGGTAATACTTCATACGTTGGTCGACACTTTAATTGCTTAATTTTTCACAAGAGAAGAAAAGCCAGAAACCACTTTGTAATTTCTGACCGCAGTATTTTATAAAGCCTTAAGTTGGTTGATATTTTATACTTTTTTGATGACAATCGCACTTGCACCACCTCCTCCATTACAGAGCGTAGCACATCCGATTTCTCCTTTCTTTTGGTGGAGCACGTGGTTGAGTGTAGTCAGTATCCTAGCACCTGATGCACCTAGCGGATGACCGAGAGATACTGCACCTCCATTTACATTTACTTTATCTTCTGATATACCTAGTTCTTTGTTGAATGCTAGGGTCACTACAGAGAATGCTTCGTTCACCTCGAAGTAGTCTACATCACCTGTTGTAAGTCCGGCTCTCTTTAGAGCTTTTGGCGCAGCTAATGTCGGTGCAGTTGTAAACCACTCTGGCTCATGGGCTGCATCAGCAAATGATAATATCTCAGCGATAGGAGTCAATCCAAATTTCTGAACTGCATCTTCGCTAGCCACTATGATCGCAGAAGCTCCGTCATTGATCGTAGAAGAATTGGCCGCCGTAGCAGTTCCCTCTTTGCCGAACGCCGGTCTTAATGTAGGAATCTTATCGAATCTTACTTTTTTATATTCTTCATCTTCAGCTATGATTAGGTCATCTCCTCTTCTTTGGGGTACATTCACAGGTATGATTTCATCTTTGAATTGTCCTGCTTCAGTTGCGGCTGCAGCTCTTTCGTAAGATTGGATTGCAAATGCATCTTGCTGTTCTCTTGATATATCGAACTTTACAGCGGTAGCATCTGCAGATGTTCCCATTGCTTTCTGATTATATACATCTGTCAAGCCATCTTTTTGTAGGCCATCTACGATTTCACCACCACCAAACTTGTGTCCCCATCTTGCTTTTGGGATATAGTAAGGGATATTAGACATGCTTTCCATTCCTCCAGCTACTAGGATATCTGCATGACCGAGCATCACTGACTGTGCAGCAAACATGACAGACTTCATTCCTGAGGAGCAGACTTTATTCACAGTCGTGCACGGTACATTGTTTCCAATGCCAGCCCCGAGTGCGGCTTGTCTTGCAGGTGCTTGTCCTACATTCGCCTGACATACATTACCGAAGAATACTTCATCTATCTTATTAGCATCTACTTTCGCTTTTTCTAATGCTCCCTTGATAGCTATACTGCCCAACTGTGGTGCAGAAAGAGAAGATAATGATCCTCCAAAACTGCCCATTGGTGTACGGACAGCCGATACTATATATACTTTTTTCATATGTTTTTTTTTTAGACTGTTAGATTATAGGATTCCGCGCGTCTACCTTCAGTAAGCCATATTCCATCTTCGAACCTTGATTTTCTCCTTATCGCTTAAAGCTTAGATATGGCGTTTCATATTTACGTTATTAGAAGAGTGCGGGCCTCATTTGTTATTATTTGGTTAGGTAATGTAAATGTAATGAATCCTTATCAATGTTACACATCTAATCTTGATGATGTGTATTTGACAAATTCCGTAAAAATTTAAATTGAACTATTATTTCTTCGTCTCATTACAAATTATCGAAACGCATCAATCAGATCAGTTAACTATTATCGATATCAATGTTCGTTTTGTCACACATCTTGTCACAATGATTGGATAAGAGTTGACCAAGTTATCAATTCTTAATATCTTGTCCCTGAATGAATCAAGAAATAAATATTGAAAGAGACCTCGCGGAAAAATTTATCCTTTACACAGATAGAAACGTCTTTCTTACGGGTAAAGCTGGTACGGGAAAGACGACGCTATTACAGGAAATCTTAGAAAAAACATCAAAGAAGACCGCTGTAGTAGCTCCGACAGGTGTAGCCGCCATCAATGCGGGAGGAATGACGATCCACTCTATGTTTCAGTTGCCCACGAAGTCGTTTGTTCCTAATAATGAGATTGTAGATCAAGATCTATTTGTAAATCGGATCAATCTAGCAATACTCCAAAAAATTCGAAAAGAAAGAAAAAGACTTCTTCAAGAGCTAGAATTGTTGATCATTGATGAAATCAGTATGGTACGGGCGGATCTATTGGATGCCGTTGATTTTACATTACGGCGAATGCGTAGAAATCAAGAGCCTTTCGGTGGGGTGCAGTTACTGGTTATTGGTGATTTGTATCAATTGGCCCCAGTAGTAAAAGACTACGTATGGCCTACGCTGAGTAAATATTATAAAAGTCCGTTTTTCTTCTCTAGTATTGCTTGGCAGCACTCCAATGCACTTACTTTCGAATTAAATAAGATCTACAGACAACAGGACCAGACCTTTATCAATATACTGAATAATATCAGAGATGGAGTAAAAAACACTGAGGATATCAATCGATTGAATGCAAACTTCGATCATAAGTTTGAGTCTTCAGAAAGTATCACTCTGACTACGCACAATAGAAAAGCCGATGCTATCAATCAGACCGAACTGAATAGACTAGATACCGACAAGTTCGAATTGGCGGCGAAAATCAAGGGACAGTTCAATGAATCTTCGTACCCGACGAATGAAAAGATCATATTGAAAAAAGGTGCCCAGGTGATGTTCTTAAGGAATCACCAAGATGGAATCTACTATAATGGTAAGATAGGCACTGTACAAGGTAGGACGGACGAAGGCGTAAAGGTATTCTGCAAAGGAGATCATGAAACCATATTGGTAGAACCCATAGAATGGAAAAACACGAGGTACAAACTCAATGAGGCAAGCGGTGAGATAGAACCAGAAGATGTGGGATCATTCAAACAGTACCCGCTCAAGTTGGCATGGGCAGTAACTGTACATAAGAGTCAAGGCCTTACATTCGACAAGGCGATAGTGGATCTAGAAGACACATTCGCACCCGGTCAGTTATATGTAGCACTTAGTAGGTGTAGATCTTTGGAAGGATTGACGTTATCCTCTATGATACAAGAAAAGAACATCATCGTAGACCAGCGGGTAAAAGAATATTATCATCAATCTACCATACCTGAAAATGCAGAGGAATTACTACTAAATTCAAAACAGGATTTCGAAGATAGACGGCTCAGAAAGGCATTCGACTTTAGTAAGCTTAATGATCACCTTGAGTCTTGGAAAGAAGAAGTAAGGGCGGGAGATCTACCCGAGAAAGCGACGATACTAAAGATGATCAATGCTTTGAGAAACAAAGGTGTCGAGATGCAGAAAATAGCATTCAGTTTTGAAAATCAATTGCAAAGGTTGATGTTATCCGAAGAGTCGAATGCTGAGAACATCATCGAAAGATGTACAAAAGGAATCCACTACTTCACTAATGAGGTGCACACATTGATGATCACAACGATGGAAGATCATAGAAGAGCTTACAAAATCAAACCAAGGACGAGGAAGTATATCAGAGAGGTCGAAGGCATAATCAGTCACTTTTGGAAATATACAGAAACGCTATATGATTTGACGTACAGAGATGTGAAGCTACACCCAGAAGAACCAAAGTTCAAAAGAGTAGTACTCTTCAATCCAGATAATAAAAAGAATAAACCAAAACGGGAAAAAGGGGAAACACAAAGGATTACCCTAGAGATGTGGGAAGAGGGCAAGACAGTAGAAGAAATCTGTAAGCTCAGAAGCCTGAAACTCGGAACTATACAAACACATATGAGTCAATGGATCAAACTAGGAAAAGTGGACATTGCGTCATTTATGGATATAGAAAAGGTAGAGGCGGTATGGAAGATGATCCAAGAAAATCCCGACAAGTCATCTGCAGAATTGAGAGAAATATATCCGAAGTCACTAGAATATTCGGAACTTACTATGGTCAGGAATTGGGCATTTGCAAATGGACATACTAATCAGTAGAATATCTCATCCTAAGGCACATATTTGTGTCGTCGGACGTTAGTAATTATTTTTTTAATAGTAAAATTCATATTGACGAACCCGCTTCGTAGCTTTAGGCTTAGATTAATGTAAGCTTCTTCAACAAGCAAAATACAAAGGAGCCAAAACTTGGGAAAATTCTTTCACTCCACCATTCAAAAAAATAAAATATATGAAACACATACTTCTTCTTTTTATAGCTGTGACAATGTCTACAATGTCATTTTCTCAGAAGGAAATAACAACAGAGGACCTTTGGCAGAAATATACTTTTCATGCTAAATCTGTACCAGGTTTTAATTTTCTAAAAGATGGAAAACACTATACTCGTCTTCAAGAAAATGTAATCAAAAAGTACGATCTTACTACAGGAGATTTTGTGAGCGATATCTTGGTCGGAGCTGATCTAAAAGATAAAGAGGGATTCGGAGGAAAAATCGGTTCTTATACATTCAGTGACGATGAATCGAAAATTATGATAAAAAGTGAGTCGCAACAAATATATAGAAGAAGTACGAAGGCAAAATTTCACGTATATGACATGACGACGAAATCAATAACCTCGGTATGGGACAAGGAGGGCAAGATTGGATATGCTACATTCGACCCGACAGCTGAGAAAGTAGCATTTACATTTGAGAATGATCTGTACTACAAAGACCTCAAGACAGGAGTTATTACTCAAATTACTCAGGATGGAGAAAAAAATAAAATTATAAATGGATCTACAGACTGGGTATATGAAGAGGAGTTTTCATTTGCCAAAGCCTTTTTCTGGTCTCCTGATGGTGCGAAATTAGCATTCATCCGATTCAATGAATCAGCGGTGAAAGAATTTACTATGACCAGATACAACAATGACCTGTATCCAGAATATGAAACATTTAAATATCCGAAGGTCGGAGAAAAAAACGCAGAAGTAAGTGCCCATACATATTGTTTGAAGAATAAAAAAATAAATAAAGTAGACATAGGAGATGAGACGGATATCTACATCCCAAGATTGAAGTGGACGAAGGATAAAAACAAATTGATTGTATTCAAAATGAATAGACATCAAAATGACTTGACGCTATTTATCACCGACACCAAAAAGAATAAAACAAAGGTCCTACTCAATGAGAAAAATAAATATTACATCGATATCACGGATAATCTTACTTTTCTAGAAGATAAAAAGCACTTCATATGGACAAGTGAAAAAGATGGATTTAATCACGTATACCTCTATGATATGTCGGGAAATGAGAAGATCGCCCTTACCGCTGGAGATTATGATGTAACTAACTTCTACGGTGTAGATGAAAAAAATCAAAAACTGTACTATCAATCTGCTGAGTCATCTCCTCTTAGAAAACAAGTCTATGAAGTAAATCTCGATGGAACAGGAAAACGAAAAATCACAGGCAAAAGTGGAATAAACAATGCACAGTGGAGCAGTACGTTTGATTATTTCGTCAATAATCAAAGCACAATAAATAGTGCCGCGACATACACTGTCCATGAAAGGTCCGGCAAAGTTGTAAGAGTTATTGAAGATAATGCTGGTATCAAAGACAAGCAAAAAGAATACGGAGTAGCTCCAGTAGAGTTCTTCGAATTCAAAACAAGCGAAGGAGTAGAACTCAATGGATGGATGATAAAGCCAAAAAACTTCGATGCATCAAAAAAGTATCCAGTATTTATGACGCAATATAGTGGCCCAGGAAGTCAACAAGTAACAGATGGCTGGAAAGGTAATAACTACTGGTGGTACCAACAAATCGCTCAACATGGTTATGTAGTCGCTTGTATAGATCCTAGAGGAACGGGAGGAAGAGGCGAGGAATTTAAAAAAATGACATACTTACAGCTAGGAAAATATGAAACCATAGATCAGATAGAAGCTGCCAAGTATCTTGGAGGACTCGACTATACAGATGCATCAAGGATCGGTATATATGGATGGAGTTATGGAGGATATATGTCTTCACTGTGTATCCTCAAAGGAAATGATGTGTTCAAATCTGCGATTGCAGTAGCACCAGTTACAAACTGGAAGTGGTATGACACAGTATATACAGAAAGATATATGAGAACAATCTCAGAAAACCAATCGGGCTACAATGAAAATAGTCCTGTATACTTCGCTGACCAACTCAAAGGCAATTATCTATTGGTCCATGGAATAGCTGATGATAATGTCCACTTTCAGAATGCTGCCGAGATGATGAATGCTCTAATCAAAGCAAATAAACAGTACGATACATATTCTTATCCGAATAGGAATCATGGAATATATGGAGACAATGCCAGAATGCACTTATGGACAAAAATGAATGATTTTATATTCAATAAGATATAATTTTTGGCCACCGCTTGTCAAGATTTTTATTACTATATAGATTTTAGATCTGGTCAAAGATTTGTTTTTATATTTTTAAAAGCCGTGATATAACAGCCGAAAAAAAACGGTGTATACAGAGAAAATATAAAATGGATCAAAAAGTAAAACCCTATGTATATTAATAATTCGAAAGTAGCAATATCAGTCGGAGGACTGTTGTTTTTTTTGATGGTACTTTTTTCACGATGTGGTGTAGACTCTAGAGAGCCAGTTCCAGATGTGTCTGGCATAGAGCTTTCTTACAATCTAGTACGGTTTGAGCAGCTAATGGGTGCTTTGGACACTAACAATCTAGCTGAGGAGGTTCAAAAGTTGAATACAGAGTATACACAATTTTATAGTGTATTTTTTAGAAACGTATTGCCCTTTGACACGAAAACGCAAGAAGGGTTTTTATCTAATTTTAGAGGATATTTATCAGACGATCGGATTCAAAAATTACAAGATACTACAGCTATAGTTTTTCAAGATTTTGATACGGAGACATTGCCGAAACTTGAAAATGGGATGAAGTTGATGAAGCATTATTTTCCAGAGTTCGATGCACCTAATATTTATACCTTCATTTCGGAATACACATATCAGCAGTTTCTATTTAGTGATGAAGATCGAGATGGTGTAGGGATAGGGCTTGATATGTTTTTAGGAGCGGATTATCCTTACAAGCAGTTGGATCCTAATAATCCAGCCTTCTCAAAGTATCTTACGAGAACATTCAATAAAGAACATCTGCCGAAAAAGGTATTGGAAATAATGGTAGACGATAAAATAGGTAAACCACCAGGAAGCAGATTGTTGGACCAGATGATCCATAATGGAAAGAGGTTATATATTTTAGATCGTGTACTACCAACTACCCATGACTCTATTCTTCTCGAGTATACAGCGGAGCAGACCAGCTGGGTCAGAGAGAACGAATTATCTATGTGGGCATTCTTCTTCGACGAGAATTTATTCTATGAGTCCAATGCGATGAAGATCAACAAATATATCAATCCTAGTCCCAGTAGTCCAGGAATGCCAGATGCTGCTCCAGGTAGAACTGCCAACTATATTGGATGGAAGATAGTGGAGGCTTACATGAAGAAGACAGACTCGACTTTAAGTGAACTGATAGCTATGAATGATTCGCAAAAGATAATGGATGAAAGCCGATACAAACCAGGAAGAAGATAAGAATCTAGGAATAATTTCAAATACGATTGGTGATCGTAATCTAGCGGTGTCGAGCGGCTTATAATATAGCTAGGGATATTCAGTAGATCTGAATATCCTTATTTATATAGCCCTTCATTCGGCTTACTGCTGAATGAATACCCCGTTTACGCTTGATTTTACGTAAATAAGAGGTAATAAATTTCAACCTAAACTTCCACTCGCCGTTCGGGCTTT
>CALLMH010000082.1 GCA_938007965.1 uncultured Saprospiraceae bacterium | reverse complement strand
TTATCTATAAAATATCGTCCAAAGTCAATTGATCCATATCTGTAAAATCTTGATTTTCTCCAGCCATTGCCCATATAAATGAATAGCTCGCTGTACCAGAGCCTGCATGTACAGACCACGGTGGCGATATGATCGCTTGTCTGTCTCGTACCCATAGGTGTCTGGTCTGAGTAGGTTCGCCCATGAAATGCATCACTCCCTGATCAGCAGGCACATCAAAATAAAGATAAACCTCACTTCTTCGATCATGCGTATGAGCTGGCATAGTATTCCAGACACATCCTGGAGACAATACCGTGAGACCCATAACTACCTGGCAGCTCTCGATACCATCATTATGTATATACTTATATATCGTTCTCAGATTAGACGTTTCATTACTTCCTAGAGTGAAAGGAAGAGCGTCTTCTTTTGTGTATAATTTTGTCTCATATTCAGTATGAGCGGGTGCAGAAAAACAAAAGAACTTTGATGCATTCTTAGCATCCTCTGAAGCAAATGTAACTGATTTACTACCTTTAGAAATATAGAGACAACTCAATTTCTCTAATTTGTATTCTTTACCATCTACAGTGATGATTCCTGTCCCTCCTGTATTTAGTACGCCCATTTCTCTTCTTTGAAGAAAATACTCGGATCGCAAATCATCAAAATTACCCAACTCTATTGCTGCATCGGTAGGAATGACTCCACCTGAAACCATCCTATCATAATGGCTGTAAACAAAATGTGCAGCTCCATCTTCAAATAGAGATTCCATTAAGAAATTCTCTCTGAGCTCCTCAGTATTCATCATTTCCACCTCTCTAGGACTTGACTCGTATCTTTGTTCCATATTTTATATTTTCGATTGTTTATTATAAATTATCATTGCGTATTAGCGTCCCATCCATCCACCATCTACGACGAGAATCTCTCCGCTCACATAATCAGCTGCGGCCGAAGATAAGAATACCGCTGGTCCCTTGAAGTCATCGGGCGTCCCCCATCTGTCCGCAGGTATTCTTGCTAATATGGATTCATTACGCTCATTATTTTCTCTTAATGCCTTAGTATTATCTGTAGCTATATAGCCGGGAGCGATTGCATTTACTTGGACATTTTTTCCTGCCCATTCATTGCTTAGAGCTTTTACCAAGCTACCGATAGCCCCCTTACTTGCGGCATAACCTGGTACAGTTATCCCACCTTGGAATGTAAGAAGAGAAGCTGTGAAAATAATCTTCCCGCTTCCTCTATCGATCATACGCTTACCTATTTCACGAGCTAGTATAAACTGAGCATTTAGGTTTACTCCTATGACTTCATCCCAGAATGCATCAGAATGATCCGCTGCAGGTGCTCGCTTAATGGTACCCGCATTATTCACCAATATATCAATATTCTGCCCCTCAAGATCACCCAAAAACTTATATAATGATTGCCTATCATTAAAATCAGCTTGATGAGAACTAAATTTTCTGCCCAATGCTGTAACCGACTTTTCTACGGCACTACCTTGTTTTTCTAATGTAGCGCTCACACCGATGATATCGGCACCAGCTTCTGCAAGACCAATGGCTATTCCCATTCCTATGCCTCTTTTACAACCTGTCACTAGCGCTGTCTTGCCAGTAAGATCAAATGACTTTAATATGCTCATTTTATATTTTTAAGTTTAATTTCAAATTTTCATTCCATTTACTAAAGCATGATGTCTGCTATTCTTATCTAATCGTCAGTCGCTCTGTAATCTAAACTCCAAACAGTGAAGGCAACCATAAAGAAAGACTTGGCAAAAACGTAACCAATATCAATACAAATATCATCGCAGCAAGAAATGGAAGTAATGGTTTTATAATTTTCGAAACGGATATCTTAGCTACTCCAGCCCCAACGAAGAGTATCGTACCCACTGGAGGCGTGCAAAGTCCAATACATAGATTTAATACCATGATAATCCCAAAATGCACAGGATCCATACCTAGTTCCATCACTACAGGCAGAAATATAGGTGTAAATATTAAGATCGCTGGCGTCATATCCATAAAAGTACCAACTACCAAAAGCGTAATATTAATCAATAGAAAAATCATAAATGGATTGCTCACAGTATCAAGCAAAAAACCTGTCATCAACTGAGGAATACTCTCAAATGAAAACAACCATGACATCGCCATAGATGTACAAATCAAAAACATAACGATAGCCGTTGTCTTTGCACTATTGAGCAATATATCAGGTAATTCTGTGGTGCTTATATCTCCATAAGCGAACCCTAACACACCTGCATATACTACGGCGATGGCCGCTGCTTCTGTAGCTGTAAATATCCCAGCGACTATACCACCAACGATAATAATGAGCATCAATAGACTAAAGAATGCTTTTCTAAAATCTGTAAATAACTTCGAAACGGGTACTCGATCCCCACTAGCTATTCCTTTTTTCTTTGATATAATAGCCGCTACAATCATCAATGCTAAGCCAACCAATATTCCAGGTACATAGCCCGCTATAAATAAGGCCGCTACCGATGCAGCACCGCCACTTGCTAATGCATAGACGATCAATACATTACTCGGTGGGATGAGTAAGCCTGTAGTCGATGATGTGATGTTAATCGCTGCACTAAACGGAACAGGATATCCCTCATCCTTCATACGATCAGTCATAACGCTACCTATCGCAGAAGCCGCTGCTACTGCAGATCCAGATATAGCTCCGAATAGCATGGAGGCTAATATATTCACATATGCCAAACCTCCTGGCAAACTGCCAACTGCAGACTTGGCAAAGTTGACCAGCCGGTTCGCGATGCCTCCTTTATTCATGAGCTCGCCTGCCAAAACAAAGAACGGAATAGCCAGCAAAGCAAAACTATCGATTCCAGTAGTCATACGCTGAGCTACCGTAGTCACTCCAGGTAAAAACACGATATTCATCAGTATCGCCAAAGTAGTAGAGATCCCAATGCTATATGCAACAGGTAATCCATAAGCCAAAAGCGCAAAAAAACTAATAAAGAGAAGTAATATACTTGCTAATTCTATAGACATCAGTTTAATATTTTGGGTTAATAATATGATATACTGAATAAAACATAATCAGCAATCCACTAATCGGAATCACGCTATAAACGTACCCTAGTGATATATTCATAGCGGGCGATTTCTGACCGAGTAAAAATGTAGTGTACACAAGATTACCTCCACCAATTACCAATATAATCAACGCAAAAATCAACATCAAGGATTCTATAATTCTGTGTCGCTTTCTCAGCGCATCACCTTCCAAATCTCTAATGAAATAATCCATAGATAGATGTGCTTGCTGTCCATTCAAATATGCAGCACCAAATAAGGATAGCCAGATTAGTGCAAATCGAGCAAACTCTTCTGTAAATGAGAATGACTGACCTAATACGTATCTACTGAATACCTGCCAGACTACATCTACGACGAGAAGTGAAAAGATCACAATTAGAAATACTTCGATGACCCTATTTATAGATTTATAAATCGCTTTCATATTATTGATTTTGTATTTCTTCAATGATAGATTTCATACCTGGCTTCTTCGAAAACTCTTCTACCAGCTTACTGGCCTTATCAGCGAATAATGATTTATCAGGTCTTACGATCACTACGTTTGCTTCCTCCAGTATCTGCATGCACTCTTCTACATTATCATTCCAGAATTTCTTCTGTGCAACTACTGACTTTTCCGCCGCCTGCGTAACCCATTCTTTTTGTTTTGCAGATAGAGACTCCCAATACTTGGTCCCCATAACCAATACATCTGGCAAGGAACTATGCTCATCTAAAGAATAATATTTACAGACCTCATAATGTCGGGAAGTTACAAATGAAGGAGGATTATTCTCTGCTCCATCTACTACACCTTGTTGCAGTGCTGTGTAGAGTTCTCCATATGACATGGGAGTTGCTGATCCTCCGAGGCTATTCACCATATCTACTGACATCTGATCATTCATGACCCTTATCTTCAATCCACTGAGATCATCTGGTGTATTCACAGGTTTTTCTTTGGTGTAGAAACTTCTACTTCCCGCATCATAAAAGCATAAACCCTTCAGCAGGTAATCTTGACCTGCCTCAAGTATGTTTTTCCCTGTCGGCCCTTCCAATACTCTGAAAAAATGTTCTTTGTCTCTAAACAAATATGGAATACCTAACACTTTATATTCGGGTGCAAAATTAGCCATCGTAGCTGCACTTACTTTAGTCATGCCTATGCTGCCGATCTGCAATAATTCTAACACCTCTCTTTCTGAGCCAAGCTGTGCATCGGGAAATATCTTTACCGTCATTTTACCACTAGACAGTCTAGATACTTCTTCTGCGAATACCTCCATCCCCATATGTACAGGATGACTCGTCGGTAAAGTGTGGGCTAGATATGCTACTTTAGTATCCGATTTACCTTGACACGAAGAACCAATGCTCATTACAATCAATGCAAGTATTGTATAATGGAGGATTCGTTTCATTTGTTGTAATTTAATTGTTACTAGAAAAATACCTGTTTATTTAAAAATCGCATTTTACTTTTAACTTAAAGTATTTAATACACCTCAAATCTATTTAAATGATTGTTTGACTTCAACTCGACCGACTAAAAATAGAAAAATTGAAGAATAAATAATAATTCTCTTTAGAATTGTTTTTACATAAAACAATAGTTTCTATTACCATAATATAGATTAAATATCAAATCATCTTCGATTCACTTTTCCTATTTTGGGTTTGGAAGTTGAAATATCGCTTAGCATTATGGTAACAAAGATCGCTTACTAAACCACCCAGCAGTTTTTCGTCAAAGGGGATCTCTCCATTTTCTACATCTGTAGCTATGAGATTACAAAGGATTCTTCGGAAATACTCATGCCTTGGAAAAGAAAGGAAACTTCTACTATCGGTTAGCATTCCTACGAATTGACTTAAAAGTCCCATATTACTGAGGGCATTTATTTGCTTCTCCATACCATCTTTCTGGTCTAGAAACCACCAAGCAGAGCCCCACTGTACCTTACCGGCCGCACTTCCATCATTAAAGTTTCCCGCCATCGTAGCGAATACTTCATTATCTCTAGGATTCAAATTATAAAGTATCGATTTCGTTAATTTATCTTTCTTATCTAGTGCATCTAAAAACGCAGATAATGTGGCCGCCTGTTCGTAATCTCCGATACTGTCGCATCCAACATCCGCGCCTACTTGTTGAAGTAGTCGACTATTATTGTTTCTGATAGCTCCAAGGTGCAGCTGCATGGTCCAGCCCTTAGCATGATACATCTCCGCTAACTGTACCATGACAACTTGTATAAAGAAAGCTACCTCATCTTCAGATATTTCTTTGTTATTTTTTCGTTTCGAAAGTATATCATCTAGACTATACGACTGTAATTTTGATTTATGCAAATGAGATAATCCATGATCTGACAACTTACAACCCAAAGATTCAAAATAATCCATTCTAGTCTTCATGGCAGACATATATTGATCAAAACTGTCAATATGATATCCAACGCACTTCTCCAACTTAGACAATGAATCTAGAAAATGAGGACCATCAATTACAACTAATTTATCCGGCCTGTATGTAGGCAGCATATTAGGAGCTTCCTCATTGGTCCTATGTTTTTCATGATTATTAAGATCATCGGTAGGATCGTCGGTAGTGCATACCACCTCTACATTCATCTGAGTCAGTAGACCTTGCGCAAAGTTCTCCTCCTTAGCGAGTGCTGCATTACACTGATCATATATCTTCTCAGCTGTACTTGGCGAAAGCAAATCATAGATCCCAAAATATCGTTGTAGCTCTAGATGTGTCCAGTGATAGAGTGGGTTTCTGATTGTGTGCGGTACTGTCTCCGCCCATTTAAGAAACTTCTCTTTATCTGTAGTAGAACTGCCAGTGATATACTTTTCCTCGATTCCATAGGCTCTCATTGCCCGCCACTTATAATGATCCCCTTTCAACCATACTTCAGTGATTGTCTTGAATTGTTTATTTTCTGCGATTTCATCAGGCGCCAAATGATTGTGGTAATCAATAATTGGCAAATTCTTCGCATACTCGTTGTATAGCAGTATTGCAGTTTCTGAATGTAGTAAAAAGTTATCGTCCAAAAATGATTTCATCTAACTAGTTCTTTTAAGTCAACGTTTTGTTATCAATCCATAGCTCTCACTATACCCTCTTCTAATCCTCTTAATTCTGCCAAGCCTCTCAATCTGCCAATAGCTGAATATCCAGGATTTGTTTTTTTCGTTAGATCGTCAAGCATTTTATGCCCATGATCAGGCCTCATCGGGATAGACCAGCCGTTTTTATTTGCAGCCGCAATTAGATTTTTCATGACAGCGTACATATCTACATCTCCATCCAAATGATCAGCTTCATAGAAATTGCCTTCAGCATCCCTCTTTGTCGCTCTTAGATGAATAAAATTGATCTTATCGGCTAGATTATTCACCATCGATGGCAAATCATTATCAGGTCTTACTCCGAATGAGCCGGTACAAAAGCACAAGCCATTATTAGGGCTATCGACTGCATTGAGAATATCAAGTACATCTTGTTCTGTACTTACTACTCTAGGAAGTCCTAGTAATGGAAAAGGAGGATCATCTGGATGGATTGCCATTTTCATATCACAATCATTGGCTACAGGTATAATCTCCTGAAGGAATAAGATCAAATTCTGCTTTAGGACCGAAGCATCCACATCATCATATGTATCTAAAATAGACTGAAATCGCTCAAGATTAGGTACACTATCAGTAGTCCCACCTGGTAATCCAGCGATGATATTTTTGACAAGCTTTTCTTTATCAGCATCAGTCATTTTAGAATGATGTGCTTTAGCTTTTTCTATTTCTTGATCAGAATAATCTTTTTCTGCTTCAGGACGAGATAAGATAAATAAGTCAAATGCCGCAAATGCAGCTTTCTCAAAAAACAAGCCGGTAGAACCGTCTGGCATTGGATGATCTAGTTCTGTACGCGACCAATCGAGCACTGGCATAAAATTGTAAGTAACTATTCCAATATCACAAGCGGCAAGATTTCTTATGCTTTCTTTATAATTATCAATATACGTCTGAAAATCCCCTGATCTTCGCTTTATGTCTTCATGCACAGGTATGCTTTCTACTACTGACCAAGTAAGACCCTCTGATTCGATTATTTCTTTTCGCTTTTTAATATCTGCAACAGACCATACTTGTCCACTAGGTACTTCATGTAGTGCATTCACTATACCAGTAGCACCAGCCTGACGAATGTCCGCTAGACTCACTGGATCATTCGGCCCATACCATCTCCATGTTTGTTCTAATCTTCTCATTGATTATTGTTTTTTTTATACACCACTAAATGCTGAAAACCCTCCATCAATCGGTACTACTATCCCCGTAATGAATGATGACTTATCATCGCACAACCATTTAATTGTACTTACCAATTCTTCTGGTTTTCCAAATCTGCCCATTGGAGTATTATCAATTATGGTCTGCCCTCTGCTGGTAAGACTTCCATCTTCGTTCATTAATAAAGCTCTATTCTGATTGGCCACAAGAAAACCCGGAGCTATGGCATTCACCCTGATTCCTTCACCATACTTCTTTATCAATTCTACGGCCATAGATTTGGTAAAATTGTCCACTGCCGCTTTGGAAGCCGAATAGCCAACCACTCGCGTAAGCGGAATCAAAGCTGACATAGAAGAGATATTGATAATACATCCTTTTTTAGCTTTTACCATTGGCTTGGCTACCGCTTTAGTTGGGATTACAGTACCCAATAAATTAAGATCATTTACTTTTCGAAATTGATCGATATCCAAATCAAAAATACTTTGGTCAGGCATTATCGTAGCACCTGACATATTACCACCAGCACCATTGATGAGTACATCTATCCTTCCAGATTGCCCGATGATCTCATCGATTGCTTTTTCCATCAGATCTTCATTCAAAACGTCACTCTGAACAAATCGAATATCTAAACCATCTTGCTTAGTTTGGGCGATAAGATTCTCTGCGGCGTTCTTATTTCTATCTAGCAGATAGACGGTCGCTCCAGACTCGGCCAGCCCTTTGGATATTGCTGATCCAAGAGTACCGCTTCCACCCGTTATACATACAATCTTTCCTTTCATAATATTTTCGCTATTTTATCTCTAGTTTTAAATTTGACTGAAACTCATCGGCCGTTTGGGCACCGGCGATACTTTCTGACCAATCTGCCAAGAATCCATATTGAGTCCCATCATTTCCGTTTTCGAATACTACCAAATGACTTAATTCATCATCGATTACTGTAGGCTTATATTTAGTATCCGCGAGAATAGCCATTCCTAAGTTTTGCTTATGAAAAGACTGAACTCCCCATGTAGATAGGATAAACTTTCCTAAAGTCTCTGCCACTGTATGATCTAGTAAATGCTTCACTATTCCAGTAGCAAACTTCATATCCGCTGGCAATCCGCCTTCAGCACTTAATGCAATAGTCGAATGTAAATCTCCCTCTTCGATAGACCATATTTCAGTAACATTGATTGTTTGGTCGCCTATCTTTAATCCATTAAAAGTTGTCTTGATTTTAGAGGATTCCCCCCCACTCTCTATAATCTCTATCGTCTTACTATCCCAATCTGATAGTGTATGTACTTTATCCTGATAGTAGATTGCAGGGCTGCCGATTCCCAACGAATTACCGACCTTCAGTATATCCGATCCCCAATTCATAAGATCATGGTACTTCCACGACACAGTATCCATCACTAAGTCAGGTACTTTCTTACCATATATATCAAATCTATGTCTACCATCAGCATAATATCGATAGGCTACCCTATCGTTCTCAAGTACAGGCCCTTCAAACATGATCCACTTGTTCTGACCGACTAGATCTTTAGGAACTGAGAGCGCATTCTTACTGATGTATGGTCCAGCAATTCTATTTTTATCTGATTTGTCGAACTCGAAGTCTTGCACCATGAGGAGCGCTTGAGTCTTTGCATTTTCAGATCGTTTACTATTTGTATTTGAAGATTCGGTCGGGGCTATGGGTTCCTTAGGTGAACTATCATTTTTACATCCTATAAAAGAGCACACAAAAAATACTAAACATAATGATCTCAAAATTTCCATACTATACTATTTACTTTTACTTATCATTGATTTTTTCAACATTCAGGTCTGAAAATTCGATTGAATGATAACTGCCTTTAAAATCTTGGTTTCTGGCTTCAATAACTGCTCTTCCGACAGAAGGTATCACTTCTATAGCTGCCCTTCCATTGGCCATTTCTATCACATCACTTCTCGTCGGAGTTCCATAATTTTTCATCAATTCTCCAGCACCGTCAAGTGAAAAATACATCCTTCCTTCATAGTCCAATACTCGCTTATTATCCTTATCGACCATTAATGCTTCTACCAAGTAATTTCCATTGTCCAATACAGAATGTGATAATGCGACGCGTTCAGGTTTTCCTGCCTTATCGAAAGAATAATTAACGGTTATCTCATCTGAAGTTACCAATTTACCGTTTTTGTATCCATTGGCAGTAATCTTATTCTTACCTTCTGAAAATTGTACATCCCATGTCAAACCACAGGCCGGAAAAACAGAAATATCTCTTTTCTTCTTCGAAAGTGACTCTCCATTTATGATTAACTCTACTTGATCACAATTACTGTATATTGATAGCTCCCTAGACTTGTCAGCGGGACCCGTACGCTCGGTCCATGTATGCGATTCGATATAGACCATAGGTTCATCAGACCAATAACTTTTATAAACATAATATGCATCTTTAGGATTACCATCACGGTCTACTAATCCTTTCTGATTTATGTAAGGAATTGCATTTTCTGGTCTTAGCGGTGTACCGAAATCCTTGAACGCCCATTGTGCATTACCAGCAAAATCAGACTTGCGCTCGGTTACGCCCAAGTACCAATCGAAAAGATCAACGATATAGTTCTCAGTCCAATCTCCATCTTTTGCGATGTTCTTAATATCGACCTGATTAGACACTTCTTCCCAGTCATCTTCGCTTAACGTTCCTTCTCCAGTAACAGGCGTCTCAGTATGACGACCTATATGACTAGAGCCACCATATTCCATGTGTAGAAACCGCTTATACTTTTTTTGATTCTCATTTAGCGTTTTTTCATAATTAGTATAAACCCCAGCGTACCACCCAGACCATATCGATGGCGAGAATACATCCACTAGGTCAGCGCCATCATAGTACTTCCTGATCGTAGTCATCCTATGAGGATCGATTGTGTGACTTATATCCACTAGTTCAGATACGAAGGATTTCATTTTTGACTTATTGTCTCCACCCTCAAAATCTGGTAGCCAATATATTTCGTTTCCTACAGACCAAAACAGAATAGAAGGATGATTATAATTTTGATTTATTTGCTCAGAAAGTAATCTTTTTGTATTCTCCTGCCACTTCGCTTCGCCTAATCCACCTCTACACCATGGTAACTCATCCCATACTACTATACCGAGTTCATTACATGCCTTATATATTTCTGGATCTTGCGGATAATGACCTAACCTTAAAAAATTAGCCCCCAAACCTTTAATCATTTCTATATCTTGTCGGTGCAGTTTATTAGGCATAGCTGCACCGTATCCTGCATGTTCTTCATGTCTGTGAGTACCTCTTAGGAGGAGTCTTTCACCATTCAGAAAAAAGGGACCATTGTCCTTAAATTCGTACCAACGAAACCCGAGAACCTCATTTATTACGTCCCTCTGTTTTCCATTATCCAATAGTTGGATGGTTACATCATATAAGTAGGGATCCACAGGAGACCACAGATTTGGATTCGCTACCGAGAGTTTGACAACTTCGGAAGCATCTGCTTGTCCATTTACTATTTCTTTTCCTTGCTTATCGGTCACTGAGACTTTCACTTCACATTTAGTACAATCTCCAATGATAGTTGCATCGACTGTAATTTCACCTTTGTTCTTCGATACTGATGGTGTACTTATTTTAGTGGATTTAATATGAGTATTGGGTACGGTTTTGAGCCATACATCTCTAGTAATACCACCGTAGATGAAAAAATCAGCTTTTTGAGAAGGTATTATATCTCGGTTGTATCCATTATCGACTCGTACCATGAGTTCATTGGATCCTGAGATAAGATGCTTTGTGACATCCATTTCAAAACCAACATATCCTCCTACATGCTCGCCGACGTACTTCCCGTTTAGATATACTTGAGTTGTAATATTAGATCCTTCAAAGTAGATCATATAGGAAGCTCCATTTACTTTGGTTACGGAGATATTTTTTTTATACCAACTTGCATCTCTTCTATAGCCAGGGTTTTGATCAATGGCATCCCATTGATTCCAGGTATGCGGGAGATTCAGTTGCTCCCAGTCATCCATGCGGTTGGCGACTTCATGATTTTCAGTATTATTTTCTAAGTACTCCCAGTTGTTATTGATATTATCTAAAGTTCTACTGACTAGATTTACCTGTGCTACTTGTCCCCGTGTAGAGCTACAAGAAAAAGCAATTAAGACGCAAAATGATATCAATAATCTTGACATGAATTTATATTTTATGTAATTCTAAAATTTATTATTTATCAAAGTTATAAACTATTCAATCGAGTGATAAGCGCTTCGACATAATAGAAATCTCCGTAAACGATAGGCACGTCAATTTCAAAATCGCCGGGAACACTGCCCGTACTATGATCTAATAGAAATGGTACGGCATCAGATTGATACTCTGGTGAACCCAATGAAGAAAGAATAGTATCTACCCATTCCATGTACTTTACTCTGTTTTCAGTATCATATTTTGCCAACTTCATGAGTCCAACAGCGGCAACAGCAGCTGCCGATGCATCTTTAGGTTCGTCGGGAATATTAGAAGCATCAAAATCCCAATAAGGAATCATATCTTCTGGTAGATTAGGATGATTAAAAAAGAATGAAGCGATGTTGGATGCTTGGTCAAAAAAGGCTCTATCTCCTGTGCGGTCGTAAGCCATAGCAAAACCATATAATCCCCAAGCCTGCCCACGAGACCAAGAAGATTCATGATTTATACCTTGATGGGTGTGTCTATTGCGCACCTCTCCAGTAAGCGTATCATAATCGATTACATGATAGCTACTGTGATCCGCTCTAAAATGATTTTTCAAGGTAGTATGCCCATGTTTGTGAGCTACGTCATAAAATATCGAGTCCTCAGAAAATTCTGTGGCATCAAATAGCATCTCTAGGTTCATCATATTATCTATGATGACTGGAAACTGCCATCTCTCTCTGCCAAAATCCCAAGATCTGATGGAGCCTACCTTCGGGTTAAATCTGTCAATAAGTGTTTTGGATGCCTGAATAATTATTTCCTTATTATTGGCGGATGGTTTTACTAAATCCATTTTCCCAAAAGCTGAATTCACTTTGAATCCTAAGTCGTGGGTATGATCATCCCATTTTTCTTTTTCGACGAATGAAGTCCATTGTTCTGCAGCTTTTATTATTGATGGACTTTGTGTCTGACTTGCTAGTTGCCATAATGTACCTGGAAAAAAACCACTGGTCCATTGTCGAGATTTTCCTGCGATTATTGTCCCGTCACCTTCCATTGCCCTAGGAATATTCAATGAATCAATAGGAAACTTTGATAGTTTCGATTCCATTATTGAAGACAACTCAGTAAGTCTATTTTCTAGGTATTCTTTGTTGATAATAATTCTTGAATCAGATTTTGCTGCTGACTTACAACTCCATACTATAATAGATATCAATAGACAGTAAGAAATGATCTTCATAAAAAGACTTTTTGATAAAAATGACCTACTCATTCGTCAATTCCATAAACTTGAATTAATCATTTGGTCGCACTCAATAGTATTGATGCAATTTTGTGTACATCAAAGAACATCACAATCATACAATTAAAAAAGTAATAATTAAAGTTAAATTTAAAAATCTGAATAATAAAAAATGGTTCTGCGATCATTTTACTGACTGCTATTATAAGTAGTATCCAGTAATTATGCTGTACGTGCCTAAGTGTACTATTTCCAAATCCTGCAACTGAATAATTATGAATGAATCCAATCATTGATGAAGTCTTTCCATTAACTATTCCTATATTGTTTTCATTTGATAATGACAGTCAAATGAACATGAATCGCAAACTCATTTTTGGCATTTTGGGACCTTTGGTATTTATCTTAGTCAGATATTTTTTTCAACCCGAGGACTTATCATCTCAGGCAAATGCTGTATTGGGCTGTACGCTCTGGATCGCGATCTGGTGGATTTTTGAAGTGACAGATATAAGTGTTACTGCTTTATTACCGATTGTCATATTTCCTTTATCAGGCGCATTAGACATAGCTACTACGACCGCTGCCTATGGCCATAAATATATCTTCTTATATATGGGTGGATTCATACTCGCCATAGCTATCGAAAAATGGAATCTACACAAAAGGATCGCTCTCAATATAATCAATGTCATTGGGACTGATATATCGAAGATTATCCTAGGATTTATGGCGGCTACAGCTTTCATGTCGATGTGGATCTCCAATACTGCTACATCCGTAATGATGCTCCCTATCGGCATGGCTATCATATCTCAGATGAAAGATCACCCAGAAACTAAAAAGGATGAACATGCAATATTCGGTAAAGCGCTGATGCTAACGATAGCCTACTCTGCATCTATCGGGGGTATAGCAACGCTTATAGGTACTCCTCCCAACCTAGTATTCGCGGGTGTCGTAGAGAGAAGTTACGGGATAGAAATAACATTTTTCCAATGGTTTAAATTTGGGTTTCCGATCTCAATAATTCTTCTTGCTATCTGTTGGATATACATGACTGAATATGCCTTCAAACTTCAGGTGACTGAATTTCCAGGTGGTCGAAGTGAAATAAATCGACTGCTACATAACCTAGGACCTGTATCTTTTGAGGAAAAAGTAGTTTCAACTGTATTCATAGGGGCAGCTTCACTATGGATTTTTAGGTCATTCTTACAAAATTATATTGATGGACTTGATGATACTGTAATTGCCATACTTGCCGGGTTGTTGTTGTTTTTACTCCCCTCTTCTGAGCGTGCTGAGCCCATCATAAAATGGAATGAGGCTGCAAAAATGCCTTGGGGAATAATCATTTTATTTGGAGGTGGGATGGCACTAGCGAGTGGATTTCAGGAAAGCGGACTCGCAGAGTGGATCGGCGGACAATTCAGTATATTACAAGCCTTACCGATATTCTTACTGATATTCTGCTTGATCACTGCAGTAAATTTCTTGACAGAGATTACTTCGAACTTTGCTACTACTGCTATGCTATTGCCTGTATTAGCGCCTATAGCTGTTGCGATAGATATCCATCCATTTGTTTTGTTGGTATCCGCCACTGTAGCAGCTTCGTGCGCGTTTATGCTTCCCGTAGCTACGCCACCCAATGCTGTAGTATTCGGCTCTGGATATCTCACGATTCCAGATATGGTCAAAACTGGCATCTGGATGAATATAGTCTCGATCATTATCTTATCATGTTTCGTTTACTTCACCTTACATAATATATGGGATTTTGATCCAAGTGTATTTCCTGAATATTTAAAAAATTATTAATGGCTTTAGGGGAATTAGATTGATTTATAAAAATCGAGTAAATTAACCATCAATAAGGCATAACAGTAAATAACGAGAATCCTTATTCCATAATAGGTTTTACTCAGTGCTTACCCTTTCACTTAGTATCTCAAATAATTTCTTTAACAATTTTATTTTATATTACTAAGTGAGGCTTGGCTTTTACTGCGTAAGCCACCCTATGCATTATTCGAAAACAAGTTTTCTGAACAGCACCAAACTCACTTCCTTCTTATGAGTTACATTGCCGATAGCTGTATTAAAAAACATCTTAGTATTATCGAATCAGATTAATAAGCTAGTCCAGTAATTCATCAAGACAAACTGAATTAATAGTTGTAATTATTTTGAAATTTGATCAAAACCATCTAAATTTCGTTAGTATATCATATAGAACTAGAACTCATTTACAGAGTAAATTAAAACCAAGGTTAGAAAGTACTGAGAGCTTAATCTTAACATTCCGCTCTTTTGGAATAAACCAGCCATGGTTCAGCGTCATATATAAAAAACCATGAACCATAAAATTACTGACGACAACTTAAACCCCAAAGGCAAAGGCACAAATGATCCGATACATCTAGAATGGGCACTAATTCTGCTTATGGAATTACTAACCGATCTAAATGAACTCTCCGAAAAAAAACAAATCGAGGCGATAAAATTCGAATTTGATCAGTATGGGAAATCAGACATTAAGGATTCATTTACAAAATGGTTAGAAAACTCAAATAAAAAAAACATCTCTAAAGATAAACTTCTATCAATCATTTCCATAATCAAATATGAATTGGAGGGTGAAAGCAATGCAAATTAGGATATCGAGCTTGTAAAGCAGAAAATCTTTCTAATCTGTATTGTTATTAGGAAGACCGATGTACTTGGCAAATACTTCTAGCGCCCAGGAACTATAATGATGATGTCCGCCTGAACAACTAAATCTACTGATAATTGGGTGTATGTCGGGATATTCAGTAGATCTGAATACCCTTATTTATATAGCCCTTTATTCCGCTTACTGCTGAATGAATCCCCCGTTTATGCTTGATTTTACGTAAATATGAGGTAATAAATTTCAACCTAAACTTCCACTCGCCGTTCGGGCTTTCATTTTTGGCTTGATCCAAAAACGAAACAAAAAACGAGTGTTTGCTAAACAAGCCAGCTCTTATCTCAAGACTTTACCTGACTTTTAACGCTATTGGGATCACATTTTGACTAAACTTGCAAAACTCGCTTACGCTCAGACAGTTGCAAGTTCTTAACGCCAAAATGAAATCCAAATACCTAAGCCAGCTAAGGTCGATTTAATTTCTGCCACAAATTA
>CALLMH010000081.1 GCA_938007965.1 uncultured Saprospiraceae bacterium | reverse complement strand
TAGTCGGGGCGGCAGGATTCGAACCTGCGGCCCCCTGTTCCCAAAACAGGTGCGCTAACCGGACTGCGCCACGCCCCGAAACTATTTATTAACTGGTAATAGTACCCATTATTTTATCATCTTTATCAAGAAGAAACTATGCGGAGACGGAGGGATTCGAACCCCCGGTACCTGTTTCCAAGTACGCCGATTTAGCAAACCGGTACTTTCAGCCTCTCAGTCACGTCTCCAAAAATGTATTTTGTTATTTCTTTCAAGCTTTTTGAAAGCGAGTGCAAATATAGAATTCATTATTAATTATTACAACCTAATATCATAAAAATAATAAAGAATTTCTAATACCTCTTATATCTATTTGATAATGAAAGGATTCGTCGTCATTTTAAAACTTTTACCGTACATCTATACCCTCGATTAGCGGTCCACCAGCTGAAATTATTGACCTTACTAGAGTGCTCATATCAGATTCTATCCCGTCCATCATAGAATTGATCGTCAATAGCTCTGAATTAATAATAGTCAATACTTCCTTACTCGTTTCTGTAGGCCCATAAGTCGAATCGCCTACTACCCTACTCACGGCAAATAATCTGTCACCTATCGTCGGCTTAGTCTTTTCGCCAATCTGAAGTTTCGTTGGGCTACCATACATAGAAGTGCTTAATTCTGTCACCTTCTCCACTAATAAGCCATACTTAGTCGACAAGTCAGATCCTGAAGCAGGAGTTTGAGCGATGGCTCTTTCTATAGCTTTTGTCTGTGTGATTAATTCTCCCAATTTGTATCTTGAAGCTGTAACTTCCTTAGTTGTAGTATCATATTCATTCCAAAATGCTGTCACCTCCTCCATGGTAGATCCTTGAATCGAATTAGAATTCAATGGCACAACATCGAAGGTTTTTCGTCCATCAAATTCTGTAATAACCCCATCTATTTCTTTACTCATACTAACAGAATAGGTTCCTGGTGTGACCAGTGATCCTTTAGGAGCTGATTCCCATTCTCCAAGACTGCTAGGCTGTAGCGCAATCGTGTGTGGGGCGGGATGTCTTAGATCCCACGCTACTCGATGAAATCCTTTTTCCACGGGACCTGATATTCTGCGCACCACTTCTCCTTCATTATTCTTAATTGTAAACCATATTTTATCAGTAGGATCAGCAATCTCGGCATCCAACGTTTCCCATCCAGGAAATTTGGCAACATTCCCTAATTTTGTTTTCTCTTTTTCTGACTCCTGTCTTTGCTCTTTTTTGGTCTTATAGCCATCTTTCAAGTAATAAGAAAAAACAGAACCAAATGCAGGATTATCAGCCATAAAATATCCAGCGCCTTGATCACCTACTCCAGCACTGAAGCCTAGCGAAGAACGAGGAATATACCAAAGTCCTTTGCCTGCATCTAACAGGGTCGCTTCATTATCAAGTACAGTATCATCAATATTTCTAAACAATTCTATATCATCGAATATGTAAATAGACCTTCCAAAAGATCCACAAATAAGATCATCATCTCTCCTATGAATGGTCAAATCCCTGAAAGAGATCGTCGGCAGACCGCCTTTTAGTTGCACCCATTTCTGCCCTCCATTTTGGGTAAAATAAATCCCGAATTCTGTCCCGATAAACATCAGATCTTTATCGACATGATCTTGGACGATCCTCCATACTAGATTACGCTTAGGAAGATTATTTGCTATTGATTTCCATGATCTACCTTTATTTATACTTTTGAATAGGTATGGTTTGTAATCGCCTTCCTTGTGATTATCTAGCGCTATATATACCGTGCTTTCGTCATACAAATCGGCTACTATATTATTCACATATGCTCTTGGTGGACATCCGCTCATCGCTGAGGACACTTCACTCTTAGTCCAACTCTCTCCTCCATCTTCTGAGACGTGGATCAACCCATCATCCGTCCCCACATACAAGAGATCTTTTTTTACAGGAGATTCAGAAACTGCAGTAATCGTATTGAAATTTGACATCGCTAATACATCCCAAGCATTATCCATACTCTGTTGCTTTCCCATGATCGGCAATTCCACTCGATTCTGATTTCTGGTAAGATCGCCTGATATAGGCATCCATTTATCTCCTCTATTATCTGATCTCCAAAGCCGCTGCGAAGCAAAGTAAATCTGAGTAGGATTATGAGGACTGACTAGGATCGGAGCATCCCAATTGTAGCGTTCATAATTCTCGCCCTCTCGTGGCTGTGGTTGTATATCGACTACTTGACCTGACTTCATATCTATCCTTGCCAGTGTACCTTCTTGTCTTTGTCCATACACAATATTGGGATTTCCTGGTTCGGTAGCCGGCTGATGTCCATCCCAGTCTAATACGACTTTCCAGTCCCCGTTATCAATACCTTGGATATTATCCGTTCTAGAAGGACCAGCTTCGGTACTATTGTCTTGAGTTCCTCCGTATACATTATAGAATGGTTCTGCATCATCTACAGCAATCTTATAAAACTGAGTCAATGGCAGATTTGCAAAAAACCTCCAATTCGCAGCTAGATCATAACTTTCATAGATTCCTCCGTCTGTTCCCAGCATTATATAATCTGGATCACTAGCCTTGAATGCTATAGCATGATTATCAGAATGCTTATTTTTCTCTGCTAACCGGCGGAAAGTCTTACCGCCATCGTCTGATACTTGCACCCTTACATCCATCAGATATAGTCTATCAAAGTTGTGTGGACAAGCATATAGTTCTTGATAATAGTGTGGTCCTGTACCGCCTGACACAGTATTAGACATCATTGTCCATGAGGCACCATTATTTGTAGATTTATACACAGCTCCTTTTCTTTGATCTAATTCGATAGCGGCATAGAGTACATTTGATCTATGTGGCGATATGGCCAAACCTATTTTTCCCATATTTGATTCTGGTAGTCCATTGGTAAGTTCACTCCATGTATCACCTCCATCCGTAGATTTATGCAAACCAGAACCGGGACCACCTCCCATATATGCGGCTACAGTTCTGTGCCTATCCCAAGTTGCAGCATACAATGTAGAAGGATCATTGGGATCTATAACCAGCTCTGTGACGCCCGTCCACTCAGCATTACCGAGTGTTCTCATCCAAGACTGGCCACCATCTACAGATTTATAGACACCTCTCTCACCACCTTTGCTCCATAGTGGACCTTGAGAAGCTACCCATATTACTTGAGAGTCTGTGGGGTGTACGATGATCTTTGATATATGTTCTGAATTTGGGAGTCCCATATTTTTCCATGTAGCGCCTCCATCTGTACTTCTATACACACCACAGCCAAATGATGCATGACGTCCACCTACATTCTCACCTGTACCCACCCAGATTACTTGATCATTGTTGGGATCTATAGTCACACAACCTGTAGCATAACAGTCTTCTCCGTCAAATATTGGTGTAAAGGTATTACCCGAATTATTCGTCTTCCATACTCCCCCAGAACCCACTGCAACATACCATTGACTTTCGTCTAGCGGATTGATGGCGATATCAGCGATCCTTCCCGACATGAGGGCTGGACCGATATTTCTGAACTTTAGATTTGAAAAATTATCAGAATCCCATTTATCTTTTTTTGATTTGGATTGTGAGAATGCATAGGACGCTATGCCAAGTAGAATGACTAATAAAGATAACTTTTTCATTTGCTCAATATGTTTTTGTCTGTTCGAATGGGGGATCTCTTCCAAGTGTTGACGCTTACCTAGGAAGCCCCTCTGTAAAACAATTTACTTCTGTAAGATAAGAATAGGATTATAATTCAATGTCTTTTCATTATTATTTTTTGTCTTTACAATCACGGAGATAGTTACTTAATACTTCTCAAACCAATCGAAGAAAGAATGGATAACATCTTCGTTATTCTGCTCTAGATACGAGACATAGGCTTCTGCTGTCTGAGATAATCTCTTTGATTTTAGCCAGATGAGATTCCAATTGGTGATGATAGGAAGCCCCTTAGCCTTGATGATCTGTACGTCTCCGGATTCTAATTCATTCTTGACTCCTATGAGTGGCATCACAGAAAATCCAAGCCCAGCGATTACCGCTTGCTTGATAGCTTCATTGCTAGTTAGTTCTAATCGCTTTACGTTTGGAATGCCTTGCGATTTCATATAATGCTCCATTGCTTGCCGAGTTGCAGATCCATACTCTCGATATAGCATTGGCAGATTTGATATTTCCTTTTTAGAAATACTGTTTTTCCCAGATTCATATTCTCTTCCTCCCATCAAAAAGAGCTTATTTTGCATAAGTTGGACGCTATTAATATTTAGATTATCAGGAATAACTGAAACCAATGCAAAATCAACGAGATTCTTTTCAAGACTCTTAATAACGGAAGCTTTATTCGTTACATCCATCACTAGATTTACCCCTTGATGTTGTTCCAAAAAATCTATTAGGAAATATGGCATTACGTATTTGGCCGTTGATACCAACGCTATTTTCAGTTTACCAGCCAACTGACCATTGTACGTAAGCATCTTTGTATTCAATTCTCCAACTTCATTGAGTATTTTATCGACGGAAATAGCGACTTCTTTTCCAAAGTCTGTTATAAATAATCGCCTCCCAATGATCTCAAAGAGAGGTTCTGAAAATTGTTCTTGAAGTTTTTTTAGCTGAATTGAGATGGCTGGCTGAGTTAAATACAGCTCTTCTGATGCTTTCGTAACACTCTGTAAATCAGCTACTTTCTTATATATTTCTAATTGATGCAAAGTGAATTTCATAATTTTTATTTATGTATATCATATAAAATATAAATATATACTTATTAATTTTTTTATTCAACTTTGTGACAACAAAAAACAACAACATGGCACTTAAAACAAAAAATATTTCAATACAAAGAGATTCTAGAAGGTCATTAAATATATCATCTGAGTCATCAGTTCTTGCGCTTATATTTATCGTTGCGCTGATTGGATCATTATCAATCGGAGGATTATTCTTGAAAGAAATAACACTCGGAGGGGTCATAATAAGCCTTTTAATGATACTTAAAGAAAATAAATAAGAATCGTAATTAAAAATTATATCATCAATTTAAACATCAATAAAATGAATAACAGTAACAATCAACAAAAAGCAACTATTCAAAGCATCAGCCTGATCGACGGAATATTTACGCCTTCAGACGCATCTGACATTCTGAATGCAATGCTTAGAAAAAAAATAAATTATCACAATCTACAAATAATGAGAATCACAGAAGGTAATCATGATGATCCTTGTAATCACGATTGCAGGAGATTAGAAACACTAAAAGCCGAGGTAGCGAGATTAAGAGAGATAATAGGTGATGTAAGAAGCTTAGGTAAAAAAATGAACATCCAATCTACTATCAAAATCGAAGTAGTGGATTAATACAGACATAACATTTTCAGTTGCTATAATCAACTCAGAAAATAAGATTTAGTAGTGGAGTTAGTAGTAAATAATTAAGTTCTTTTTCATGGCCTAGTATATGTCAATACTAGGCCTATTTTAAACCTAATGATCTCTTCATAGAGTCTTATTGAAAATCTAAAAAATGCAAGTATCAAGACTTATCAATCACACAAAATTTAAAGGTGACCTGTCAGGTGGTCTATTAGCTGCCATTATAGGTCTACCAATGGGACTTGCCTTTGGTGTACAATCCGGTCTCGGAGCACAGGCTGGAATTTACACGGCTATTATTTTAGGGCTCATAGCTGGTATTGTAGGTGGTACGAGAACCTTGATCTCTGATCCTACAGGACCGATGACCGTAGTAGCGGCCACTGTAGTTACTATGGGTATTGGTACTACTGGAGATCTTACCTCTGCTATGCCACTGATCATAGGTACATTTCTTCTCGCGGGTATATTCGAATTCATATTCGGCATATTGGATTTTGGCAAATATGTAAAGCTGATGCCCTACCCTGTCGTATCTAGCTTCATGGCAGGTATTGGCTTGATCATTATCAGTATGCAGCTATTTCCATTATTAGGACATGTGTCACCTAAAGGATTCTTGAAGATAATCTCAGAATTAGGCACCCCACTGGCAAGCATCAATGTAGAAGCTCTCCTACTTGGTAGCGTTACTATAGCCATCATATATCTACTCCCAAAAATAACAACAAAAGTTCCCTCTATTCTCGTAGCACTTATAATCAGTACGGTATTATCTATAGTATTCGCAATGAATGTACCGACTATAGGCCACATCCCGACAGAATTACCGACACTGCATACGAAAGAGCTACTCCAACTCAGACTAGAGGATCTGAAATCTATAGTCGGCGCGGCGATTATGCTAGGAGGCTTGGGTGTGATAGACTCACTGCTCACTTCAGTGGTGTCTGACAACTTAACCAAGACAACCCATAACAGTAAAAAAACAGTAATAGGTCAAGGATTAGGAAATATAGTCGTAGCACTATTCGGCGGTATACCTGGAGCGGGTGCCACGATGGGTACTGTCACCAATATAAAAGGTGGTGGATCTACTCAGCTGTCAGGCATTGCCAAAGCTATATTTCTATTTGTCATCATAGTTGGATTATCGGATTATATTGGTCTGATTCCTATGGCAGTACTAGCTGGTATATTAATCCATATTGGAATTAGTATTATAGATTTCAAAGGAATTAGAATGTTGTTCAAAATACCGAGACAAGATGCGGCGGTATGGACTATTGTATTGCTATTCACATTGTTTGACAATCTGCTTAATGCTGTAGCAGTTGGTTTCACCTTAGCGTCGATACTATTCATAGGTAAGATGACGAAGGGTATGAAAAATTCACAATCAAAAATACGATTGCACGATTTGGTGTCCCAAGACGAAATCCCAAAAGAGCTAGCCAAGTCAATATATGTACAAAATATAGACGGCCCTATATTCTTTGGGTTCGCTAATCAGTATAGAGACTTCTGTGCCAAGCTCCATGATATGATGATTGTAATCGTAAGAATGGAGAACGTACCTTTTATGGATCAGAGTGGATTACTTACGCTGGAAGATGTAGTAAATGACTGGCACAAAAGAGGTATCCAAGTCTATCTGACAGGGGCAAATAAAGAAGTAGAAGACGCATTAGTCAGTGTAAACATCGTACCATCTCTTATAACCAAGAACAACTGTTTTGGAACATTTAGAGATTGCATAAGCCATATAAAAGATAGAGTACGGGGCAAGGATGAAATTGACGAATTTCAAGAAGCACTCCTTGACGATACAGTTTTAAAAAATAGATTTTTGGAAGTAGCGTAATCGTTATTTCATCTAAGAATGATGTTTAATATGGTTTTCATGGTTCGCCATTAATTTGGCGGACCATTTTTATTTATACTTTGGGGATGCCTGTCATAAATTCATCATTATGACCCCCCATATATACTGAGCATACGAATGCAATACTACAATAAAATCATATTATTAGCTTACAATCAATAGGTCCAAAAATACTCAACTATAACACTAATATTTACTTATGACTATCATAAATTATATTAATGTATAAATTTACACACATAAAGAACAATTAAACTATCCGATGAGTTTATAGAGTATATTACATCAACAGATTTATTTAATTTTTAAAAAATTGAATTATGAAAAACATATTAAAATTAGCATCAGTGATGTTATTTGCACTCTTATTCACATCATGTGTGACGGTGCGACAAGGAGAAGTAGGAGTCAAGAGAAGCTTAGGTAAGTACTCTGACAACACCTATACAGAAGGTCTGAGATTTTTTAATCCATTAACTTCTACCATAGAAAAAATTTCTACAAGAACAGAAAATTTAGAATTAGCGATAATGATTCCTAGTAAAGAAGGTCTTAACATCAGATCTGAGGTGTCTATACTTTACAACATTGAATCAAGGAAAGCACCTTACATACTAAGAAGTATCGGATCTAACTTCGAAAATAATGTAATACTTCCAGTATTTAGATCAGCAGTAGCAGATGTATCGGCGAGATTTTTCGCTAAAGATATGCACACGGGAGAAAGATCTACAATAGAAAAAGAGATCAAAGATCACATGGATAATACACTTAGCGGTAAGGGAATAAATATAGAAGCTGTCCTCCTGAAGAGTATAGTTCTTCCAAGTAGTCTTTCAAATGCGATTGAAGAAAAATTAGAAGCAGAACAACAAGCACAAAGAATGGAGTTTGTACTAGACCAATCTCGAAGACAAGCCGAACAGAAAAGAATAGAGGCAGAAGGAATAAGAGATGCGCAAATGATCATCGCCGAAGGACTTACTCCAGCCATATTGAAGTATAAGTCAATTGAAGCATTCCTCGAATTAGCTAAATCACCAAATACTAAAATCATAGTGTCAGATGGAGATCTACCTATAATGATGGATGACACAGGCGGGGCATCGCCAATAAAAACCCGTAATTAAATAATAACGGAAGGTACTTACAAGGTAAGTACCTTCCATCCAAAATCGCCGAATATTTGGTGATAAACAATAAAATCTACTACCATGAAAAATTTAATAATATTACTGTTTACTCTGACAACTTCTGTTGTACTCGGACAATTGACAAATGGCGGAATTATATTAGAATACGAGCTGAGTCAAGGCGCAGTGCCTGAAACCGGAATACAATACTATTCTAACATCCTAGAAGAGCATCCTCAAAACACCAAAGCTCTAATAAAAAGATCCGAACTCTATCGTGCACTAGGTAGGAATGCGGAGGCAGATGCAGATCGAAATCTTGCCCAACTGATCAATCCTTATAGCAACCTATTTCTGTCTCAGGACAATAGGAATAAGATATTTCCAAAGAGAAGCTACGGGTATGCAGAAATGGATGAAGGTGAGACAAAATTATTCTCCAAAAATTACCTATTAGAGGATGAGTACGAAAGAGTATTGGACTCAGATCATATCACTGAAGAATCCAAAATGATGATGGAGTCTACGATTAAATTCATCAATATGGGAGATCACAGAGCGGCTTATCAGCTATTAGAAAAGATCAATGACTTAGACAAAAGCACAGCATTATGCTATGACCTATTAGGAGTGATCGCACTAGAAGAAAAAGAATATGATGAGGCGATCAAAATGTTTACTTATGCGATAGAGATTGATAATGGTTTCACAATAGCGTATCACAATAGAGCTGTTGCCCACAAATTAAAAGGAGATTTTGAAGCGGCCGAAAGAGATTTCTTAACTGCACTGAGTCAAAGAGCCGATATCGCAAAGATAAAATTCAGTAAAGCAAAAATGTTTGAGCTGAAAGGTGATAAAGAAGGTGCACGAAATTTCTATGAGGATGCAATAAATTCTTCATCAGATGAGTACCTAGAAGCTAGGCTAAACTATAGCACAATGTTAAAAGCGGCTGGAGAGTATACAAAAGCTATGATAGAAATCAATAAACTTATAGAAGATCATCCAAATGAATATAAAAATTATTACGTCAGAGGAGGACTATACTTCATCTACGGAGAATATTCTAACGCAGTAAAGGATTTCGATGTATACTTAGCCAATCATGAGGACGACCATGACGTACTATTTTATAGAGGCTTGAGCCAAGTGCTAAAGGGTGAAACTGTAAGAGGATGCGAAGATATAAATGAAAGTATAGAAAAAGGGTACTCGAAGCATGCCGACCTATACTTATATATGTGTAATCAATAAAAGAATAGTAGATTTTTCATGTCAGAAAATGAGATTGGCCATAGTGTCAATCTCATTTCTTTAGTAATGATATATGGATAACAATTATATGCCGAGTACTTTTTTTATCATATACTTGATCATGTGCATTGTCTTTTCGTTTGAGTTACCAGTCGCTTTTGCATCGGTAAGACTTGGCAGATGATTGAGATAATATTCATAATTCAAGGACTGTTCTATCAAATTAGTCGCAAAACCTACGGGATATTCAAAATCATTATCTATTTCTAAGATTATCTCAGAAAATGTTTTAATGATTGTCTTGTAACTCATATAATAACCTTCTTTATTAAGTAAGTCTACATCTTTATTATGATATACTTTACTAGCATT
The DNA here is from genome assembly GCA_938007965.1 of uncultured Saprospiraceae bacterium. GTDB lineage: Bacteria > Bacteroidota > Bacteroidia > Chitinophagales > Saprospiraceae > CAJXUU01. Next base: position 11,931 of record CALLMH010000081.1, on the reverse strand, counting down.
TTCTACCACGACGTCATGCAACTTAGATTGATCGATGTAACTAGGCGTCATCGTACTATCCAAAGAATTAACAAGCGTAGATATGGCTTTTATTAATTTATCTTTAGGATCACTTATATTTCTGATATCCATACAAACCATAAAGTGCATAAAATCCCAATACCAAGCGACAAGGTATACGAGAAGTTGATACTTATTCTCAAAATAGCGGTACACGGAGGCTTCCGTAGATCCCATAGACTGAGCTAATTTCTTGAAATTGAATTGTTCGTACCCAATATCGTAAATTAAAACAATAGCATGTTTGATCAGATTTCTTCCCAATTTCGTCCCAAGAGGATCTCTTATATAAATCGTATCATTGATCTTAATGGAAACATTAATTGGAGACATATAAAGGTAGTTTACATATTATCATTAATAGTAAAACTATTACAGACTGAAGTTGTTTACATAATCGAAAAATAAAACACAAAAGCTCCATGGCGTCTAATGCAAATATCTTCAAACCGATGCAGCGGTTAAAAAGGTTACTCTCCGTAGACAAGAGAGAAATCACCCAAGTATACATATACGCATTGCTTAACGGATTGGTCAATCTATCCCTACCTCTTGGTATCCAGGCGATTATTAATTTGATTCAGGGAGGAGAAGTCTCTACGAGTTGGATAATTTTAGTGGTATTTGTACTGATAGGTATCGCTCTTACAGGAGTATTCCAATTATTACAGTTGAGGATTGTTGAAAATATAGCCCAAAATATATTCAGTAGAGCTTCATTCGAGTTTGCTTATCGTATACCTCGAATAAAATACAGTGAACTGTATAGATACTACGCACCAGAACTTGCCAATAGATTTTTCGATACGATTACGATCCAAAAAGGATTACCAAAAATACTTATAGATTTTTCTTTAGCGGCATTTCAGATCATAGCAGGTCTTGTAGTGTTGAGTATGTATCATTCATTTTTCATACTATTTGGAGTGGCATTGGTAGCCTTAGTCTATACCATTATAGTATTCACAGGTCCTAGAGGATTAAAGACGAGCCTAAAAGAATCCAAGCACAAGTATGATGTAGCGCACTGGCTAGAAGAAATCGCGAGGACTAAGATGTCATTCAAACTGATCAAAGACCCTGAGATATCTTTACAAAATACGGATACCCGAGTATCCAATTATCTGTATGCCAGAGAATCACACTTCCGTATATTACTTGGACAGTTCATAAGTCTGATAGGATTTAAAGTACTCGTAGCAGCGGGGCTCTTAGTCATCGGTGGGATGCTGGTGTTCCAGCAAGAAATGAATATTGGTCAGTTCGTGGCGGCAGAAATCATCATCATCCTTATTATCAATAGTGTAGAAAAACTCATCAAATCTCTAGACTCTATTTATGATGTATTAACCGCTCTAGAAAAAATCGGATATGTCACTGACATGGAATTAGATAATGAAAGTGGTCTCTGCTTTGATGACGAAATCGATAAAATGTCCGTATCTGTAACGAATGTGAAATTCGCATTTCCTGATAACAATTCCAATATCTTAGACGATATCAGCTTCGAAGTACCAAGCGGTGAGTCTGTAGTGATTACCGGGTCATCGGGCTCAGGAAAGTCTACTTTGATGAATCTAATTGCAGGAATCAACAATCCAAAAGATGGGGTGATTTTATTTAATGGGCTATCTATACAGTCTGTGAATGGAAACTCACTCCGGCAACATATCGGTTACGCATTGAGTAACAATCAGATATTCCAAGGTTCCGTTTTGAATAATATCTCAATGGGTAGAGAGAATATAAAAACCCAAGATGTAGTCAATGCCATAGAGTTGGTAAATCTTGAAGGATTCATAAAAACACTGCCACTAGGACTGAATACTACGCTAGATCCTGAAGGTCAGCGTATCCCTAGATCTGCCATCAATAAGATCATATTGGCTAGGGCCATAGTAAGTAATCCTGCCCTACTCCTTCTTGAAGACCCGCTCGACCACGTGCCAGCAATAGAAAAAGAGATAATCATACGGAATCTTACTTCAAAGAAGAATAATTGGTCAATCATTGTTACTGCAGTAGATCATATATGGTCTAAATATATTCCTCATTCTATCCACTTAGATAATGGTAGAGTGATTACAGATAACATCTCAAACTTGTAAGACATGCTCAATATTAGTCTAAAAAGCGTAAGTAAAAATATAGATTTAGCGAAGTATAAATCTTTTCAAACTTTAGAAAAACAAATTGTCTCTAAAGCACTCATCGTAGTAATGACCATATTGTTGATAGTGGGATTCTTTGCCATGTTTTTGCCATGGACACAGAACATCAGAGCAAAGGGAAATGTCACTACATTGAGCCCTGATGATAGACCACAATCAATCCAAGCTACCATAGGTGGAAAGATCGAAAAATGGTACGTAATGGAAGGTGCTGTCGTATCTGTAGGAGACACAATATTACAGATATCAGAAGTCAAGGAGGACTATATGGATCCTAAAATACTCGACAATACGAATATCCAAATAGCTGCAAAAGGAGAATCTTCTAAAGCATACCTTCAAAAAGCAGCTAATCTCAGTCAAGTGTTGGAAGCATTGGTCAATGGTAAAGCAATAAAACTAGAGCAAAATCAAATAAAAGTCAAGCAAACACTCCTAAAGATACAAAGTGATAGCATAGACTTAGTGGCGGCAAAAACAAAAGCAGAAATAGCGACCAACCAATTGGAACGAATACAGAACTTGTTTGATGAAGGATTAAAATCTCTCACAGATCTAGAAGAAAAGCGACTCTCTATCCGAGAAGCTCAAGCAAAGGTGATCTCTATCGAAAACAAAATAAATACGAATAGAAATGAACTTACAAATCTCCAAGCAAATATCATCGCCATCACTAATGACTTCGATAATAAAATAGCAAAAACCAAATCGGATAGAATGTCTGCATTATCAGCTAAATATGATGCTGATGCTACGCAAAACAAACTCCAATCACAATACAACACATACGAAGTTAGGCAATCTAACTTTTTTATATTGTCACCAATAAATGGTACAGTCACCGAAGCACTCACAACAGGAATCGGAGAGCTAATCAAAGCCGGAGAATCAGTAGTAAACATAATCCCTCAAAAATATAATCTTGCCATCGAAACTTTCATCAACCCAATGGATATGCCACTTTTGGAGCTAGGCCAAAAGGTAAGGGTCCAATTCGATGGATGGCCTGCGATCGTATTTAGCGGATGGCCAAATAGTAGTTACGGTACTTTTGGTGGAAAAATATTCGCCATAAATAATGACATCAGTGAAAATGGCAAATACAGAGTACTTATATCTCAGGATCCTGATGATCTTCCATGGCCTATTGAAGTCCGTGTAGGCGGTGGAGCCAACACTATAACCTTACTGAATGATGTAAGCGTAGGTTATGAATTATGGAGACAGCTGAATGGATTTCCAGCTGATTACTATAAAGACGCAAAATCCAAAAAAATAAAAACAAAAGCACCACTTAGAAAGGTGAAATAATAAAGTTAAACCTGACAAACATGAAATTTCACTCTAGAAAGTTGATAAAACCCGAAAATCTAAATGCAAACAACACCCTGTTTGGAGGAGCACTACTGCGGTGGATCGACGAAGAAGCTGGAATATACACAATGACAAAATTGAATACTCAAAAAGTAGTCACCAAATACATTTCAGAGATCAATTTCATATCATCCGCTAAGCAAGGAGATGTCATAGAAATAGGAATGGAGTTCGTATCTATCGGTCGAACAAGTATCACAATGAAGTGCCTCGTAAGAAATTTATTTACGCAAAAAACGATTATCTCGATTGATAAAATCGTATTCGTACGCGTTGATAATGACGAAAGACCACAACCACATGGTCTTACTGTAGCAGATATAAAAGCAATGAGTTCATGAAGTACATCTTAGTATTAATATTTAGTGCATACAGTCTGATGACCATTGCTCAAGATGATAACGTTCTTACTTTCGATGAATACATCAGTATCGTCAAAGAGCATCATCCCGTCACATACCAAGCTAAATTACTCAACGATATGGCCGCTAGTACCAAAATGATGGCTAGAGGAGGATTCGACCCTAAAGTAGAAGCGGATTGGAACCATAAATCATACAGTGGCAGTAATTATTATTCTGTGATCAGTAGTGCCGTGAAAGTCCCGACGTGGTATGGTATAGATCTAAAAGCAGGATATGATCGTACAGCAGGTGACTTCCTAGATGCCAGTGATGCGCTGCCCTCACGAGGTCTATGGAATGCGGGAATCAGTGTACCTCTAGGTCGAGGTTTCATATTAGATAATCGTAGAGCTGAACTAAAGAGAGCTGACATATTTCAATCTGTGACCGAGCAAGAACAAATACTCATGGTCAACAAGTTACTCTTCGAAGCCTCTAATACCTACTTAGAGTGGCAGGCCGCAAAAGCGTACCTCGATATCGCACTAGAAGGATTGGAGTTGTCCTCCATCCGATTTTCTGGTACTCGACAAAGCTACATCAATGGTGACAAACCCGCTATTGACACGCTAGAATCGTACATATCGCTACAGAACAGGCAACTAGAACTCCAAAAAGCAGAACAAATAATAGAAAATGCTACCCTAGCGCTCAATAATTATCTCTGGATAGAAGGTGTCACTCCGATAGAACTTAAAGATGACGCTATTCCTGAAGCTATGGACATTAATCTATTGAGAGTCACATTAGATAGCTTAGTCTTACTTCAAGATCAATGGATAGCCTCTCATCCTGAGCTACTGCTCATAGATTACAAACTTGCAGAAATAGATATAGATCAACGTCTAGCGAGAGAAGAAATAAAACCTGACCTTAGACTAATGTACAACCCATTAGTCGCCGTGGCCGATGACGCATTGTTTGATCAGTTTAATCCAAACAACTTCAAACTCGGAGCGTCATTTTCTTATCCTATATTACAAAGAAAACAAAGAGGTAAAATACAACTCAATAAGATTAAAATCCTGAATACAGAATTTAAGAGAACTACAAAGAATCAAGAAATCTCAGTCAAACTCAATACGTATATCAATAATATCCGGCAGGCCCAACGTCAGTATCAACTACTAAATGAGACCATGGCAAATTACAATAATATGTTGATTGCAGAGCTTAGAAAATTATCAGTCGGAGAAAGCTCAATATTCCTAGTCAATAGTAGAGAAAACAAATATCTAGAAAGTAGATATAAGCAAGTGGAAGCTTCTAGAAAGTTATTGATCAATAGATTTATATATCTATTGTATTCGGCTAGGATTGGGGAGACGTTATGATTTTAGATCTTTACTTACACGGACTGAATAAGTAGTCTCATCTACCATGAGACGTTTGCAGACTTCATGACTAAGACTTACTTCTTCAGCGTTTCTATAATTTACAACCATCGACTTATCGAATTCCTCGATCTTGATTATAGTAAATTTTGTGCCTAGACTTATTCCCTTTTCGTTCAGCATCTGGAGTAGCGCTACGGAACTATCGCTTATTGCTCGAAGCTCTGCCTTCCCTCCTACTCCTACTGATGACAAAGACGCATAAGACTTTCTATCGAAAACACCCTCTTTATCTGGAATCGGCGATCCGTGGGGATCTACTGTAGGATAACCCAACATCTCATCCATCCTGTCAAATAACTCTTCCGTTTTTAGGTGCTCCATATCTTCGGCAATTTGATGTACCTCTTCCCATCCGAAACCCATTATTTCTACCAAAAACATCTCAGTAAGCCGATGCTTTCGAATGATGAGTGCTGCCTCTAACTCCCCCCTCTCTGTAAATTGCAAAGGCTTATACTTCTCATAATTGATCCATCCATTTGCAGCTAACTTCTTGATCATATTATTAGCTGTAGGCTTACTGACCTGCATCGACTTACCCAATGCGGTGACTGTCACTGCTTCTCCACTAGTAGTTAGAAAATAGATAGCTTTTAAGTAATTCTCTTTTGTCTGCGTAGGCATAGATGATTTTCTAAACCAAAGATATAAAAGTATAGTTTAAATAATTGTTAGGCACCAACTAACTTATTATTTTTGCGACACAAAATTATTGGACTTGAACATACAGCATTACTTCTATACAGCACTAGTACTATTATTCTCTCTAAGTGTCAGCGGGCAGAATACCATCTCAGGAAGAGTTATAACTAATGAAGGACCATTAGAATTTGTGAGCATCAATCTTGATGATAAGTCAGTTACCCAAACAGATATAGATGGATTATTTACTTTTGAAAATGTAGCTAACGGGCAGCATGAAATCGAAATCAGTTTCATCGGATACAAAACTAAAACTCTAGCAATAGACCTTTACAAAAATGAGAACTTAGAAATCATGCTGGAAGCTGACATAATGCTCTTTGATGAGATCGTAGTCACTGGCACTAAGACATTCAAAAGGAAGACAAAATCAGCGGTAATAGTAAATGTAATCGATAGTAAAACCCTCGATAATATACAAGCCTGTAACCTATCCGAAGGGCTAAAGTTCCAACCAGGCCTTAGAGTAGAAACAGACTGCCAAACGTGTAACTATACTCAACTAAGGATGAATGGGCTGGCAGGCGGATATTCTCAAATATTGATCAACGGAAGACCGATATTCAGTCCGCTTACTGGGCTGTAAGGACTAGAGAAGATACCTGTGAATATGATCGATAAGATTGAAGTAATCCGCGGTGGAGGATCATCACTCTATGGCTCTAGTGCTATAGGTGGCACCGTAAATGTAATGACCAAGATCCCATCGACCAATAGCTACAGTGTGAATACCTCCTATCAAAACATCAATGGAGGGGCCAGCGATTATATACTCAATACCAACAGTACCCTAGTAGGCAGCGATAAAAATAGTGGAATATCATTCTTTCTCAATCGTAGAGAAAGAGACGCCTATGATCATAATAATGATAACTTCTCTGAGATCCCAGAGATCAAAAATACATCTATCGGAATGAGTGCATTCATCTTGCCCTCCGACAATCAAAAAGTAGAATTTAGTATTTCTAATCTCAATGAATATAGATACGGAGGTGAATTGACAGATAAACCAGCTCACTTAGCACTCCAATCAGAAGAAAGGACACACAACGTATGGATGGCTAGTGCGGATTACCAAATCAACTTCAACGATGATAAATCCAACTTCATAGGATACACAGTATGGCAAAATACGGATCGTGATCACTATACTGGGATAGTTCCAGACTTAGTAGACGAAGAAGCATATACAAATCACTTGACCAATCCTCCTTATGGTACTTCATTGACGAAGACGATACAGGGCGGAATCCAACTTAATCATAACCTTACAGACTTCCTTAATGGGTCCAACCAACTGACCTTCGGTACGGAATTAATCGTAGATGACACCGTCGATGAGATAGAAAGTTACAATTACAACATTGATCAAGTTACTAAAAATCTAGGTGCATTTATCCAGAGTGACTGGGAGATATTACCATCGCTCAATATGCTGTCGGGATTAAGAATAGATCAACACAACTTAGTAGATCGTCTAGTGCTAAGTCCAAGATTATCACTCCTCTACAAGTATGGAGAGAATACACAAGTAAGAGCCAGTTATGGTACAGGATTTAGAGCTCCGCAAGCTTTCGATACAGATCTCCACATCGCATTTTCAGGAGGGGGTGTATCTAGAGTGATTCTGTCAGAAGTTCTAAAAGAAGAAACATCACAAAGCTATAGCGCATCTATCAATTATGACCGACCGACCGATGTTTGGGTGGCAGGATTTACTGTAGAGGGTTTCTACACACGGCTCAATGATGCATTCACACTAGCGCCAGTCGGAGAAGATGACTTTGGAGAATTATTCGAAAAGCGAAATGACCAGAGTGCCACTGTCAAAGGATCAACCATCGAGTTGAGAGCAAATTATAATCGACAAGTTCAATTGGAAACGGGACTTACGATACAGTCTAGCCAATTTGAAAATAAAGTGCAATATATCGACGAAGTAGAAGGGATAAGAGATTTCATCCGTACACCAAATGTCTATGGATTTGCTAATCTATCAATCAGTCCCAACAAAAACATTAATGCTAATATCAATTATGTTTATACTGGAAGTATGATCATCCCACATTTTGCAGGAGCACCTAATCAGACTGTTGATGAGATCGTATCTACTCCCTCATTCTCTGATGTCAGTATCAAGTTAGGGTATAAGCTTCCAATTATTTCTAATACCAATCTAGAAATCTACAGTGGAATCAAAAACGTGTTCAATAGCTATCAAGAAACATTTGACATTGGCAAAAACAGAGATAGTAACTTCGTATTTGGTCCTGCGCAACCGAGGACATTTTTTGTTGGGATAAAATGGTTCTACTAGAGGGATATCCGTAAATAACAAATATCCTTATTCTATAACAGTCTTTCTACTGACTTAGGCCAAGTTAACTTATTTCAGCAACTTTATAAAATACCCACATTTAGAAAGTGCCCTTACTAATGAGCATCCCTTCTAGAATCCACCAAATAAAAACAGCACACCAAGACTTGCTCGATGTGCTGCAACATTCGCATTTGATTTACTCAAGATTAAATTCCAAATGCATAATAGTACTCTCCAGGAAGATCTTCATATGTTCCCTCTAACATGATGCCCCCCTTCTTACTTTCTAAAATATCAATTAACTCCTTTTTGGAAGAGATACTTTTTCCATCTATTTTAGTAATGATAAACCCTTCTCTAATTCCTGTATGTTTCCTGAGCTTCCCTGCGTACAACTTAGTAACCTCTACGCCTCCCTCAATATCTAGCTTCTTAAGAGTAGCTTTATCGACATCATTTAGTTCAGCGCCCAATATGGAAAGGATCTCTTTATGCTCTTTTTCTACGACGGCTAAGTTTCCTTCTGTATTGATCAAGGTTACCTTCAGATCAACAAGTTTTCCACTTCTATTGACTGTGACAGTTATCTCATCACCAGGTCTTCGCTGCGCTATCGTAGCCTGTAGGTCAGGTGAAGAAGCTATACTGTGACCATCTACTTCTACAATTACGTCCCCTACTTCGACCCCAGCCATGCCAGCTGCACTCGTCTCTAATAGACTATCTACATATGCCCCTTTGTTGATAGAGAGATTTTTGTCCTTAGCGAGATTTCCGTCTACAGAACGTATCATGACACCGAGTACTCCCCGTTGGACAGTCCCATAAGTGAGTAGATCTTCTATGACTTTATTGACAATATTCGATGGAACGGCAAATCCATATCCTGAGTAGCTTCCCGTCGGACTAGCGATCGCTGTATTGATTCCGATCAAGCCGCCATCAAGATTAACCAATGCACCACCACTATTACCCGGATTGATGGCAGCATCCGTTTGGATAAATGACTCTACGGCGAATTTCTCTTTTAAGATATTTATGTTTCGCCCCTTGGCACTTACTATCCCAGCGGTCACTGTCGAATTGAGTCCCATAGGATTACCGACTGCCAGTACCCATTCCCCTATCTTAATATCATCACTATTCACCATCGGTACTGTAGGCAGGTTATCGGCTTTTATCTGGATCAGTGCTAAATCAGTAGAAGGGTCAGTACCTACTACCATCGCTTTGAAGGTTCGATTATCATTTAAAGTTACCTCCAGATCATCGGCATTAGCCACCACATGATTATTGGTTACGATATAGCCATCCTGATTGATTATCACACCGGATCCTGATCCTACTTTGGGTCTGTTCTGCATTCGCTGAGGAGATTCGAACCTAAAGTACTGATCTCCAAAAAAATCATTGAAGGGATCCGGAAGGCTTCTATTTCTCTGTCCTCTAGATTGAGGATTTAGCTCACCAACCTGCGTACTTTTGATATGGACTACCGCTGTCAATACATCCTCCGCTGTTTGGGTAAATGCAAGAGGTTTTAAGTTTCCATCATTATCTAATGTCATCACGGCATTCTTCCCTGCCGAAGCTGTAACATGCTCGATTTTTATCGTATTTTCACTATTGTTGAACATGTAGTGATATACTCCTATACATAATACCATACTTAATATAGAAGCCAAGATGTTTTTTACTTTCATTGTGTTCATTTTCAAATATGTTTAATATTAATTTTACTTATTTTCTATGGATTCGATATTTTCTACTATGGTCTTAAGATATCCTTTATTCATCTCTACAGGGATCGGTAAAAACTTAAAAAACACATCATAATAACCATTAGGCTTAGGCTCTACTTTCATTATTTTCGTTTCCATTTCAATTGTTTTTAATACTCGTTTCTATTTTTACAGTTTCCAATCAAATTTCAATATTGTCGCTTTCATTATATTCATTCTTAGTAAAAGCTATGGTAGTCACAGCATCTTCGACCAAATCTTTGAACTTAGAAGTACCAATCGTTCGTTTGGCTTCTTCAATTTTTGATTCTATAATTTGGTAGGATTCCTTTTTTATTTGACCCAACTCGAATGCAATATTGATCTGATCTCTAGCACTCGCCAGCAATAGTTTTCTATTAGCCACTTGGTCCGTATGTCCAGGCTGTATGGTCAGTGACTCCTCCAGTAAGACTTCAGCTCTCATACATGGCAGTGATATATACTGCTTATCTACGACCAAGGTATTGAGCATAGTGCTAAGATTCGATATGGCTACTTTAGTATCATTATTCTCGATAGATAAAATAGCGCCTTTTAATAAATCTGGAAATGTACTAATAGGTATGCTCGTAGTTTCTACTCGCACCTCACTTATAAGAGCTTCAAGTTCTTTCCTTGCGAGATGAAATTTATTCTCATTCAAGGCTTGGCCAATATTTTCTTTTACTAATTTTATAGATGATAGGTCTGTATCTACATCGTCTGTACGGACTACTCTGCGGATGGGAATAGATACCATCTCAGGGTTCCTCAGCCTTATTGTCTCTATCCTTCCAAGAGCACTCGATATATGATCAATTGCTAAACCCCTATCGTCTTCTTTGATAGCACTTATAGCCATCTTGGTAAACTCTATAGACTCTATACCGTCAGATACCAGCTCGGAAGACTTTTCTTCAATATCTAGTAAAACCTTACTCTGAATGCGATCTTCTAGAACATGCTTCTTCATTCCTATCCCCTTAGGTATATTGATTTCGGATGATACTGTGGAGATTAGACTATTAGCAAGCTCACTTGATGATTGAGCATTAATGATACTTGTAAATACGGAGAATAGTAAAACTCCGATAACGCTAATTATTTTCGTTTTCATTCTTTAGTTTTTTTTTGAATAACTGAATAGGAGATTTTTTTTAAGTGTTATCCTTTTAATAGAGCAATGTTTTTGACTGCAGTGCTGGGAGAAATTTCCCGAGTGTTTGTTCCTTTGTCTCAAGACACTCTATAAGAATTACTCCTTTTGACAGTGCAATTCTTTTGACTGCAGTGCTGGGAGAATTTTCCCGAGTGTTTGTTCCTTTGTCTCAAGACACTCTATAAAAATTACTCCTTTTGATAGTGCAATTCTTTTGACTGCAGTGCTAGGTGAATTTTCCCGAGTGTTTGTTCCTTTGTCTCAAGACACTCTATAAAAATTACTCCTTTTGACAGTGCAATGTTTCTGACTGCAGTGCTGGGAGAATTTTCTCGAGTGTTTGTTCCTTTGTCTCAAGACACTCTATAAAAATTACTCCTTTTGACAGTGCAATGTTTTTGACTGCAGTGCTAGGAGAATTTTCCCGAGTGTTTGTTCCTTTGTCTCAAGACACTCTATAAAAATTACTCCTTTTGACAGTGCAATGTTTTTGACTGCAGTGCTGGGAGAATTTTCTCGAGTGTTTGTTCCTTTGTCTCAAGACACTCTATAAAAATTACTCCTTTTGATAGTGCAATGTT
>CALLMH010000080.1 GCA_938007965.1 uncultured Saprospiraceae bacterium | reverse complement strand
TTGTATTTCTTCTTGAGATATTCCTCCTCGATTTCTGTCGAAAATGTCGTCTTACCATCATCGATCCTCACCAGAGCTTTGATCGCGGGATCATTGAGCGGCATATCGGCTTCTCGACTTCTTACTTTTTCTATAATCTCTCCAAGATATCGCGCTCTCATTGTTTGGTACCTCTCAGAAGACTTTACTCTTTTTTCAAGTACCTCAGCTCTGATTTTTTTCTGATACTCATCCGCTTCAAAAGTCCACGGATCCTTATATTTCCATGTCCTCCAGAATCTTTCCTGATTCCACTTCATGTGCTCTTGCATTGCCTCTTCTGCATTCCGTTGGTAGCTGAGGTCTATCGTCGTATATATTTTCAGCCCATCAGTGTAGATATTATAATCGGTACCATCTGGTTTCTTGATCTCTTTTTCTACGAATAGGGTTCTCAACCATTTCGTCAATTCACTCCTAAAATACGGTGCTGGACCCTCACTCATCGTCTTCCGCTCGAAATCATCCATCACGATCTCTTTCTTCGACAGGCTGTCTCGTTCTTCACTCGTGATCTTATCAGATTTGTACATTTGGTATAGTACCGTATTCCTCCTTTCTTCCGCCTTCTTTGGGAATCTTCGAGGATTATATAGACTTGGATTTTGTAGCATACCGACCAATACAGCCGCTTCGTCTGGTGCGAGGTCTTTTTGATTCTTGCTGAAGTACGTTTGCGCCGCAGCTTCTATACCGTGTGCTCCATTGATAAATTCAAACTTATTGAGGTACATCGCTATGATCTCCTCTTTGGTATATCGTTGTTCTATTTTTACGGCAGTGATCCATTCTTTGAGCTTAGTCTCTACCAATACCATGGTACGCTTTACCTTACCCATTCCTCTTGTACTCGGCCTTTCGAATAGTAGCTTCGCCAGCTGTTGTGATATCGTAGATCCTCCACCTTGGCTATCTTGTCGGAGTAATACTGTCTTGAATGCCACTCTAAACAATGCCATCACATCAATCCCCGAGTGCTCAAAAAATCGCTCATCTTCCGTAGAGATCAATGCATCCAACACATTTGGTGATAATTCATCAAACTTGATCGTCTCCCGATTCTCAACGAAGTACTTACCAAATGGCACTTTATTCGCATCATAGATCACAGATGCAAGGTCATATTCTGGATTTTCTAATTGCTCAAAAGTAGGAAGGTCTCCTTTATTGATACTAAAAAACAAATAAAACATACTGAGCACCAATGCAATAGCAAACGTCCACATCGTGAACTTAGCAATCTTGAGCCATTTTCGGTTTCTAGCGGATTTATCTACAGTCTGATCCTGATCCATGTATTATTATCTTCTTAGGTTGTATTATATCATCATTTTAGGATGATAACGAGGAGCTAAGTTATTGCTTTTATGAAAAAAATAGAGTAAATTAGTCTTCAATTACATTAGAACCAATCGGCAAACCAAGTTAAGATCATCTATTATTCACATAAATTACCACTTATCATGAAAACATCAGTATTTTTCATTCTACTATTTTCGCTCTTTAGCTGCACTTTTTGCTTGGCGCAAAGGGGGATTACAATAAATAATAAAGTCAATCACAGTGAGCTCTATGATTCATTTAGAAATTCAAAACGATCCATTGATAATGAATCCATTAATTTAAAAATTGATGGGATAGAAATTAAAAACCTAAAAAGGAAAAAATACATCAAGCCAATTGAAGAGAGTAATATATTTTACTTCGAAAAGAGTGATGGGATTAAACGAACTACAGTTTTTGTCTCCGCTGAGAAAACTTTGATATACGAATATCAGGATTCTTTTGCATCAAAAATTGAAATATCAAAAGACGGCTATAAGAAAAAGAAGAAAAGTAGACCAGAAGTAAGATCGAGTTCGACGGACATTGTTCAAGTAGGATATTCTTATGATCAATCTGTTGAAATGTCTCATCCAGATGATTTTGAAATGAAATTGGGGAATGTAATAAGTGATGTTAATATAATGTAAGCTGCAAATGGGATAAACATGGTTTCACTTACGCCAATTAAACTTATTATGGGAGCGGGAAGTTTTTCAAACAATAGCACATTATTTAATCAATTAAACTTTGCTTGGATTGACAAAATATGTTTAGAAGTAGATGCTGCGCATCATATAACTACTTATCAAAATGCGCCTCTAGGGCATTCGCAAGGTTCTAATATGTGTAACCTTGGTAATCCTTATTTCAAAACATCTTTTTCAAGGCACCCAACAGGTGGCTTTTTGGAAGATCGAGTTGCACATGAAGTAGGACACTCTCTTGGTGCAAGTCACGAACATCTTATAAATCCACAATTATGTACTGGTTCTTCAGATTACTTCATGTGTGAATTTGGTGCTGATAATCTAAATGACCCGAATGATTACAAACTATCTTCTAATAATATTAATAGTATAATATCCAATATTGAGGAAGCTGATTGCACCTCAAATTTAAATACTAGTGATTGCGACTTTTGTGAAATGATGTATTCAGCTATAGGTGAAAACGGTGAAGGATTCACTTCTATAGCGTCTGGAGTTGCTGGGCTAGAGCTTAACATTACCGAAAAAGACTGTTTTGAAGATGGGTACGGCGAGAGCTCGTTTAAAATCATTACTACAGGTGGATGTAATTCAGAAGCGAGAACTTTTACATTCAAACTCAATAAGTATGGCCCAAATAATGAAACTGATATAGAATTTACGGAATTGCCAGATGGATTTACCCTAGTAGAGAACAATACAAATTTCATGCTTTATCGAGGAACTATGACTCCTGGGATGAATGAAAATATGGAAAAAGAATTTAAGTATAAAGTACATAGATTAAGTGGTATAAATTTCCCAAATAATTCGAATACTAACGTGCAGTATCCTAGAACATCAATAACCACCACTGTTACTAATCAAGCTGGCGGGGGTGAAGGTCAGTTTGATATTCGAATTAGTGCTGACTTTTGGTATGCTAAGTTCGTAGGTAATGCTTTTGGAAATTTGACAGAAGCACTAGCTGAAAAATTTGGCACTACAGTAAACACGATAATATCAGCGACTTGTGGTACAGGAGATTTTGATAGTCCGCTTCGGTTTATCCTAGATATCAATGGAGCGATGAGACTACAAGGACAAAATTGTATAATGGCAAATTCTGAGATAAACTTTAGTCCAGGATCTAGTATTTACTTAAGATATGAATTCACCTTACAAGGTGGATTAGATACCCCAGCTTCATTACTAATAGACAACTCTGTCTTAGATGTCTGCGGAAATCAAAAATGGAAGGGGGTAATAGCTTCAGATCCTTCACACATTACAATTCGTAATAGTTCAATAAAAAATGCCGATATAGCTCTAGAATGCCGTGGAAGTAGATCATTGAATGTTTCAAATACAACATTCATAAATAATCATACTGGTATTGATATGAAAGCTCAACCCGAAGAGGACTTTGTAGTTGATGGATTTTCGAATAATACCTTTACTACCGATTCTGAGTATTTACCTACTTATTCATTCTCATCCAGTGCACCATATGCTGGAATGGTGGCAAAAAGTATCCCGTTAGTAATGGTAAATAAAAGTTCATTCTCAAATATGAGTAATGGTATTATTCTATTAAATACTAATAGTATTGTAGGCGGAGACTCTAGTTTTGATAATATTCGCGGTACGAACAGTAACAATCTCATCACATCAGACATAAACGGAAATGCTATCTACCTTAGTGGGCAGGGTAACTCAGGGATTTTCTTGCAGAATAATTTCAATTCAAATTATCGTGCTATTGGAGTCAAACAAGCAAATTCAATTATACTAAACAATACTGTGAAGGGCGGTAAAATTGGTTTTGATGTATATGAAGCTCAAAATAGAATTACAAGAATAGTGAACAATGATATAGAAATCGACCACCAAGCTGTAAAATTACGGGCTAATAGCCCAACACAAGAAATGACAATATCAGATAATACGATTGACGTTACGGAAGAGCGTGGTATAGGAATTTTGGTGAGTGAGTTTATTAATAGTGAAGATTATTCTATAACTGATAATATCTCGATAAAAATTAAAGATAAATCAGCTGGGATTGCAGTCTTTAGCGGAGGAGGTAATTTT
Source organism: uncultured Saprospiraceae bacterium (assembly GCA_938007965.1). GTDB lineage: Bacteria > Bacteroidota > Bacteroidia > Chitinophagales > Saprospiraceae > CAJXUU01. The sequence goes on along the minus strand of CALLMH010000080.1, from coordinate 203 downwards.
ATCCAAAATAATCAAATAATCGCAGCAGGTGACCATCATAATCTTACAGAATCTGTCGGGATCGCATTGCTTGGATCAAGTGGTAATGTAACATGTGATAATGTGATACGATTCCCTACAAGTGCAAACGAATCAGAACAGACCAAAGGTATATTCCTATCCGCAGGCAGTGATAATCTACTAACATGTAACTACACCTCGGG
>CALLMH010000079.1 GCA_938007965.1 uncultured Saprospiraceae bacterium | reverse complement strand
CATCGGAATGTTATCTATCACGGATACATTGAACGCTTCTAGCGTCCCTTCATTCGTGACTGTTACGTCGAATGTAACCGTACTGCCCTGTGCAATCGGATCGGTACTAGAACTGTTGAACGATTTATCAATCGCTAAATCATAAACTCCATAGAGCCCGAAGTCTACTGTCATATCACCATCGTCATCATTTGCTGCATCTTGATCGCCGCCTTGTCCAGTCTCATTTTCTGGCTCTGTATTTGGTGCTAGATTAATACTTGGTGAGAATATCTCATCACCGCTCGACGCTTGGATTCCGTTGTCATCATTATCTGTCTGATCGTCTGCCGTATTCGTCGGTGTACTACTCAATGGTAGACTGTCTAGTGGGGTCACGCCTACTATATAATCCCCTACTAGTAAGCTATCAAAGAAATAATCTCCATTTGAATCTGTAACGACACTATCTATGGCTGCACCATCAGGCACACCATTCATATCGATATCATCATAGAGTTTTACTACAATGTTTGGTAGTCCATCTTCAGTAGCTTCATCAAAAACACCGTCATTATTTGCATCTGAAAATACGGTACTTCCTATGCTAACAAATGGATTCGTAACAATAATTGTCGCAGGATCATAATCATCACTACCATCCTCAGCATCAGTATCATTATCCACTGGGTCCGGTGTAGTCCCATCTTCGTTATTTGGTGTGCTATCTGAATCTGGTGTATTAATGTCAGAATTGTCATCTTTTGTTGCAAATGCAATTTCAGCATTATTCGTAATAGGCCCTCCAATCATAGTTGAACTTACTATAAATTCAATTTGAACTATTTCACTTGTTCCGACTGCAATTGTTGGAATCGGTGTATTTAATACGGCTACCCCATCATTTTCTGTCCACTGACTATCATTAAGAATTAATCCGTTTGGTATGTAATCATTTATATTGATATCAAATGCATCAACTGTTCCTTGATTGAATACTTCTATGTCAAAAACGACTGTACTTCCCGGCAATATCGGGTTATCTGATAATGCATCATTATATACCTTAGTCAATGCTAAATCAAATTCACAAATTGAAACTGAGACACTTTGAGAAGCTTCACAACCATTTTCATCTACATAGTTATAAGTAATATTATACTGACCTGGACCTGCATCTGTTGGGTTTAGCGTTGCTGTACCCGCCGAATTATTAGCTGTAAATCCGTTAGGTGCATCAGTTGTAAATATTCCACCACTAGGTGTTGCTGTGAACATTAAATCATCTCCACCAATACAAACATCTGATGGATCAGTCAAAGTAACTTCTGGTAATGCATTGATCGTAACGCTTACTGTCTCACTCGATCGACATCCATTCTCATCTGTGTAGGAATATGTGATATCATATGTGCCCGCTCCAGCCAAGGATGGATCTAACGTCGCTGTACCATTCGCATTATCCGCAACAAATCCTGCCGGTGCATCTGATGAAAATGTCCCGCCCGCTGGAGTCGCTGTATAACTTAATTCTGAACCATCTACGCAAACATCTGATGGATCAGTCAAAGTGACTTCTGGCAATGTATCAACTGAAATAGTCAAACAATTACTATTTTTTGTACATTCTCCACTGTTACAATTCCCGTTCACTGTTGCTACAACTCTATAGTATGTGGTAGTAGTCAACGCGGACGGTGAATACATTGAAGTAGTCTCTCCCACTATATCTGTAAATCCATCTGAACAAGAAGTCGTACTAGATTGCCACTGATAAGTTACTGGGCCAGTGCCTGTAGAAAATGTAGAAATAGCTATATCCTCTGGTGTCTCTCCTGCACAAATCGTTTGGTCGGAAGTGATCACTGGTTCTGTAATATTAGCAACGTCTACATTAAGCGTAACGACAAATGCACCACATGCAGATCCATCTCCTCCAGGAGCACTAAATGTATATGCTCCACATGCATTTTGGCTGGTAGCGGTAATTGTTTGGTCGCAATTATCATATATAAAATCTACATTACCAGGTTCTGGCGCCCATGTACCCTCGCAGAAGGTACCACCGTCACATTCTAAAATATCTAACAGATCAATCACCAATCCAGCTGAAAAATCACAAATTGTCGTGTCTATTGTAACCGAAGCGCTTATTGGACAACATTCACTTACAATATGTAATGCCTTAGCATATGCACCTGGCACGTGAGGAACACCTGCCGAAGCAATATATGACATATTTCCAGTAGCTCCTCCTGCATCAAGTACAGCTACGCAATCATCACCTAGTGTACCTAAAAATATATTACCCGACGGTTCGTGATAGGTTAAGCCCCAACTACCTGCAAAACCTGACTGATTAGTTGCCCCATCAGTGATTGTATTAATAACATTACCTGAAGAATCAAACTTGACTATGGTTGTTGTTCCTGGATTCTGATCTGTAAGTGCCAAATAAAAATTTCCAAATTCATCTTGAGCTGTACCGTGTGTAGCATGACCAGGTAGGTATGGATAGTCAACAATAAGTGTATAAGATGAAAGGTCGTCTTCTACCCTATATATTTTATGATTCTCTCCAACACTTACACTATAACCTTGCGTAAAGTAGAGATTACCATCTGAACCTTCTATGAGATCCCATCCATTGACATTATTACCTGCAGCATTATCTGGGAGCTGTATAGAGTCTATTGCCATCTGAGTACATAAATCATATGCATAGATATAAAAAGGAAAATAATTATTAGGCGAATCACCTCCGATAGCATAAAGAGTATTTCCTTTTGTTGTTAGATTTATAGTACGATTCCAGTTAGGAATAAAGTCATTATCTAGCACAGTTCCATCACAAGAAAGCTGATAAAGAAAACTAGGGTCGTTATTAACTCCAGGCCCATCAATCTGAGCTGAATATAAGTTACCGTTTACATCACTCACTACGCCGTGCGGATCTATAATCGATCCTGTCGGCAACCAAGGTGTCCCTATTTCTGTACCAATGGTTCCATCAGGATTAATAGTGAATTTGTGGATTAAATCCTCACTTGGGTCTGTAACGTACAAATAATCTGTACAATTACAAGATTGAGCGTCAACATTAATTGATATCAATAAATTAAAAGCGAGAAAAATAAAGGATGATATTCCTATTTTAGAAGTGAGCGTTCGAAATAAACGATAATCTCCTTTTGCGGTTTTAGATGCAAGGGTCAACTTGTTAGTTGGATACATAAAACTAGTACTTAAATGGTGTTAAAGATTTAAGTTCCAAATATCTACTCTACATGGTTGGTTTTATATGTTTTCACATACGTAATACAAAATTATATTAAATATAATTATATGTGTAATTAAGTTGTTTTTTAACACTTTGCATTTATTTAATCGGGAAAAATAGAATTGAATCCAAATACAAAATTAAAGTAAATATAAGCAAAACACTTATTATCAAACGCCTATAAATGTTCGTAATCTAGACAAAAAATAGTTTCCATATCAATTATTTGCTAATAAAAACAGCATACTTTTTCATATTTAAATTTATTGCCTTTGTAAATTATTACCATATTGTGTTATTAATAAATTTTTCTTCAAACGTAGCCTATGGATACCGCTCAGGTAATGAAAAAAGCAAAATATTGGACATCATCTGTTTTTGATGATAAGACTATAAATGAGGTCAATGCGTTGATGGTTAACCCCTTAGATCTCACAGATAGGTTTTATAAAGATTTAGAATTTGGTACTGGAGGTATGCGAGGTATAATGGGCGTTGGAACCAATAGAGTGAATAAATACACCTTGGGAAAAGCTACGCAAGGACTGAGTAATTTCATAAAAAAAACATATCCCAACGAAGAAAGAAGAGTTGTAATTGCATATGATTGTAGACATAATAGTGATACACTTGCGAGGACTGTTGCAAATGTATTTTCAGCAAACGGAATACAAGTTTATCTATTTTCAGAATTGAGGACGACCCCAGAGCTATCGTATGCGGTACGACATCTCAATTGTCATGCTGGAATCGTACTTACCGCTTCTCACAATCCTCCTGAATACAATGGATACAAAGTATACTGGACTGATGGTGGACAGATAGTTCCCCCCGAAGATCAAGCAATAATATCATACATAAACAGTCTGGACTTCGAAGATATTAACTTCGAGAGCAATCCTGACTTAATTACTATAATAGATAAAGAGGTAGATCAGGCATTCATAGGGTCTTGTGTTGAAAATGGTGATTTTGGTGCACCTGAGAAGGAAAAACTTAAAATAGTCTTTACCTCACTGCATGGTACTTCTATCACTGCTATCCCACAAGTATTAGAAAAAGCTGGATATACCGATGTTACGATTATAGAAGAACAAGCAAAACCTGATGGGAACTTCCCAACAGTAAAGTCACCTAATCCGGAAGAGCCGGCCGCACTAAAGATGGCCATCGAAAAAGCTGAGAAAATCGGAGCTGACATCGTTATTGGAACAGATCCAGATAGTGATCGATTGGGTATTGCAGTCAGAAATAACAAAGGTCAGATCGAACTCTTAAATGGTAACCAAACCATGGTTTTGATGACTAAATTTTTGCTTGACCAAAGAAAAAAATCTGGATTCGACGGTACAGAATTCATAGCCAGCACCATCGTCTCTACACCTATGATGCCTATTCTAGCTGATAAATATGATGTAGAATGTAAAGTATCCCTTACCGGATTCAAATGGATAGCAAAAATGATAAAAGACTATCCAAATCAAAAATTTATTGGTGGTGGAGAAGAGAGTTTTGGTTTCATGGTTGGTGATTTTGTCAGAGATAAAGATGCAGTGACGTCGACTTTACTTGCTTGTGAAATAGCGGCTAACGCAAAATCAAACAACAGTTCATTCTACAAAGAACTATTAGCTTGCTATACTCAATATGGTTTGTACAAAGAACGATTGGTCTCTCTAGTGAAAAAAGGGCTTAGTGGTGCTGAAGAAATCAAACAAATGATGATGGGATTCAAAGAGAATCCGTTAGAAAGCATTGATGGTTCTAAGGTGATTATCATTGAGGATTACAACAACTCAACTTCGACTGATCTCGTAAATGGCAAGACTCAGAAAATCGACATACCAAAATCTAATGTTCTTATCTACGTGACCGAAGATGGAACTAAAGTAGCCGCTAGGCCTAGTGGTACAGAACCGAAAATCAAATTCTACATTAGTGTGAATGATAAATTAGACGATGTAGCTAATTTTGAAATGAAGAATACTCATCTAGAGACAAAATTAGATAGGATAGTATTGGAGTTGGGTGTTTAATTAATTCTTGAAATTATAGCTTGGGATATTTGTAGATAGCGAATATCCCTACTTCATAACGGTTTTCCAAACTACTTCTGAAAAACATCACCCTGCTTATGGTGTTGTAGCCTAAAAACAGTGCTATTGTTTATCAGTAACATTTAAAATAATCAAATGGCTCTAGGCAATCATTGCACTTATATAGTGCCTTACATGCTGTGCTTCCGAATTGGCTGATCAATTGAGTGTTTTTTGATTCGCACTGAGGGCATGGGACTACTTTCTCTTCACCAGACAAAAAGGAAGAATCGGTAGTCTTCTCTACCGGAGGCGCGATTCCATATTCTTTTAGTTTTCTATGGCCTTCTTGAGATATCATATCTGTAGTCCAAATCGGTGATAATACCAATTTCACAACCACATTTTTGTAGCCTGCATCTTCCATGGCGGATTTTACATTGACTGTGATCATATCCATGGCAGGGCAACCTGTATATGTCGGAGTAATCAGTACCGTAATCTTATCTCCTTCTGATTCGAATCCTTGATATATACCCAGCTCTTGAATCGTCAATACTGGTATCTCAGGATCGGTTACGTTCCGCAGTACTTCTTCTATATGGGACTTGTTTTCTACCAATTGCTATTAGGATATGATTTTTGTAAAAATTGTAACTCTGCTAATATAAACCCTAAATGCTCTGTGTGCATACCATCTTTACCACCCTTTTGAGGAAATTTGACTTCAGGTATTGTAAGCGTTGCCGTATTGCATACTTCGGTAAACTTTGTCCATGCAGCATCTCTGATACTGAGACAGTCCACAGCTATACCTTTGAGTGACTCATCATTTTCTAATTTTGAGGGAATAAAAGCCTCATCGAAAAAACGAATTCTGTCATCGAGAGCTTCTTGCATCTTCGACCTACTTTCTTCTGTGCCATCCCCTAATCTGATCATCCATTCTGAGGAATACTTCAGGTGATATGTAGCTTCTTTTATGGTTTTTTTGGCAATTACAGCTAATCGTTCATCTTTCGAATCGGCCATCGCTTTGAGATGAAAATAATGATAACAGTCAAACATAAACTGTCTGACAATCGTATATCCGAAATGTCCATTTGGCTGCTCTACCAGCAATAAATTCCGCCAGTCTCTCACATCTCTTTTATATGGATAATCATCTTCGGTCTTACCGCCACCTTCTATCTCCGCTGCGTATTGATACAGCACTCTGGCTTCGCCTATCAAATCAAGAGATATATTAGTAATGGCGATATCCTGCTCCAAGATAGGACCATGACCACACCACTCCGCCAATCTTTGTCCCAGAATCATAGCATTATCCGCTAACTGTAGCACATATTTCAATGTGCTTGTTTTATTTATATCGATAATATCTGCCATGATTACATGTGTTCTAATGCGTCAGGAAGATCATAAAAAGTCGGATGCCTGTATACCTTATCTTCTGCAGGATCAAACAATGCTTCTGAATCTTCTGGATTGGATGCTTTTATATCTTTTGACTCCACTACCCATATTGATACACCTTCTTTTCTGCGGGTGTAGACATCTCTTGCATTTGTGATTGCCATATCAGCATCCGCTGCATGTAAGCTACCCACGTGCTTATGCGATAGACCATTCTTCGATCTAATAAATACTTCATATAGAGGCCAGTTCTGCATTTTTACTAATTGAATTATTGAATTGTCAAATAAAGATTTACGCTACTTGAGTTGTGTCAGTTGCCGCTTTTCGCGCTTCTTGTTTTTCAGAATAAGCTACGGCTGCATCACGCACCCATTGTCCATCTTCATGGGCTTTTACCCTAGCGGCTAACCGTTCTTTGTTGCATGGTCCATCTCCTTTTACAACTGCCCAGAACTCACCCCAATCGATCTCCCCGAAATCGTGCATGCCTTTTTCATCATTCCACTTAAGGTCTGGATCTGGGATAGTCAATCCTAGAATGTCAGCCTGTGGTTTTGTCATATCTACCATTCGTTGACGTAACTCATCGTTTGAAAACCTTTTAATTTTCCATGCCATCGACTGCGCAGAGTGTGTAGATTCGGAATCACTAGGGCCAAACATCATAAGCGATGGCCACCACCATCTATTGAGTGCATCTTGTGCCATCTCCTTCTGTTCTGGCGTCCCATTTGCTAAGGCAAGCATAATCTCATAACCTTGTCTCTGATGAAATGATTCTTCCTTACATACTCTAACCATAGCTCTTGCATAAGGCCCATACGAGCATCGACAGATGGGTACTTGATTCAGAATGGCAGCGCCATCTACAAGCCAGCCGATAGCTCCTATGTCAGCCCAAGTTAGGGTTGGGTAATTAAATATACTGGAGTACTTAGCCTTCCCCGTATGGAGTTGATCTAGTACTTCATCTCTCGATATGCCTAATGTCTCACAAGCAGAATATAGATATAATCCGTGTCCCGCCTCATCCTGCACCTTTGCGATTAATCCTAGTTTTCTCCTGAGATTTGGTGCACGGGTGATCCAATTGCCTTCAGGCAACATACCCACTATTTCAGAGTGTGCGTGCTGTGATATTTGCCTTATCAGTGTCTTTCGATACTTTTCTGGCATCCAATCTCGTGGTTCAATACGCTCTTCATTATCGATTCTGTCTTGAAATCGCTTCTCCAATGATTGTATTTCTGTCATGATGATAGGTTTTGTCCTACAAATATAACGTAAAAAAGCGAACAGTTGTTCGTAAAAATAAAAATTGATTGAAATATCGTTTTTAAAATAAATGAATCGATTAGATTGATCAATTTACGCTCATTTATGAATTGTAGCAGAGCGAATACTTATTTATTCTCAACACTTAATAGATGAGTTCTCCTAATCTGTATATTACCTTTAATTTGGTCAATGAAAAACAAAGCGTATCATCAGAATATTAAAAAAATATACAGCGCGAATTTTATTTATTCTAGCCATCCTTTTGGTCTGGTTTTACTTTTGTTTGCCTGATCCGTTATTCTCAGATCCATACGGTACCGTGCTCAATGATTCCGAGGGACAATTGATCGGTGCTAAGATATCCTCAGATGGCCAATGGAGATTCCCGATGATAGATTCTGTTCCAATATATTTTGAGGAGGCGATCACAACATTCGAAGACAAGAGATTCAGAAGTCATATCGGTGTAGATTTCCTATCTGTGGGAAGAGCCGCTATCCAAAATCTAAAAGCACGCCAAATAGAAAGTGGCGCTTCAACCCTCTCCATGCAAGTCATTAGAATGTCTCGAAAAGGAAGACCTAGAAATATCTATCAGAAGATTATAGAAATGATACTTGCAATCCGCCTTGAACTTCGATATTCTAAAGATGAAATCCTCAAACTCTATGTCAGCCATGCCCCATTTGGAGGTAATGTAGTAGGTCTCGAAGCAGCCAGCTGGAGATATTATCAAAAAGATCCATCCAAGCTATCTATCTCAGAATCTGCGATGTTGGCCGTACTACCAAATGCTCCTTCGCTAATTCATCTATCTAAGAACCGCCCAAAGTTACTCGCAAAAAGAAACAGACTCCTCAAGACTATGATGACAAGTGGGATGATCTCCGAAGTTGATTATGGACTATGTCTTTTAGAAGAGATTCCTGAGCAACCATACCGTCTGCCATCAACCGCTCAACATCTATTAGAATATGTACACAAGAATACGCCAGAGACTATTACGACCAGTGCTATTAATTCTGATTATCAGAAAATAGTCAATGAAGTAGGCCAATATCATGCACAACTTAATGCTCAGTCCGACATTCACAATCTCAGCATCTTAATCATGGATACTGAGACTGGACAGGTAAAAGCCTATCTAGGAAATGCCCCAAATACGGATCAAGAACACTCCGTCGATATGATACAAGCCCGTAGAAGCTCGGGGTCAATATTGAAACCCATTCTCTATGCTCATATGGTAGATGAAGGTAAGCTCATGCCCAAGGCGCTCATCAAAGATATTCCTACGAATATAAGAGGGTTTTCACCGAAAAATTACAATAAAAAATTTTCTGGTTGCACACCAGCAGATCAAGCTCTAGCGATGTCACTCAATATACCTGCTGTGTATAATCTCCAAGAATATGGAGTAGAGCCATTCATCAATAGACTCAGAGACCATGGATTCACTACGATAGACAAATCCGCTAGTCATTATGGATTATCGTTGATACTCGGTGGTGCCGAGGTCTCTCTATGGGAACTCTGCCGTGCATACGCTACCATGGGTAGAACATTGATTCAGTATAATAAAAGCAACGGCAAATATCATAAGGATAGACATCAAAATCCACTCTTACACCATGCTCCAAATCGTAAGATCAGTTTTCAACACGAACCGATCAACCTATCCGCTGGAGCTATTTATAAGACATTCGAAGCGATGCTAGAGGTCTTAAGGCCCGGTAATGATGGAAGCTGGCAACAGTTTAACTCTTCGAAACCTATAGCTTGGAAGACTGGAACCAGCTATGGTCATAGAGACGCATGGGCTGTGGGTGTATCTCCCAACTATACGATTGGAGTATGGGTGGGTAATGCTGATGGAGAAGGAAAAAACAGCCTCATAGGTGTAAGTAAAGCTGGGCCTGTGCTTTTTGATGTAGTCAATAGAATAGATGTAGGTTCATTTTTCGAAGAGCCGGTTGATGATTTGATACCCACTCCATCATGCCGAAAAAGTGGACACCTAGCATCTATATACTGTGAGTCGATAGATACAATATACAGCGTACCAGAAAGCCAAAGAAGTAAGACTTGTCCTTACCACCGGATACTACACTTAGATAGAGAAGGGAACCAAGTGAACAGCATCTGTATGCCCATCTCAGAGATGAAACACAAAAAATGGTTTGAGTTACCTCCATCTATCGCTTACTATTACAGAATCAATCATCCAGAATATAGATCTACGCCTCCATTCAAAATAGAGTGCCTCCAAGAAGCATCAGCTGATGTGATGTCGTTCATCTATCCTACTGGACGAACCAAACTATACTTGCCGACTGACCTTGATGGACAAAAAGAGAAAGTCGTATTTAAGGCTGCACATCAAAATATAAACGAAACACTTTATTGGCATCTTGACGATACGTATCTAGGATATACAAAAGAATTTCATAATATGAGCTTTACGCCGTCCTCTGGTATACATACCATCACTATTGTAGATCAAAAAGGAAATCAAACAAAACGAATATTTGAAGTAGTAAATTAATCCTTAATCTTTCGCAATTAATACCTTCGATATTGTTTGTAGATATTTTATGCTACATGTTATGATTTTGTCTTAGCGGATCATACTTTTAAGTTTTTAAAAGCGTTTTACTTTTCAAACTGACAATTCATATGCGTTTTATAATCTGTATTTTTACTTCTATCCTTTTTATCTGTAATTCACATTGCCAATTAGATCAGAAGATAGGAGAATGGAGATCTTTTCTCCCTTATAATGATGGAAGATGGGTAACGCAAAGCGAAGATAAAATCTACTATTCTACAGAGTTGTCTTTATTTAGCATAGATAAATCTGACGTGACTGATTTTACATTCTTCTCTAAGATAGACGGCCTCACTGATGTAGGAATCAAACGAATAAAATACAACAAATTTTCCAATCAATTGATCGTAGTCTATAATAACAGTAACATAGACATCATCGAAGACGGTGAGGTCATAAATATCTCTGATGTCAAGAATAATCAGATACTCACTGGCGATAGATCTATCAATGACATCCACGTACTGGATGAAGATAAGGTGTTCTTTGGTACCGCTTTCGGAGTTATAGAATTGAACCTAGCAAGATTAGAATTCTCTTCGACAGTATTTACTGATATTAGTGTGAATGACATTACTTCTATTGGCAATATACTTTATGCCGCTACAAATGATGGCATCTACTATGTAAATCTGGAAACGAATAATAATATTGCTGATTTCTCAAGTTGGTCTGTATTGGGTAGTCAAAATGGATTACCAATTGCATATTCGTGTGCTCATGTAGAAGCATACAATGACAAATTATACGCAAACATCGAGAATCAACTGTACCGCGAAGAAGAGGATGGACAGTTTATAAATCAGCCTATTGTAGGATTCGAATCGCACGACATCAAATATCTCTCACTAGGTCAGACACAGCTGATCGTAGGCGTGCAGTCGGGTAATATAGGGAAAGCCATATTTATAGACGAAAATAATAATCAAAAGACAATCGATAATATATGTGCCAACAGGACCTTATACTCCATAGAAGACGAACAAGGTAGAATATGGTACGCAGATGAATTTTCTAATATACGATGGGCGGAGAGTGATTCTAGTCCATGCAATTATACCAGAACAAATAGTCCCGCTCAGGAAGAAGTATCAGACATAGCAATAAAAGATGGAATTCTCTATGCGGCGTCTGGTGGAGTTCAGGATAACTATACCCCACTGGCCAACAGAGAGGGCTTCTATATTCTTGAAGATGGTATATGGACTACGTATAGAAAAGAATCTATTCCTGCTACTGATCCACTTGAATTTATCAATATCTTCCAAATAGAACCACACCCTAGCAATGACAGGGTCTATGTAGCTTCCTACTATGAGGGATTGTTAGAGTTTAATCCAAAAACACAAGAGGCCCAAGTCTATAAAGAAAATAATAGTCCGATAAGTGGTACGGTAGGTGATTCCAATAGAGAGAGAATCTCAGGTCTAGCATTTGACAATAACGAAGTGCTCTGGATCAATAACTTTGGAGCAACGACACCTTTGATTGCTTATACACCTGAGGGAAACTTTCATGCATTCGATCCTGCTGGGGATAATCAACTGGCCAAAGTCGTAGTAGATCAAAACGGATATACATGGTCTGTACTTACAAATGCTAGCGGAGGAGTCGTAGTGCATAACAGCAATGGAACACTAGAAGACCCCAATGATGATCAATCTGTATTCATCAATAGATCCAATAGTGAAATACAAACCTCAAGTGTAAACACTGTAGCCGTGGATCTAGATGGTGAAGTATGGGTTGGTACTAATGAAGGCCCTGTGATCTTCGACAGTAGTCCTGCATTATTCGAAGGTGGTAGTCTTGGAAATCGTCGAAAAGTACTTCAGGATAGTATCGCTGCTTTCTTATTGGAAACCGAAGATATAAGAGCGATCGCTTTTGATGGAGCGAATAGAAAATGGTTCGGTTCTAGAAATGGGATCTTCGTGCAATCTCCAGATGGCGAGACACTAGAGGCACAGTTCAATGTAGATAATTCTCCCTTATTTGATAATATCATCAATGCTTTCGAGTATGATGGGGATACAGGAATCATGTATATCTCTACCAATAAAGGAATGCAGAGCTATAGGACTCAGACACTAGGTTCTACAAGAATCCACGCAAGGCAAGTATATGCATATCCCAATCCGGTAAGACCAGAATATAATGGACCGATCGCTATTAAAGGTCTTGCACGAGATGCCAATGTCAAAATTACAGATCTCAATGGAAAGCTTGTATTCGAAACCACTGCCTTAGGAGGTCAGGCCATATGGGATGGAAAAGACTACACAGGAAGGAAGGCACAGTCTGGTGTCTACTTTGTGTTCAGCACAGGCACGGCTTCTTTCGACACGCCTGATAGTTTCGTCACTAAGATCATGATTGTAAATTAGGGATGTTTCGGAATAGGGATATCTGTAAAACACTGACTAAGGCCAAATTAACTTCTTGCAGCAACTTTATAAAATGGCAGAATTCAGAAAGTGCCATTACCTCTTAACATCGCTGGGTAGTTCTAATGTTTAAAATTTGACGACCTTATTTATTTTTTGTAATCAGGCTACAGCTTGTCTTTTAAGAACTGTCCAGTAAAAGATTCTTTAACTTTCACGATTCCTTCTGGCACACCTTGGTAGAGGAGGTTACCTCCCATTATTCCACCAGTAGGTCCAAGGTCAATCAACCAATCGGCACATTTGATTACGTCAATATTATGTTCTACTACTAGCACGGTATGTCCATTTTCTACCAGCGCATTCATCGCATCCATCAGCTTCAATATATCATGAAAGTGCAATCCTGTCGTCGGCTCATCGAATATGAAGAAGATCTTTTCCCGACTATTTTCTCTGCCTAAGAAAGAAGCTAACTTTACCCTCTGCGCTTCACCTCCTGATAGTGTACTGCTCGGCTGTCCTAGTTTCACATAGCCTAACCCAACATCAAATAGCGGCCTTATTTTGGTAATGATATCACTCTTATCATCAAAGAACTCCATGGCTTCATCTATACTAAGTTCTAAGACGTCATAAATATTCTTCCCCTTGTATCTTACATCCAGAACTTCATCTTTGAATTTCATACCATTGCACTCATCACATGTAAGTCTGACGTCGGATAAGAATTGCATCTCCACAGTAATCTCTCCTTCACCTTTGCAGGTTTCACATCGTCCACCTTCTACATTAAACGAGAAGTGCTTAGGCTGGAAGCCTTTGATTTTTGATAATTGTTGATTAGCGTATAGTTTTCGGATGCTGTCATAGGCCTTGACGTAGGTGACAGGATTAGATCGACTACTTTTGCCTAGTGGATTCTGACTGACTAGCTCTACTTGTGTGTAAGCAGATAAATCACCTGTCATTTTTTGATGCTTACCAGGGGACAATGGTATAGGATCACCCAAGTGTTTTTTCAGTGCAGGATACAATATGCTCTTGATCAACGTAGTCTTTCCAGATCCAGACACGCCGCTCACTACAGTGAAAGTATTCAATGGAAAAGTCACATCTATATCTTTCAGATTGTGCATCCCTGCGCCTAGTATATTTATTTTATTTACCCCTTTTCTTCTTTTCTTAGGGACTTCTATCTCCTTATTTCCAACTAGATAGTCTGCTGTTAGACTTTTTATTTTACCATTAATGAAATTTTCATAACTCCCCGCATAGACAAGATCACCTCCATATATACCTGCCTTGGGTCCTATATCTACGATAGAGTCTGCACTTTTTATCACCTCTTCTTCGTGCTCTATCACTACGACCGTATTTCCTAGTGCTTTTAGTTTTTTTAGTACTCCTACAAGTTTTTCGGTATCCTTTGGATGTAGTCCCACACTTGGTTCGTCGAGAATATATAGAGAGTTCGTAAGGTTACTGCCTAATGTTCTAGTTAGATTAATCCTTTGGGTCTCACCACCACTCAATGTAGAAGCTTGTCTGTCAAGAGATAAATAAGAAAGACCTACATCATTCATCACCTGTAGTCTATTGTTTACCTCTAATAAAATACGACTCGCTATTTGTTGATCATGTTCTGATAGGTTGACCGTATCGAAAAACGATTTCAACTGATCCAAAGGAAGATCGATGAGTTCAGTAACATCTTTGCCATCTACTTTTACATAAGTTGCTTCTTTTCGCAATCGACCTCCTTCGCACTCTGGACAATCAGTCTTTCCTCTGAATCTTGCTAGGATGATTCTATTTTGGATTTTATACGTTTTCTCCTGCAGATCCGCGAAAAAGCTATCAATACCCTCGAACCACTTATTTCCTTTCCAGAGGAGTTTCTTTTGCGTCTTTGTCAAATCTTTTATCGGTCGATGCACAGGGAAGTCGAAGTTATGTGCTGCATTGACCAAACGATCTTTCCAAACACTACTCTTCTCACCGCGCCATGGAGCTACTGCATCATCATATATCGACTTGTTGTCATCCGGTATTACCTTGTCAGGATCTATGCCTAGTACCCGTCCATATCCTTCACACTTCGGACATGCACCGTAAGGATTATTATAATTAAACAACTGATGAGTGGGCTCTAAGAAAATCATATCGTCCATCTCAAATCGATTGTTGAACATTTCTGTCTCACCACCTAAGATCTCAACCTCACATTCCCCTTCGCTATCTTGGAATGCGGTAAGCACGGAATCCGATATTCTCTTACGGTTCTCTTCATCATCATTGACGACGAATCTGTCAATAAGTATTCTATATTTATTGATTACTTCTGCCGTTTGTCGATCTAAATCTTTATTTTTCGATTCTAGAAATTCCTCAATATATTCCAGAGCCCCATTTACTTTGATTCTAGTAAAACCCTTCTGTACAAGTAGTGATAGATCCTGCGATAGTGTCCTTTCATATTTTTTCTGAAGCGGGATACTAAGTATTATCTTAGTACCCGTCTCATGCTTGAATATGAAGTCTGTAACATCCGAAACTTCATGTTTTTTGACGAGTTCTCCAGAAATTGGAGAGTAAGTTTTTCCTATTCTTGCGTATAATAATCTAAGATAATCGTATATCTCAGTCAGAGATCCCACTGTAGACCGTGCATTGCTCGATGATACTTTCTGCTCGATTGCAATTGCAGGACATATACCTTTGATATACTCTACGTCGGGTTTTTTCATCCGACTAAGAAACTGGCGAGCGTATGATGACAGCGACTCCACATACCTTCTCTGCCCCTCTGCATATAGAGTATCCATGATCAAGGAAGACTTCCCTGATCCAGAGAGACCTGTGACGACGACCAATTCATTCTTAGGAATCTTAAGCTCTATATTATTTAGATTATTTGAGTTGGCACCCTTGATATGAATGTACTTTCTCAATTCATTAATTTCCTTCTTTCTTGCTTTTTTCTCTGCCGTTGTTAGTGCTGCCATTCAGATTGTACTGTGTACTGATAAAATGTAAATGTAAGGATTCACGGGCTACTATCTAATTCCCACGCTCCAAATAGAAATAATAGCGCTTTCAAATTGTTTATCAGTTTGCTAATTTATAATTACTGCAAGATCATATGACGAGAATTAAGAAATAATATATAGTTTGTGAAAAATTATGAAAATGAATATAAAACTAGAATCCATCCACGGTTCACTCAACTATAAAGGAACAAACGAAAGAGGGCAATCTGTACAATTTAGTGGCAACAAAGAATCAGTGTCCCCTATGGAATCAGTACTCATGGCAGCTGCCGCATGCAGTTCGATAGATATAGAAATATTCTTAGAAAAAATGAGACAACCATTTGACAAAATAGAAGTAGAAGTCAAAGGTACACGAGTGGATGACGTCCCATCAATATTTTCAGATATACACCTACATTACAAAATCTACGGTAGTATAAAACCAGAAAAAGCTAAGAAAGCAGTTGAAATGTCCATGGATAAATACTGCTCTGTATCCATCATGCTCTCCGCTGGTGTCAAAATGAGTCATTCGCATGAAATAATAACAGGATAACTTTGTATAATATAGATTTCATAGGAGCATACGAACATCTATCCCAAGATAAAATGTTCAAGCCATATCTAGACAACATACGTCTACCAAAAAGAACTCCATCTGGTGATATCTATTCTGGTCTTATCAGTTCTATCATCTCACAGCAGTTGAGTGTCAAGGCAGCCGCAACGATACATGGAAGATTCCTCGATCTATTCGAATCTGATTACCCTCATGCAGCCGAACTGTTGACATTTGATGATATCACATTGAGAAGTGCTGGCATATCTAGACAGAAAACTAAGTACATCAGAAATGTAGCAATATATTTTCAAGATAATAACCTATTCGAAAAGGACTGGAGTAAACTATCAGACGAAGAGATTATAAGCTTACTCACTGATATAAAAGGAGTTGGAAAATGGACTGTGCAAATGATCTTAATGTTCGTCCTCCAACGGCCTGATATATTTCCTGTGCTTGATCTTGGTATACAACAAGGTATGATTGAGATATATAAACTGAAAGAAGAAAAGAAAGAACTCTATGCGAAAATGGAATCTCTCTCTAAGAAATGGCAGCCACATCGGACTGTGGCATGCCTATATTTATGGGCCATCAAGGATGTACAGCGATAAATAATACTAATTGGAAACTACCTAATTTTTCGACCTGAAACGACGGTCTTCTTATACTTGGTCTTTCTTGCTTTATCAAGATCAACTAGTAAGTTAGCGTATGCACTTTCGCTGGAGGTATTCCACGTTTCGCCTGCATAGGTCACCTTGCCCCTGTTTCTCTTCCACTCCTTAGCAAGCAATACGAATCTACCGCCTGCCTTTTGATTTGGACCAAACATTAGAAATTTATCATCTTCGGCCTCAAAACTTATAGCCACTCTGTCTCTTTTCGGTGAAAAGACAAAAATACCTGGAGTTCCCTTTTTGAATATCACTTCCTCTACTTTTCTGCCGTCTACTATTTTGATGGTTCCATTTTCTACGGAAGTTCTCTTACCGCCGAAATCACGATACAGTACAATGTCACCCGATAAGTAAAATTGCACCTTAGATAACGCTTTGTCTGATGAACCGAACTCATCATAAACATTATCTGTGAATGGGCTTAATTGTGGACTACAAGAAGCCATAATAATTGCACTACATATCGTAAAAGAAAGAATTTTGAAGTATTTCATATGTGTATATTTTGTGTTTGACTATTCGATTATTAGATTACGTATTTTATACTTTGGTAAGCCACGTTTACTTTCTCAGTTCGTCTGTTAGTTTGTCGAACTTCATGGGTCTACTTTATTGAATTGTAGTTATTAGACGAAAAGGACAACAGAATGTAAAATCAAAAAATCACTTTTGATATAATATTAACAGATCAGTTAAAATTTCAGGATTGATACTATTTACTATTATTTATTGAGTGTCACGAATCTAATGTACTGAGAACTCAGTATTGTAGGTAATTGAAGTGATGGATGGAAAGGATGATAAAGCAAAAAGCCCACTCAAAATTAATTGAATGGGCTTTATGTATTTTACTCTTTAAGAAATATTAATATTCCCAAAGATCATGTTCGAAATTGAAGAGTTCAGCTTTAATCTGCTCTGATTCGAGAAGAGCATTGATGCCTGATCTTTCATCGGTTGCAGAATAATTATCCTGTACCCTCTTATCTAATACATTCGTTATCTTATAGATGTAACTAGAGAAGAATCTTGATTCAAATAGATCTGCCCAAGTCATAGGGGCCATGTCATTATTATCATTGATCACTCTATGCTTCGACAAGAACTCTCTTGCTGTAGGATAGTATATCCAGAATAAAACCTCTGGGTACTTTACAATACCAGTCTCTGGATCAACTACATCAATCACAGGTGCTACACCTATAATCCTTACCTTCAGCATCGATGCTTCTTCATCGAAAAACCAAATTTCTTTTAATCTATATCTATTTACATCTTCGTAGTATACCTCACTTTTATTGATCGCTACGGTCTCTTCATATGTATCATAATCAATGGTAGATGTAGTATCTGTAGAGAAGAATGCATTCTCCACCTCCGCAGCATTAAAAGGCTCCTTGTAATCAGGTGCAACTCCATCATGTCTAAATAATGTGATGTCACCATTCATAGCTAAATCTCTCAATATAGAAAAGAAAGGCTTTACAGGAGTTCTGAATGCTAGATTCATTTTCTCTCTAGTTTCTATTACTCTGTAGATCGTCTTCTGCCAAGCAATATCAGCTTCTCTGATTGGCTCATACTGAAGCACTCTATTCTCAGTAATCATCCTTTTGGCTACTATATCATCTACGTAGATATCCTCCGCAGGCTCACTAGATTCTGTAATGATGTCTTCAGCACCAAGCTTGGTCTGAGCATTCATACCGATCGTCCCTAGAAGAAACGAAAACAGAAATGTATATTTTAAGAAATTATTCATCTTGAATGTATTTATATTGTTCTCTTATTTTTATTATCTAACCAAGAATGACATAGTACCGATATCTCTTGGACCTTTATCCCCTGGACAAGTACATTTGATGTTCTCGAAGAAGAATCTATCACCAGGCCTAGCTTTACCAGTTTTAGCCTTAGCTTCTCCTCCAAATCTACCTCCTTGATTAGTCACGATCTCTGCATCCGCTCGAGGAGCAACTCTTACCATTCTAAAACCATTGATTTTACATTTTGCATCAAAATCAAATCCTTTTAAAATAGGAAGTACACCAGGAGCACCTTTCAATTCTCCAGAAGAAATAACTCCACCACTCTTAGCTCCTACAACAGGAACTGGATCAGGTATTCTTTTTACTCTAAAGCCTTTACTTGCATTCATACCTGGAGCTGATACGTTTATCTTTGCATCTGCACCCTTCTTTGTAGGAGTGGTAACATTAACAGTATACGTTCCGTCACCATTCTTTTTGATGGTTCCACCACCACCATTCATACTCACCTTTACTTGGTTAGATGGTACACCAGCTGCAGAAACTTCAACAGGGTTAGGAACACCCACATAAAACACATTCATCTTAGAAGCCGATATAGCGACAGATCTCTCTCCTACCTCATATTCGAATTCTTTTTTAAATGTTTTTCGTTCTTCTGTTACTGGATCTACGATTGTAATGGCAGCATTGTATTTTTTGATACCTGTAGATGATGCAGTTTCTGTAAACTTAGCGACACCATCAGCATCAGGTCTCATTGACTGACCGTTTACTGAGATAGATAATCCAGTCTGAGAATCTTTACCTGCAGAAGCAGATAAGAATACATCAGTTTCGAATTTCTCACCTTTGATGATGTAAGATTTCTTTGGTGCTGATACTACTGTATACTTGTCCAGTACTACTGTAGCCCCACCTACACCTACTTTAGATGATAGGTATCCTAATATTTCAGCTTCAGAAGCTTTGATATCATTTTTGAATTTAGAGAAGATAGGCATTGTAGCTCCTAATGGCATGTGACCAAAAGTGAAATCCGCCCAATTCTTCTTAGCATTTGGAGAATTTTTCCAAGCCTCCTCATCGATATTAATAGGAAGGTTTTTTGCTATTTCTGGTCTATCAGCTTCATCTACAAAACTCAAAAACTTAGTTTTAAGTTCTTTCATTTTTTCTAGAAGCTCAGTTCCTTTGTCAGCATCAACCATGATTCTAGTTGTACCATCATAGTTTTTCTTTCCTTTTAATTCTCTTTTATTTTGCGCACCTACAGTTACGTAATCTAAATCATCTACTACACCATCTGGAGTACCAGACTCATCGATTAAGATATTTAGAATTTCATCAATATATGCTGTACCTTCTTTTGAAGTACTTTTTAGACCATCAAGTCTATCCGCATATGTTTTGAATGATGCTTTTGCTTTTGCTTGCTCTCTAATTGCTTCTGGAAGTGCATTATTACTAGCATCCAAAGCAGAATTTGCTGATTTTAGTCCTCCATCTACCATTTCAAAAGCATTGAAAATCTCTGCAGAAACATTGAGGGCTAACAGCGCCGTTAGTACCAGGTACATGATGTTAATCATCAGCTGCCTGGGTTCCTTAGGTATTGACATTTTTTATATTTTAAGTATGTTATTTAATAAAACTTTCTTTAATCCTGATCGGGATTATCCTTTGTTTACAGAGAATGCATTCAATACATTTCCGTATACTCCGTTAAGAGAAGAAAGATTTTTATTAAGAGCAGCCATTTGATCTTTGTATGCTTTTGTATCTTCTACACTTGCATCCATATTTTTCATAGCTTCTTGCATTCTTGCATAGAAGTTATTCATTCCTTTCAACTGATCACCAGCTTGAGAGAAATCTACTTCTTGCAATGCTTTTAATGACCCAAGGCTTTTTGACATTCCTTGAAGCTCATCTAACATACCACCTAATTTATTTTCTACAACATCAGCGTCAAGATTTCTTGCAGCTGCTCCAGCTCCTCCAGCTGTCAATGGAGAGATGCTCGCATTGTACTTATCTAATCCTGGATATAACTTATCCCAGTAATAATCTTTTTCTGGTGGTAATAGACCCAACATTAAGAAAAGACCTGCTTCTGTAAGAAGACCGATCGTGATGAATGTGTTACCCAATGGGTGAGATGTAATTTTCATCAATGCTCCTACCATTACTACAGCGGCACCGACACCAATTACTAGATTTTTAAAATATTTAAAACCTGAAGACTTGAAAAAACTCATTTTGTTAAATTTTAAGATTAAGGATTAGTTAATAATTAAGTATTGTAAATTTTGAAAGCCATCTAGAGATAATATGTAAATTTTCCCCAATTACAAATTACCAATCAGCAATGACACTCAAAAAGAACTATTAATATACAAGAACCTTAAACGATAGTTACTTAGTATATTAATAGTAATTTTTTAATATTTTATTTTTTAGAAATCGTTGATAGACCTTCCTAAGAACGTAAGTGCACATCTGAATCCGATGTATGACTTAGCTGAATCTTGGTACTCCCAGTGTCTAGTACCTGTCTGTAAGAAGTATGAAATATCTTTCCATGATCCACCTCTTATTACCTTACGCTTGTATACTTCAGGATCTTCGTCCTTAGCATCATATTTGTAATTTGGGTTGAGATCATGTTCGTGTGTATAACTATTTTCGTGGAATGCATCTTCTGTCCACTCAGCTACATTACCTGACATACAGTATAGTCCATAGTCATTAGGGAAGTACGCGTCTGCTTTTACAGTATACTGTCCACCATCTTCCGGATAGTTACCTCTTCCTGGCTTAAAGTTGGCCAATAGACATCCTTTAGCATTTCTTACATAGTATCCTCCCCATGGGTATGGAGCCAATTCGTGACCACCTCTTGCAGCGTGTTCCCACTCTATCTCTGTAGGTAATCTAAACTCTTCAGAATTTGGCTGATCCAATCCTTTGTAAGTGTTCCATAGTTTTGTTCTCCAGTGACAGAATGCTTTTGCTTGTTTCCAATCTACACCTACTACTGGATAGTCATCAAATGCTGGGTGAGAAAAATAGTTTCTTGTCATCGGCTCGTTGTACGAATAACCGAAATCTCTAATCCAAACTAATGTGTCAGGATAGATATTTGCTGTTTCCTCTTGAATGAGATTCGTTCTAGATCCTTCTACACCATACTCAGTGTAAGTAGATGCTTTCTTCCAATCGATCCAATCGTACTTATATTCGAACTTAGATATATCCATCGTACGCTTACCGTCAAATGCCATATCTCCTTGATAATACATCTCATCTAGAGTTTCATCGGTATAATCTAGCTCATATTCCCAGTCGAGTCTCTCGTTGCCGAAGTCGTCTTCAATGAAGTCACCCATTATAGTATGTGCTATCGAGTCTCTTACCCAATTGACGAACTGTCTATACTCGTTATTAGTTACCTCAGTATCATCCATATAGAATCCTTGGATACTTACTGATCGAGGTCTCTGTGTATATGTACTAAATACATCCTGATCACTCTGACCTATGTGCAACGTACCAGATGGTACATAAACCATCCCAAAAGGATTAATTCCTGTCCAATTTGGTCTTTCTGTTACTCCAGTTAATTGACCTGATTCTTGTACCCCACATGATGTAATTAAAAACAACATCGCAAGAACCCCAATTCTTGATAAAATATTTCTACTCATTTTGTTAAAGTGTAATAAACATTAATGTAATAATGTGCCCCATTTATTTTTATAGGCTGTAAAGATAAGCCTGCATTTGAATTATCAAAAATTATATTTTGATATTTCACATTTCGTAAAGTATTTATGAAACTTTGAGAAACTAAAACGATCAAAATCACATCTTATTTCATGAAACACCAATTTTTTGATGATATTTCATATTAAATAAATTGCCATATATAGCTGACTTACAAATACCTAGGATTATATATGATCTTAGGAAGCTCACCTGAACCCAAAATCTTGCGGAGGTTATAATTGAGAAGTATCTCATGTGTACCCTCATGTGCCCGCCGCAAGCCCGATACACCTATATCGTAGCTATAACTCAAGGTGTAGTGGTCTCCTAATTTCATCCCCGCTATGATAGCCATTGCATCTAGCGAACGAGAATTATATCCTCGTACATTTATACCTCCAAAAATATTGCCATTAATTTTAATAATCGAAGAAACATCACTTTGAATTTGATTAAAATCGGATTTTAGTAAGATACTTTGCAGAAGATCAATATTTTCTAAAATTTTAAAATTATATTGAAAAAAAGCATTCAAATGGGTCGCTTGAGTGTAAGATGTACGTTCTAAAGAGATAGAATTCTGAGGTAAATGGCTGATCGCAACACCTGTCTCGACCTTTTTATTATAAAAATATACCCCTGCATCCCACTTTATCCCTATACCTAAATCTGTATTTTCCAAAAGTATAGGATCATTGTGAGTGAAAGACCCGCTGTATTCTCCTTCTGGAGTTACGATCCGAGATCCATCGATGCTCAATTGACTAATGCCCAACCTGCCCCCGAAAGACAAAAGCCCATATTGGAGACTTGCTACATAATTATAAGATCCTGATAAGCTCGTCTGAGATAACACACCGAAGGATTGTCGATCTACACTGGCTCCAATCGCTCCGCTCCATAGATAAAATGGAAGGTGTACATTTAGGTTTAGATCCGTAGGTCTGCCGTCTAATCCATCCCACTGATTACGATACATGAGATTAGCACTTACTGAGAAATCTAAACCTGCATATGCAGGATTAAATACATACTTATTCAATGCAAACTGTGTATACTGATTTTGCTGCTGCCCATAAGAAGCAGAACAAAAAAGTACAAATGATAATATGAAGTATATCTTCTTCAAGACGAATATTCAGTTTTAAAACGATATAAATATGATCCAAAAACGTCGTGTGTGTATAAATGTACTAGGTTTTCTCTACAATACAAATAAGATTATCACTAAATAACCCCTAAGTACTTACGATTGACAATCGAACCTGAATAATGTTCTGCTCAGTACAAAGTAATTATAAATGTATTTCGAGACCATCAAATGCTGGAAAAACATTTTTTGGGAGATCTTTTTCCCACTCGACCGTCTTTCCCATTCGGTGACTAAGGTGAGTGATGTATGCTTTTTCTGGCTGGATACGTCCGATCATATCTAATGCTTGACTCAAAGTAAAATGTGTTCGATGTGCTTTTTTCTGAAGTGCATTTATTACAATTACTTTACAGCCTTGAAGCAGCTCTACATTTTCATCACTGATGAATGATGCATCTGTGATAAAAGCAAAATCTCCTAATCTGTATCCAAGAATCGGTAGATTGCCATGCATAATATTGATCGGCTGCACCTTGATGTCAAATATATGAAAAGGATCTAGATTTTCTAATCGATTCATGATCGCTCTTGGTAAGCCAGGATATTGGCTCTCCTGAAATATGTAGCCAAACCTGCATTCTAATTCGTCCGCTACTCTCGGCATAGCATATAATGGCATATCTATCTTCTGGGCAAAATTAAACGGCCGTATATCATCTAAGCCTATTATATGATCATTGTGCTCGTGTGTATATAGAATAGTATCTACTTTATGTACCCTATTCTTCAGCATTTGATAACGAAGGTCTGGTCCTGTATCGATCAAGATATTAGTGTCTCCACTCTCTACCAGTACACCTGACCTCAGTCTCTTATCTCTAGAATCCTCTGACGTACATACATCACAATCACAACCCACTACTGGTATGCCCTGCGATGTACCTGTACCTAGTAATGTTATTTTCAAGATCTTGGATATTTAATTCTGTGGCAAGGTAAACAAAAAATGCCCCTTTAGAAATCAATCTAAAGGGGACATTTGCATTTCAATTGAAATCTCTAGTTCTATTGTTTTATAAATTTCTTAGTCATGACCTCTTCATCTGTCTCAATAGAAATCATGTAGATCCCTGATTCAAGTGATGATACGTCCAATTGTGTCTGAGAATTATTAATTTTTCTATCTACTAACATCTGACCCGTTATGCTGAATACTTTCAATCTATTGATATTGTCTTCTGATGTAATCGTCACATCAGAACTAGCTGGATTAGGATATGCAGAGAATTCTTCTTCATTTGCGCCCGATATTGTTTCTGATAAAACTCTTATTGGGGTAATAGAAGAAGAAGACACACCAGCATTCCTATTGCTAGATCCTATTCCCGTGACAGATACTTGATCTATATATATCCTATCAGCATTCGCACTGGCATCACATTGAAATCTGAATCTAGAATTAGATGCAAAATTATAATCCGCCGCAGATACAGTAACTGTTGCTGAATAGAAAGTATTATTATTAAAATCAGTACCTCTAGCATATGAAGCGACCGTATTCCAAGAACTTCCATCATAGAACCTCACGAAGAAATCTTCTCCTGTCTCCATACTATTTGGATAGAAAAAGAATTCAATCTCAAGTGCCGAATATGAACTTACATTATACGATGGAGAAGTCATCGCTGAAGCGGTCCCCGAATTATCTCTTAATCTGATAGAGTAACTGCCTTCGTAAGATCGACCGCCTGAATATCTATAACAATCAGACCCACCATCTTGCCAGCCATCCCAGCCCGTCTCGAAGTAGTGTGCAAACAATTCGTCAGAAGATCCAGTATTACATGGAGCACAGTCAGGTCCGCCACAGTCGACGCCTGTTTCATTTCCATTCTGAACACCATCGTCGCATGTAAAACATGCAGCACAATCAGAACCTCCGCAATCAACGCCTGTTTCGTTTCCGTTCTGGATACCGTCATTACAACTTACACATGGAGCACAACTAGAACCTCCACAATCGACTCCTGTTTCATCTCCATTCTGAACACCGTCATTGCAACTTACACATGGAGCGCAACTAGCACCTCCACAATCAATGCCTGTCTCATCACCGTTCTGAATACCATCTGTACACGTAGGCTCTGGACTACCACCTCCTACGCATATATTGGTAGTTTCATTGGCGCCGAATGATCCACCACTTGCTAATGTCGATCCAGCATTCGTAACTGCATATGACCCATTGCCATAAGAGCAGCAGATGCCGTCTCCATATGTATCAGTGATATTAAAATCATAACAGCCATCTGGCAAACATACATCAATAGATAATGTCGACCCATCAGCCTGTGATCCGTAAGTACCTCCAGATGCTACGGTAGCACCCGCACTATTAGTAAGTGCCCATGCTGTTTCCTCAGGATAGTTATCGAAGTTAATCGTTACTACTACTTCATTATCATTACAGCCCGCTGGCGGCGGTGGAGGATTCCCATTACCGCAAGCATTACTATTCGTCAAACTATTTCTAAATCCACCAGGAGCAAACAAGGCTTGCATCCTAGACTTTTGTCCTGATGTAAATAGATTCATACATCCATCATCAGAGTAATCCATATAGTTCTGTACCATATCAGTCGTACTACATGATGTATGACCTGCCGCACATCCATAATTAGGTGCATCAGAAGTAGGTGTATCCGCTACGAAATCATCTACATTACATCCACCATCACCCCAGATGTGCCTAAGATTTAACCAATGCCCTACTTCATGAGTTCCTGTTCTTCCAAGATCGAATGGTGCAGTAGCAGTTCCTATAGTCCCTGTATATTGGTATCCATTCACGACTCCATCTGTGCTAGCATTACCACCAGGAAACTGAGCATATCCGAGTATTCCTCCTCCGATATTACATACCCAAAAATTAAGATAATCGCTTGATGGCCATGCATCTTTTCCTCCAGAAGAGGCGAATTTCACTGCATCATTGGTTCCAAATCCGTTTACAGTTGTACTTGTTCGAGTGATTCCATTAGTGGCATTGCCATTTGGATCTACAGTCGCAAGACAAAATTCTATTTCAGTATCTGCAGCCTGTGACCACGTACCATCTGCATCTGTATTTAATCTTCTAAAGTCTTCGTTAAGTACATCGAGCTGTGTCTGTATTTGAGCCGCACTAATATTTTCTGTCTCGGTTCTATACACTACGTGAAAGACAACGGGGATCGTAATAACGTCTCTTTCAGAGTTGTCTCCATTTTCTTTGATCCAATTGGATGTGTGTGATTCGATTTCGTCTAGAATTCGGGCTCGATCTGGATTGGCTTCGATTTCATTGTGTAAGTGATCCATGGCACTACACTGTCTCTGGCCGTAGGAGTTTGCGCATAGCAAGCCCACCACGAGTAAAAGTACTAACTTTCTCATTATATTGGTTGGTTGTTAATTAAAAAATGGAGGGTATGTTTGAATGCACTCGCAATGTAAACATATAATTTACAATTGCAAAATAATTATATTCAATTATTTCGTGAATGACAAAAATTCGTCATTTCACAACTAACCATTGGCTGATATTTGATATTTAATTTTGAATACGCAAAAATAGACGACACATATTACTGATTTATGTAAAGTAACATACAATTTACAGTATTATCCTAATGCTGTTTTCAAATCTAGGATGAGATCCTCCACATCTTCTACGCCTACGCTCAGCCTTATCAGTGAATCTGTCAGACCTATTTTCACTCTCTCCGCATGAGGAATACTAGAATGAGTCATCGTAGCAGGGTGTCCGATAAGCGATTCTACACCGCCCAATGATTCTGCCAAAGAAAAATAATGGGTCTTAGAAAGTATTTTATTAGCCATTTCGATGGTATCTTCCTTGAGATCGAAAGATACCATACCTCCGAAATCTCTCATTTGCCGGCTCGCTATTTCGTGGTTTGGGTGATCGACGAAACCCGGGTAGTACACATTGGCTACTTTGTCATTCGTCAATAGAAATTCCGCTATCTTCCTAGCATTCTCGCATGCACGCTGTACTCGAAGATGTAATGTCTTAATCCCTCTTAGCACTAAAAAACAATCTTGAGGACCAGGCACCGCACCGACAGCATTTTGAATAAAGTGAAGCTGATCGGCCAATTCTTTTCTATCTACAATAACTGCCCCGTGCACTACATCTGAGTGCCCTCCAAGGTATTTGGTAGCTGAGTGCAATACGATATGAGCACCAAGATCAATGGGACTCTGTAAATATGGTGATGCAAAGGTATTATCTACTACTACATTAATATCAAGATCTTTGACAGACGTGCAAACGGCAGAGATGTCAATAATATTAAGCATTGGATTAGTTGGAGTTTCGAGCCAAATCATCTTTGTTTTTTCTGTGATATGATCTCTGATAGACTCCGCATCTTCCAATCCTACGAAACTGAAATTAATCCCATACTTGCTGAATACTTGTGTCATCAATCGATAAGATCCCCCATACAAATCATTGGTGGATATTACTTCGTCTCCTGGAGACAACAACTTCAGAATCGCATCCATAGCGGCCAGTCCACTCCCAAAACAGATAGCATCGTATCCGTTTTCTAATGCAGAGAGATTCTTCTCTAATGCACTCCTCGTAGGATTTTGAGATCTTGCATAGGCAAATCCCTTGTGCTCTCCCGGTGAATCCTGTACATAGGTAGAGGTCTGATATATTGGCGTCATGATAGCTCCCGTAGCTGGATCTGGCTCGATGCCTGCATGGATTACTTTTGTATTAAATTTCATTCCTCTCCTATTTTATTATTACTCGCACATACATCCTATTTGTACTTATTGGTACTTAGGTTTTTTTCTTTCTTCTTTTTGATAGTGTCTTCAGCTCCAGATACTATTATTACTATTTCTCCCTTGATGGAGTCTCGAGATTCATAATCTTGGATTAATTCTGAAATTGTATTCGTATTGATCTCTTCGAATTTTTTTGAAATCTCCCGGCATACTGCAGCTTTTCTTTCTGGTCCGCACTTCTCAGCTAATTCTTTGAGGCACTTGACCAGTCGATGAGGTGACTCGTACAGTATAAAAGTACTGGGATGGTCTGATAAATAGGTCAATCTCGTTTGCCTGCCTTTTTTATGAGGAAGAAATCCTTCGAAATAAAACTTGTCACAAGACAATCCTGAAGAAACCAGAGCTGGCACAAATGCAGTCGCTCCAGGAAGGCAGGTTACTTTAACATCTGCCTCTACACATGCTCTGATTAATAAAAAGCCAGGATCAGAAATTCCCGGAGTACCTGCATCAGATATCAGTGCTATATCAAACCCTTGTTGCAATTGATTGATATATCCTTCTAGCACTTTATGCTCATTGAATGCATGAAACGAACGCATCGTGGTATCTATCTCATAATGCTTCAACAGCTTACCGCTCGTCCGTGTATCCTCTGCCAATATGAGTTCTACACTTTTCAATACCGACACAGATCGATAAGTGATATCTTCTAAATTTCCGATTGGAGTAGGTACGATGTAGAGCATATAATAGTCAGATATTAGTAATGTAGATCAAATCTATGATAATTCATTTCAAAAGGAATAAAATCATCTTCTAATAATAGGTCCCTTTGAAATGGCTAGCAGTCCGTCTACGTGTACTCGATTATTGGCAAGATGGGGTACTTTATTTTGTCCTCCGAGTTTTCCTTGGGATTTCAAATATTGCGTAAATGTCCCTCTAGGAACAGGAGAGATCTTGAGTCTCGTGATGACCTTGCCCGCTCTCAGATCTTTGTAATGGAAATTCTTGGTCTGCATACATTGATCGAGAATCCTTCCAAAAGAAGACAATTCTAATGCTCCGTCCTCTGTCTCCACTACCCACTCATGATAGGGCAGACCTCCTTCGGGAGGATTGATTTGTGGAGCTACTGTAAATTCTGTAATCTGAACTCCCGTCCCCGAAAGACTCGTGCTCATGGCTGACTCTATCTCACCCGCAATGATGTGCTCTCCGAATGCAGATAAGAAGTGTTCTGTCCTACCCTTGATAATCAATCGATAAGGATCCGTAGAAGTAAACTCCACAACATCTCCCAATATAGATGCCCATAATCCTGCATTATTAGTAAGTATGATAGCATACTCAATCCCTACTTCTACATCTTTGAGTTCTATTCGTTCTGGATGCTCATCATATATTTGATTGGCTAGAACGAACTCATAAAACACACCGCCATTTACATTGAG
The DNA here is from genome assembly GCA_938007965.1 of uncultured Saprospiraceae bacterium. Lineage (GTDB taxonomy): Bacteria > Bacteroidota > Bacteroidia > Chitinophagales > Saprospiraceae > CAJXUU01. Next base: position 26,605 of record CALLMH010000079.1, on the reverse strand, counting down.
TAGTAAGCCTGCGTCTCCTTTTATATCTTGGAATGCTACGAAGCCCTCTGATGATGGATATGTTTCTATACTATCTAATTCTCTCCCTACTAAAGATTCAAATTTCTTTCTATATGGTTCGAAATTAACACCACCATAGACAAACAGCTCGTAATCTGGGAAGATCTCACTTACTGATTCTGCTCCTGTCTGTTCGAGAAGTGACTCATAATACATAAGTACCCATGGCGGAATACCACTGATCATAGACATCTTCTCTTTGATGGACTCTTGGGCAATTTTATAGACTTTCTCTTCCCAATCTTCGATGATATTGGTGTCCCATGAAGGGATCTGATTAAACTTCAGCCATCTCGGTATCTGGTGATTGACTATACCAGAAAGTCGACCTGAGGGGATCACGCCCGTCTTTCCGAGCTTGGGACTTCCCGATATAAACAGTAGCTTATTGTTGAATATCCTCATCAAGCCATATTTCAACGTGTAGTTGAAAACCGCATTTCGGGCAGTATTATAGTGATATGGAAGGCTATCTTTGGAGAGGGGAACATATTTGATTCCACCTGTAGTGCCTGAAGTACCTACTACATATTTAGGTTTACCAGGCCATAGGACATTTTTTTCTCCTTCTAAGACTCTATTCATATAAGGTCTCAGGGATTCGTAGTTATTGAGCGGAATATTTTTTTTGAAGTCTTTATAGCTATGGATGTCGTGAAAGTTATGCTCCGTTCCGTATACAGTTGTCTTCGCTTTCGCAATATTTTGATGTAGAATGCTTTCTTGGAACTTATGAGGATGTGCTGCCATAAACTCGATCTGCTTATGCACACGCACAGCAATTGTTCTTACTATATTAGTAATTATCCCCATAGTTATTACGCTCCTTGTTTTTATTCTTTAAAAATAGATAAAACTGTTCTTTAATCCTAAAATTTATCTCTTAGTTCTCTATCTAAACGATCAATCTTATCCGCTAATTCCATAAAGAACTTATTTCTAATTAATTCTCCTGAGCCACTTATTAGCTCTGATTGGTTGATTAGGCTTTGGAGCCATCTGTCTGTGTATTGGCATATGAATTCGTCTTGCGATCTAATGTAGTTGGGGTGTAGAAATAGATTATAAATTATCCGGAACTGAGGAGATTCGATATAAATAAGGCTAGAACTTGTATGCATGTAGTTAACATATATATCTACAGGACTATTCTTTTTCTTCTTTCCGAATAATTTTTTCTGTCCTTCTTTCGATATCTCTTCTAAGTGAGAAAGAAGCTTACTCAATTCTCTTGTAATCTCCAATACATCTTCTTTTTTCTCAAAAATATCTAATTGATAATAGTATTTAAGCTGAGATAATACACCGTCCAGAAAATCAATGTGCCATATCTCAATACTTTTATAACTTATATAGTGCTCATAGGCTTTATCTAGGAGAGAATTCAAAGCATAATTTTTTCTAAACTCCGCCAGATTAAACTTCTTTGTCATCGGTATTTCCCAAGATGACCTATTCCATGCATAGAGTTTAAAGTACAGCAAGTTTTTGAATGGCAGTAGATGAAAATAAGAAATTTCACTTTGATACGATATCACTTTGTAATCAGGTTTGAATTTCTCCATCAATAAGGAGTGATTTAGTACATTGGATGCCCATTGCTCATATGTCTGGGGTGGTCTGATAATATCATCACAATGAAATGCAAAAGAATGATTTATGGCACCTGTCGTAGCGCTATCATCGACTAAGGATACTTTCAAATTCATGTAATCACAGAGCTGATTCATCTCAGATAAAGTGAGCTGTGTTATCCCACTTATCTTCTTGTAAGCTCCGCTCTCAGAAATATCTAGCATCTTAGCTATTTTAGCCTTGAAAATCGAAGCCTTTTTTATTCCAAGTTGCTGTTGTAGTTGATCGAAAAATTCTTTCTGCTTCATAATATTCCTGATTTAGGATAGCCAAAATAGTGATTCTCTGTATACGGATTACTTTATTGTTGTCATTTTTATTGTAAGATTAGAGAAAAACAATTATAGCTTATAATACCTACAAAAAAGTAATCTGAAATTTACTAATTACACAACGTAATGGAGATTAGTCAATCCTAGATGGCGGCATCAACTATTTTCAAGCAAATTATCCTAATTCAGGATTAAAAAATAATATAATCCATTTTTAGGAAATGTTTCCATTTTATATTGCGCCTATATTGACAATCACTGCATCCTAAAAAATGCTCAAATAATACGCAATTATGCAATACATAATAATTTTCATCTTAATGATAGCATCACTTTGTCCACAAATAGGGAATACTCAAGAGATGGCTTACAATAACGGCAAGATATTCTACAAAGGAAATTTCTATGACAAGAGTAATGTACACTCAATAATGATGGCATCTCCCGAAGCTTACAGGCTCTTCAACGAATCTATTCACTCAAGTAGAAATATCAATAGTTACGCAATAGGTGGAGCTATATCCTCCATACTTTCAATTTATATAACTTTAGATTATAGACGATCTTACGAGGAATCGCCATTACTTACCAAATTTTTTCTTGCTCCTATTTCATTTGCACTTATTGCAGTAACAGGCGGTGTCGGTCTTACTCTATTTGCTGCAGCTATATCCAACAAACAAATAGCTCACAGACGTATGAATGAAGCTATAAATCACTTTAATTGGGAAGTAAATCAACAAAAAGATCAAGATACATCTTACTTAAAAATCGGCATCTCAAAGAACGGCTTGGGACTGAGTTATCATTTTTGACTATCTGACCTTGATATGTGTAGATTCCAAAAATCTAAAACCAAGAAGATTGATAAATAAGGTAAATACGAAATAAGCTGTCGTAGTCTAGTAAATAAAAGGATATTCTGTATCTCAGAATATCCCTCCATACATCATCACTTCACGACTTCTACCCACATCCCTTTATTCTTCGCTTGGATTTCATTATCGTACATAGCTTCTACGGATACAGGTGACAGATAAAATTTGCCTGCATATGCCGCTGTCAAGTTTACATAATATGAATAACTCGCCTTCCCACTATTGATATCGAAGAAGGTATATACTCTATCATCTCTTATATCTCTGTAGTCATATTGACTGTTACCGTTGGCATCAGACATATTAGACATTCGGTCATTTTGAATCTCCCATCCTGATGGGAATATTTGAGAAATCGCTAATTCATTGATATTTCTGCCTCTAGACCCAAGGTTGGTCACAGTGACTTTAGCTACGAAATCAGTCCCCTGTTTGATCGATTTAGGATCTAATTTGAGACCATCTCTATCCGTATAACTTACTTGCAGCTTGATGTGACTATTAGTGGCTTTTTCATTTGACCCAGGAGGCAATTGGCCACTTTGCACATATCTTACATACATAATAGAAGATGATGTATTCTTAACTCTTATCGTTTTATTTGCTGATGATTTTACATTTACAGCTGTCTGTATCGTAGGCTTAGAAGAAACTCCAGAAACTACACTTCCACCATTTACCGCATATTCATATCTGAGATCATCTTTTTCGTAGGAAGAAAGAAACTTACCTATACTCAACAGTGAGTAAGCAGTTGTCTGAGTACTATACCATCTTTGTGTACTCATCTCTTGACTGATTCGCTTGATGAGCTGCGTAGCTTCATCAGTATTTCCTATAATCTGATGTGCCTCTGCCATCATAGCCATATCTCTCACGCCGGATCCGTAACTATTTCCTGTCTCTACGTACACGTCTACTTCTAGATTTATATTGGCGACCAGACTCTTAGCTACTTCTTTCTGTCCAATGACTGCATAAGAGGCCGCTAGCATATGAGCAGTCGCTGCAGAAAGACCGCTTTTAGCTTTGAGCCTATTCATAGCGCCTATGTTTGGGCTTCCCGCCTTTGCCAATGTGTACAATCTGTACGCTTGCGTTCGTCCCCTATACTCATGATTTTTAATAATCGATGATACATCAAATTTATCCGCTGCGGCATCCTGATACTTTATGAGTCCTTTTATCATCTGATCGGGTACGAAATATCCTTTATCCTTCGCCTCTAATATAAAGTGGCTCGCATAGTTGGTGCCCCATTCACTTACATTATTATTCCCCGGCCAGTATCCGAGTCCGCCACTGCTCGTTTGGAACAGGCTCAATCTCTCAAGTCCTCGTTTGATATTATTTTCGATTTCGTATTTTCTCTTATCGCTTAGATCTGTAACAGCTTCTAGATATAACTGAGGAAACACTGAAGAAGTGGTCTGCTCTACACATCCATAAGGATATCGGATTAGATATTTCAGTCTTTTTCCGAAGTTCATAGGTAGTACATTACTCAGTTCTAGCACTCCTTCGTTGCTCCCTAATGTACCGAATATTTCATAATTCAATTCAAACTCTTTACCAGGTTCTACAGTGGCTTCGTATACTTTTGATGTGTACGGGTTTGGATTTCGGATGTTAATATTTATTTCTTCATAGGCATTTTCTCCATGGCCAGTTGCAGTCATTTTCACCTTTGCTTGTCCAGCGGCATTTCCGACATTCATATCGAAATAAGCCTGCTTGTCTCCTATTTTTGAGAAAGAAAGATTCTTTAAAGAGTTAGTCACTATATTGAGATTATCTGAGGTCTCTACCGATACTTTGACATTTTTGATATTGTCTTCCATCGCAAATACATTAGCAGGTAAAGACAAGCTTTCATTAGGTCCTAATACTCGGGGTAATGTCGCCAATACCATGAGTGGCTTTTTGACAGGGGTGGTCTCTTCAGCATTCCCATAGGCATCATTATTTCTAGCGACCACCATCGTTCTGACCGAACCTACATAATTGGGCATTGTCAATGTGTGAGCCTTTTTCTCCCCAGCAGCTATCGAAAATGGACCGATATGCTTCACCACAGGCACAAAACGGTTCGCTTTCTTTCCCTTTTTATTTGTAGACACATTACTATCACCACCTATAGATATGTATTTATCCAGCTTGCCACCGTATCCATCGAGCACCATATCATAGATATCCCAAGTCTTGACTCCTAGCGCTTGCTTTGCATAAAAATGATTCCACGGATCTGGGGTTTTGAATCTCGTCAAGTCCAATAACCCTTCATCCACTACCGCTAGTGTATAGGTCATCGGTTTGCCGTTTTTCTCGGACGCAGAGACTGTGTACGATTCATTAGGTCGGATTGATTCTGGCATACTGATTATAGGGTTGATCTCACTCGATGGATCGATCACTGAGATGGGCACAATACCGAACATCCTGATCGGCAAATCATTCGCACCATTGTTGTGCGGTTGGACTAGATAAGCATGTATATACACATTTGAATTCATAGGCGCTTCCGCTGGGATTTCAATTTCGGTTTCGTCTTTCTTACCATCAATCCAAAATGATTGTAAGACCCGATCACCATTTTCAATAGATAAGAAAATCTTAGATCCCTCATTACTCGGCACGCTCACTTTTATGCGCTCTCCCACTTTGTATGATTTTTGGTCCGTGGTAAATAATAACTGCTGCGGACCATCACTTGATCCGCGACTCCCCCATGAGTCACCCGTATAAAACATATCCCCAGTACAGTGTCCAGTCTCATCATCACAGACCCTGATCATATAATTATTGTATTGGTTTTTGAAATTTACATTGAAATCAACCTTACCATCTTCACCCGTAGTCACTTTATCTTTGAGAATAGCACCTGTGTGCTTGGCACTATTATAATTATACTTTTGACTATATCTGCGATCATACCACCAGTTCCACTCGGCGTTATAGATTCCTATGGATAGGCTTCGTCTAGCGATCGGCTTGCCATCTGTATCTAGCACGACCAGAGGAATATCAGTAGGTGTATTACTCTTGATGAATTTAGATCCCCATCTTGACTTCGGTACATTGACCCCTACGTATGAAGCGTATACATCAGCATCAACACTGAAGTTATCTTCACTGAAGTTTCCTCCTTTTTCGAATACTTTAGTTTTGAAATTAGCCCTCAACTTTCCCGGGGCTAACCAATTTTCATTTTTCTGAATAGTAAAACCAGCCTTCCCTGATTCATCGAGAGTGCTATCGAATACCGTCATAGGTACAGGATCAACCTTTCGTGCAGGATCATCGAATACATATTTATCATACCCTTTAAAATTTGTGTTCTTTGGGATAATCTGCATATCTACCTTCGCTTTCAATCCATCACCAGGCGCACCATGGAGCCAAGTGGAAGTCAACTCTACTTTCTGATCCTCGTAAAAAGCTAAACTTTGATCCTCATTAAGATCGTATCCAATTTTGAGTCTATTGGGCTTTACTGTTTCTACTTTGAGTGTCTTTTGAAATTTCGATCCACCGACGCTTACTACTGCAGTCCAGTTGCCCGTGGGATCAGTATCGCCTGTCGGCACGATATAGGTGTAGACTCCATCTTGGCTATTCGTTTTCGTTTTCGAATATTTTTGTTTACCTCTAGCGTCTTTCACCGTAAGGGTAACAGGGTGATCATAAGGAAGCTTCCTAAGCTTATCCTCTAACATGAAATTGAGAAACAGTGTATCTCCAGGTCTCCACACTCCTCGTTCTCCATAGATATATCCATCGATCCCTTTCTTCTTCGACTTACCCGAAACTTCGAATTCTGACAAACTATTGGCATGCCTGTCTTGTAGATTCACATAACCGAATTCTGATCCATATTTGACAATACCAAACGACACTTTTTTAGCTATTTCTAAGGTCAGCTGACCATTGCTACCAGTAGATCCTGAGGTGATTATTTGTTGTTGGAAGTCATACAGTTCGATATTAGCGCCACTGATCGGCTCCAAAGTCTTGAGATTAGATAAAGCAAAATAGTGATTCTTATTTTTACCTTTTTTGGCTATAATTCCAATATTAGACGCCAAGATGTTTCTAGTAATAAACCGACTCGAATTATAGTACGCAGGTTTACAAGGATCGTTTCTATGTTCCCATCTGTATCCATCATATTGGGTACTAGATGTTAGGATCGAGGTGAATCCATCTCTGCGACTGATCACTTCCCTCTCGTTTTCTACAGATTCGCATTCGAAGTCGATCACATCTTCTCTCTTGAATCCAATCCTTACTTGATAGATCGATCCTGGGTCTGGCGTGATTAGCGTTCGAAGATCGAGTGCATATCTTACATAGTTAGCATCATTGTTTTCCACATTGAGATCTGACAGTTTTATTTTTTGCTGATGTATTATTCTACCTACAGGCTGCAGGCTGTGTGTAGTAGTGAGTCTATTGTACTGTAGGAACTGGAGTACATTATCATCAAATATCTTGAATACTTCCACATTCGCGCTTTTCAGATTGATCGCTTCGAATGGGAAGATAATCTTATCATTGAATGGTACGATGACTCCTTTTCCAGCAAGGCGCAAAGCTGGCTCGATAGGGTCGAAAGATAGGCTCTTTACATATTCGTCTTCTAACTTGTTATTGTCTCTATTGACTATAGATTTATCTATCACCAAATCAAACGGGCTATCCACTTTACCCTTTGGATATACAGTCATCTGAGTACCATTGATTTCATATTTGAACTTGCCTTTATAATCTTTGATTCTCACGAGTCCCTCTAGACTTTGACGCTTATCTAATGGGGAGGTGAAATCAATCATAATAGATCTGCCTCCTCCTTTAGCTACCTCTGCTGATATAATTTTGAATTTTCCTTTTGGAAAAATAAATAATTGTTTGTCTCCCCTGAAATCATCATCCCATTTTGTACCATTCCACGCTATACTGACTTCGGACTCTTGCATCTTCCGGCTGACGTTAGCTATACTGAAGCTGTGATAGGTACCTCTCGTATGTGTCCATGATATCTCCAAGTCAGATCCTTTTTGGGATGCGGATACCATCTTTTCTATCTCGTTATGATCTAGAAAATCACTTGAGGTGATCGATCCATTGATAGTGATGAGATCTCCTTCATTTGGAGGGTAATTTATATTGAAAAAATTTATATCAAGATTCATCTCTCGTGTCCGAAAAGGTATGATTGCATCACTTAGCACTTCTGGAACATCTGAATATATGGCAGACAACTGAATAATGAAGTCATATCGAGTGCTATACTCTAGCTTATCTTCTGGTTCAAAAATCAATGTCGATGGATCTTTCCAATAAGCTTTTCCATCTGTATGGGGCTTGATTTTATAAAGATCTCTATCCACTTCACTGCCTATCTGATCGACCTCTACCACTGCTCCGGAAAACCGAAAAACCAAGTTATCGGCTACCGATATTTCTGACTGAGTATGTTCTACGATATAGCTTCCGTACCCCTCAGTTAAGACTGACATTGGCTGTGATTGATCTATTCCTTTTTCTCTGCAGCCAAAACTTAATAGAATAAGAAAACAAAGTGGTATATATTTCATAGTCGACGATTTATCTACAAATAATAAAAATAAATTACGGTTATAAAAGTAAACTACATCATGCTCTACAGAGTAGGGAAAATATTATTCGCCGAAGAAAGCTGAATATTTGTGCCTATTTTATAAAAGTAGGACCAGCATTCTATCATAGAGGACATCTTTTGAATATGTAAAAGATGGGAATCCCGTCTCAATGAAATAAAATAGAAAGCAATCCCATATGCTGTGCTAATTTCATTTTAATTGTATCTTAAGGACTCATATTATATACGGGACGAATGAAAAAAATACTAACATTTATATTTTGCTTATCATCATTCATGTCATTTGGTCAGCTATTCAGTGCTGACTATGTCATAGAATTTAATACTAGCACAGGACATTACGACTGCAAAGTCATCATCTTTGAAGCCGATGTCTCAAACTATCAAGATAGAATAATCGATGCTAGTAAGTTTACCGTGATCGTACCGACGGGTACTCCAGTATCGTTCGTCGAGAGTTTTAGTCCTTATGTCAACAATGAAAATCAGGATAGTACCACTCCCGCTGATTGGACACTGACCTCTACCGATATCGCACCCGCTGTACAGCCAGAAAATGATTATTATCAATTTACCCTTGATGGCGGCGGTCTTGTTTCTAGTTTCAATGATTTTATAATTGGAGACATACTTACACTATTTAGTATAGATGTGGATAGCGATTGTAATCTAGAAGTACGTCCACTAGACCCTAATATTGATAATACTAATATATCATCGACAGATTATTCTCAAGAGATCATCCAAGGAGGTAATAGTGTCTTTATTAGCTATTCGAGCTTACCATCTACAGCAGTTGATGATTTCTTAATAAATGAAAGTGAATATCAGAACTGTATAGGAGGGTGTGTTACGATTACGCCTGATATCATATGTGCTCCACCCATCCTAAATTATCTGTGGAGTACTGGTGAAACATCAGAATCAATAACTGTGTGTCCAGCTATCAATGAGGTATACAGCGTAACAGTTACTGGTCCGGATGTCTTCCCTAACTTTGTAGAATCAAGTACCACTGTATCTGTATTCATAGAAGAAGACTTCATCAGCTTCGACGATGTAGAATTCTTCTGTGTAGGCAATTCGTATACTGCATTTTCTGAGAATGGATATGAAAATTGGTCGAGTAGCGATATATCTATCGCATCGTTTGATAATGATGAATTATTTATAAATGGCGATGGGACAGTGACAATCTCTAATACAAGTCCTGCGGGTTGTATAACGGAATTGGATATTACAACTACAGCGCAGCCTGTCGCTTCGTTTGAGGGGCCTAGCACTATATGTATGATGCAAATCACAAGTTTATCACCTAATACAGGTGGCGTTTGGGTGAGTGATAATCCTTCAGTAGCAACCGTGACTAACAGCGGAATCGTAACTGGTCTAGGTTCAGGATCAGCTTTTTTGACATTTATTGCTAACAATACGCAGTGTTCCGCTACTACTTCCATCCCAGTAACAGTATTGCCGGCTCCCTTTATTCAAAATACTGGATCTGATCAACTTTGTTTGGGAGAGACTACACTGATGGCTTCAGCCGATGAAGGTTTTTGGGTTAGCTCCGTGCCGGGAGTTGCTAGTATAAATAATGCTGGTCTAGTCACTCCTGTTTCTCCTGGAATTACAACGTTTATATTTACGTCGTCGGATAATAATTGTACCGCAGAAAGCAATACCATAACCATATCCCCGAATCCTGAAGTAGAAATTGTAGGACCAACTAGCATCTGCATCGGAGAAACTTCGCAGGTTATTCCTTCGACAGGAGGTACTTGGGAAAGTTCTGATAATAGTATAGCTACTATAAATAATGCTGGCATAATAACAGGGGTATCAGAAGGTGAGGCCATTTTCTCATTTACCGATAATGCATCTGGTTGTACCTCTATGGTAGAAAATATTGTAGCCGTTAGTCAGTGCGGCGAACCATGTGACGATATCGCAAATACTTCTCCTTGGGAATTCGTATCCGCTGGAGAATTTGACCAAGATTATAACATCATCACGTACACAACAGGATCAAACCTCGAAAGCTCCAATGATAGAGATCACCTCGTCTTCTACGACTATAATACGGGAAATGTATACCTCAAAGAAAATAATGGTAATGGAATTCTAGATAACGAAAGGTTATTATTCAATAATGAAGATCATTATGCGAATGGAAACTACCATCTCTATCTTGAAGACATCGACAATGATGGATTGACAGATATAATATTGGCAGAAAGTAATATCGTAACTACTACTGGAGAAATTGGTGATCAGATATCAGTATATCAAAATATTGACAATTACTTTTTTGATCGAAAAATCAATGAAAAAGTATGTGGCATGGAAGGTCCTAACAATTTGGAAATCGTAGACTTTGATAATGATGGAATGAAAGACATTTACTTTATCTGTGTCGACTATATACACGGCATTCTATTTGTCAATGACTGGAATAGTACAGACCAATTAACCTTCAATAATCAAAATTTCTATTATACCTATACAGGTGATTTTAACAATGATGGATTTGTAGATATTTCGAATGACGACGGAGACGCCCTTATAAATAATGGCGACAGAACGTTCGATGAACAATCATTTGTACAATATGAAAACGTGACACCATCATACTACTATTTCATAGATGAATCTGATATATTAATAGATCACATTTTAGCCTTCAGCATTGAAAATGAAGATGATGATTTTGAATTTGATCTTTGTCGTTTTTTTGATGGAGGGGACTATGAAAATAAAATATTTAGAGCCAATATTAATTCTCCATCGGAGGAAAACGTACTCATCCCAAAGATAGAAGGCTTCAATTATTTTGAAACCGATTTAGAATGTGCAAATATTGCTGACCCATTCCAAGTATCTAATGTCGTAGCTCGCCACAATACCAAAATAGACCTCACTCTCAATGGCTGTACAGACTTCCTATCTATAGAAGGAAATCAAATATTTGCATGGATCAACCCAAAAGAATCAAACAAAATCCTAGGTACTGCATTCATCGATACGAATGCAAATGGCATATATGACGGCAATGAATTTCCCCTGAGAAATGTGCTGGTTACAATCGCCCCAGGAGACTTATCTGTTCTAACGGATGATGAAGGGAATTATGCTTTCTCTGTTACCGCTGGTACTTATAATATCACAGCTAATGTCAACGAAGGAGAATGGGTAGAATCAGAATTATCGATCAATAACATCCAGGTATCTGATCCATGCAATGAAGGGTACAATTTTGGGTTCACTTCAAATTCTGGACCCTTAGAAATGGCAACTATATCCATGGTCAATACGATCGCAAGATGTGACTTCGAGACGAAATTCACGATCACAGTCGAAAATACAGGAGAGGAAGCATTAGTAGGTCAATTGGTATTTTCGTTCGATGATCAGACAACTTTCTTCTCAAGCGATATATCTGGAGCTACGACAAGTGGAAATACCGTCACAGCGAATATCGGTCCATTGGATCCGTTCTCTCCAAAATCTTATAAAATTACCGTAAAAATGCCAAGTGGATCATCAAACTTGCCCATGTTAGACTTCAATGCAAAACTATTAAGCCAGTCCAGTACGACAATAGCGGAATACGGATACTCAGACCAGCTCCGATGCTCTTATGACCCTAACGATAAACGAGCGTATCCTGACAGAGAAGGGGGTGATAATCTTACTCTTTTTGACGAAGATCTAGAATACACAATCAGATTCCAAAATAATGGAAATGATACCGCATTCCTGGTCAAAATAGTAGATCCACTAGATCCGAGTATAGACCCATCTACTATCCGGTTGATGAGTGCGAGTCATCCTGTGCAGACCTGTATCGAAGACGATAATCTTATTTTCCTATTCGAAGATATACTATTGGTAGACAGTATGACGAACTACCCCGGAAGTCAGGGGTACGTAACATTTAGGTGTAATACCAAGGAAGGAATTGCAGAATTTACCCCCGCTTATAATCAGGCGAATATTATCTTTGACACCAATGCCCCAATCGTGACGAACCAGACGATCAATACACTCGTAAGTGTGCTATGCAATGATAAAGAGACCAACATAGAGGTATCAATCTGTGAAGGTGATAATTATGAGGAGTACACAGAATCAGGCATCTATACCGAAATATTTGAACTGCCCTATGGCTGTGACTCTGTGGTCGTATTGATGCTGGATGTGCAGGGAATCACATTGGCACAGAACACGGTAGATATATGCTTGGGTGAGAGTATTTTCTTCAATGATGTAAATTATGATCTTACCGAAGATACAGAAATAGTAGATACCATCACAAATGAAAATGGCTGTATATCCGAGATACTAACGCTACAAGTGAATGTCACCCAAATCAATTTCGTACAAGAAGCCATCATGGTTTGTGAAGGCGATGAAATTACAATCAATGGAAACAACTACCTATTATCAGAATCTACAGAAATAGTTGATTCTTTGATGGATGGCAATGGATGTATTACTGATATCGAAACATATCAAATCATGGTCTTCCCCATCCTATACGAACAGCTGGACACTACTATATGCGAAGGATTTGATGTACAAGGTTTGACTGTTGCAGGTACTTATGTTATTGATAGTTTTGACCTAGCTACAGGTTGTCCACTCACCTATACAATCAATCTGGATGTATTGCCAGCTAGTGATCCTGAATGTATAGTAGGCACATACGATGTGGACGATAATCTCGTCAAACTCTATCCTAATCCAGCTACGGAGTCTATTGTTATCGAGACTGATCAGAGGTGGGAGTCGATCAGGATTGTGGATACACAGGGCAAGTCTGTGTCTATCATAACACCAACTACTGCGGATAAACGAGAGATTAGTATAACTCACTTATCACCCGGGGTTTATATGATTATTTTTCAGGATGAAGAAAAGAATTTGACGAAGCGGTTTGTGGTGAACTGATCAAGAAATTGGACATCTTGGATATGTTCGACTTCTAGCTTCCCACCTTCATTTTCTCGGCATTTTCGAATACGACGAGTGCGTCGATAATCTCATCTATCTGACCTTGTATTACTTTATCTAAGCTGTAGAGTGTAAGATTGATCCTATGGTCCGTAAGTCTATTCTGCGGATAGTTGTATGTTCGTATTTTATCAGATCTATCGCCGGAACCGACGAGAGACTGTCTTTGACTTTTTTGCTCTTGTTCGATCTTAGCACGAGTTACTTCCTTGATCTTTTGGTAGAGACGCTGCATGGCTATCCCTCTGTTTTTGATCTGAGATCTACTCTCCGTACTCTCCGCCGATATACCTGTCGGGATATGGGTAAATCGTACTCCCGATTCCGTCTTATTTACGTGCTGACCTCCTGCGCCACTAGCACGAAAAGTATCCGTTCTAAGATCAGCCTTATTGATATCGATATCTTCTTCTTCGTATTGAGGTATTACCGCTACTGTCGCTGCAGATGTATGTACTCTACCTTGGCTCTCTGTCTTGGGCACACGCTGCACACGATGAGCACCTGATTCAAACTTTAACTTACCATAGACATCTGTTCCATTAACCTCTAATACGATCTTATTGTATCCCCCTACTGAGTTTTCGCTTTCGTCGATGACTTCAATTTTCCATCCTTGATTTTCGAAGTATTTACTATACATTTTGAATAGATCTCCGACAAATATACTGGCCTCATCTCCACCTGCACCTGATCTGATCTCAAATATGACATCCATACTATCTTCAGGATCTTTTGGAATCAGAAGGATTTTGATCTCTTCGAGTAATGCATCTCTTTGTGGAATCAATTCGTCCAATTCCATTTTTGCCATTTCCTTCATTTCAGGGTCAGAATCCTTTTGCATTTCTTTGGCATTCTCGATATTCGCCATTACATTTTGATACTCATCACCTTTTTGGACTACAGGTTCGAGGCTTTTGTATTCTTTACCGATCTTAATAAATTCCTTCTGATTAGAACTTACTTCTGGATCAGACATCCGCTCCAGCAAGTAGTGGTATCGTTCTTTTATAGCTTGTAACTTATCAATCATTTTCTAATTCTCCATTTTTCGAAGTGCAAAAGTACATTTTTTATAATGGATGGAAATATACGCCGTAATTAAAGATGCATCTCACGATGACGTTTTTAATGATTTCCAGAAATTATGCTATCAACATAGATTTTCCGTTTTTTGCATTAAACTCTACCTTCTGCTTGAAATTATAATACTCGATAATCGCTTTCATATTCTATTCAATAGATAGAAAGCTAGATTACAACTAGAAAGCGACTATCTCCTCTTGATCGATGGGTACAGATACTTTCGCTATGCCTTTGCCTACATCTATTGTCCCTTTGAATTTTACCAAGAGCTTCTTTTCTGACATGATTTGGATTCCTTTGCCGATGGCAGTCATGGGATTCTCTCTGTAGAGTTTGTCTAGATCCATCTTTATATTGATAGGCATCTTGAAATTTTGATTTGCAGGCATCGAAGTATCAAAACTTTGGTCTATGGTCGCTAGTTCTATATCATCTACATATGCTTTCATCGTCGCTTTTGCCAGATCAAGAGAAAACCCATTTGGATTATTTAGTACCATAGAAGCATTCAACTCTAGTCTACTTTTTGACATTTCTATAATCTCTACGTCTTCTATTTTTTCTATAGTAGGTTCTAATATAGATGTAGAACATGCTGAAAATATAAGACAAGACATTAAAACTAAACAAAATATTTGTTTCATTTGGATGTGGTATTTTTAAAATGTGAAATAACTCTAGCTACGTATTAGTGTCAAATATCAACTTTTCAACACTTGCACAAAGTGATCATAATACGAATATATCAGATTAATAGATAAACTAACTAAAACAGGGATTTGAAAAGATAAATACATTACTATTTCATCGAAATAAATAGGTTAAACTAATGTTACTTAAAAACATAGTTACTCGATAACTCGTTTGATCTTCGTTATTTTATATTTTTACATATTTTTTGAAGGAAATTAAGGTAAAAACCAATTTTCCAATCATACTATAAAGAACTAGAATGCAATATAAATCAGAAGTTGAGGCAGTAGATGCATTGGCTAAATCATACAAAGAGCTGAAAGCTGAAATAGCAAAAGTAATCGTAGGTCAAGATGATGTAGTGAAGACTGTAATTCTTTCTCTATTTAGTAATGGCCACAGTCTACTCGTAGGAGTGCCAGGATTAGCCAAGACACTCCTCGTAAGTACGATATCAGAAGTCTTAGATTTAGATTTCAAAAGAATTCAATTTACTCCTGACTTGATGCCATCAGATATCACGGGTGCAGAAATCCTAGATGAGAGTAGATCTTTTAAGTTTAATAAAGGTCCATTATTTTCCAACATAGTATTGGCGGATGAGATCAACCGTACACCTCCGAAGACACAAGCTGCTCTACTCGAAGCGATGCAAGAAAGATCAGTGACCGTAAGTGGTGTGAGGCATATTTTAGATAAGCCGTTCTTCGTATTGGCTACGCAGAATCCGATCGAGCAAGAAGGTACATATCCATTGCCTGAGGCGCAGCTAGATAGATTTATGTTTAATATCCCACTGGATTATCCTACCTACGAACAAGAAGTGGCTGTCGTCAAAGGAACTACATCAAACGAAAAAACTCAGCTGAATACGATCTTGACGGGAGAGGAAATATTGTACTTTCAGAAACTGATTAGAAAAATTCCTATCGCCGATAATGTTCTAGAATATGCAGTATCTCTAGCAAGCAAGACAAGACCAAACACAGCTATGGCAACAGATGCTGTAAATAAATATATAAGCTGGGGAGCTGGACCTAGAGCATCACAATATCTAGTCTTAGGTGCAAAAGCTCATGCCGCTATATCTGGCAAATACTCACCAGATATTGAAGATGTAAAAGCCATAGCCAACTATGTACTGCGACACAGAGTAGTAGTAAATTATAAAGCAGAAGCAGAAGGAATTACAGAAGAAGATATAATCAAAGGGTTGATGTAATCCCGTATACTAAAACACGTACACATTAAGAAAATCCCTCTTCGGCATTGTTGGAGAGGGATTTTTTAATTGGAAAAAGAGCTAAAAAAACCAGCAATACTATTTTAAATATTGCTGGTTTAAATTTTCATTAAGTTTATTCACACGTACCATTTGGAAATAGTGTAATGTATTACGCCTCGGCAGGTTTAGACTTTCTAGCAAACAACCTTTTTCCAGTCGCCTTCATCCGATAGGCTAGCCAATACATAACAGGTACTACCACCAGTGTCAAAAATGTAGCGAACGATAGACCATAGATTATCGTCCATGACATCGGTCCCCATAGTGCCGTGTTGTCCCCACCGATAAATATCTTAGGGTCTAATTCTGATACCAGTGTAAAGAAATTGAAATTTATTCCCATGGCTAATGGGATCAACCCCAGCACTGTAGTGATTGCAGTCAGCAGTACTGGTCGTAATCTTGTTGCTCCTCCCTCTATGATGGCATCTCTTACATCAAGCTTATCCATCTTGTACATATCATCGATACCCATACTTTCTCTTTTTCGCTGAATGAGTAGATTGATATAGTCGATCAGTACGATGGCATTATTGACCACTACACCCGCTAGAGATATGATACCTACACTAGAGAATATGACTGAATATGTCATTCCCGTAAGGAAATATCCTAACATGACACCGATCGTACTAAAAATGATACTCAATAGGATTATAAACGGACTGATGATAGAATTGAACTGAGCTACTATGATAATGAATATCAAGAAAAGTGCAAAAATGAAAGCCCCTCCTAAGAATGCCATATCCTCCGCTTGTTGTTGTTGTTCGCCAGTAAACTCAAAAGTATATCCTTCTGGAAAATCATATTCTTCTAGATTGGTTTGTAATTCTGCTACGATTTCATTGGCATTGTATCCATCCAGAAGATTAGAGAATATGGTTATCACTCGCTCGCCATCTTTCCTTCTGATATTATTATAGGTAGAGCTGTATTCATAACTGGCTACTGCTGAGATAGGGACTTGTACTATCCGCCCATTTGCTGGATTACGAAAAGTTACAGCCTGATTCATGAGCTTATTTATATTATTTTTATATTCATCAGATAGTCTAACCATGATAG
Source organism: uncultured Saprospiraceae bacterium (assembly GCA_938007965.1). GTDB lineage: Bacteria > Bacteroidota > Bacteroidia > Chitinophagales > Saprospiraceae > CAJXUU01. Next base: position 8,971 of record CALLMH010000079.1, on the reverse strand, counting down.
GATATTCGTCCTCTCCTTGTTTGTATTTACTCACCTCACTACCGAATACTGATGTTCGTAGTGCACTTGCTATACTGTAAGTACTCAACTCATATCTTCTCGCTGCTTCACGATCTATATTGATCAACAACTCAGGCTTTCCTATTTTTACGTCTTTTTTCAACTCTTCGATTCCAGGAATATTGAGTTCATTCATAAAATTAAGAACTCTATCAGAAAGAAGGATCAAAGAATCAATATTATCTCCTTTGATCTCAAGATTGATAGGTTTTCCAGTGGGAGGACCATCAGCATTCTTAGCGACGATCACTTGCACTCCTGAATATTTACCGACCACTTCAGATCTTATGTCGTTCATGATATCTTTCGTACTGAGGTCTCCCCTTTCGCTACTCGGTACGAATGTCGCCGTGATCCTAGCCTTATTGGGTGTTACTCCAGGTGCAGGAGGTTCATTAGGATCTGAGGTATTCTCTCCGATCTGCGTAAGTACCGCTTCTACGATTTGCATTCTTCCTTCTAGTACTTTGGTGATGTCTTTCTCTACGTCTTTTACGATTTCATTTGTAGTTTTTATATCTACTCCCATCGGTAATTCTACGAATGTATTCACATAAATAGGATCTGCAGAAGGGAAAAACTCCACATTAGGTGGGAACGTCGAAATCAATACCCCTACTAAAATCAACAATACAAAAGAACCAAAAAATATGAAATATGGCTTTATGCCCATGAGCACCCAAGAAATGAATTTCTTATACCCTCTTTCCAATATGGGAAGTACTCTATTCTGAAATCCAAACGATAATGGCCTAAGGACGAAAAAATTTAACAAGACTAAGATAAGCGCGAATCCAAAGAAGTTGCGAATTGTGTCGTTTCCTGCAATACCACCAGCTATAGAAACCAGTAAGATTACCGCTGCTCCTATCATAACATTTTTTAGCTTTCTCCTGTACCCAGATTTGCTTTCTGATTTTTCATCTACCTTCATAAAAGTAGCTGTAAAAACAGGATTGATGACCAATGCTACAAAAAGCGATGATGTCAATACAATAATTAGTGTAATGGGCATGTACTTCATAAACTCACCAATAACTCCTGGCCAAACTGCAAGTGGTAAGAAAGCGGCAAGTGTAGTCGCCGTAGAGGCTATAATAGGCCAAGCAACTTCTCCTGCACCGTACTTTGCAGCATCGGCACCGCTATATCCATTTTGCATGTACCGATAGATATTTTCCACCACTACTATGGCATTATCAACCAATAACCCGAGAGCCAGAATCAAGGAAAATAAGACTACAATGTTTAGCGTCGTCCCTGTAATGTTTAAAAACAAAATACCCATCAACATAGATAGTGGTATTGCTAATCCTACAAATGCAGCATTTCTCAATCCTAAGAAAAACAGCAAAACGAGCACTACCAAAATCACACCTGAAATGATGGAATTCTCAAGATTATCCACTTGATTTCTAGTATTTTCTGACTGGTCGTTAAATAGACTAATTTTTAATTCTGCAGGCAAGACTTTCTTAGCATCTTCGATGATCACTTTAATCTTATCGGCTGCGGATAGTAGATTTTGCCCTCTCCTCTTGATCACATCTAGAGATATCACTGGATCACCATCTGATCTGGCATAAGAGGTTCTGTCTTCAAAAGTATACTTGACCTCCGCAATATCCTTCAGCACGATAGGCCGTTGATTCTCACTCTTCACGATGATATTTCTCATCTCTTCTACATTATCGAATTGACCGACAATTCTCAATGCTCTTCTAAATCCATTATTGACCATCTCGCCCCCACTCATGGTTAGATTTTCGGATTGTATTGCATTCTGTATATCATTAAAAGATATTTTGAGAGACTGCATTTTGTTGAGATCAACATTGATTTGCACTTCTCTCTCTAATGCACCTTTGAGGTCTACTTTATTTATTTCTTTGAGTGCTTCGATTCTATCTTTTACGTATTCTGCATATTCTCTTAGATCGTCTTGGCTGTATTCGCCAGATACATTTACTGATACTATAGGAATATCCGAAAACTTAATCTCCAATACTGCTGGATCCTGATCGAGATCATTTGGCAGTTCCTGTTTTGCTTTATCTACAGCGTCTTTCACTTTCCTCACGGCATCTTCGATCTCAAGATCTGCATCAAACTCTGCTATCATTACAGAAAAATCTTGGATCGAAGTAGAAGTTATTTTTTTTAATCCTGAGATGGACTCAATCTCCTTCTCAAGAGGTCTAGAGATGAGATTCTCTATTTCTTCAGCAGAATTTCCGAAGTAAGGAGTATTGATATATACAGTAGGAAGAGATGCTTCGGGAAACTGTTCTTTCGGTATGCTTGTGTAAGATGATATACCAAATAAGAAGATCATTATCGCTACTAAGAATATACTAGTGGCATTATCCACAGCAAATGAACTCAGCCCAAACTCTCGGAGTTTATCTTTTATTATTTCCATGATTTATTGGGTTTATTTATTCATTATTTTGATAGGATCTCCATTAGAGATATTTCTAGCGCCATCAATGATGATCTGATCACCAGCCGACAGGCCCTCTTCGATGATGATATTGCCTTCATATCCTTCGCCTGTGACTACATAGCTCTTCGTAGCTACATCTTTACCGTCTCTTTTGCCCGCTGTAAATACGAATTTTTTACCCGAGACCTCCTGTTGTACTATTTCTAATGGCACAGTCACAGCATCCTTTTTCGAATAGTCATTGAATTTCAGTTCTGCTAGTAAGTTGGGTTTTATTGTATTATTCTTACTATCCGTCGCCACCTCGACTTTGAATGTTCGATTACTCGCATCTATAGTACGGCCTAGGAGCGTAATCTTCTTCATCATATTCTGATCTATTGCGGGTATCGTGACCTCTACTTTGTCGCCTTGCTTCACTTTCCCAAGATATGTTTCAGGAATGTCCGCTGTGATTTTGAGTTTATTTGGATTAAACATCTGGACGATTGGGGCTCCAGGAGCGGCCAATTCTCCAGCTTTCAAAAACTCCATATCTACTACTCCTGATATGGGTGCATAGATATTGGCTTTCCTTAGTTGAGTTTCTAGTGTCGCCATTGTTTTCTGCATTCGATCATAGTTATTCTTAGCTTGCAGGTACTGAATTTCTGAGCCTATATTTTGATCCCAAAGCCTCTTCTGTCTGTCGTATACTTCCTTGGCTAGCGACATAGATGTTTCCAGTTCTGACTTTTGATCTTTCATTGATTGTAGATCTACTGTAGCGACCAATTGTCCTCTTTTTACATATTGACCTTCTTTCACGAGTACACTTAGGAGTCTCCCCCCAGTCTCACTACTTACGAATACTTGATCATCACTCACCACAGATGCTTGGACCTCTACCATCCTATTAAAGTCTTTTGACTCTAGCGTTTGGGTAGTAATAAGAAGTGGTGCTTTTTCTTTTCTCGGCTCTAGTTCGAGGAGTTTATCACTTAAGGATTTTATTTCTGCCTCGGTGGATTTCAATTCGGCTTTTTTAGATTTTAGTTCTGCCTTTACAGCGGCTGCATCATTCATATCCACTGCCTTTTCGCCACAGCTGAAAGCTATTATAGTGAGGAGGAGAATTAATGTTAGATTTTTCATTTTATATGTTTTATTATTCCTGAGAATAGATACGTTTCTAATTTATTTTTGACTGTTTTGATTTATCACCTTTACAATTCGCCTAGTGCTATATCCAAGTCTACTTTGGCCGATAGTAGATCATAATATCCAGCGATCACTTCTGACTGAGCAGCATACAGACTGTTTTCCGCCTGCGTCAACTCTACACTACTTCCCACTCCTTCGGTAAATTTTATTTTTGTTCTATCGTAGATGCTTTGATTCATTTCTAGTGCTTTTTGGCGATTTGCTAAGTTTCTTTTAGCATTTTCCATAGCTAGCTGTGCATTTTTCACTTGAAGTGTCATTCCATTTGTAAATTCATCTTTTTGAAGATTTACCTTCTCTATATTAACTTTCACTTTTTGGATTTTTGCTTTTTTCTCACCGCCGTCATAGATCGGTACATTGATTTTGAAGCCCAATAAGCCAGTCGGTAAAAATCCTGTCTGATCATTATCAAATAAATTGGTCCGTTGGAGGGATTCTTGGAAACTTGCGAATGCAGCAAGATTGGGTAAATATCCAGCTTTGTTTCTTTCCAGATCTAGTGCATTCAGCTCTGCAGTGGTATTTAATATTTGGAATTCTGGTCGTGTGTTAGGATCGACGACTACATCCGCGACATCAGCTTCTGCATCAAATTTCATGATGAGTTCATTGATATCCTCACTGAGATTGATTTCTTCATCTAGTGGATAGTTCATCTGAAACTTGAGTAGGTTCTTTGATAATTCTATCAGGCCGTTTATATTTTCTAATTGTGTATTAAGATTATCATACGATAGTTGCAAACGATCTACATCTAGGCTTTCCATAAATCCAGCCTCATACATTGCTTTGACCTCATTGAGTGATTTAGTGATTGTATTGATATTATCGCTCAATGTATTCTTGTTCTCCTCTGCGATCAATATAGATAGATATGCCCTTGTAATATTAGCTTTCACCTGATCTACATTTGCATCTTTTTGTTTTCTTACCAGTTCTTTATAAAGTTTTGATGCTTTGAGCGCTACTAAGTACGAGCCGTCGAATACTAACATACTCGCACTGACACCGAGATTCAATTGTTGAGGTTGTACAAAAGCAAGTTCAAATGTTTCTGGCGGCCCTTGAGTCGTGGTGGGTAATCCCTCTGCTTCCAGTATGCCATACACCGCCGGACTTATGAAGTCCTGTACAGGCTGCATGGGCACGTAGAAATAATAGTTATAATCAATCGCTCCATTGACTTGAGGCAGACCTAAGGCTTTGACCTCTTTGATTTCGGAGTCTGCATTTGCGATTTCGAGATCAGTCATTTTTATACTATTCTGATTAGCAATGCCGTAAGACACAGCTTCTTGGAGCGTAAAACTCCGCTGCCCAATAGCTACTAAAGACAATGTAAAAATGAAGAAAATCGATAGTTTGATTCTCATTATATATTTGATTTTTGATTTTATAAATATTGTATCTCTGTTTCTAGTTTAGTTCTAAATCTTGAGCTATAAGTCTTCCTTTTTCGTTTAAGATTCCTCGTACATGGTATGTCACCAATGATTTATACAAATCACTCCTTTCGTATTCGGATAATGGAAAAACTGATTCGTCTGCCAATGTGCGTAATTGTCTGATGTACATCTTGGAAATAATATCAGCATCAATATCATCAGAGTACAATTTTTCAAGTTGCCCTCTTTTAATATTCTTCACTACAGTATTCAAAATAAAATCAAAATGTTGATACTGAATCCGATCCCAGATTACTGGATAATACTTTTGGATATCATACATGACAGACGGGCTCATTCCTCTCAAAAATACCAAGACATGCTTAGCTACTAGAAGCAATTCATCTACGGCATCTTTTGCATTTTTTATGATCGTATTTATTTCCTTTTCATCTTTTTGTATATGATTTTCGATCACCTCATGCACTAGTGCCCTCTTGTTGTCAAAATACTGATAGATTGTTTTTTTGGAAATACCTATGGCTTTGGAGATATCATCCATACTGACACTCTTTATACCGTATCTCATAATCAAATCAAAGGTTTGATCTAATATTTTTCGCTTTGTCTCCATTGTTAGGTATCAGATTCGTGATTATATTTAATTGGCAAGGCCGAGTTGCATCATTAAGCATATTATATACAAAGATATGATTTAAAACTTTGGAAACTTATAATTGTTCGATAGTTTCCCGAGTATTTTTAAAACCTCGCGAAACTCCTTATATATAATGATATCTATAAATAAAGAGAGATCATATGTTTTAAATGGAAGTGATTAATATGGCTTATAAAACCCTAAAAAAATCATTATTTACATCTTCTATACGACAGCTTGTACTTTAGAGTGGTATTTTATTATAAATATCGAATTAAAAAAAACTAGCTTGTGGACTATAAAAACAGAAAAGAAAATATGGGTTTAGAATATGCAGCAACTATTTTTTTGCTACATTCACTCTTCGAATAACTGAAAACTCAACTATTTTAAATTTATTAACTTGTAAAATCAATATTAATGAAAACAAGATTTACTCAAAAATTTTTATTGGCCTTCTTAATGATGGGTCTCTTTACTGCTTCTCAAGCGCAAACCTATGTAAATGGTGCGGCAACGGGAGCAAACGATGGCTCTTCGTGGGCTGATGCTTATACTGACCTTTCGACGGCTCTTGGTGCAGCTACTAGTGATGTATGGATTGCCGCTGGTACTTACGTTCCAGCTGATCAAGGATTAGATACATTTAACACGTTTCTAGTGACGACACCTGTAAACATCTACGGAGGTTTTGCTGGGACGGAAGCTAGTATCGATGACAGAGTAGCAGGAAATACAACTGTACTATCTGGTGACGTAGCTGGAAATGACTCAGACAATGATTTCACGGCAAACAGAGAAGATAATGTATCTCACGTGATGACTATCGACGTAGGTGCAGATGATGCAGTTATACTTGATGGGTTGACATTCGCAGGTGGAGATGCATTTTTCGACAATGGACCAGACGATGATTATATCTGGGCTGGATCTGGAGTATACACTGTAAGTACAGTTGCTGTAAACAATTGTAACTTCAACAATAACTCTGCGGCATCAGCTGCGGGTCTATACATCACAGGAGATGGAGATGGATCATCAATCGACAACTCTACATTCGAAAAATCACAAGTGTCAGGACAAGCTGGTGGAGCAATGGCTAATACTATTGATGGATTCACTGTGACTAACAGTACATTCCGAGATAATGTAACGGCTAGAGGAGCATTATACCCTCTCAGAGTAACTAATCTAATGGTAGACAACTGTACGTTTACAAATAACGTCAACAATGGTGGATTTGGTGGAGCTATGTTCATCTGGAATAGTGTTGGTACGGTACAGAATTGTACATTTACTGGAAACAGCTCAGGAAATGCTGCGGGCATATACTCTGATGGTAGAGAGCAGCCAGTGGGAACTAACCACATAAACTTTGACAATTTGACATTTGATGGTAACAATAGTTTAGGTTTTGTTGCTGCAGGTATCTATACCTTCAATTCTAGTCATACAATGTCAAATTGTTCATTTTTGAACAATACAACTATCCAAAGTGGAGGTGGTCACTATGATTCTGGAGATAACCAAATAGTAATCAGTAACAACAATGTATTTAGAAATAATAGTTCTCAGTTTTCAGGAGGTCAAGCTACATACGGTACAGGAACTACTTACATGATTACAGGAAACACTTATGAGCGTAATACTGCTTCTGTAAGTGGAGGTGGAGTATTGAATGCATTTGGTGCGATGACTACTATTACTGACTGTTTCTTCGAAGACAACCAATCAGAAGCTGGTTCTGGAGGAGCGATATACACACAGAATGACACGACAACATTGGCACTAATCGAGTCTCAATTTTTTGCTAACAACTCTGATGGAGGTGCTGGTGTAATCGGTCTTGGTGGACCTTCTGGCCTTTCAGTATCTAAGTGTTACTTCGAAGGTAACTCTGGTGACTTCGGTGGTGTAATCGGTGGATCTGAGCAAAGTGATGGCGAATTCGGTGAAATAACGGTAACTATCGACAAATCAATATTTAGAGAAAATTTTGCAGCGACTCAAGGAGCAGCATTAAGTTTGATAGATTTCGATACAGAAATTACTAATAGTGAGTTTTCATTCAATATCAACCAAGGAGAAGGTGCAGGTGGTGCGATGTCACTTAATGCTACAGATACTAGTTCTGTAGACGTAACTATCATCAACTCTACATTGGTAGATAACTTTGGTATCATTGGTGCGGGAATCGCTTCTTTCACAGGTGAGCTCGATTCTAAATTAAATATTAGATTGACAAATACTATTCTATCAAATAGTGATGGGTTGAACTACGAAATAGAAGATGGATCACCGAAATTTCAATCTGATGGAGGTAATATCTCTACAGATGATTCTACATCGGATGCATTCACTAATGTTAACGATATCAACGAAGCAGATAGCGATGACCTATTCGAAGATGTTGGAAGTTTCGAATTAGTCCCTTCTGGTGGATCATTAGCTATAGATAATGGTGTAGAAACTGGACTAACCGAGGATCTCAATAGTAACGAAAGATTAGGTGCTCCTGATTCTGGTGCTTACGAAGGTGGTCTACCAACGGCGACTGAAGAAGTATTAGAAAATGCTGGTCAATTGACTATGTATCCTAATCCAGCTGCAACAACATCAAAAATAACTGTAAATAACACATGGAAAGGTCTAGTGAACATCACTGTTTCTGATATGACAGGTAAGGTTGTATCTAACCAATTCATGAATAAGTCTGCTACATCTGATGACTTTAATCTGAATGTAAGCGCACTTAGCGAGGGAACTTATATCTTATCTGTAAGAGCAGAAGATAAAGTGGTATCAACACAATTCGTAAAAATCTAAGAAATTAGATTCAATAAATACAGAACCCGATGGCTTTGATTAGCTATCGGGTTTTTTATTTGAATATATTTTGATTCTTATTTATGGGTATCCGTAAATAACGAATGTCCTCATTCCATAACAGTTTTTTCTAACTACTTTGGAAAAGATTACATCGCTTATTGGTCTTTTAGCTTAAAAACGGTGCTATTGTTTAGGGATATTCAGAAGTAAGGAAAATATTAAAATTATATCACTTACAAGGAGCAATAATTTGTGGCAGAAATTAAATCGACCTTAGCTGGCTTAGGTATTTGGATTTCATTTTGGCGTTAAGAACTTGCAACTGTCTGAGCGCAAGCGAGTTTTGCAAGTTTAGTCAAAATGTGATCCCAATAGCGTTAAAAGTCA
>CALLMH010000078.1 GCA_938007965.1 uncultured Saprospiraceae bacterium | reverse complement strand
ACTTTTAACGCTATTGGGATCACATTTTGACTAAACTTGCAAAACTCGCTTACGCTCAGACAGTTGCAAGTTCTTAACGCCAAAATGAAATCCAAATACCTAAGCCAGCTAAGGTCGATTTAATCTCTGCCACAAATTAATACTCCTTGAAAGTGATATAATTTTAGTATTGTCCTTACTTCTGAATAACTCTAAAGTACCTCAATTGATTGCCTCCAGCAAACCAGATCGCCTCAGCCCTCAGGATCTGTTCTAATATGCACTTCAGTAGCTGCTCCCACTATGGTAAGAGCGAATTCTTGGTCGAACACTGTCTTATTCTTATCTTCCAACCCCCAGTAAAACAGGATGTATACGACTGGCAATAACTGCAATGAATACTTATAAAAAGATAAAAAAGATATTAACTGATCTCATAAAAATTATTTTACATTTGTCTCTGTACAAATATAAATAGTTATGCAAAATCTAATGCCATTTCACTTAGCGATTCCTGTGTCAGATCTTGACGAGACCCGAACGTTTTATCGAGAAATTATTGGATGCAAAGAAGGTCGATCAGATGCTCATTGGGTAGACTTTGATTTCTATGGTCATCAATTGGTCATACACATGGATGAAAACAACCCTAATCCTCAAGCTGATACTACAAATGAAGTAGACGGACATGCGGTACCGATTCCACATTTTGGAGTCGTATTAAAGTGGGATGACTGGCATCAATTGGTAGATCGGCTAAAAACTGCGGGCATCAAATTCGGTATAGAACCATACATCCGATTCGAAGGTCAACCTGGAGAACAAGCGACTATGTTTTTCTACGACCCAAGTGGAAACGCTCTCGAATTCAAATCATTCAAAGACATTAGTAATCTATTTGCCACTTAAAATCTAGCAAATTCTATGTATACTTTGCCTTAACCTTCCCTAAAAGCTAACTAAACATGCATGTAATCAATCTAAAAGAGAAATTTGCCAAATTCTCCGACCATTGGAATCCGAGGATCATAGGCCAATTGAATGACCAAGATGTAAAAATAGCAAAGGTAAAAGGAGAATTCGTCTGGCACAATCATACAAATGAGGACGAATTATTCTTCATCATAAAAGGCAGTCTGAAAATCGACTTCAAAGATGGACCCCGGACTATCAATGCTGGCGAAATGATCATCATACCAAGGGGTGTAGAACACAAACCAATAGCAGAAGAAGAAGTATGGATCATGCTGTTCGAACCCCAATCGACAAAACACACAGGCGAAGTAGAACATGATATGACAGTGAAATCTTACGAAAAGATATAATACCAATCAAAGTTTGGAATTACTATAATGCGTCTATTCGTATCAAAAAAACACTGATATTTCTTAAACATTCGGCATTGTTTTGACATTGTACAGCTATTATGGCATTAAGAAAAAGTAACAAAGACAGCATAGATATAGACAAGGTGGCAGAAAACCCTGGATTACTCCCCTATGCTCACCATGTTGGTAGCGCGATCATCAAACCTCTTGATAAGGGAAGAACCAAGGGAACTGCTATGGCGGCTATGTATCAGCAAACGGATAATCAACTGACTCAGATAAAGGATCAAGTCGAATTGCTGATCAAACAGGCACAACAACTCCACGATAGGATAAGTATCTCAGAACGTATATATAAAGCAGATGCGGGATTCAAACCGGTACTCAATAAGAGATACTACGTATATGAGAAGAAAAGTAAATCAGATTCGGACGAAAAGTCAAAAAAGAAAAAAGATGGTTGGGTTCTCTCTATGATTTCTCCTGATGAGTGGGGCGAAAATCCACCATATATCTACATTGCTACCTGCGAGATGTTAGCAGACCATACTTGGGACGTGATTGAGAAGAACGAAGATATTAGTTTCGTATAAGCATATAATTATTGATAGGAAATCAAAATAAGCATCCGTGATAATCCGCTAAATCATTGTTATCAGATTTCTATCAATGAATGTACAGAGTCTTTTGACTTGGAGATCTTATGAATTTAAGGATTCAATATTCGTATTTCGGTGATTGCAATCCTATCTTCGCACTGAAGTAAACAGCAGACAATTTGACATTCGAAGCAATCATCAAGGATCTTAAATCACAAAAGTATAGTCCCATATATTTATTGCATGGTGACGAACCGTACTATATTGATAAGATATCCAACTACATAGAAAAGAACGTCCTCAATCCCGGAGAACAGTCGTTCAATCAGGCAGTGATGTATGGCAAGGATACAGAGTTCAAAGCCGTCGTCGATGAAGCTAGGCAATACCCCATGATGGCGAGTCATCGAGTGGTGATCATCAAAGAAGCTCAGGATATGAGATCTCTAAAAAATCTAGCGGCCTATGCAGAGAATCCGTCCCCACAGTCTATTCTTGTCATCAATCATAAATACAAAAAGTTTGATACGAGGACTAAACTCGCAAAATCAATCAAAGCCAATGGAATCATATTCCAATCTAAAAAATTATACGATAATAAAGTACCCGCATGGATAAGTAGTTATCTGTCAAATAAAGGAGTAAACATCGCTCCAGATGCTTCTATGATGGCCGCAGAGTTCTTAGGTACTGACCTCAATAAGATCGCCAATGAGATGGATAAGGTGATCGTAAATCTAGAAGGAAAAAAATCTATATCTGCCGAAATGATCAAGGAGATGGTCGGCATCAGCAAAGACTACAATGTATTCGAATTGCAAAAAGCTATCGGAACTATGGATACAGAGAAGGTATTCAGAATCGTCAACTACTTCGCCGCCAATCCAAAAGCAAATCCACTGGTAATGGTATTATCTAATCTGTACGGGTACTTCTTCAAAGTATATACCGCAGCATACCATAGCAAAAAAAATGATATCGAACTCAAAACACTCTTAGGACTTCCTACTCCTTATTTTGTAAAAGATTATCGGATCGCTTCTAGAAATTTTAATGGTCAAAAACTTATCAATATTTTCGACGCACTCAAAGATGCAGATCTTAAGTCAAAAGGCGTAGGTGCAAGAAATATGGACTCAAGGGAGATTCTCAGAGATCTTATGATCAAAGTCTTCTATGGATAGCTTAGCAAGTGCTAGGTTTTGCTGAATCGCTTATGACATAGACACTTGCCAAAATTGTCGAATTGTTAGATTTGGTGGATGGTTTTTTACTGTTGGCAATTAGAAACACTAATAAGTCCTGCACGTATATCATACACAATGAATACATCTCCAATATTTACCCTAATCCATTACTCATCAATTCACTACACATCCTAAAATAAATTATCTATCAAGACGTACAGTTAGGTTGTAGAATATCATGTTACTTTGCAGTGCAATCAATCAAAAAGAACTGTGGGAAGAAAGATATTGTCGATATTGGCGGGATTAGGTGTGGGTATGTTAATCATCGTTATATTCAGGGTGATCATATTCTCATATTATCCATTTCCAGAGCAATTTACATGGAAAGATTCAGCAGATATGAATACTTATTTCAACGGTCTGCCCGATGCTGCCTTCATTATGATCATAGCCTCTCATGTATTTGGAGCGCTGCTTGGCACATTGATCACCTCCCTCATTTCTAAGAAAACAAGATTTACCAATGGCATCATAACAGGAAGTATAATATTCGCTATCGTCTTTGTTGTAAATTTCACTTATGACTTCCCCGTGCTCTATCTTATGATTGATACGCTTGTAACGGCTATTGCAGCATTTACTGGCGCTGGAATCGGCCATAAGAGAAAAGTATAGTCTATCTCTAAAATCCCTTCACATCATCATCCGCTCTAGTATCCGCTGCACCTTCTAGGTTCCCATCGGCCATCAACTTGATTGCTTCTACTTTACCTAATTTGCCTCTAAGCTTAGCATTGTGCCCCATTGCATTCAATTCATTGACGAGCGTGGTGTCAAATCCGACTTCTTCCAGTATCAGATTATCTGGCAGCCATTGATGGTGAAATCTAGGTGACTGCACCGCCTCAGATGCTGTCATATCAAAATCTATCACATTAGATATCGCTTGGTACACCGATGTGATGATCGTACTGCCCCCTGGCGTACCACATACTAGTAGTAGTTTACCATCTTTTTCTACTATCGTTGGAGTCATAGAACTAAGCATTCTTTTGCCTGGTTCGATCTTATTTGCTTCAGCACCGATGAGACCAAACATATTGGGAGTACCTGGTTTCGATGAGAAATCATCCATTTCATTGTTCAATAAAAATCCAGCTTCCGCTACTACCAATTTAGACCCATATCCACCATTGAGCGTCGTAGTCATAGATACCGCATTCCCTTCTACATCTACTATCGAATAATGCGTAGTTTCTAAGCTTTCTTTGGCATCCCCCGCTACTATATTTTTACTGCCTTCTGTCTTATCAGGGTCAAAGTCGGACATTCTATATCTCAGGTATGCTTTATCTATCAGACCCGCTATCGGGACATTATAGAAATCAGAATCCCCGAGGTGCGTAGCCCTATCTGCAAATGCTCGTCTCTCCGCTTCTGCTACAAGATGTAAGTGATCCTTACTATGATAATCCATCTCGCTGATGTCATAATTTTCCACCATTCCTAATATTTGAGCCAATGCTATACCACCACTTGACGGTGGAGGCATCGATATTATATTATGACCTCTATAATCAAAAGATATGGGCGCTCTCCATTTCGCTTCATAGTTTTGCAAGTCTTCATGAGTGATGATACCTCCAGACTTTTTCATTTGGCTTACGATTTGGTCAGCTACTATCCCTTCATAGAATCCTGATGGACCCTTAGAAGCTATCGTTTTAAGTGTAGTGGCTAACTTCGGCTGTATTAGTAAGTCTCCACCCGTCCATTTCTTACTGTTGAATACTATATCGTCTGTGTTATATTTATCAAATTTCTGTTTATTCTTATTCAGCAACATGGCCTGCCGATGTGTAAGTTTGAATCCATTTTCAGCAGCATCAATAGCTGGTGCCAATAGCGCATTCCAGTCTTTCAGTTTACTATATTTCTCAAATGCAGTATACATCCCCGCTACAGTCCCTGGCACTCCGACAGCTAAGCCGCCATTCTGACTTATTTCTGGCTGAGGATCACCGTTTTCGTCTAGATACATATCATCAAATGCGGCCGCAGGAGCCTTCTCTCTGTAGTCTAGTGTATTCGTACTGCCATCCGCTCCTCTATATACCATAAAACCTCCACCACCGATATTGCCCGCAATAGGATAACAAACGGCGAGTGTAAATTGAACAGAAATGGCTGCGTCTACTGCATTGCCTCCGGATCTCATGATGTCATATCCCGCTCTAGAAGCTACTGGATGCGCAGTTACAACCATAGCGGAATCATCTACTATCGTTTTTGTAAAATTATATATAGGCTGGTTATCGATTTTCTTATCTGTACGACACGATACGAGTATAATAGTAATGATAACCGCCACAACTATGTAAGAATGATTGCATTTCTTCATAAAAATCAATATTTGTCTCAAAAAAAATAATAGTACACATTAAAATGCGTTTACCTTTAGAGTGAAAATTGGTACACATATTGGATATATTATCAAATAACGTAGTAATGTATACTAATCTACTCTTAAAGATAAGACAATATGGCAATATATAATTCGATGAAAAATTTACTTCTCATATTTTTTATTTTAATTTCTTCGATTCAATTTGTTTCTGCTCAGAAATTTGTCAATGAATTTCTAAATATTGGAGTAGGCGCAAGAGCTCATGGAATGTTTGGAAGTGTAGTAGCGAATGTCGATGATGCTACATCTGGATACTGGAATCCCGCTGGTCTTACCCAACTGGAAGCTCCATTACAAATCAGCGCGATGCATACGAATTGGTTCGGTGGTATAGCCAACTATGATTACCTGTCTATAGCTAAGAAGTTTAAGGGAGATCGAAATGCCGCAGGAGGATTTACCATCATCAGAATGGGCGTAGATAATATACCCAATACGCTAAATCTCATAGGCCCTGATGGGACAGTGAATTACGATAGGATTACTACATTCTCAACCAGTGACTATGCTGGAATACTATCTTATGCTAGAGACCTCAATGCAAAAGGAAACCTCTCTTTCGGCGGAAATATCAAAGTAATAAATCGGTCAATCGGTAGTTTTGGGACTGCTTGGGGATTTGGAGCAGACTTAGGCGCACAGTGGAGAGGAGAACATTTCAGTTTCGGCGCATCTGCCAGAGATATTACTACCACATTCAATGCGTGGAGCTTCAATCTGACGGAAGAAGAAAAACTTACTTTTCAAAAAACAGATAATGTAATACCAGTAAGTAGTACCGAAGTCACACTTCCAAGATTAATCATCGGAGCAGCATTCCATACGAAGAGTGGTAAGATGTCCTATCTCGCAGAAGCTGACCTCAATATCAGTACAAACGGAACCGAGGCGGGCATATTCGCCGGAAATAATTATGCAATAGATCCGACTGTGGGACTCGAAGTAGGTTTTGCTGATAGAGTATTCGTCAGAGCAGGTGTCGGTAATATACAAAGTGTAATCAACCCATCCACGATCGATCAGATAGAGAGAGAGTTAGAATTCCAGCCGAATATCGGTATGGGATTAAAACTTGGGAGATTAAATGTCGACTACGCACTGACTAATATCGGTAGTGTCTCTGGTATATTGGTATCCCATGTTTTTTCGCTTACGCTAGATTTCAATGCTCGGAAAGCTATTTCTGCCCCAATCGAGGGATCAAACTAATATAAACAACGCTTTATTATTTTCTAGGGATCACGTTTTTGAAGTGGCCGTTCATGGCGGCACGTCTTTTCATGATTTCCATTTCTTCTACGACAGGGATGACGGATTCGAGGTGCGTCAGCATGTACTTTTGTCTTTCGATCTCTGAGGATATTGATAGAAATTCCAATTCTTGATCTATATTAAAACCCACTTTGTGAGCAATCTGATAGGTCCTAAAGTCTCCTGGAGACTGGATCTTTACATTGTCTATGTTCATAGCTTCATATAAAACCGCTACCTTCTCCAAGACCTCCAATGTAAGGACTATATCAGATGTATCATCCCACATCTGTTTTTCCATCTCGATCCCAGGATAGAGCTTATTGGGGTGTCGATCAAGGAAGTCGATTATTCTGCACAATCCTACACCCTTGGTACGAACATCCATCTTACCGTCGGGATAAGTTTTTGATATTTCGACCAACTCCATCTCCGTCGCATATTCTAAGTCCTTACCATCAAAATAAGGAACAATAGAAAATGTAATGTTATTCTTATCACATTCATGAATCAGTTGCTTATATCTCGGTTCGAAAATATGAAGATTTAATTCTTCTCCTGGAAAAGCGACTAGACTTAGTGGAAAAGCTGGAAGGATATCTGCCATTCTATTATTTTTCTAATGTTTATTGTATAAATACTATTCGGCAATAAGATTACGCGCGTTTAGTTTCAGAAAGCCGCACTTATCTACATACCAAAATAGTAATTTACCCTAGTCGCTAAAGCATTGACGAAGGTCTTATATATAACAATCGTATGGAATCATTTGTTTGCTATTTGATAAATCGTTTTGTGATTTTTGCGCCCGATTGGTTATAACCTATCAATAGATATACACCTGGTCGAAAATCACTGACATCTATCCCCACATTAGAGTTGAAGGTAGATTCCATTTGCATGTACTGACCAGTCAGATCATAGATTTTCACATCTGTAAGTTCATCATTTATATAAATCATATCTGTAGCTGGTGCAGGATATAATATAGAAGACATCCTACCTGATTCAATGATACTATTCGATTGGCACATAGATACGATCTGAACGAACTGCTGACGTGTCGTACTGAGTAGTTCTCCATTTTCGAATGATTCCGCTTCTACTGCGATCAAGTGACCGCCTTGAGAGATTAACCCGCAGTACATCTTTCCAGTGATGCTATCCATATTGACTTGATCTCCCAATCCAAAAGAGCCAGTATTAGGAGCATATAGCGGAATATCATATGGAGGTGGACAATTTACCACACTGGGAGTGATCCCAATACAGGAAGATGGATCGCCACTTATCACTCCATCAGTTCCGCCAGCAATAAGTGCATCGGCTATTTTATATTTTTTCTCGAGACCATCTTCTATAGATAGATCAAAAGTGATCCCTCCTGCTGGAACTACTGAGGCAGGAAACTCATTATCAAAACTTCTTACGGATCCCAATCTTGTGATTCCCGCACGAGTAATATTGACGCTTAATGCTATTCCCGTCTCATCGCCAACAAGTAGATTGGTAAGTGGCGCCCTACAGCATCTCTGATATGCAAAGACAAACTCTTGGTTATCGGCGATATCAAATACAAAATTTGCCCTATATATAGCTGACTGTATACTGATAGAAGGAGGGACACACTCTAATACGTCACTAAAATCTAGCTCTTGTAAATTTTCAAAATTAGTGCTTTGTAAATCAATAAAATTAAATAACGGATTATTACCCTCACCTCTACCGTACAATCCAATTTCTATGAACTCATCAAAAGCTGCTCCGTTTGTATTCGCATCTCTATATACGTGAAAAACAACATCAATATCTACCATATCCTCTTCAATCGAATTGACAGTATATTCCACTGTACCTCCTATAATATGGGCAGCTTGAACCGATGTAAATGTCAAGAATGTAATTAAAAATAATGATAATGATTTCATATATATATATTATTTAGACTGATAGACCGTTCCGCTGTCCGACACTAGACTATTCGTGTGAGCCTCTATCATTGGATTACCTTTATTTGTGTTTGCTTTATTTTCATAAATTATTTTCAAAATTACGAATCTATAATTTCCATATGAGTATAGAGACGAAGTTTTCCACCCTTTTTAGAATATGCTATACTGAGTCATCTGAGTTTTCACATATTTTCGGGATTTTATAATTGCGTAAAAATAAAATAATACTAACCGTTCTCAAAAGTTAATTCTTAAAAACAAAAAGCCATCCAGCATTACTACTGGATGGCATCATCTAATCACAAAAATCGTCTAATCTAACATTATTTTTAGACTGTGTAGAGAATCTAATTATCTCACACTGATCATCTTTTTCGTTGCTGTAAATTCTCCAGCTTTGATAGTATAGTACAATACACCAGATACATTTAGATCAGCATTATTGATCGTTATGTTCTGTGTTCCAGCTGGATAGCTTTGTGTTTTCTTAGTCACGAGCCTTCCTGTCATATCAGTGATTACCAATTCTACATCAGCAGCTTCTGGTAAGAAGAACTTGATCTGTGTAGACTCTATGAATGGATTCGGTCTGTTTTGGAACAATGCAAACTCTCCTTCTTCGAGATCACCTGACCTTGTTTCTAAACTCACTTCGTATGTATCCAATCCATTGTCATATGCTTCTGCAGCTAATGCATCAGAGTTGATTGACATTATATTAGATATGCGAGTATCATCATGCGCATCCAATGTAATCGTAAATAACGGCTCTGTAGTATTGATATCTATACCAGAAGCATTACTCCAAGAGGTAGTAAGTTGTCCATCATAGACCCCAAAGTTATCATCAGACATCTCTAGTTGACCACTTTCTACAGATACGTAATCCGCGTTTTCTAGATCCATGGTGAATTGGTATCCAGCGATCGACTTCATACCTTCAGCATATACTGGGATCGTAATAAATCCTGCCTCTACTTGATCGTCTTCGATTACGAACTTCATATCCTTCGATGCTCTAATCTCTGATTGAGTTGATCCCGCTAAGTTGCTCGACACACTGCCATTAACATCACCGATCTTGATAGATATCATGTCATTGTTCAAGCTAGAGAATTGTAGATCACCGACAATAATTTCCTCATTGAATGGGAATGGATCCGTAGCATTTGCAAAAGGTGTATTCTTAGGTAAGAATCTCCAAGAGTGCTGTCCGTTAGGGAACTGTGTATTGACGCCCAAGATCACTTTTCTCAAAGTCAGTAAATCTGAAGACTTCAATTGCCCATCATTATTTACATCTGATGCGATTAGCTTATACGGACTATCTAATGTCTGCAATCCTAATATATGTCTCTGAATAAGTACTAGATCCAAAGTAGATACACCATTTGTGACATCATCATTTTTCTCAGCTTTTACTCTATAACCATCACCTTTCGGTAGATTAGTTACCGCGTATGTACCATCAGAGTTAGTCGTTGTTGATTTGAACACTTCCATGCCTGGATTGATAGCGGTAACTGTCACTCCATTTACATTGGCGAATGTTTCTGTTCTAAGGACTCCACTAATATTCGTCAATAATCCAGTATCTCCTTCACATACATCTGCATTACTATCTTGTAATATAAGTACTACAGAACAGAAATCTTGATTTCCAGCTTCATCCGTTACCCATAATTCGATCTGAATTTCTTCTTCCTCTCCGTTTGGTAAGTTATCACATGTAAATACTCTATTATCATCAGAAGTATTCTGAGAGAATGAAAGTATAAGATCTTCCTGTGCCGTACAGTTATCTACACTACCGAGATCAAAATCACTAGCCCAGATCTCTATCATCCCGTTATTGTTCATAACTACGGTGGTGATAGAACTTTGGCAGTATGGTGTAGGCTTCTTACCATCTCTTACGATGAGATCCATATCACATACTGTTGCATTTCCACATTTATCTTCTACAGTCCACTTTACTGAGTGATTTCCTATCGGTAGAGAGGCCGTTATAGTAGCCGATGTACCATTGAGATTGAAATCTGATGCTGTGATTCCATCATCGAATAAGTCGATTTGGTATAGGTAGACTATATCTTCTGAAGGAGTACAATCATCCATAGCTTCTAGTGTGAAATTGACAGGACCTTCACAGTTTCCAAATACATCAATTGTAGTCGTCTGACAATTTTGAATCTCTGGAGCTTCAGTATTTTTCAACTTGATCACTTGAAGGTGCTTATAGTACCCTTCTCCCTCTACAGGAGCGGATTCATTATAAGTACACCAGTCAATCACAGTCCACTCTCTTAGGATCTTCACACATGCACCATCTACAAATGTAAACTCTCTATCTTCGTATACAGTCGCTACTAGGCTACAGTTGTCATCATCATATCTTGGGTAAGCATTAGCATCTGGAAGATTATCAGGATCAAGATTTGATTCACAAGTCGTTGCCTCATAATCATTTGGCCAGTCAATATCACCTTCTGTGAATGGATCATCATCTTCTAACGTAATGATCTGCACACAAGAAGCTTTGAATCCTTCTCTATCTTCTACTGTCCATGTTCTTCTTACTTCTCCCGCACCACAGTTATCCAAATTTTCATCATCGACGAAATCTACGGCTACCACTTCACAGTTGTCTACGTATTCTGGTTGTCCTGTTACCTCTGGGTCAGAAAAATCAGCCTGACAATCTAATGTGATATCTGCTGGGCATTGTGTGATATATGGTGGGAGCTTATCCTGAACCGTCACTTCTACCATACAAGTATTCTTATTTCCGCTAAGGTCAGTCACCTCAAAAGCCACCATGACAGATGTTCCTACTTCTTCACAGCAGAATGTCACTCTATCGCTGAATGTATTACTTACACCAGCACATGCATTTGTCATTTTTTCAGCTCTCATCTCTGAGATCCCACAATTGTCTAGACTACCATCATCGAATGTAGTAGCGAATACTTCTACAAATCCATCAGAACCTATTGAGACAGTTGTAAATTCATCACACACTGCGATAGGATTCACCTGATCTTCTACCGTAATGGTAAAGAACTCTGTAGTTACATTTCCACATTCGTCAGTGATCTGCCACCTAGCCCAAGTCCTACCGAATGATAGATCTTTTACCAATGCTGAATTTGCTGTGTATGAAACATTATCACTAAAGTACGGCTCATCGACCGGAGGATTTCCTGCGTTGAAAGCACTCAGATAAGCCAATTCGTAAGTGAACTCATCCGAACAATCAGATACTACTTCTGGGTATACGAATACGTGATCCGCAGTACATTCATACTCTCCAGCTGATATCGTAACATCATCTATATCCTCTATTTCTGGACCTTCTGTATCTAGTACTTTTATGATTTGGTTGTGCTCTACGACTTCTCCACTACACCATTCTAATAGTTGGAAATGTCTGATCAACTTGTAAGATCCCTCACAAATATCAATCTTAGTATCTGTGAATGGAAAGATCTGAACATTATCACATAGATCCCCTGAAGGCGCTCCTGTCACGTCAGTACCTGGCGATTCATCTGCATATAGATCACATGACAATGAAGGCTCTTGAAGATCATCATAATCAGGTGGAAACATCAGAGTCGCTAATCCATTTCTATAGATGTAAATATTCTGCACACAAGATGTACTTTGATTTCCACTTTCATCTTCTGCCGACCACGTTCTTTGGATCACACTAGAGAATGCACTAGAACAATCTTGTTCGATCTCGACATCGTTATAACTCATTAATAGAGCTCCACATCCATCGATTCCTACTACTGTAAATGTATTGGCACCTTCTGTCTGGGCCATAACATCATTCTCCGTTGGGAAAGAAATAATACCACCTGATTGAGAAATAACTAGTTCAGCTGCTATTATAGTACCCCCATTTCCTGCGATACCATCTGATATAGATATCGTCCAATCTCCGTTGGGATCCTTTCCGTCAAAAACACTAAAGAATTGATTCGGCTGATAACTACCCGTAATCGCAGGTGCCATATCCGAGCATGCTATCAACAAGTCATTGTATGTATTAAATGCACCATCATCTAATGTAATCTGCAAATTTGGCTGATCACATCCAGCACCCGGCTGAGAAAACAATACTGTAGACGTCCCATCTGGCGACGTTAGTGTGGCACTCAAATCTGAAACTGAAGTATGTTCGATATTTAATCGGATCATTACATCCGTGATTGTAGACCTAACTAAGCCATTCACCGGGAAAGTAAGATTTGCAATATTAGGCTCATCATCACTTATCACTGCATTGAATTGATTAAGATTAGCTGGTATGGTAACTCTGTCTGCAATAGGAGAACCTGGAAAAGTCTCTCCAAAGCACGTCGTCGTCACGTCAATACAATCCAACTGTGCTGGTGCTTTATCTTCAACGATAAGCTTACCCCAACAAGAATTATTATTAGGTCCTGTTACTCTTACGATGAGATCTTGACCTATGTTATCACCGGTCACCACGTCACCATATGAATTGCCATCGGCATCCTCTATCTCTACTGTATACAGATCAAAACAAGCGTAAGGGCCACCCTCTAGGATCAAATCAGCTGTCACCACTTCCATACATGCTTCGTCAAGAGAGATCTGCACTTCATCATTACATACGATAGCGGTTATGAATTCTCCGAATGCTTCTACTGTAACCGTAAAGTTGATCGCTGTAGAATTTCCGCTTGCATCTATCGCTTCATAAGTTACTTGTGATACTCCAGCTGGTGCTTCCTCTCCGATCAGAAGTGTATTACCTACAGGCCTTACTATGAAACTCGTCTGGAAACCTTCGACTACCATGATAGATCCGAAGTCACCAAAGTTTAAATCTTCTAATGTCGTAGGCTCGGGATTACCGCAGAAATCACTCGCTATATAAGAAGGAGCCGATTGTCCATTGTTATTCATGGCTATGATTACACCATTGAATTGTGAACCTGGCACTACGATCTCCACTACGAAAGTCTCATCCGCTTGGATCACTGCTGATACTGGGATGGAGTATAATCCATTTTCAAAATTCGGCAATGTCTCAGAACCACTACCTACGAGTTCCATATTACTGTAGCTAAGAGATCCTTCGAGTGTATATATATTCACAACTACAGATGGGCTTCCGAATGCTTCGGCTACACCAAATGTAATTTGTTCAATGTTTAATTCTGTGTTTATACCTTCCGCACTTGCATCAAATACTCTTAGGTACTTCGTCGGGCCACCTGGGCAATTGAATCCTTCATCGAATGTGCCCAAGTCCTCGTTTTGAGTAATCATTACCGTAGGGTTCTCACAATTTTCTGTAACTGCAAATGTTTGAGGGATTACATATCCGCATTCTCCTGGAGCAAGTTCCGCAGTCAAATCAGAAACTCCCGCCACAAACGGATCTTCATCATCAACTATAGTGACCAATGTGATACATGATATTTCTATACCATTATCATCCATAGCGGTATATACTACTTCTGAAGTACCCACAGGAAATGATGCACTTACAGCTGGAGGAGTATCAGAGCAAGAACCCGTCAAAATAGGACCAGGCACATTGATCTGTGTCTCACATGAGTTACTCGGCGCTGTCTGTACGATAGGGTCAGGACATACGATCACACAAGATATCTCCTGTACAGTAGCTGTAACAATCTCCTCAGATGCTGCAGCCTCTCCGAGACCATCACCAACGATTCTGACTTCGATATCAAACGAACCAGATACTGCATCACTTGCTGTTATATCTATCCCGAATGTGTGGGTAGTGCCAGCCGTGAAGGCTCCACACTGACTATTCCCAGTCATAAAACCAGGTCTGACCCAAGCTGGTCCAGTAATCGTCACCTCATCTCCTCTATTAGATCCGCAATCTGTATATGGTGATGGAGAAGGAGAACCATGCCACAAGCTAAGACCCGTAGCAGGCCCTACTAATCTCACTTCGATTACATCCGCTCCTTCCGAAGTATTGGAATCGAAAGCCACATCTACCGTAATCGTAGAAGTAGATCCTGGGTAATAACCGCCAGTAATGGCAGCTGTAGGGTTAATAATGTCCGCTTGAGCGCTGAAACTACTCAGTGCTAGCATCATGATCATCATAAGCGTCGATGCTTTGCTGATCGCAGTTAAAAAAGTTTGTTCGACATTTTTCATAATTAGACTTTTTAATTTATGTCTTGACAATCAATAGGTTAGATAACTAATGAGTATCGGGTTAGATTTTGTGAAAATTAGATGAAGTTGATTATTAGTAAGTGATGAGAAATAATATTTCTGATCGTATATATTTTTGAGGTGTTGTATTTGCAAAACTCACATCGATGAATCTCACCGCTGGCTGTATTATATTTGCTTCTTCTTTCGGTAGGATATTATTTGCAGCCTCCTCTACCGATGCACCAAGTTTAATATCTTGAAGCATTGATTTTACAAATCTCAATTTCTCAGAATTTACTTTGAATGCATTTGCATCAGTCTCACTCAATGTAGGTAAGGTCGATGCAAGTTGTTTTGCAGCATTAGACAGATTCTTGATAGATTCTGGCTTACTGTAAAAATTCTGAGCGCTTAAGCCTGTTCCCACTCCAATAATCAGTGTAAGAGAAAGGACGAAAAGTTTTAGAATATTTTTTTTCATGTCTTTAAGTTTGAGTCGGGAATTCTCCCTTTTTATGAGTATTATAAATTGCGTTTTTTATTAATTCAATATTTTTAAATGTATTAATACTTATATTTCAATATTTTATACATTTTCATATTAATATATTTGTTAATATGTAAATCTGTAGTTAATGTAGCAATAAGTGTACCAAAGTGTATTCGTCAACAATAAATAGTATGGATAGGTACATGGAAAGAACTGAGTAAGGGCCAACATTAATTGGGATCGAAAGAAATTACCTATATCTTATAATGCACTTTGATAAATGTTTGTATATTAAAATTATATCTAAAAGGAAACATGAATACAAACCCCAATAATAATTACTGCTTAAACTGTGAAACCCCATTTTCCGTGTCTCGATCTGATAATGAAGAGATTTACTGCTTTGCATGTGGGCAATCTTCAAAAGATAGCAAACTGTCTTTTTGGAAATTGATAAAAGATGGAGTAAGTAATATATTCAACTTAGACAGTAGGATCGTTCATACGATCAAGGACATCATCTTTCCTTCAAAACTCACTAAAACCTACATCTCTGGAAAACGTAAATACTACGTGAACCCCGTTAGACTTTTCATATTCACACTGCTAGCCATCGTTACGTCTGTGCTTTGGTTCGCTAATCTGGATGAAGTGAAATTTGGTAATAAGGGCATGAGCATTAGAGCGGAAGATTCGAGAATGCTCGACAGATATGATGCATTGGTAGACACCTTGGACATCGTAAATCAAGAAGCTGTAATTGACACCATCCGAAAAAAATTATTCGCCGGGGTAAAGAAGACAGAATTAGACAGCATAGGATCTAGTGAGAATTTACAGTTATGGGACATGGGAGATAAGGTTCGTGCGTATGGAATAACAGCTTATGATGCCGTTCATCTTAGTAGAAGTGAAATATATAATAAATACGGAGTAAAGGGATTCTTCAACAAAATCATGGTGTCGCAGTATATCAGAGTGACTACTAATCCCTCAGGCATTCTTGATTTTGTAGTTAAGAATTTGACCTGGGCAGTCATGATTACACTGATATTGGTTAGCTTCTTTTTAAAACTATTGTACATAAGAAGAGCATACTACCTAGTGGAACACAGTGTCCTATTGCTCAATCTGCATAGTTTTTTCTTCTTACTATTAGGCTTTACAGTATTACTCAATACGAGTGTTTATTCGATTTTTTCTAGCTATGGTGGTGACTATGATATATATCTGATTGGAATACCAGTACTATTTGGTTTTATTGTTCATCTTAGAGCAATTAAAAATTACTATGGACACAATCTATTCGTAGCAATGATAGTCCAGTTTATTTACAATACTGCCTACGTTATCATTTTTTTCTTTTCTAGCTTGTTAGTCGGTTTAATATCTGTATTCTTGTATTAAGAAAGGATTAGATAAGATTACAAATATTACAATTTTGAAAGAATACACTACCGTCATAGGCTTAGAAGTACATGTACAACTGAATACCATAAGCAAAGCATTCTGCGCTGACCCAAATAAGTTTGGTCAAGAGCCTAATACAAATATCAGTGCTGTTTCATTGGCATTACCCGGCACACTTCCTGTATTGAACGAAGAGCAAGTCTCATCATCCGTAAAGTTGGCTCATGCACTCGGCTCTAACATTAATAAGGAGAATCGATTCGATCGGAAAAACTACTCTTACCCCGACCTCCCAAAAGGATATCAAATCACACAAGACAAACTACCTATATGTGTAGGAGGCAAGATGATATACACATCAGATGGACAAGAGAAAACAGTCCGCATCCATCATATACACATGGAAGAGGATGCAGGAAAAAGTTCTCATGATCTTCATGATAAATACAGCATGGTAGATATCAACAGGGCAGGAACTCCACTCTTAGAGATCGTGACGGAACCCGATCTAAGAACTGCTCAAGAAGTACATGACTTCATCTCAGCATTACAACAACTGGTCAGATACCTGAATATTTCAGATGGAAATATGGAAGAAGGATCACTCCGATGTGATGTCAATGTATCCGTAATGCCTAGCGATAGTAACATCTATGGAGAACGAAACGAAATCAAAAATGTAAATTCTAAAAAGTTCGCCAAGACAGCCGTGGAGTATGAATCCAAACGACAGATAAAAATCTTAGAGTCTGGTGGCACGATCGATATGAACACCTTACTATTCGACCCTATAAAAGGTACTACAGCACCCATGAGAAGTAAAGAAGAAGCGAATGATTACAGATACTTTCCTGATCCTGACTTGCCTCCAGTAGTACTGTCTGATGCATTTATCAATGAGTGTATCGCAGAAGTAACTATGCTACCATGGACTGCAAAATCAATACTCAAAGAACAATACGCTCTATCCACATATGATACAGACTTGATCAGTAGAGAAAAATCGACGGTAGATTTTTTTCGCCAATTTGATCTCCCGACGAAGTCTTACTCTACCCTAGCGAGCTTCATCTCCAATCAGGCACTACCCTTCATCGCAGATCACCAACTCGACATCTCAGATCTGAATGTATCCAATATCTCAGAATTTATCACTCTAATAGACAGTGGTAAAGTCTCAAGGTCAGGCGCTCTTAAAGCACTTTCTGCACAGGTACTAATAGCAAAAGAATCCAATTTAAACATCGAAAAACTTGCGCAAGAAAACAACCTCATCCAGTCCGATGATCAAGAATTCTTAGATGCCATTATCGCTGAAATTCTATCTCAGAATGAAGGAAAAGTAAAGGCGTATCAAAGTGGTAAGAAAGGATTACTTGGATTTTTCATGGGGCAGGTCATGGGCAGAAGTAAAGGAAAAGCAAATCCTGAAGTACTGAACAAGAAATTGGTAAAAGCCTTGGGATAGCACTAGATATATCCTGGATGGGGCAAGAAATCTTGACTTACATTTATAAATCGTTCGACTATCGCTTATATTGCATCATACAAACATGATACATTATGATAAAAAAAATATTACTTGCCGTTCTACTTATACTCACTGTAGGGATAGCTGTAGCTGTGTATATAAACTATCCTAAACTGAGTATAATATCATCTTATGCCGCTAAGAAAATGTGTTCTTGTACATTCATAGCAGAGCGCTCACAAGCCTCGATTCAGAATCATGATTTAGGTATTACACCTCTAAAATTTTCATCTACCAAGATTGATCGAGCGCAAAAAAGAGTAACTAGCTCTGTATATGGCTTGAATGCTAAGACTGCAGAATATAGAGGAAAGCTAGGTTGCGTATTGATCCAAGGAGAGGATGATTATAATATCAAATATCCAGACGACAAAGATCTCACTTCGAACTTATCAGATATAAATTATCCATATGGTGATAATATGGAATGGATCAATACCACAGGAATAGATCATAACCAAGTAAAGAAAACGGTAAATGAAGCTTTCGACCCAGATGGAGGCATGACTTCGAAATGGACGAGAGCAGTCGTAGTATTACATAAAGACTCTATCATATACGAGCAGTATGCAGATGGATATGATGCTGACACTGAGCTCCTCGGCTGGTCTATGACTAAGAGTATCATAAATACCTGGGTAGGAATGATGGTAAAAGATGGCGTGATCAATATCGATGACAATAATCTATTCCCCGAATGGTCTAATGATGAGAGAAAAAACATCTCACTCAACAATCTCCTGCAGATGAGTTCCGGATTAGATTGGTCAGAAGTATACAGCGAGATTTCCCCAGCTACGAAGATGCTCTATGACTCAGAAGATAACGCTCAAGTAGCTCGTGCTCAAGGATTAGAAGCTACCGTTGGAAACCATTGGGAATATTCTTCGGGGACAACCAACATCATTTCTGGATATTTGAGAGATCAATTTTCAGCGCATAACGATTATCTAAGATTCCCTTATGAGCGTATATTCTCAAAGCTCAACATGGACAATACGACCATCGAATGTGACGAATCGGGAACCTACATCGGATCGAGTTACTGCTATGCAACACCAAGAGATTGGGCTAGATTTGGCACACTATATCTGAATGACGGAGTATGGAATCAAGAACGACTCTTACCAGAAGGATGGGTCGATTACACCAAATCAATAGTTCCAGATAGTAATGGAAAATATGGTGCCCATTTCTGGACAAATGGGGGCGGAGCCATGTATCCTGAGGCACCGTATGATATGTTTTCTTGTAATGGTTACGAAGGTCAATTGGTGGCTATTATCCCCTCCAAGGATCTTGTTATTGTCAGGATGGGCTTGAATAGCGGCTTTGATTTTAATAGCTTACTCAGTGGAATCAGTGATGCTGTAGAATAGACCGTTTTGTTTTTGGATAGCCAACACGCTAAAAATCCAAGAAAGTCATCTTTAATTTTTATAACTCATAAAAACAAATGCTATATCAGAATATGAAAAACACAAAGTACCTACCTGGTTGGATCATTCTATTTTCATTCTTGTTTTTTGCTTGTAAAACAGTAAAAACAGAAGACAAGATAGGCTTCGAAAATAAGTATTTCGGAGTAAGTGGAATCAACTGTACTGAAGTAGCAGACCCCGATGGAATAGATAGTAACGTAGGTAAATTGGATTGCGGGTGTGTGACATTCAATTATGATTATGGACTATACAGTAATCCTGGCCCACTCACAAGAAAGGAAGAATTCCGAAGAGCTTTTGATACTTATCATCATATAAAATTCTTCGAGGATCGTATGATCGACCCGAAGGTACACAAGCTGTTTTTAGATAGCGTGACAGTAGTCGATGTGCGTCATAAGATGCCAAACGACGAATTGATGATCGACTGTAGTACTTGTAATGCCACTGCAGTATTGACCTTCAAGAGAGATACTTATTTGTATCCATTTACGATGAGTGTCGAGCAACTGGATAATGATGAGCAAGAAATTCTATTCATAGACAAAAAGCCAAATCAATATAAATACTATACAGATAGTAATGGTAAGCCCGCCTTGTACGTGACACCCATTCAAAACAGATTCAAAAGAAAAAATTGTCTGTCTTTGAATGTTGATACATCTGACTGTGAGAATAAAGAAATAGAGCGAATACTGAAGTCTGTCTACCTAAAAGATAATCCCGTAAAATGATGAACCAACTAGAATCTAATACAGATATTTTATTAGATAATGAACGAGCAATACTTCGTCACTCGTTGCTGAGGATATCGAATTACTTTTGCCTTACGGTTCCAAAGTAGAAAGTAAAATATCTCTATCTTTAAGTCTGTCAATCTTCAACTATAAAGCCATAATCATCGAAATGGAAATCAAACCGGACAAAAGAGTTCTCTTAGAAATCGTCAGTACGCGTATGCCTTATGGAAAGTATAAAGACTGGCTGATCTCAGATATTCCAGTACATTATCTCGTATGGTGTAAACAAAAAGGAGCATTCCCAAAAGGAAAACTTGGCGATCTTATGCAGAATGTACTAGAAATCAAGACCAACGATCTCGGTCATATTCTCAAAGAGATAAAAAGCTGGAAAAAGTAAAAACTTTGGGAAGCAGCTACGTAAACGAAACTCCTTCCACAAAGTAAATTATAAGGGTGCCAATTGGTATTCATGAAATTATGCAGCCATCAAAAATTCTGCAAAATCAAATACTTTATAAATTAAATACATATCTATTATCAAGAAGGTTACCTCCTACGAATAATGAATATCTAGGTCAACTTACAGAGTAAAATACACTATGCACTCTTGGGCAATTAACTAAACAATACTCTAATTTGGGCTACTAAGTAGCTATTTGGCTCCTATATTGTGGGGTAACTTAGACTATATAAATGATCGATGAAATGACCGTTTATGAAATTGAGACGCTTCAGCATAAATAAGTCACACAAAGGATATTACGAAGTACAGAATATCCTATTTATTCTCTAGACTATGAGAGACTCTATAACGGATCTATTTGGGTAATCTATAAGTATGGTTTCAAAAATAAACTTAAGGATACGTAAAAAGATTTCTAGATATAATAGCTAACCGTAATTAGAGAAAACGAGATTTTGACTTAAGAATATTTTTATAAGCTCACAAAGTTATTCATCATTTTCATTATCTTCACTCATCGACAAAAAGTACAGACATGAAATCCTTATTATTCCACATTCTTACTTTACTATTCTTTGCAAATATCGGACGAGCGCAAATTGAGTATACTCCATCAGAATTACAATCATTCGTAAGGGTGTATATGGATGCTAAATCGGCGAAATCAATCGATAATTATGCTAATCTACTCCACCAAAAGATGAATACCTACGCGATATCCAACACAAGATATCAAGAGATGCTCCACACCAGAGAGTCGGATAAATCACTGATTCTGACGCCAAATGAAAAATTATTTATAAAAGAGATACAAGCGTCAAACGAAAAACTCAAAGCCGAAAAAAATAACACATTATCAAAACTATGTGCTGATCGATCCCTAAATCTGACAAAATATAATGAAATAACACACCTCTACAAAACGGACATCAAATTTCAACGCTCCCTAAAACCATACTTCGATAATTACATAAAAGCTAAGAGATGAGATTGATCATTGCATTTATATTACTGCCGATACTGTGCTATACTCAGCCGCCTACAGATAGGTATAATGCAGACCTATTCGCAGTATCCGAAACAAATGAAGTCCTATTTAGCACTGCAGTACCACAACCAAATGCTGGCGGTGGGTTCTATGAATGGGTCTCGGGACTCCCTCTCAATGCTGACGAATCAGACACCGATCCTGTCAATTTGTATATGGATATCTACCAACCTACAGGCGACACACTGAGCATGCGACCATTGGTCATCATAGCTTTTGGAGGAGGATTTCTAGATGGAAGCAAAGACCACTGGAGTATCAGATTACTATGCCAAAACTTAGCGAAAAGAGGTTATGTAACCGCTGCGATTGATTATAGACTGGGGATGAATATTTTTGATTCTGACCTTGCCAACAGGGCTGTATACAGAGGTCTCCAAGATGGAAGATCCGCTGTCAGATTCTTCCGGGCTGACGCTGATGGTGCCAATACGTATAGAATAGATCCTAATCAGATTTTCATGGGAGGCCATAGCTCGGGAGCGTTTATAGCATTGCACAATGCATACTTAGATAAAGAAATCGAACGACCACTGTCCACTTATAGCTGGATCCAAGATGGAAACCCCGTGGCAGACCAAGGCTGTATAGAATGCGTGGGAGACAACCAAGGCTATGATGGTCAGGCCAATGCTGTGTTTAGTCTAGCGGGCGCATTAGGATTTACTTCATTCCTAGAGGCAAGCACGGATCCGAAAGTCGTCATGTTTCACAGCACGGATGATGATACTGTACCTTATGATTCTGGAGAACCATTCAGTGGAGTAACTTGGGTAGTGATAGGTGATGATCTGCCGACTGTATATGGAAGTTCTGAGATTGCATCTCGTGCAGATGTCGTGGGATTACCGTATGAATTCTTCTCATATAACAATCGTGGTCATGGTGTCCATGAAAATGGTAGTACTCTCCACACTGATATCGTGCCTGGTATATCCGACTGGTTTTTTCATGAAGAACTTAAACCGAAATCTGATGCACTACTCGGAGCTGGTATTGTTTGTAATACTTGGCTACAGCAAAAATATCAATTGGAAAGTGGAAATGGAAATTACTATGACTGGCAGATTACTGGTGGCACCTTCAATAACATGGACGAAGCTTCTACTCAGGTCGACCTTACTTGGCTGGGCAATAATCCTAACTATCAACTGTCAGTAACACCATATAATGAACTGGATGCAAAAGGTGATAAAATCACAATGAACATAACGATTCAAAATAATGTGACCAATACATTCTTAAATCAGTCATCGGACTGGTCAGATATCAACAATTGGAACCTTCAGCATGTGCCACTAGCTTGCGAAGATGTAATGATCAATGTCACGCCCGACCCTACTGACATTATCATCTCATCCCCCGCTGAAATCAACTCCCTACATATAGATCCAAATATCAATCTAATCAATAACAGTACGCTAACCATCAATCAAAAAAATCAAACGGATCCTGTATTTACTCTTTTCAATAATGGAACTATAAATAATAGTGGGAATCTGTATATCTACTCTCACTTAATGTCGCAGCAGACCATACTCTCAGAAAATAGCTCATTCAATAATAGTGGTGAAATAAGAATAGAACAAAAACCTTAGTCAAGAGGGTAATGGATTCTTAGATTTTCTATTGTTTAGGGATTTTTGTCACTTGTTGCGATTGATAGTAGTCCCTTTTCTCTCATTTCTGCTTCCCTGAAATTTAACATTACAGGCGAACAATAATTTCGGGATATCCGTAAGTAATGAATATCCTTGTTCCTTAACAGTTTTTCTCACCACAGTGTACATCTTTTGCTTAACCAGCTTAGCAATTAATTATACACGTTGTTGGCTTTAGTTTTTTAGTTTTCTGCAAATTTTATTAATGGTTTTATATTTCCATTGTCAGCTTCTCTTAATGCTATGATATACTCTTTTCTTGTTTCATCTGCTCTAACCATATTTGACTTGTGCCAACTGAAAATTTCTTTTCCGAAAATAGATTCAATAATTATATCAGCCATCATTCTTGAGTGTCTACCATTCCCATTGGGAAAGCAGTGAATTGCTACGATTCTATGTTTAAATCTAATAGCAATTTCTTTAGGTGGATAAGTCTTGTTTTCTAACCAATATTTAGTGTCATCAATTAGATTTTTCAGTTCTATTCCGATTTGAGTCCATTTTATTCCAATGTTCTTGTCAGTCTTTCTAAATTCACCTGACCATTTCCAAACATCGCCGGTAAGCCACTTACCCCTACCCTCGATGGTCTCACAACTTGGGAAGGA
>CALLMH010000077.1 GCA_938007965.1 uncultured Saprospiraceae bacterium | reverse complement strand
AAATAATATAGTATTGGTAGGCCTACACAATACAAATCGACATCGGTATAAATATCACCATCGGTCGATCCTCGCAAAAGCAAAGATAGGCCATGTTAACTATATTTTATAACCTTCGTATACTATAGTCTGAATTATAGGGGGCTGAACCAATCTGTTTCGTACATTGATGATAAATCAAAACATTCATTAAAATTTAAGCCTTTGACATCGAGCATAATATCTAATGCATATGGTGGTCTGCCAAATGAAAATACATCAATAGTTTTATCATGCAAGAATTTTTTCTCTGTCATTTCTGATGTGGGTAATCCAAATTGATTTGCAGCTACAATAAACCGATTGTAATTCTCTTTGGTCCTGTTGAGCCATAAACCTAGAGTTCCAGTAGTCCTTACATAACCGTGAAGTATCACAGCATACCCACCAACCAAGATGTATTCAACTTCATGCTGATTTAGCAATGAAATCATTTCTTTGAAATCTTGATTAAAGATATTATTCATGGCATAAAAAAAATGATAATAATGTTCAATTCGAATAGTGTGAGAATAAACAAATCCCGCTTATTAATTCATTCAAGCAAAAAATAGACATGTTATTTATTCAAGCATTTCTTCATTTAAGCATTCATTCATTATTTCATTCACTCATTGTATAAGTCACATATTATAAATTCCCATAACCCATTACTTCCTATCCCATAACTTATTACAAACCAACAACGTAACACCTATTATTTTAACACCCACTACCTAGGTAATAACTTCATTCTCACTATATTTGCCATCCGAATATGAGATTAAAGAACCTGACCATAAAGGGCTTCAAGAGCTTTGCCAACGAAACATCAATGAACTTCAATGATGATGTAATAGGCGTGGTAGGCCCCAATGGCTCAGGTAAATCGAATGTTGTAGATGCCATACGATGGGTGCTTGGTGAGCAAAAATCCAAAGAACTCCGTCTCGAAAAGATGTCGGATATCATATTCAACGGTACTAAGAAGCGGAAGGAAGCTTCTACCGCTCAGGTGACATTGACATTTGAGAATACAAAAGGGATATTGGCTACCGAGTATCAGACAGTAGCTGTGTCTCGTATATTATATCGAAGTGGAGAGAGTGAGTATAGGCTCAATGGCGTCAGTTGTAGATTGAAAGATATCACTACACTATTGATGGATACAGGAATAGGTAGTAATTCTTATGCGATCATAGCTCTTGGGATGGTGGATGATATACTAGCTGATAAGGAGAATGCACGTCGTAAGATGTTCGAGCAAGCTGCCGGTATTTCAAAATATAAAAGACGAAAAAGAGAAACCCTCAATAAACTTAAAGGGACAACTGCCGATCTTGATAGGGTAGAAGATCTACTATTTGAAATAGAAGGGAACCTCAAGAGTCTAGAGAAACAGGCTAAGCGTGCTCAGAAATATCTTGATCTAAAAGCCAATTACAAAGAGCTAGCCGTCAAGTTCGCTCAAGTATCCGTACAATCTCTAAAGACAGAATACAAACGACTCGGATCAGAACTAAAATCAGAACAGGACAAATACAGTAGCCTTGATGTAGAAGTCAGAAAGAAAGAAGCATTCCTAGAAAAGGAGAAGAAAGGAAATATAGAAAAAGAACAATCGCTATCTTCCAAACAGCGAGAACTGAATGAGCTCGTAACTAAGATCAGAAACCTAGAATCCGAGAAAGGTCTACTGGAGCAAAAGCAAAAATTCAAAGAATCGAATGCAGAGACGCTTAAGAAGTCAATAACTGCGAGCAAGTTAGATCTAGAGCGATTCGAAAATGAAGTGAAGGTCCTCAAGAAAAGATTGGATGAAGAAAGTAGTAAATACAACACGCAGTCTAAAGCGACTGAAAGTTATAAACTAAAGTATGATGCGATTAAGTCCGATCATCAGAATGCGAAGCAAGCATTTGACAAGCGGACATTAGAGAGGGAGCAATTGAATAGGTCAGTATTTGATTTTGAAAAACAACTTGCCCTCATATCAAATAATGAATCGAACCTAAAGGAAGAACTCAAGCGAGGCGAAATCTCTCTAGAAGGAAGAAAAGGAGAATATAAAAATGCAAAATCCGCTCTTGAAAAGCTACAAAAAGAAATAGATCAGAAAGATAAGAACATCGAAAATCTGAATAAAGCAGAGGAGGAGAGAAAAACCAAAGTAGAGGAGCTAGATCAAAAACAAGAAACGGTAAGAACCGAGCTAAATAAGGTCACTCGAACTATAGACAGCAAGAAGAATGAATATGATCTACTAAAAAGTATGATCGATAATTATGAAGGCTTTCCAGAATCTATAAAGTTCTTAAGTACAAGTTGGAAGAAGGATGTGCCTGTATTGTCTGATTTGCTTGATGTGGATGAGGAGTGTCGAGGAATCATCGAACAGTACTTGAGCCCTTATCTGAATTATTATGTCGTTGCTGATATGGCAGAAGCTAAGTCTGCCATCAATTTATTGACAACATCACAGAAAGGAAAGGCGAATTTCTTTTTATTGGATAAGATAGAAAAGGTAAATAATTCTAGCCAAAATATAGCGGACACAACACCGGCATCACAGAAAGTAAAAGTAGATAGTCAATACAGTAACTTGCTGAATTTTATACTGAAAGATGTATTGATATACGAAGGAACGTTCAGTGATTTTAATTATGATGTGTTGCCAAGTGAGTTTACGTATTTGGCAAAGTCAGGTACATTCCTCAAAGGAAAAAATTACATTAGTGGTGGTTCGGTAGGATTATTCGAAGGGAAGAAGATCGGTAGAAAGAAGAACCTAGAAAAGCTATCCAAAGACCTCAAGAAACTAGAAGAACAAAGAGCAAAGCTATCTACATCGCTAGAGAAAGTACGAGCTGAACTGTCCAATCTGAAGCAGACTAATAATGTCCAGTCTATCAATCAACTGAGAAACGAAAAGTCACGACTAGAGCGTGAACAGGCTGGATTGAATACTAGGATCGATGTGTATAAACAATACAAAAAGGAACAAAAAGATAAAGAAGAATCTACCAAGATTCAGTTGGATAAACTGAAAAGTCAAGCCAAAGAGATAAATAAATCACTTGGTAGTATTCAAAAGAGAATCAAAGACTTAGATAAGAGTAAAGGAGATGATTCTGATCTAGATAGTCTGAACTCAATCTTAGCAACTGCGAGCCAAAAATATAATGAATCCAATATAGCTGGAATCCAACAGCAGAATCTTGTCAATAACCTAACTAAAGATCTTGACTTCAAAAATAGTAGAGTTCATGATCTAGAAAGGAGAGTGAAGCAAGACAAGATAAGACGTAAAGATGAGATAGAAGGTGCGGAGGATATAGTGAAGCAAGTGAAGACCATGGATGAAAACCTTGTTCATCTATATAATGCTAAAAAAGAAAATGAGAATAAACTCAGTGAGGCGGAACAGAAATACTATTCTGCAAGATCTGCTATCACAGAGATAGAAGATGAAATCCGTGTCATAACAAGATCACAAAACCAGATCCAACTCAAGGTACAACAAATAAGAGATGACTATCAGGATGTGAAATTCAAGATTAGTGCAGTAGGAGAGCGACTGAAAATAGAGTTCGGGATTGCAATCAATGATATCATCAATGAGGAAGCTCCAGAAATCGAAATGCCACTCGAACAGCTAGAAGAAAAGGTAGAAAAACTTAAATCTAGGCTCAATAATTATGGGGACGTAAATCCTATGGCTGTGGAAGCTTATAATGAGATGGAAGAACGATACCAAAATATCGCTAAACAAAGAAAGGATATCCTCGAAGCCAAGGAATCACTGTTAGAAACAATCAAAGAAATAGAATCCTCGGCGACTGCTATGTTCCTTGAAGCATTTGACAAAGTCAGAGAAAGTTTCATAGAAGTATTCCGAAGTTTATTTTCCGAAGAGGATAATTGTAATCTGATACTTGTCGACCCCGAGAATCCACTAGAATCACCAATCGAAATCATTGCGAAGCCAAAAGGAAAGAAACCTAAATCTCTAAGCCAACTTTCTGGTGGTGAGAAGACATTGACTGCAACAGCATTATTGTTTGCTTTGTACTTATTGAAACCAGCACCTTTCTGTATTTTTGATGAGGTTGATGCACCACTCGACGATGCCAATATTCAGAAGTTTAATAGAATCATTAAGAAGTTCTCTAAAGACTCGCAGTTTATCATCGTGACTCATAATAAGTCAACCATGTCCGCAGTAGATATTCTCTATGGAGTCTATATGCCGGAGCAAGGTGTATCATCTGTGACACCAGTAGACTTCCGTACATTTGATGGATTGGATGAATTGCAGGTGGTCCAGTAAGTATGCTTTGTTTTCTAGCTGAGGTAGATCATTCTTTTTTCTTGAGATCAGGATCTTACTTTAGGAGTGTTAGAGTTTGATGTGATGCACATCAATGATAAGTCAACACCCAACACTAGCTATCTGGACTAAGTCGGCAGATCCTTCTCACCCGCTATTCATCAATGATAAGTTTTGTATATTTTTACGCGATAATTGAAAGTTATGCCTTTAAAGCGTCCAGAAAAATTTAAAGAAGAAGACCTCTACGAACCTATCCGCAAGTGGCTGGTGAATAATGGATTCGCTGTGCAGGCAGAAGTAGTGGATTGCGATATTGTAGGGATAAAAAATGACGAGATGCATATTATAGAACTGAAGAAGGGTTTCAGTCTCCAGCTTGTATATCAATGTATGGAGCGTCAGCGATTATCTGATAAAGTGTATGCCGCTATTCCGATTCCTAAGAAAGGGAAAAGAGGAAAAGCACTTAAAAATGCGAAAACACTATTAGGCAGGCTCGGTATAGGATTGATCGTGGTACACCTTTACAATAAAAATAGCATGGTAGAGCTCATCTCCGAAGCAAAGAAGATATCAGTAAGGAAAAATCCAAGAAGAAAGAAGCGAATACAAAAAGAGATAGACAATAGATCTGGGAGTTATAATGTAGGAGGAGTAAATGGTAAGACGATAACAGCTTATCGAGAGGCGTCGATACTGATTTATCTACTATTACAAAAAGAAGTAGAATCTTCAGCGGCATCATTAAGAAAGCTAGGAGCGCCACCCAATACAAGCAATATTCTCAGAGACAATCATTATGGATGGTTTCATAAAATAGCCAGAGGAAGATTTACCTTTAATGTGGATATGGAAACCATAGAATCAGAATATGGTGAGATCGTAGCTTACTATAGAGAGGTGCTGAAGTGATTATAAAAACAACGCTTAATTAATGACTTTGTAAAGTTTTATATCTTTACCATTCACTCATACTAATAGGCATATCAGTTTGTACAGATAAAGTTATAGCACATCAAGCATTTCGAACGGTAGAGTTAAGAGATATCTTGATAAGATGAATTCTGAAAATAATAGAAAACGATATGCTACTGATTAGAATTAAGCAATTATTATGAACTTCTTAGCGCATATGTTTCTCACTTATGGCGACAAAAAACTAACTGTAGGTAACTACGTAGCCGATTTTGTACGTAATCGTGACCTCGTATTATTTCCCAAGAAAGTAGTCAAGGGTATAATGCTTCATCGGCATATAGATCACTATACAGACACACATGAAGAAGTACTGCGCAGTACTAGGAAGTTACGGAAGAGACATAAAAAGTATGCGCCTGTTGTGATTGATATATTCTATGATTATATCTTGAGTAAGAATTGGGCATTATATACCGATGTACCGATCAGAGAATTTGCAGATGATATCTATGATACGTTGAGTGAGTATGCGCATTTGTTTCCAATCCACTTACAAGACATCACAGAGCGGATGATAGCGGATGATTTTTTATTACAATATGGTAAGAAATCAGGAATGAGAAAGACATTTCAACGAATAGGCAAGAGAGCAAAATTTAATTCGAACTTTGCCACAGCATTCGATGATCTCGAACAAAATTTGGATGAAATTCAGGATGGATTCAAAACTTTCTTTCCCGATTTGATAGCGGAAGTCGAACAACAAACACTGTTAATTTAATACTAGGCATATTAAGAAGTTAGAGTACTTATTATATGTAGGGTTATTCAGAAGTAAGGACAATATTAAAATTATATCACTTACAGGGAGCATTAATTTGTGGCAGAGATTAAATCGACCTTAGCTGGCTTAGGTATTTGGATTTCATTTTGGCGTTAAGAACTTGCAACTGTCTGAGCGTAAGCGAGTTTTGCAAGTTTAGTCAAAATGTGATCCCAATAGCGTTAAAA
>CALLMH010000076.1 GCA_938007965.1 uncultured Saprospiraceae bacterium | reverse complement strand
TTCATTTTGGCGTTAAGAACTTGCAACTGTCTGAGCGTAAGCGAGTTTTGCAAGTTTAGTCAAAATGTGATCCCAATAGCGTTAAAAGTCAGGTAAAGTCTTGATATAAGAGATGGCTTGTTTAGCAAACACTCGTTTTTTTTTCGTTTTTGGGTCAAGCCAAAAATGAAAGCCCGAACGGCGAGTGGAAGTTTAGGTAGAAATTTATTACCTCTTATTTACGTAAAATCAAGCGTAAACGGGGTATTCAATCAGCAGTAAGCCGAATGAAGGGCTATATAAATAAGGATATTCAGATCTATTGAATAGCCCTAATTAGGATTAGTTAGGGATATTCCGAACTACTCTGACTGAGGCCAATTTAACTTGTTGTAGCAACTTTATATAGTACCAGAATTCAGAAAGTCCCTTTACTCATGAAACATCCCTAGATAAACGCACAAAAGGAATGCCCACCTATAGCTGACGATCGATGCACTCATTGCTAAAACTTATTCACTAATATTTATCAGTCGAATTCTTTTCAAACAAGCTTATCTAAGATAAAATTGACATTCTCTAACCACTAATTTAATACTTCTTCTGCCATCCTTTAACATGATAGGTCGTCCTACCAGCTACTTT
This sequence comes from uncultured Saprospiraceae bacterium, assembly GCA_938007965.1. Taxonomy (GTDB): domain Bacteria; phylum Bacteroidota; class Bacteroidia; order Chitinophagales; family Saprospiraceae; genus CAJXUU01. Next base: position 2,471 of record CALLMH010000076.1, on the reverse strand, counting down.
TGAAATGATGATCTCACCCTTGTCTGATTTTCCATCTTTTTTTCTCCACTTCCAAAACCAATCGTCAGGATAGTCTTTATAGTAAGCGGATCTTTCTATAGCTGTATTGAGTATATTCTTCATCGCTAAGAAGATCTCTTTTAGTTTTTTCTTTGGAATTTTTCCTGTTACAGAATTCGGAGTAACCTTTGTTTGGTAGCAAATCTCATCTGCATACAAATTCCCCACTCCTGCCAGTAACTTCTGGTTCAGTAAAAAACCTTTGATTGTCATTTTTCTACCCTTGGCAAATGCAAAAAATTCTTCTTCTAATATATCCAACGCATCGACGCCAAGCCCCACCTCCTTGATATACTGATCCAAATCATTGATATATACGATCCTCGCAAACTTTCTCGGACAATCAAAACCCAATGAATCACCATTACTAAAATCAAAAGAAAATCGCTCATGTTTTGGTCTTTCGGATATATCGGAATAGTACTTAAGATCACCAGTCATTCCAAAATGCAGTAACAAATGATTGCCATCATCCAAATGACCAAACAGATACTTCCCCCTCCTAGTACTACTGGTAAATGAACGCCCCGTGAGATGCGCAATAAACTCACTCCCCGAGATATTTCTAATAATCTTGGAATCATGCACATTTACATTCATGATTCTCTTCTTCAACGAAGTCCCATCGAAATATTTCTTGAACGTATTGACCTCAGGTAATTCTGGCATATTGATTTTGATTTGTTATATTGGAACACATAGTATCATTTTGTGTTTACTTCCACTATCTTTGATATATGACAGAATCGAATCGAAATTGCTCAAGGTGCCATGGCTCTATCATCTGTAGGGCGGACGATATCACTTCTTGTGATTGCTCGAAAGTAATAATCTCAGAAGAAACTGCGGAGCATCTTAGAGAAACGAATTTCAAATGTCTTTGTAATAAGTGCCTTACTGAAGTAGACCAATTGGTCAATCTGGCTAACATACTCCCGACAAAGGCCACCGAAGGTCTTCATTACGTGGTAGAGAATGGCTTGCTTGTATTCACAGAATTAAATCATATTCAGCGTGGATATTGCTGTGGTAGTAATTGTAGGAATTGTGCATATGGTTATCGATTAGCTGGAAGCAAATAAACACAGCTAGTACACGAAAAACTAAACTGACCAAGGTCAACTTATCCAGTACAAGCAACGTAGTGAAGGTTCAGTAAAATGCCTTTTTTTTTTGGAATATCGCTAGTTGTTTCAATATCAAAATCAACATCTAATTCGATGCGTAGATAGGTATAAAGCAATCCTCATGTCTTATAATCAATGATGTAGTTTGGTGTTCATAGGATAAGTATATAGATAATATGGAGAAGGAAGATAAGTAGTGTTGCTATAGCAGAAATATGTGGAATATTTTATAGTTTTAGTTTCTCAAATATACAAGTTAGCTGCAACAAAAACTTAAATAAATGAATGGGGAAGAACTAAATCAAAGAATTATTAGAATTATTATTTTTATGGGGAGTATACAGATACCATTCCTTTTAACCTTTTCAATATAACAATACAGTAAAATAAACAATAACATTGAATATTAGCGATCTACTAAAACAGCCAGAATCATCAATCCTTGACTTCAAAAGAGACATTTATGATTTTGTGAATGACAAAGAAAAGCAAAAAGCTAAATTCTTGAAAGATTTAATAGCCTTTTGCAATACAATTAGGACGGAAAAAGCAAGAATTATTTTTGGAGTTTCAGAAGTTGAAACAGGACAATTTAAAGTTACAGGGATTTCCAATTCTTTAGATGATGCTCAACTGCAGAATATAGCAAATGATAATCTTTATCCCCAACCATGCTTTCACTACAAAGAACAAATATATGAAGGCTTTAAACTAGGTATTTTAGAGGTGCCAGTAAATCACTATCAGATACCACTATCGGCGAAAAGAGAGCTACATAAAATAGAAAAAGGAAGTGTATACTTTAGATCTGGAAGTATGAACACAAAAGCTGACATCCAAACAATTTTCAATATTGGCAGCTGGTTAACTTCGTTAAAGCCTAAAGAAATAGAAAACGGTATCTCTGAACTAGAGTTACTTGTCGACCAATCAAAGCCTCTATCAGAAATACTTCCTATCTTAATTGCCAGGCTGAAAAACTCTCAAAATAATAATCTATTAAAACTAGTTACAAGCGAATTGGTTGGATTTAAAACACTTAATAAGAAAGATGATTCACATAGATATGTTCAGATAGATATTGCTTTCAAACCAATCGAGTTTGATTTATCCCCAGGATTGACTTCTGAACAAGTAAAAGGGTTCCTAAGAAACAGTGCAGCCACTGTGTTGCATAATGTTCCATTTCACCATCCAATAATTGAATTAGAAGATTACTTAAATTCGTTTAAAATGAAAAAGTCAATATTTGCGAACCTTAACGAATCTGGGAAAAAATATTTT
>CALLMH010000075.1 GCA_938007965.1 uncultured Saprospiraceae bacterium | reverse complement strand
GTGATCCCAATAGCGTTAAAAGTCAGGTAAAGTCTTGAGATAAGAGATGGCTTGTTTAGCAAACACTCGTTTTTTGTTTCGTTTTTGGGTCAAGCCAAAAATGAAAGCCCGAACGGCGAGTGGAAGTTTAGGTTGAAATTTATTATCTCATATTTACGTAAAATCAAGCGTAAACGGGGTATTCAATCAGCAGTAAGCCGAATGAAGGGCTATATGAATAAGGATATTCAGACCTACTGAATATCCCTCTTTAGTCAGAGTGGCTTGCAAAGCAAGTGCGCATCACTTTAGCTTACGAAGGAAGTGAGTTTGGTGTTGTTTAGAAAATTTGTATTCGATTATATATCTACTCTCAATCTCAAATTAATCCTTCTAGATGTTAAGAAATTAGGGATGGCGAATTGTTGATCTGTTACTGTTTTAATCCACGTATTACTCGCTACGTTTGATACTTCTAGTAAGTTGAACACCTCAACACTTAACCAAGAATTTCGACTAAATTTAAATGGATGATGTGGTTTTTTATCTTTCCAGTCGTCTTTCCATAGCTGATAACCAAATCCGATATCGACCCTATGGTAAGGCTTGAATCGGAACGTATTTCTATAGATTCGATTGTCATCTTTTATACCAAAGGGTAAGCCTGAGCCTACGCTGAGATTTAGATGCATCTTGAAGTTCTCATTATTGGGTAGATAGTCTTGAAAAAACATCGACATCTGCATGAATCTATCTGTAGGCCTAGGCACAGAGGATCGGACAATCGGATTTTCGGGATCTTCTAAGTTATACTTCAGATGATCTACGTCGAGGATATTTTCTTTGGTGGATAAGAATGATAGATTGATCCATGATTCTGCTCCAGGCACAAACTCTCCATTGAGTCTGATGTCTAGACCGGTGGCATATCCTTCTGCATCATTCTCACCACTATATCTAATTCTTACATTATCTATATCATAAGATACGAGATTGCTCATTGTTTTATAATAGACTTCTGTAATCAATCGGAATGGCTTAGCACTCATACTTTTCCAATAGAAGTCATAACTCATCCCTCCCACAAAATGAGTAGATTTTTGTGATTTCAATTCCAGATTTACACTTCCGTCTAGTCTTCTCATCTCTCGATATATCGGAGGTTGATAATATAACCCTCCACTAAGCTTGAATGATATGTCCCTGTTCCAATTGAGGGGTTTATAGAGGAACTGAGCTCTCGGACTCAATACAAATTCCTTATTCAAATCTCGATAGTTTCCTCTGACCCCCACGGTCAATTTCATCTCTCTTACATCTTCATCTAAGTAACTGTAGCTGTCTTGTATGTACCCTGAAAACCGATTTGATCTAATTTCATTTTCTGTTTTTAGGAATGAGGACAGTTGTAGTTCTTCAGGATTGATAGGTAATGAGAAGCCAGCTGAATCTATTCTTTCCCATTCATTCAGTCGGTCGTCGAAGTATTCGTTTTGATACTTGATTCCCCATTGGAAGAAATGGGAGGTTACAGCATCACTGTCTGTCTGAAGTTCGAACCCACCTTTATGAGCTATATTATATATCCGATTGAATAGATAATTACGGACGTATTGCTGTTGTGTTCCTACACCTAGTACTGCTACTTCCGTACCGAAATCATCACTGCCTAAATCCGTCTCTATCTCTGCCAATCTATAAAATCCTAGTATGTCAAAATTTTCTTCTTCGTTACTTTGGTAGTTAGATGTCAGTAATTTTAGATAGAGTGGATTTTTGTCTCTTTCTGGCACATAGGTAAATGCTACACCAGTAGTACCATTTATAAATCTATCCTTCTCTCCACCTTCGAAGACTGAGGTGAATCTCAGAGCTTGAGTGATCAATCCTAGTGTTGTGCTTCGTGTAGTGGGGGTAAATTCATAGATGCTTCTGTTATAATTACCGAGTACTCCTACTTGCAGTGTTCTCGAAATATCATAAGTAAGATAAGCTTGTATATCTGTGAATGTTGGTAGATACTCTCCTTTCGTATCGAGAGATCCGAGGATATACTTTGATGTTTTATATCGTGCACCTATCAGATACCTGAACTTGTTATAGGCATTGGCCCCAAGTCGCTTACTGCCCTCTATATGGGCAGATGCTCCCAACAAACTCGTTGATAAACTGCCTTTGGTTTTTTCAGGTCGTTTGTATTTGATATCCAATACGGAGGATAGTTTATCACCATACTTGGCTTGGAACCCACCAGAAGAAAAGGATAAATCTCTCACAAGGTCGATATTTGGAAAGCTCAATCCTTCTTGCTGACCACTTCTGATAAGTTGTGGTCTGAATATTTCAAAATCATTTACATATACGAGGTTTTCATCATAATTTCCGCCTCTTACATTGTATTGTGAGCTTAGCTCTCCACCAGTACCGGATGATACACCGAGTGCTATACTTGGGAGTACCGATTCCAAGTTTCCAGAAGCGGTGGGAAGTTTTATGAGTTCGGCGACTTCCTCCTTGACCATGCCTACATCTTCTATTCTTGATTCTGTGACTATGATTTCTATATCAGATTCTTGAGGTGCGAGTTTGATATTCACATATCTTTTTGATCCAGGTGCCATCTCAGTGATCAGAGTGCTGGCCGTATTGTATCCGAGTCTAGAGACAACTAATCTTTGTTTTTTGTTAGGTTCGATCTCTATTCGGTAGGAACCATCTATAGCGGATTCGGTAGCCACGTTGGTGTTTTGAATATATACTGTTGCAAATTCTACGACGAGTCCAGTTTCTAAATCGGTCACATTACCAAATACGACGGGCTTTTCGGACTGACCAAAAATAGGTAGACACGCTATTACGAAGAAGCCGATTAAAATTTGTTTCATCAAAATGAGTTAGATGCTAGAGATTAAAAATGCAATTCATGGTCTCTTTTCTTTATGATTTCCAGTATTGATGCTATCAATCAAGGTTTTGTTGTATCGCTTTATGAGGTTGATATAACAAAATTTCAAGTTCGAAAAACTTTAAAACTGAAATGCACTCGATATTATGTAAGTGGAACGCAGAAGAATGATTTTAATTATCAGAACCGATTGCTTTTAATTGACTTATCGTTTTGATGGGATCCTCAGATTTGAATACACTACTACCTGCTACGAGTACTTTCGCTCCAGCTTGAAGCATTACCTCAGCATTTTGTAACCCTACACCTCCGTCTATCTCTATGATGGTCTTTGCGTTGATTTGATCGATCATCGCTTTTAGTTTTTTGATTTTGGGTATGGTTTGGTAGATAAATTTTTGTCCACCAAATCCAGGATTTACTGACATGATGCATACCATGTCTGTCATTTCTAATAGATCTTCGAGTCCTGAGACATTGGTTCCTGGATTTATAGCTATGCCCGCCTTGGCTCCAGTTGCTTTTATTTGCTGGACTGTCCTGTGGATATGCGGGCAGGCTTCTAGATGAACGGTAATTGTATCGGCGCCGCAATCTCTGAACTGTTCAATATACTTCTCTGGTTCCACGATCATAAGATGGACATCAAGAGGCTTTTTCGCGTGTTTAGCTATCGCTTTTACTACGGGTTGTCCAAATGATATATTCGGAACAAAAACTCCATCCATGACGTCGATATGAAACCAATCTGCTTCACTCGCATTTATCATTTCTATGTCTCTTTGGAGATTGGCGAAATCAGAAGCTAGTACAGAAGGTGCTATTAAGTGGCTAGGCATTTATTTTACGTTTGTGGTATTAAAAATAAGTGCCACAAATGTAGGTAATGTTTATGATTTAGTGAGCTGAGTGAGATTTATTATCTACAGAATCAATACTAATCGTTGACCCATCTTAGGTTGATCCCATATAGAGGTCTGAATTCTAACGCATCATTAAAAAAGTAGGTAGGGAAGACATCTAATCCTACACTTATATTTTTGTAGATATATATCAAGCCTACATCTCCGCCTAATCCAAAGCCATTTTCGTCACCTATTACGCCCTTGGTACTTGCGCCATAGTAGAATTGGAAATTTTTACTATCATTCAATGGGATGTGTCTATGATAAGCAATACCAAGACCTACTGTGTAGTCAGGTTGAGGCGTTACTACACCAAATGTACCTTCTAGATAGTTTTTTTCGTCTAGCGCAATCTTTGCTGAGAATCCTGCAGTCTTATAACCTATTCTAGCTCCCACTAAAGAATTGAATCTTTGTGACATTCCTGATTGACAAGCTATCAATATGATCATAATGCATAACGTTAGTAATCTTGTAACTGTTTTGTTATTTATCTTAATGGCGTACATGTATATTTCTATTTAAAAAATGAAAAAAGAATGGGCTGTTCCCTAATAGTGTATTTTATAATGTCGATCTCGGCAATGGTAAGAATTTAATCTGTCAAACTAGATTTATTGATAAATCACTTTATGACATTGAATAAAAATATTTTTTAAATGCGAAAAACGACAAACTGAAAAACAGCTATATTCTACCGTCATTAATACAAACAATATTCCAACTTACTAAAGACTAGGAATTGGTCAAAATGTCACGCTTAAATGGAATGTTTATAAAATAAAATATAATAGATGAAAACTAAGTTTTGCAAATCCATTAAAAATATTGACATTTGTGCATAAGTGTGATGGTAATCAGTAGGTTTATATATTCACTTTCGTACCAATTAATTTAATAAATAGAATAAATTATTATGCTAAATAAAGTAATGCTTATCGGTAACCTAGGTGGAGATCCAGAGGTGCGTCACTTGGAGAGTGGGGCGGTAGTTGCTAAGTTTTCATTAGCCACTAACGAAAGATATAAAGACAAAGCTGGAGAGTTACAATCCATCACAGAATGGCACGATATTATCATGTGGAGAGGTCTTGCGGAACTGGCAGAGCGGATACTTACGAAGGGAAAGATGATCTATGTAGAGGGGAAACTCACTACTAGAAAGTGGCAAGATCAACAAGGACAAAATAGACGAACTACTGAAGTCGTAGCTAGTAATTTTTATATATTGGAAAAGAAAGACAGCTCTGGGCAGGGTAGCAATAACTTCCCAAATGCTATGAATGAACCTGTAAATACGAAACCACTGTCTTCAGGAGGCAGCCCAATTCCCAATAATCCACTGACTACAAACACACCTAATACGGCAGAGCCTTCATCAAAGCCTACGACAGAGATTCCTGAAGATGACCTGCCGTTCTAGATAGAGAGAGAAACTTGACAACGGGTTATAAACAGTTGTCAGATATATTTAATTAAAACGATAAAATTGGACGTAGAGCCCCCATCGGAACTCATATTTATGTGCGCAAGTTCACTTTTTGTACTTGTTACATCTGGTGTGATGTTCTCATTATTCCTCTTATTATTACTAATTCTTTCTTCCGCATTGATATCAGGAAGTGAGGTGGCGTTCTTCTCTCTGTCGCCTTCTCAGATGATTGATCTTCAAGAGGAAGGTTCTTCGTCGGCGGATAGGATTATAAATCTAAAATCGAAACCTAGGACATTACTCGCTACGATCCTTATTGCTAATAATTTTGTCAATATTGCCATAGTAATCGCGTCTGACTATCTGATCAAAGCGCTTATAGGACAAGAAAGTTTAACTGCAATAGGGGAGTGGTTTTATAGTCATGGATTTGGTTGGTTAGGAGATGCAAGTAAGCTGGGAGGAATATTCATGTTTCTCGTGACGGTTATTGGTGTGACTTTCATATTGGTTCTTTTCGGAGAGATTGCGCCCAAGCTCTACGCAAATCTTAATAATATGAAGTTTGCGAGATTTATGGCAGGGCCGTTGGCATTTCTTAATTTGGTCTTTGGGCCATTCAGTAGGATACTAGTAAACTGGTCCAATCGACTCGAAGGCCGAATAACTGAGTCCGAAAACTATCAATCTAATACGAGTAAAGAAGATATAGATGCAGCTATAGATCTCACTGTTAATTCTGATGATGAAAGCTCTGAAGAAGAAGCCGATATGCTAAAGGGAATCGTCAAGTTTGGTGATGTATCTACAAAACAGATCATGAAGAGTAGGGTAGATGTCACCGCGATAGATATCAACACGCCGTATAATGAAGTCATGGATGTCATCAAAGAAACTGGTTATTCAAGAATTCCTGTATTCAATGAAGATTTCGATAGTATAGAGGGAGTTCTATATGTAAAAGATCTGATTGGTTCTTATGGTGAAGGCAAGGATTTTAAATGGGTAGATTTAATAAGACACAGTGTACTGTATGTTCCAGAATCTAAGAAAATTGACGAATTGCTCAAAGAGTTTCAAACAAAAAGAACACATATAGCCATCGTAGTAGATGAATATGGAGGCAGTGCAGGGATCGTGACATTAGAGGACGTGATGGAAGAAGTGATCGGTGATATCAAGGATGAATTCGATGAGCAAGAAGAAATAGAATATGTAAAGCTGAGCGAAGGTAACTATATATTCGAAGGGAAGTCTCTTCTCAATGATGTATGCAGAATCATCGGCGTCGATAGTTACTACTTCGATGATGAGAAAGGTGAATCGGATTCTCTGGCGGGATTGATCATCGAGATGACTGGTTCGATACCTAAGATTGAAACAGAAATAGAATATCGAGATATATTATTTAAGATTGTATCCGTTTCTAAGAGGAGAATTGAAAAGATAAATTTAAGAATGAAGGAATGAAGAAAGGACTGATATTAATATTGATGATCATTATATTATATTCCTGTAAAGAGGATGGAGTGTACACACCAAAACCTCGAATGTTTCCTAGGGTAGATTTTCCAGAGCGTGAGTATGACAAATTTGATTTCGAAGCGTGTCATTTTACATTTCAGAAGCCGACGTATGCAAAAATAAAAACAGGGATTTCGTTTTTTGGCGAAAAAGCAAAAGACCCTTGTTGGTTTGATCTTGAAATCGAACAATTGAATACTTCGATACATTTTAGCTACACAAAAATCGAAGGAAAGAATACATTGGAAAAATTAGTGACAGATGCTTTCAAAATAGCTGAAGAGCACAATGCAAAGGCCGATTATAGAGAAGAAGCCATCATAGAAAATAAGAATGCTGTAAGAGGGTTGATGTTTAATCTAGATGGACCTGTTGCGTCTCCGATCAATTTTTTTCTTACCGATACGACCCAACACTTTGTCAGGGCTTCATTATATTTCAATTCTGTTGTTGATCCAGATTCTACTAAGATAGTGCTCGATTTTGTATCTGAAGATATCGACAAGATCCTATCTACCTTTGCATGGATCGATGATTAGCATTTATCTTCTACCGTAGCTTTTGACATAGTCAGGTCTAAATCCAAAGCGTATTTGAAACTGCAATTGATTCAATCCACTATCTATCACTGTAGGTTCTGGGGGTGTACTTCCTATGATCTCTAGTTCGTCGTATTGGATACCAGGAGCTATATTATAGTTGAACATGGGTGTGATCGTAAATAAATCACTTATCCCTACATCGTATCCTATACCGAGACCTAATTTGAAAGCCACTTCACTATTAGTAATTGTAGGATCTATTACAGCGTTTGATATTGCTGTGGTATAATATAAGACACCCGGTGAGAAGTTAAAAAAGAGACCTTTACTGAGTGATGGCCCTTGCTTGGAGAATGTGGGACAGTCACAATCTCCTTCTAGATCAAATAAATAGATTTGAGTATTAAAGTTGAATCCAAAACTTGAGAAGTCAGTCATGGTCGCTCTAATATCATAAGTATTGCTGGTTTTCAGCCCCAAGTGTATTTCTGGTAAGAATTCGACTCGATAATTTTTGAGTCGAAACCAATAGTCTAATCCTATGCCTGTATTCGATGCGAAGATCTTCTCATTATTACCAGTTGTGTTTTGATCAATGTATTCATCAAAACTTGAGAATGTATTCAGATTGTACTTAACCCTCGCGCCAAATTGGCTGTAGATGGAAGAACTAATCATGAAGAAAATAAGGAATAATATTGTGCTTTTCGGATTATTCATCGAGAGTCAATTTTGATTGGTAATACTACAATTGCATAGCACCTAATCCGTCATCGAAAAACAGATTAGAACCACAACAAATGATAAAACGCTAATTTTGGATTTGATGTTGCGTGGGCAATGATTATCAGGGTTTTGCAACAAACATTTATCTAGCGAAATTATTTACTTTTGATGCTTTGCTTCTGCAGCCATACTTATGGTCAATATATCTCTATCGAACAAGTACATTCCACCTTTGTCATCGCCGATTAATTCTAGTTTGTCATTCATAGTTCTTGCCAGCGCTTCTTCTTCGATCTGCTCTGCGACATACCATTGAAGGAAGTTGTGCGTTGCATAGTCTTTTTCTTCTAGAGCAATATCTATCACTTTATTGATGCTTTCCGAAACAAATATTTCATGCTTTAGAAGTTCTTTGAAGGCATGCTTTATAGATGGAAAAGTGATCGGCGGTTGTGGCAATGCTGGAATTGTAGCAAATCCACCACGCTCATTGACGAAATGGATCAATTTGAGCATATGCATTCGTTCCTCGTCACTATGTTGATAGAAGAATGATGTCACATTATCTATTCCGGGTTGAATCTCTGCCCACGAAGCCATAGCTAAATACACTTGTGAAGATTCTGCCTCTATTCTTATCTGCTCATTGAGCGCTTCTTGAACTCTTTTAGATAACATATTTTGTATTTTATATTAGTTAATTACTATAGGTAACCGGATTATATGATCGAAAGTTGATCATAATTGTACCATGTTTCTAATCACAAAATAACAATAAAACTATTATTTGATTATTGGATTCGGATCAAAGTCAGATCTCCGCTGTAAGTATTGACAGTATTGTCTATGAAGGTAGCTTTTACCATCCATCCAAAAACTCCTTCTACGGCAGGACGACCATTTATAAATCCATCCCAACCTAGAAAATTGTCAATGTCTGTGATGTTTTCTTGATTGAATGCTATATTACCCCATCTATCAAAAATTACAAATTGCTCTACAGATAGGAGCGAATTGTTAGCATAGAATTTGAAAAAATCATTAATACCATTATTGTCAGGTGAAAATATATTGGGAGTGTAAATATTTACAGAAGATCGATCAATACGTAACATAACCTGCTCTTCTATATCACAACCATATTGATCTACTCCTGTGATGGATAAGGTCTGAGAAAACAGAGGCTGTAAATCACTAAGTAAAGGTTCAGTACTAAGAATATTATCTTCGGCATCAGTCCATGAGAATGCAACCAATTCTGGATCATACGTCTCTGGCTCAAGATCAATAATATCCCCTAACTCTACCTCTACGATCGGTGCTATCTCTATGCCATCCGTAGCTGGAATCTCCTCGAGGAATATGGTGAGAATACTATCACAACCATTACTATTATCTAGAATAGTATTATACATGCCCCCGCTCGTAGCCTGTACATCAAACATATTGAATGTATCTCCTTCACAGATCAATTCTTCGAGCGTTCCATATGTGGTGGGATCAACTTGTAAGTCTAGCGTAATGATAGAATCACAGCCATCTACTGCGGTGATGGTAGTTTCATAAATTCCTGTTTCTACCCATTCTGTATTTTCTATGGTATATTCCTCGCCTTCACAGATTACAGCGGCTTGATCTGCAAAATATGGAGGTACTCTGACATTGTATGCCTTGGATGATACGCATCCATCGGCTGCATTGATCACAACCAAGTAGGAACCTTCTGCACTTGGGATATTTGTCAGCGACAATGAACTATTGGTTTCTCCTACGATAGCGATACCATCTTTATACCATTGGTAAGTTTGGTTTGGTTTTTCTATTATCGAAAGAATGAGATCATCATTACAGATACTCCCTTCTATATTTTCGAATGGAACCCCGAAGTCAGAAGTCTCAGCAAGAGTAAGACCATCGAGATAGAAATAGGGACTAAATGAGGTGTTGGGATTAGCTTCACAGCTAGGACCTATGATAAATACGTCATAGTCCTTAGTGGGAGTAAAATCGAATTCCACGGAGACCCACTCATTGGACCCACTGACGGGCTGAATGTCTATTTGGTCATAGGTTGGAGTATTAGCGGGGCAGCCAATATTGGTACTCCCTCCGCCAAATGGCAATTGAGTGCAAGACGTTCCTCCAAATATAGCGATATCTAAGCTTTTGCTTCCTGTAACATTATCTCTGAATCCAACAAAAAACTGTAATTTGTAATCTACTCCTGCCTTCATCGTCTCAGTAAGACAGGCGCCTACGTACTCTTTGTAGTTGCTGCCCACATTAGCTTGACCATCTCGAAATCCTACCGCACCTTCACCATCGGCTAATGGAAGTGGAGCAAATGCTGGTATACTTTGATTTCCTAGATAGCCACCACACGTATGGATATAGTCGGTAGTAGGTGCGGATGCTTGCACCCAACCTATTGCACAGTTGAGCATTTCATTAGATGTAGGGCAGCAAGTGCGCTCTTCGAATGATGGATTCGGAATCAAAGAAGAAGGTAATTCTGACAAACACTCACACTCACTATCATTGAGGTCTATGAATCCATCAAGATCATCATCAATACCATTATCACAGATCTCGAAGGTGGATTGGCCCCAAGTGCAAATAGCAAGCATGAAGAATAAGAATGTAAATATGGTTTTGATTGTCATCTATGTAAGTGTCTATATTGCTATGCTCGACAGAGTCTATTTATAAATTGATTTTTTAAACGTGTAATGGTAATCCTAAAATTAGTAAATTTAAGCTAATTATATAGCAAGATTATTATATGCGTTTACGACAAAAATGCATTTTTGACTTTTTAGTGCGGATAGCATCACATACTCTTGATATGTTTTCACATTATACTATCAATCCGATTCTAATTTTAGAATGCGAGTGGTCCGTTTACGTGTTTCGTGTAATAATTCTCTGTTATCTACGAGTGATATTCCATAGGTAGGAATCATTTCTTTGATGCTGGATATCCACTTTTCTGAGGCCATTTGCTCTGGGAATGATTTTGTCAATACATCGATCATGATTGATACAGAGGTAGACGCTCCAGGCGATGCGCCCAGTAGTACGGATAGCGTTTTGTTTTCATTGATCACTACTTCAGTGCCAAATTTTAACACTCCACCATTTTCTTCATCTTTTTTTATGATTTGCACCCTTTGTCCTGCGATCTCTAGTTTCCAATCTTCGGGATTTGCTTCAGGGTAATATAGTTTCAAGAAGTCTAGCCTGTCTTCCATAGATTGGAATACCTGCTCTACAAGATACTTCGTAAGTTCTATGTTGTGTATTCCAGCTGATAGCATGGGCCATACATTATGCATCTCTATCGATAGTGGGAGATCCCAATATGAACCGTTCTTGAGAAACTTGGTAGAGAATCCTGCATAAGGACCGAATAGCAGGCATCTCTGTCCATTGATTATTCTCGTATCTAAGTGAGGGACGGACATTGGCGGTGATCCGGTAGATGCTTTTCCATATACTTTGGCTTCGTGTTTGGCGATGATTTCGGGATTGTCACATCTGAGCCATTGTCCACTTACCGGGAATCCCCCATAGCCTTTACCCTCAGGGATATTAGATTTTTCTAGTAGGATAAGAGACCCACCTCCAGCACCTATGAATACATAGTCCGCTTCGGTGGTAAATTTTGATTTCGTATTTAGATTTTCTATGTCAATAGACCATTTTTCATCTTCTGTTTGTGTGAGGTCCTGTATCTCATGGGCTAGATGTATATTGACACCATCACTATTTTGTAAATAGCCGATCATATCTCTGGTCACCGCTCCGAAGTTGACATCCGTTCCGATTTCCATTCGGGTGACTGCGAGAGGTTCGTCTATCTTTCTGGATTTCATCATCAATGGCGCCCACTCAGCGATCTGATCATGATCTTCTGTATAGATCATATCCTCGAACATCGCGTACTGTGTAAGCGCCGCATATCTCTTCTTGAGGAACTCGACATTATCAGCGCCCCATACAAAGCTCATATGATCTATATCATTGATAAACGGGGTTTTGGTATCGACCATTTTAGATTCAGCTAAGTAAGACCAAAACTGTTTTGAGACTTCGAATTGGCCGCCGATTTTTAGTGCTTTATCTATATTTACGGATCCGTCTTCATTGGTCGGTGTATAGTTGAGTTCACAAAATGCAGAGTGGCCTGTGCCTGCATTATTCCAAGCATCCGAGCTTTCGGCACCTACCTCATCAAGTCTCTCATAGATGTCTATTGTTGCATCAGGTATCAATTTCTTGATCAGGATACCCAATGTCGCACTCATGATACCGGCTCCTATCAGTGCAATACGTTTTGGTATTGTATTCATTATATTTTTACTTTTTTCTGTAATAATTAAATTCCATGGGGCTAATTTACCTATTAATAATACCCAACAGATCATCCATCTCAAAGAATATGGTAGCTCCAGCTTGTTCAAATTGGACGCTATTATGAGAATTTGCAAATCCGAATACATCGAATCCACCGTCTACTGCCGCTTTGATCCCCGACATGCTATCTTCTATTACGGCGCATTCGTCAGGGGAAAATCCTAAAGCTTCTGCAGCATGAATAAATAATGCAGGATCTGGCTTCCACCTATTGATATCATATGCACTAAATATATTTCCTTCAAACCTGGATAGTAGATCTACTATCCCTAAGTTGAGTATTATTTTATCCCTTGGTCCATTCGATGCGACACAGAATGGAACTGTAATTTCATCCAGCAATTTGTGGATGCCCTTTATCGGCTGTAGTTCTGATTTGAATAGTTCGAATGTGCGTATGCGATAATCTCGCTCATGATTTTCTGGCAGTTTTCTACCCGCTAGATCCTCTATATGCGCAAATACATCTTCGAAAGCCTTACCTGTGAAATTCAGATCAGCGTATTCAATATCAATATGTGCACCAATAGAATTTGCCAACTCCACAAGGACTTTGCTGGATATTATTTCACTATCTACCAAT
The DNA here is from genome assembly GCA_938007965.1 of uncultured Saprospiraceae bacterium. Classification (GTDB taxonomy): domain Bacteria; phylum Bacteroidota; class Bacteroidia; order Chitinophagales; family Saprospiraceae; genus CAJXUU01. The sequence goes on along the minus strand of CALLMH010000075.1, from coordinate 61,634 downwards.
ACACCATCACAATCAAATATGATACATTTATATTTCATTATTTCTATTTGATTCAAGATTAGGTATATATGGATATTCGATTCTACTTAAGAATAAGCCTCTTGCGGGTACGCTCCAATCTTTCTTGAGTCTGAGTCTATTGTCCATAGCATATTTTACTTCCTCGATGGTGATCTGTCCCCGTGCTACATTGAGACACATACCCACGATGAGACGAATCATTCCTCTCAGAAATCGATTGGCCTCCACGTGATAGGTATATCCATCGGTCGTTTGTACCCATTCGCTTCTGTACATAGTACATTTTTTTGTTTTCTCGTCGGAACCGTTTTTACAGAATGTCTCAAAGTTTTCATATTCAAGAAGTAGACTGGCGGCGCTGTTGAGGTCTTCAAGTTTTATTTTTTCTAATTGTGGGTGTCTATGAGTTGTCCATTTTCGGAATGGATCACGCTCTCCGACTATATAGTAGGTGTAGGCACGCTTGTGGGCATCATATCTTGTATGAGCATCATCATGCACTATGATTACCTCTGATACTACGATCGCAAATGGCAGAATACTATTCAGCTTGTATTTGATGAGTCCGACATCCAACTCTATACTGTCAAAATGAAAATAATACTCAGAGGCATGCACCCCAGCATCTGTCCTTCCACATCCTATGATTTCAGGATTGTTGGGCAAGAAGACATGAAGCGCTCGTTCGATATTTCCTTGTACAGTATCAGGTGTGTTTTTTTGAGATTGCCATCCATGGAAGTCTGTTCCATTATATTTGCACCTTACGAAGTACCGCATTTTGTCTTTTTAAATTTTGTATGCAAACATATGGAATATTAAACTAATCTTATCGTGTTGATTTTAGAGGTAATATTTTACAATGTGGTTATAGATAGTGTTGACAATTGAGTGTTTAAGGTGAGAAATTTATTTTTTGCTACTATGTTTATCTGATTTGGATGATCTGACCGATTCTCAGGATAGACCTTTTAGATATAGAATTTAAACTGCAGAGCTCAGATATTCTCAAGCTGTAAGATCTTGCCAGTTGAGAGAGTGTATCTCCTCTTTTTACTTTGTGATATTTCGGTTCATTTTTTTGAAATTCTATTGCAAGAGCTTCGGAGGATAGAGGCTTGATTTTGCTTTTTCTTCTGGAGTTATGCATTCTTGGACTCTTCCATCCATTGGTCACCCAGAGCTCTGGTCCATTGACGGTTTTGCTTCCATCAAAATTGAACACATATTCAGGATGGATGCACACGCCTTTGTATCTCACTTCTAAGTGGAGGTGGCTTCCTCTGCTATTTCCAGTATTGCCACCGAATCCTATGATTTGACCTTCTTTGATAATATCATTTGTTTTGACAGTGTATGCTGATAGATGGGCGTAGACTGTTTCGACATCATTGGCATGTCTTACCACGACTGTCTTTCCATGGCCTCTACTATATCCGACGAAACGTACCTTGCCAGGTAGTACGGATCTGACAAAATCTCCAGTAACTAGATCTATGTCTAATCCTCTATGTGGTCCACGTCTTCGTCTACCGAATCTTGAGGTGACTACGATTTTGCCGTCTACCGGGTGGGTAAATGTTGACTGATCAAACTCTATTTTGAATGGAGTATTCAGAACAACATCTTTGTACGGATTTATCTTGTCACAATGCCAGTAATCGTAGTGGGTATGGCCATCATGACTGGATCCGATAACGGGGCTTTCCGCTTCGCAGAGGATCGTATATTCTGATTGGCTGATGATTTCTCCAGTAGACTCATTTCTATAGGCTATGGAGTTATCGAGTCTTATCTTTTCGAAAAAGACATCTGTTGAATCAATATTGACGTCTAGAGAATCTACCTCTTGCGATAGTAGAGCTACGTTTATAGATAGTAATATGAAGGTGAAAGTCACCCTTTTTAAATGGTTGATATATTGCATCTCAGGTATGAAGTATAGTCTTTACTTTATGAAATGATTTAAGATCTTAATGTCAATTCACATGCAATTCATTGAATCACAGCTCTTCATTAACTTGTATATTCTAAGTTGTCTAGAGTCTGTATGAACGCTCAGCTGTAAGTTTTATGCTTTAGCTGCGGAGCGATTACGTATCATTTTGACCTTAGTTTTTTAAATCACTTCAATATTCATCGATTATTTTGAAAGCTCGAATATACATAAAGGTGTTATGTATGTAAATTATTGCTTTCATTTTAATAAAATATTATTCACATAAAGGACATCGTATATAATGAGAGTGCACTTCAAAATATCATTTTCTATGATTTCTAGAATTGAAGCTTAGTATTTAGATTTTGCTTTATTGCCTGCACTACTTGATTTGAGAAATCGCGCATCAATGGCTATGGACGAGAAATACACCAAGACGAAATATGTAATTAAATAAAAGAGTACAGATTAATAAAAAGTAAGTTAAGATCTGTAAATTCTAGCCGATGAATTGGTCCTTTAATATGTATAAAAAACTATATTTGCGACATGACTGAGAAGATATTAATTCTAGACTTCGGATCTCAATATACTCAATTGATAGCTAGGCGATTGCGTGAATTGAATGTGTTTTGTGAGATCATGCCGTACAATAAATTCCCTAAAGATGATCCATCAATAAAGGGTGTCGTATTATCTGGGAGTCCATTTTCTGTATTAGAAGAGAAGGCATTGCAAATAGATCTTTCTACCATAGTAGGGAGCTATCCTGTATTAGCGGTATGTTATGGAGCGCAATATATAGCCCATAAGATGGGTGGTACGGTCGCAAGATCAGAACATAGAGAATATGGTAAAGCCATGCTTCAAGCGGAAGCGGCTACAGACAAACTTCTAGGAGGACTAGAATCTGAATCCCAGGTATGGATGTCACATGGAGATACGATTACAGAGCTGCCTGATAATTTTGAAATCATAGCTCATACAGTCGATATCCCTGTTGCCGCTTATAAATCAAAAGAAGGAGCATTCGATCATCCTATATACTGTTTGCAGTTTCATCCTGAGGTGTATCATAGTCTATGTGGTAAAGATATTTTGAGTAATTTCATCCATAAAGTAGTGAAGTGTAGAGCGGATTGGACTCCAGCACATTTCGTAGAGGATTCTGTAGCTGCACTAAAGACGAAACTAGGAAATGATAAAGTGCTGATGGGTCTCTCTGGAGGTGTAGATAGCACGATAGCGGCTACACTCATACACAAAGCAATCGGAGATAATCTGTATTGTATCTTCTTAGATAATGGACTGCTTAGAAAAGATGAATTCGAACAGGTACTGGACTCATATAAGCATATGGGACTCAATATCAAGGGCGTGCGTGCTGGAAAAGAATTTTTGTCAGAGCTAGAAGGTGTAAGCGATCCTGAGCAAAAGAGAAAAATAATAGGAAGAGTATTCATCGAAGTGTTCGAAGCGGAAGCTAAGAAAATAGAAGGCGTGAAATGGCTCGGCCAAGGAACAATATATCCTGATGTGATAGAATCGGTATCGGTGCATGGACCATCAGTAACTATCAAGTCTCATCATAATGTAGGAGGACTTCCTGACAAATTAGATCTTAAAATTATAGAGCCGCTGCGAATGTTGTTCAAAGATGAGGTGAGGAGAGTCGGCACTCAGATGGGGGTCAACGACGAATTAGTCGCCAGACATCCATTTCCAGGTCCGGGTCTCGCGATCAGAGTGTTGGGAGCGATCACGGAAGATAAAGTGAAACTATGCCAAGAGGCAGATGCCATATTCATCAATAATCTTAGGAAACATGGACTATATGATAAGGTATGGCAGGCGGGGGCAATCCTATTACCAGTACAGTCTGTAGGAGTAATGGGAGACGAACGTACATACGAATTTACTATAGCGCTTCGTTGTGTTAATTCAGTAGATGGAATGACAGCAGAATGGAGCAATCTTCCGTATGACTTCTTAGCAATAGTCTCTAGTGAAATAATAAATCAAGTAAAAGGAATAAATAGAGTAGTATATGATATCAGTACTAAGCCGCCTGCTACAATCGAGTGGGAATAATAATTTTAATAGAAAATATACTCATCTTGCCATCCTCTTAGTATTTGGCCTGCTACTATCAGCATGTGCGGGTACAGATAAGGCTGTAAGGAGATCACCTAATCAAAGTACTAAAAAAACAACGAAAAGAGGAGATGTGACCAAGGTCAAGAAGAAGGTCAAAGAAATCGAATGGACAGAGGCCAAAGATGATGCTAAACCACCGATCGAACGACCAAAAGTCGAAAGATTAGGAGATATAGAGATTCTGAAAGAAGATATCTATGACATCACTTACTTCATCCCATTTGATGCAGGCAACTATGCTAATTCTCAATCAGCTTCTGATAGATTCGTCCAATATTATAGTGGATTATTGGTAGCTACTGAGATATTGGAAAGAGAAGGAGTAAGTCTCAATCTAAATATAGTAGATGAGAAAAAAAGAAGTTTCGATAATGTACTGCGGACCTCAATAAGTGCTGACACCGATGTGATAGTAGGACCTTATAATCGAAATAATCTAAAAGCGGCGGCTACACTAGCTGCTCAAAAACAGATCCCTATAGTATCTCCATGGCAAGCAAGTGCCACGATTACCAAAGAGAACCCATATTATATCCAACTGAGACCCAACACAGATAACTTCTACTATGCTATATTGGAGGAAATAAAGAGAAACTACAGTGACTTAGAGAACGTATATCTACTTGGCCGCGAGACGAGCCCAATGGATAATGATAAGAAGAGAACTCGAAAATTACAAAAGTTGGCGAAGGATGTATGGGGAGAAAGTGATGAGAACCACTTGCAGGAGTTTATGCTCAGTCAGGATAGTATCGATTTAGGAGAGACGGCATTTGACAGTATCTTCGTATCAGACAAGCCTAACGTGATGATCATACCGAATTGGTCATTCAAAGATGAAGCATTCGTATATGGAGCATTGCGCAGATTGAGTGTAGAGAAGGGAATCACAGATGTGGTCGTATACGGAATGCCGATTATGATAGAATCAGATAAAATCAGTTTCGATCAATATAATTCTCTAAATATGCGTGTAGCAAGATCAAAATTTGTAGATGAATACGATGGAGATGTTGCTAGATTTAAGAGGGATTTCGTCAATAAATATGGAGCGCTTCCAACCGATGATGCATTCGAAGGTTATGATAATTTGATGTTCATTGGTCGTAACCTTAAGAAACACGGTAAGAACTTTCAGTACTTTCTAAATAAAGATCAAGGCTACTACTTACAGGCAAAGTATAATGTGGAAGCAACGAGACAGGATTCGCCTGATGATAGATTGCAAAAAATCAACTACTTCGAAAACAAGAATGTAGATATCATCGAATTTAAGAACAACAGGTTTGCCAGGAAAATTAGATAGATGGCAGTAGATGTAAGTTTGATCACAGAAGCTAGAGCTGAAAAACTGAAGGTCCTCGCAGCTAATCGGCAACAAGGGTTGACGGTGATATTGGAAAATATTTATGACCCTCATAATCTGGGGGCGGTGCTGAGAACGTGTGATTCAGTCGGTATAGCCGAAGTTTACGCACTATATACTATAGAAAGTCCCGAAGCACTCAAAAAAATCTCAGGTCACAAAAGTTCTTCAGGATCCAAGAAGTGGGTAGATGTACATATTTTCGAGGAAGCGGATGCTTGCTTTACTGCGGTAAGAAAGAAATACGATAAGATATATGGTACTCACCTCGGGGCTGATTCAGTAGGTCTATATGATTTAGAACTAGATAAATCTGTCGCGCTGCTATTCGGCAACGAACATAGGGGAATGAGTGAAGAAGCACTCTCCTTAGTAGACGGAAACTTTATAATACCACAATCAGGTCTTACCAAAAGCCTCAATATATCAGTAGCGTGTGCAGTAACTCTATATGAAGCCAAGCGTCAAAGAATCGAAGCTGGCATGTATGGTGGAGATTTTGACGAGTCCAATTCATATCAGGTAGAACTATTCGAGAAGTACGTCGTAAAGTCTCGTCCGCTGCGGTGATACAGGTCTAGCGTATATTACAATTTACAATAAATAAACTTAAACCATGGCTTCCAAAAAAGCAATCTTGTCAAAAATAAGAATCTTAATAACTCAAGGATTTGCCACACCAGAAGAAGCATTCTCATTCTTCGATAAAAACGAAGACGGCTATCTCAATAAAAAAGAACTTAAAAACCTAGTGAAAAAAGCAAAAGTGAACCGTATGATTTCAGGAATGGTCGCTGGGAAAATGATCGATGGATTAGACAAGGATAAGAACAAAAAATTTGACTGGTCAGAATTTAAACTCGCTGTAGAAGATCTTATTGCCGAGGGGCTTAAAGAAGAGAAAAAAGCATCAAAGTAAGTACAATACATTTTTGTAATTGGTCTTAAAAAACAAAAAAGGATCACCTCAATAAAAAGATGATCCTCTGTATAGTAGTATATCAGGAATTAGAAATTTAATTTCTCGATTCCCTACAAAGGCCTTATAGATTATAGTTAGGCTCTAGATTTTCAGGATGATCAGCATACCAATTCTTGATATAACTGATTACTTCATCGGGATCATCTGACATCGGGATGAGGTCCATATCTTTGGCACTGATCGTAGCATGTTCTTCTAGCATAGTCTTTTGAATCCATTCTCTCATGCCTCCCCAGAATTCTGTACCCATCAAGATGACTGGCACTGGCGTGATCTTCTTAGTCTGGATCAATGTCAATACTTCGAATAATTCGTCCAATGTACCAAATCCACCAGGCATTACGATGAATGCTTGAGCGTACTTCACAAACATTACCTTCCTTACAAAGAAGTATCTGTGATTTAGTACTTTATCAGGATCTATATATGCATTATGGGATTGCTCAAATGGCAGATCTATATTCAATCCGATTGAGGTACCACCATTTTCGAATGCTCCCTTGTTCGCAGCTTCCATGATTCCTGGACCTCCTCCTGTGATCACACCGAATCCTTCTTCAGTTAATCTAGCTGCCATATCAGTAGCTAGTTCGTAATACTTTTGTCCAGGTTTCGTCCGTGCTGATCCGAAGATAGAGATACTAGGGATTACGTTATTCATCGTCTCGAAACCATCTACGAATTCGGCAATCACTTTGAACATCGTCCAACTATTCTCACCTTTTATTTTCGTCCATTTTTTCATGTTCTTTGCGAACTTTTCTTTCTTATCTTCCATATTTTAGTAGTCTTTTCGTTAATAATTTAATAATGACGCAATGGCCATTTTTACCTTTTCGGCTGATGGAATCATCGTCTTTTCTAGTACCTCATTGAGCGGTATGGCTGGCAGATTCTCTGCACCAATCACAGTCACGGGAGCATCAAGATGACGGAAGCACTCCTGCTGCACTCTTGCCGCTATACTCTGAGCATATCCATTGTGTACTGGTTCTTCAGTGATTACAAGGATTCTTCCATATTCTTTCGACTTTTCGAAAATCATTTTTTCATCAAGCGGGTACAATGTACGCAAATCTAGAATACCAACTTTATTTTTAAAATCATCGGCCGAATTGTATGCCCAGTGTACACCCATTCCATAAGCGATAACTAGAACGTTGTCTCCTGTCTTTTTGTTTGCTTCGGAGGACTCTATTATCATGTTTGCCTTGCCAAAAGGTAGAATGTAATCTTTGTCAGGCATAACAGTACGCGCCATACCTGTACCACTAACTTTAGACCAATAGAGACCTTTATGTTCGAGCATTACTACAGGATTAGGATCATAGTAAGCTGCTTTCATCAAGCCTTTCATATCTGCACCATTGCTTGGGTAGGCGATCTTGATACCGCGAATGTTGGTAAGTATAGACTCCACACTACTAGAGTGATATGGTCCTCCACTTCCGTATGCTCCTATCGGAACTCGTAGTACCATACTTACGGGGAATTTACCATTGGATAGATAGCAACTTCTACTTACCTCGCTGAACAACTGATTGAGTCCAGGCCATATATAGTCTGCGAACTGTACCTCTACGATCGGCCTCAATCCCGCTGCCGACATCCCTACAGTGCTACCGATGATGAATGCCTCTTGGATTGGGGTATTGAATACTCGGTCGTCTCCAAACTTCTGGGCTAGGGTAGCGGCTTCACGAAATACACCGCCCAATCGAGCACCTACATCCTGGCCATAGAGGAGGCACTCGGGATGATCTTCCATCAGCTCTTGTATTGCAATGAGAGCGCTATCTACCATTACTTTTTCTTCGCCATTTTTTGGCGATCTATTGCCTTTTTCCTCGGTTACTAGAGTAGGCGCAAAATCATGAGTAAATAGATCTTCGGGCAGAGGATCTTGAGCTTTTAAGGCCTTTTTATAAGCTTTACTTACTGTTTTGGATACTTGTTTTTCTATTGCTTCTCTTTTCTTATCTGAAATGCCGAAATCTGATAAGATACGACGTAATTTTGGATACGGATCTCTGGTCATATGTTCTTCTAGGTCATCACGATACCATTCTTTTCGTACACCAGATGTATGATGATTAAGTAATGGTACTTTTGCATGTACTAGGAATGGCCTTCGCTCCTTTCTACATTTTTCGATGACAGTATTCATAGTTTCGTAGCAGGTCAGGAAGTCACTTCCATCTATGGATATAGCCTCGATACCGGGGAAACCTTGCGCATATTCGTAAGCATCCATCGCTCTGACCTCGGCCGCATTGGCTGAGATGTCCCAATCATTGTCCTGTACGAGGTAGATAATGGGAAATTGCTTGAGTGCTGCCATCTGGAGTGCCTCACTAATCTCTCCTTCGGTCATAGCCGCATCTCCTATCGAGCATATGACTATCGGGTTATTGTTATTCTTTATTGTTGAAAGACCTGTTATTTCCTTGTACTGTATGCCCATGGCTATCCCAGTTGCAGGGATAGCCTGCATACCTGTGGCAGAAGATTGGTGAGGGATAGTCGGTTTGTCATCATCCTTCAAACTAGGGTGCGAGTAGTACGTCCTTCCTGCCGAGAAAGGATCATCTTTCTTGGCGAGTACTTGCAGCATAAGATCGTAAGGTGAACATCCGATAGATAGCAGCATCGCATCATCTCTGTAATACGGTGTCACAAAATCCTGTGGTGTAAGTTGCATCCCCGCAGCTATCTGTATGGCTTCATGACCACGGCTGGTAGCATGGACATATTTTGAGACGATCTTCATGTTTTCTTCATACAGCTCTGACATGGATTTTGCGGTATGCAGGATACTATATGCGCGTTCTACTATATCGGGAGTAATACTATTTTTGGGCTTTGTCATTTCAAACTTCTGATTAGGTAGGTAAATATACGAATGATTGTTCGTAAAGGAAGCGAAATTTTGATTTGTTGAGTTGTTAGTCGTTGAGTTGTTACTTTTTCTTTCTTCTGTATATTTGTTTATTAGACTAATCACTATCATCAAATTAGATACAAAAGATAGAATCATAGTCCATGCTATATGTCGATTATCAAGCGATGAGTAAATAGGGATATTCCGAATATAGAATATCCTTTTATTCACTAGACTATGACAGGCTTACTTATGAAAAGATTACCCTAAATACCTAAGACAAAAGTCACCAACGACTTAAAACCCATATCATCACACAAATTGTATGGTTCTCCTTACTTTTATATTATTCTAAATACTATACCGACTATAATTACAAAGACTATAATCTCATAATAGATTATGAACCTATTTGTATAATCCAAAACTGAAATCGAGATTGTGTAACGTATTTCGATGGTTAGAAATCAGCTCTGTGTTTCAAAATTATAATATATTTGCGGACGGAAGCTGTCCTTCTAAAAAACGATAGATAGGAAAGAATGGCATAGATATTCGGCGCGGATAGATTTTGTATCAACGTGGCTCAATTTGAAGTTTTTTTCTCCACTTATGATCAAATATAGGTAGCATGACTATAATTTCGGATAATATAACCAAGGCTGTACATATCTTGGAGAGTGAGGATTTGGTGGCAATACCTACTGAGACTGTCTATGGATTAGCTGGCAATATATATAGTGATAAAGCCATTCGAAAAATCTTTGAAGTCAAGCGAAGACCATTATTCAATCCATTAATTGTACATCTTCATTCGATAGAGAAATTGGATGCAATTGTTAGTGATATTCCACCCAAGGCACAGTTACTGGCGGAGGCATTTTGGCCTGGTTCATTGACTTTGGTTTTGAAAAAAAAGTCTTCTGTTCCTGATATAATTACTGCGGGGAAAGAAACTGTAGCCGTGAGAATTCCTAATCATCCTGTTGCTTTGGAATTGTTGGAGAAATTATCTTTTCCACTTGCAGCGCCTAGTGCGAATCCATTCAACTGTGTCAGTCCCACGAAGGCTATACATGTAGAGAATTATTTTAAAAACTCAATACGGATGGTGCTTGAAGGGGGTGATTGTAAGAACGGACTAGAATCTACCATTATCGGATTCGAGAATGGTGAACCGCTGATTTACCGACTTGGGTCTATATCAATAGAAGAAATAGAAGATGTCGTGGGGAAAATAGACGTCAAAAACAAAAGCAAGGATTCTCCTGATGCGCCAGGTATGCTAGCGAAACATTACGCTCCCAAAACAAAAATATACCTAACGGATAATTTGGATAGTTTTGTGAAAAAGTATGAAAATAAAAGAATAGGAGTGCTCAGTTTTTCAAAGTCTGTATCAGCTTCTAATATCGAACAAATAGAAATACTGTCAAAGAGCGAAGACCTCAAAGAGGCAGCTTCAAAATTGTATGGCGCACTTCACTCGCTAGACGCCTTGAATCTGGATATGATAGTTGCACAACGATTTCCTGATTATGGCCTCGGCAAGTCTATCAATGATAGATTAGAAAGAGCAACAAAATGATAGCAATAATTTTTTATCTGATTTCCTTTACCGTATGATTTTAAAGATGGATATTTCGAATTAAGTAATTCCAATTACGATATTTATAAATGCATGTAGGATCGGAAGTCAATTATTTTATTTTAGATAAATAAACTGATAATTATGAAAACAACGCCTGAGCACAATGAACGAGTAGCGAATATGAAGTTTTTCTCAGTATTTCCACATTATGTGGAAAAGGTAGAGAAGAAAGGTAGGACCATCGAAGAATTATATCAGGTGATAGAGTGGCTGACTGGATACGATAAGGATAAAGTACAAGAGTTAATAGATACTCAAGTAACCTTCAAAACATTTTTTGAGGAGGCGAACCTGCATCCTAATGCACACATGATAAAAGGTGTCATATGCGGCTATAGAATAGAAGAAATCGATAATCAGATAACAAAACAGACAAGATATCTTGATAAATTAGTAGAAGAACTGGCGAGAGGTAGAAAAATGGATAAGATATTACGTTCTTAATTCTATTCGTTTTATAATATGATTAATCATTAGAATATACTTAGTGGTACCGATTATAAAAAAAAATAAGCCCAACAAAGTTGATGGACTTATTTTTTAAAATATCAAGTATTTATTGTTTCTTATATTTAGCGACTTCTAGCTATATATTATAGCGGTTGAGCAACAGGAAAATCTACAGGCACCTGTGTAGTTTTGTGAAGATAGTTGGTTATTGTCTTATCTCCTACCAAGCTGATTGTATCTATCAGATTCTCTTTAGTCCATCCTTGTGCGAAGAATTCATTCAATGCTTCAGGACTAGTAGCGCCTCTGTTTTCAGTGATGTCTTTTGCTAAATTTGCTAATGCATTCAACTTCGTGTCAAACGATGCCTTTCCCGCTCGCAATTCCAATATCTGTTCAGGTGTATAGCCATTCATGCCAGCAATCGCTGTGTGGGCTGCAAGACAGTATTCGCATTGATTCGCTTCACTGACCGCTAGATTTACAACTTCTTTTTCTTTTGTTTTTAGAGATGTTTTTGCATTGCTAAAGTCGAGATAGTTTTTAAGTGCATTTTCACTGTATGCGTAAGTAGCGAAAATATTAGGAACGAAACCAAGCCCTTTTTCTAGATTGTCAAAAATTGCCTGATTCGTTTGACTTACTTCACTTCTTGTTGGAACGTTAAATTGTGTGTTCATTTTTATTATTTTTAGTTTATTTATTATTGTTAGGGTTGCTTCCCTTTTAATTACATTACAAATATGCAGCTGTTTTACCCCTTGTTATAGGGTGATACTTCCTCTATTCATGTCAGTTTTTCCCTATTGCACATATTCCACTAAAAAAAACACCAATTAACCAATTATTAGACTAGTTAGGGATCTTCCAAAAAACTGAATATCCTTTTATTCACTAGACTATGACCGTCTTACTTTCTGAAAATATTACCCCCTTATTTTTGATTTAATCGTAAAAACGATCCAATATATTTAAGCATATCATTTCGCTCGCCGCTAGCTTGTGATTTCATTCTTGACATAGAAACGAAACAAAGAACAAGTGATTGCTAAACAAGCCATCTCTTACATCATGACTCTATCTAACTCTTAACGCCAAAATTTAATCTAAATACCAAAGCTAGCTAAGGCCATTATCGACTATCGACTCAAAAACCAAATCGTCACACAATTGTATTGCTCTCCTTACTTTTGAGTACCCCTATTTATAACATAAAAATGGCTAGATCCACTTATGCGAACCTAGCCATCTAGATGGAAAGAAGGGTGTTTTATTTTAGTACTGTCAGCGTGTACTTCGGCGTAGGATTCAGTGGGCAGAAATATTCATATTCTCCAGCTGAGAGTTCTACGATGCCTGTTTTGGAGCTACTTCCGTCTGCTACAGGAGCGGTTACATAAGCTGCTTTTATATGATTGCTTGCATCGTATTTTCCTTTTGGTACCAGTACGAATCCAACTTCGTGATCTACACCATTGTTGGCGATTTCGAATTGATAAGAACCTTCAGAGACTGTCACTTCTTGATTTTCGAATCTACCTTCTACTTGAGTCAGTTTGATAGGTTCTACATCATCACGTACTGTCAGTGTGTACTTCGGCGTAGGATTCAGCGGGCAGAAATATTCATATTCTCCAGCTGAGAGAGTGACTACCTTTGACGGTGAGCTAGCACCTGATTTTACCGGAGCTGTAACATATGCATTCTTGATATGATTCTCAGGGCCAGTTTTTCCTTTTGGTACTAATACAAAACCAACTTCGTGATCTACATCTGTATTAGAAATATTAAATTGGTAGTCACCCGGAGTCAAGGTTATATTTTCCTGTACAAATTTCCCATCAGTTTGGTCTAGATTTACTTGGTTTACTTGTGCATTTCCGAAAGAGAGAGTAAGAGCAAATAATGCTACGAATACTAATTTCATTTTTTTCATTATAATATTTTTTATTTGTTGTTAAGATTATAATGCAAATATGGGGCGGATTCAACCCATGCTATAGGTCAATATTTCCTTAGTAATTGTCAATGTTTCCTTATATGAAATATGTAGAGTTTAATTTTGCTTACTTTTCTTAAAAACGGAGGGACTTAGGCCTTCGTGCTTCTTAAAAAACTTAGAAAAGTGACCAGGATCTTTATATCCTAGTTCGGTTGCGATCTCATTAGTAGAAAGATCAGAATACAATAGAAGACGTCTAGCCTCTAATAAGATACGATCATTTATAACCATACTCGGTGTCTTATTGCTGAATTTTGGAAATAAGTTGGATAATGTTTTTGGAGATTTGAACATCAAGTTTGCGTAGTCTTTTACATGATGATACTCTCTGAAATGTTTTTCGACAAGGATATTATACTCTCTTATAACATTCAATTGGGCATTAGGTATTGTAGGTTGGGGGAGTTCATTTTTGACCATTCTCGTAGATTGAATCAGTAAGCGTTTCAATAACGAACGGAGCATCTCTCCTTGTAGGTGATCCTTGATCAATAAATCTTCTTTGAATAGGCGAATTATATTTTCGAAGTCGGCAGATTTTTTTTCGTTCAATTGAATTATCGGAGGTTGGGAAGATCCGAAAAACAGAAAGCCATGACATGATACCTGATCATCATTGGTCTGAATGCAGAAAAATTCTTTGTTGAAAACAATCGCCAAAAGATCTTCGGAATCCATAGGAACCTCCATGATATTGAGCGGTGTACAGAATATAACCTCATTGGGTTTTAGTTCTAGATTATAATCATCGACTACTATATTAGTGCTTACTTTTTTACTCCATAATATCTTGTACAGATTACGATCATTCAATAGTTCCTGTGATGGCTGACAGGAGAAATTAGTCAAAATAAAGATGTCATTATCTTTGAGACTACTATAAGTTAACTTCATATTTTACTTTTTTTAGACTGTTGGTTGGTTTATAGGATAGCTTATATTTCCTATGAGTAAGCTATACTTGGATCACTTCGATTTCAGACTTTTTCTTTCTATATGAGGGAAAACATTTACCCTGTTTATAGATCAAATATGTAGCCCGATACAACTGAAAACAATCTAGAAGAAATTGATCATACTTTAAAGTAATAATTCCTTCAATGATCAAAATAATGATTAAGCGACAATTATTGATAGGTCTACTGAGGATATTGGAGTACATTTGGGATTTTTTGACTCATATACAGATTGATACATCATGAAGATGAAACAGGATAAACCATCACATCAAGCGAAAGCACTTTCTCTTTTCTTAATGGCCTACAAGTCTACAGGTACTTCTTATAAAGAGAAATCTAAAAGAATAAATCGATTGTGGGGTCTAGTCCAAAAAGATAAAATGAGCATGGAAGAGTATGGGCAGAAGGTAGAAAGTATGCTTACCCTACTTGGCGGTTATGAAGAAGTAGTGGAGAAAACCGTCAAATATTATATAGATAAAACAGGAAAATGGACACTAAAAGGAGGTGATAAGTACTGTCTAGATGCTCAGGCAGTGGCAGATAGAATCCAATATAAGAGTTAAGCTTCTCGATTGAAATAATCGAAATGCTGATCCATAGTTGATTCTTGATGATTTAATATTCTACAGATAAATCGTCGCCTAGGACACGGTATTGTGTACATTTGAGAAAGTAATTAACTTTTTTACCAAGCATTAAAGATAAAGTAATGTCAAGATTACACCAAGCAGCGATCAAAGAATTAGCCAAAGAGATAGCGAACGGGAACACCTGTTATATACATCACACATCTAGGAAGATTACGACTATCAACAATGAGTTGAAAGATAAAAAGCTCATCGCCGAACAAGCAAAAGCAATTGCAGCAATAGAATTGAAAATCGATGATCATTTAAAAATTGAGCCTCAAAGTACAGAAGATCAGATAGAAATAATGAGATACTTCATAGATGAGATGAGTGATAAATCCATCAGAAAAGAAATGACCAATGCGCTAAAGCGTAAGAATCCGCTTAGGAATTTCATACAAGTGATTGAGAGCGATATGGAGCTAAGACAGAGATGGCGCATTTTCAAATTTGATGAAGATCAACGCTGGGTATCCAATTTCATAATAGATGCGTATAATTACTAGTACCGATGAACTTACCAAGTGGTAGCCTTCGAAAGTGCCCTTTGCTGTCTTAAATACTCAGAGATTTTCCGAGATACAGAGTGTCCATATATTCACTAGACTGTGACCGCCTTACTTCTATGTTTAAGTGGTCTAGCTAAGATCTAACTTCATTTCCCAAAGTATGACTGCTGCTATATGCTTACAAGGTCGATCATAGGGACAACTGCACTGTCCAAAGATCCCTCCATCAATCATCTCTATTTTGACGTCATATACTTGACTGCCTATTAATTTATATAAGTTTTGATTTTTTGTAGTTGTTATAGAAGTGACCATCGGTATGTAATCATATGATCTTCCAAGTATCGGTGTGCTGAAGTAGCCGTCCAGTTGGAATTCTTTGAGCTCGGTAAGCCATTCGGTAAGGGATAATGATTTGGTTGTTGAGAACTGAAACATACTTTTGTAAGCATTTATATAGAAACATACAAACTCATATGTCTTCTGCAATATAAATAAAATCTTAATTGATAATTCTTTTCATGTTACTGATTAAATTTTGATTACATTGGATTTAGAATTGTCTTGCCGTTGTTGAAACGCCCATGGCGTTATAAATAATCATGAGGCAATGGTGAAAGAATAGATTTAACCTCGATCACTTCATTTTTAGTAAAAGCAAAATTTTTAAATATATGAGAAGTTTTTTACAGTCCTTTTTTCTCTTCATTTGCGCAGTTGTATTTGCAAATGGGCAGGTAACAATTAATGAATATTCAGCCGCAAATTTAGAAACATACATAGATAATTATGGTGCTTTTGACGATTGGGTTGAGCTATATAACGCGTCAGAAGATGCAGTAAATATTTCGGGTTGGTATATTTCAGATAAGATGTCTAAACCTACTAAATTCGAATTTCCTGAAGGTACTATCATCCAAGGCAATAGCTACAAGATCGTGGTATGCTCAGGAAGAGACCTTATGGATACAGATGAAGTTCATACAAATTTCAAATTATCACAAACTGAACAAAAAGATATCCTCTTACTTTCGAATGCTCAAGAAGAAGAGCAAGATTTCACAGAGATCATTATAACTGACGCTGAGCATTCGGTGGCTAGGATGGATGGAGAGTGGATGATCGCTACTAATCCTACTCCAATGGGGGATAACGTAGCCACTAAAAAAAGATACACTGCCTCACCAACCATTCTACTAGAAGCTGGATACTATGACGAAGCGATATCTGTCCAGATTACCAATAATGAGGAAAATTCAACACTGAGATATACGACCAATGGTGATAACGTAACCGAAAGTTCTCCGCTATATGAAGGCGCAATAGAACTAACGAATACGAGAGTAATAAAAGCGAGAGCATACAGTGACGATCCCGATATATTACCAGGAAGAATGGATTTTTCAACATTCTTTATCAATGAGGACTTTACATTACCAGTATTTTCTGTGGCTGCAGACCGTGTACAAGATCTGGCGAATGGTCAAGGAGAAGTTATACCAATAGGTTCTGTAGAATATTTCAATCTAGATAAGGAGAGAGAATCTGTTTCATATGGAGAACTCAATAGACACGGTCAAGATTCTTGGTCACTTAATCACAGAAGTCTCGATTATATCTGTAGAGATGAGATGGGATATAGTAAGGCTATAAAAGCAGAACTATTCCCACAAAAATCGAGAGATGAGTTTCAACGGTTGATGTTCAGAGCATCTGGTGATGATAATTATCCAGCTAGACCTGGACCAGATCATAGGGGATCAGCACATGTTAGAGACGAATATGTCCACACATTGGCATTGGAAGGTGGTATGGAATTAGATGTTCGTACACCTCAAAGAGCCATATTATTTTTGAATGGAGACTACTGGGGTGTATACGGTCTCAGAGAAAAGATAGCGGATCACGATTACATCGGCGAGTACTACGATCAAGGTAAGTATGATATCCAATTTAACTCTACTTGGGGTAACTACCTACAGAGATATGGAGGAGAAGCTGCAGCCAATGATTGGTTAGATCTTCAAGAGTTTGCTCTTACTCAGAATTTGGCCATCGAGGAAAATTATAATTATGTAGATAGCCTTATCAATCTGACAAGTCTTATCGATTGGGTATTGATCAATACGAATACTGTCGCTGCAGATTGGCTTCAGTGGAATACAGGATGGTGGCGAGGAATGGATCCCGAGGGAAAGCATAAGAAATGGGGTTATATTGTGTGGGATATGGATGCTACTTTTGATTATTATATAAACTATACAGCCGTGCCGAATATCAATCCTGATGCTGTACCATGTGATATCGAAGAACTATTTCAGTGGGTGCCAGAAGCGAGGCATAATGTGATATTCTTACGATTATTGGATCAAAACGAAACGTTTAGAGAGCTATATTTTCAAAGATATGCAGATATGATGAATACGGCTTTTACGTGTGAAAATATGTTGTCTACTTTCGATAGAATGATAGCTGAGATAGAACCAGAAATGCCAAGACAAATCGAAAGATGGGCTGGTCAAAATGATTCTTTGGAAGAGTGGGAAGAAAATGTTGAGCAATTGAGAGGATTCATCGAAGAGAGATGTACACTACTAGATGATGGAGCACTAGAATGTTATGATGAATTATCAGGTCCTTATAATATTACGCTCATGGCTGAGCCTGACGGGATAGGAGAGATCGATTTCAATTCATTGGATATCGAAGAATTTCCATGGAACGGTAACTACTTCGGAGGGATGAAGAATAAAATCAAAGCCAAAGTTTTTAATGAATTTGAAGATGAATATGTTTTTAGTCACTGGGAAAGTAAGTCTGGAAATGTGATTTTTCCTGACGAATTTACTAGAAAGGCAGAGATAGAATTGATCGCAGCCGATACATTAATTGCGGTTTTTGGTCTCAGTACTTCCGTCGAAGACCTATTTGAGGATAAGGGATTCTCCTTATATCCGAATCCAGCTACAGATATGATGAAGTTAGAATATAGTCTTGATCAATCTTCTGATGTGCAAATCTCTATGATAGATGCACAAGGAAGATCTATACTCATAAGCAGTGAAAATAACCAATCCGCAGGACCTAAAAGTCTGATCATAGATATAAACAAATATGGCTTGAGTACTGGAGTATATATATTAAATATCAGATTGGATAATGAAAATATAAATAAGAAAGTAACTATTGTGGAATAAGCAATTCTAAAATCTAAATAGAGTGATTTGAAAAATATGTTTACAGAAATAACATAATGATTTTAAGTTCTCTTCAATAAGTAAGATGCCTTTCGATTAACGTTGAGAGGCATTTTTTTTACCAATTACTTGTAAATGAATTATGATGATTATAAAAATCACTTTCTAAAAGTGATCCTCATCGTAGTGATGAAGAGTATGCGAATATTTAAATACAGATAGCTAAAAGCTAGATTGGAGTAAGATCATTATATAAGTGATCAATAAATATTTCTGATTCTTGGCAAACGCTCTTTTTATCTAGAAAATCTATTACTTTTGGGATGAACGATATAGTCTAGTAGGTAAGTAGAGATAGATGAAAATATTCAAGGTATCATTTAAAAACATTAATAATCTCAAAGGGGAAAATTCCATCAATTTTGATGAAGAGCCACTTTCTTCTGCTGGAATATTTGCGATTACAGGACCTACGGGTGCCGGGAAGTCTACCATTTTGGATGTTGTTACGCTTGCATTATTTAACAAGATACCGAGATTCAAGGGGTCGATAAGTAAGAATGCGATCGAGGGACTGGGGTCAGTGATTACGCATCATACTACGGAAGCCTATGCTAGGATAGAATACGAAATCAGAGGTCAGAGATATACATCAGAGTGGATTACTAAAAACACCAAGGCAGGCAAATTCGTAGATTATGAAATGTTTATTTATGACGTATCTGGTAAGCCACTTGATCTCAAAAAGAGTGAGGTGCCAGGTCGGAATGAAGAGATCATAGGGCTGAAGTATAGTCAGTTTGTAAAGTCCATCATATTATCTCAGGGGCAGTTCGCTAAGTTTCTCAAAGCAGATAAGGACGAACGTGGACAACTATTAGAAAATCTCACAGGTTCATCTATCTATCGTAAAATAGGAATCGCAACATACGATAAATGGAAAGACATAAAACTATCTGTCACTATGGAGAAAGACAGACTAGAAAATATCAGCTGTCTGTCTGAAGAGGATAGAGCGAAATTAAAGCTAGAAGTAGCTGAATCAGAAAAACAACAACAGATTTTTGCCAAGTCTATCTCAGCACTAACAAAAATAAAAACGGTAAAATCAGAAATCGAAAAATTGAATGCAGCGATTTCTGAGAAGAAAATAATACAAAAGAAAGTGCTCGAAAATGAGCAGGCTTTCGAACTACAAAAAACAAAACTAGATATCTATGATAGATTATCCCCAATGAGGGGAGAAATGACTAGATATCAAGATGCTATCAAACTTACTTCTGTATTGTCTGGCCAGATCGAAAGTGGAAACTTACAACTGAATCAAGCGCAAAAAGAATATCAAGATACACTCGCATCCATGACGGAACTGACAGGAAAACAGGTCGATGGAAGCAATTTTTCAGAAGTAATGAGTGCATTCGAAAAGGAGATAAATACAATCGATCAAGAACTAAAGTATATAATCAAGAAGGGCACTGAGACAAGAAATAGAATCGGTGATAAGATCGAAAAATCAAAATTAGATATAACGGCAAAGGCTATCCCCGAAGCTATTATTCCCACACTAGAAGAGAAGAAAGATAGAGCTACAAGACAGATATCTAATGCAGGACTAGAGGTGAATAGCGACTTGAAAATGATCAGGTTCCAACTGCAGAAGTATACGGATAATCTTAATTATCTCAAGGATCTCAATCACACCCGAGAGCATGAGAAAGAGGTCAATACGAAACTAAACCAATGTGAGAAAAATGACAAGATATACCAGCAAGAGATACTCAAGTACAAACCTATAGTAGAGACTACGAATCAGTTGGTCTCTTCGATAGAAGAAAAAATAGAGTTGCTCAAAAAACAAAAGCAAGATAAAATGCTGATCGCTTCACTGTCCGATCATAGGTCTAGATTGGTGGACGGTACTCCGTGCCCGCTCTGTGGTTCGGAAGAGCATCCTTGGTCAGCACATGAGCCCAAAGGTATAAGTGATATAGATAAGAAGATAGAAGATGCTACTAGGTCATATATACAATCACAGTCAGATCTAAAATCAGCCAATAAGACGCTAACTACAAACCAAGCCAATCAGGTCTTGAACGCAAAGCAACTGGAGAGTTTGAAGTCGGAGTCATCGCAGATCATTCTTTCAATCAAAGAAAAAGTCCAAAATTATGAAGGCAGTGAAAATATTGTAGATGGCAAATTGAGTGAGATCATGGAACAGCTCAAAGCTAAGATAGATACTCAATCAAAAGCAATCGAGTCCCTTGAGCGATTATCAGTGATTGATGAATTATTGCACGACTTCAGGGAGCTCAAATTAATAACCACACAGTACAAAACATTGGGTGCTGATCGAAAGTCAAAATTTACAGGCGAGAATGTATCACAAGTATGTAATGAATTACAAGACAAAAATGTAAATGCAAAAACACGTGTGGCGACCTATTCTTCACGGCTAGAAGCCGCTAAAAAATCTCTAGCTGAGACAAATGAAATAGTAGTAGGAAGTAAGATGAAGCTAGAACCCATCATTACTTCGATGGGATTTGCAGATATCCAAGAAGCCGATGCGCGATTGATATCGGAAGAGGAGTTGACTATCCTAAAATCTACAAAAGACAAAATAATAAGAGACAAGACAGCCATAGAAACAGAACTCAAGACACTGTGTCATAGCTTAGAAACAGAAATGAAGAATGATGAAAATCTTGAAATAGAACTTGATGAAATAATCAGAAAATTAACTGAAAAGGAAATATTGCGGGATCAACACATAAAATCTGGAGCAGAGAAATCAGCATTACTGAAAAAGGACGATGAAGATCAATTGCGGCTAAAAAATAAAGCCAATGAACTGCAGAAGCTGACCGAAAAACTGGAGAAGTGGGATTTATTAAACAAAATGATCGGAGATGCAAAAGGAAACAAATTTGCCAACTTTGCACAAGGTCTTACACTACAGAACCTATTGGTATTTGCAAATAGAAGATTGAAGAACCTCAGTGATAGATACCTGCTCAATAAACCCGTAGGGGATGGTCCGCTTACAGTTCTAGATCAATATCAAGGTAATATTCAAAGATCTGTAACCACGCTATCAGGTGGAGAATCATTTCTCATAAGTCTTGCGCTCGCACTAAGCCTGTCCGATATGGCATCGAAGAATGTAAAACTAGAGAGCTTATTCATCGATGAAGGTTTCGGAACTCTAGATCAAGATACACTGGAAATCGCCATGAATACATTAGAGAAGTTGCAAACTGAATCACAGAAAACAGTCGGCGTAATCTCGCATGTAGAGACGCTGAAAGAAAGAATCAATGTGCAAATCAAACTGCAAAAAGACGCAATGGGCTATAGCTCAATATTAGTAGAAAGCTAATACTAAAGGCTCGGAAAATTCTCTCATTCCGACAGTAAAATTGAAATTTAATGAAAGTTATACTAATTAACGAATACAAAGATAAATTCAAATCATATCTACGGTCTAAGGATTACCTAGAGAATGGGTTTTACTTTGATCTTATTCACAATTGGAAAGAAAACTGGAATAATGAAGGGACAAGTTTTAGTAAGATCTATGACGCCAGCCTCCAGTCTGATGTGTCTGGGAGAATATGGGGAGGTAGTACTAATTCGGCCAAGTCCATGATGATAGCTTTGATCGACCAAAATGAAGAATTTATGCGAGCTTGTTTTCGTGATTTATTTAACGAGAACTTAGATCTTGGATTGCGGCTTGACCGATTTGGGTATCATGCGAATCAGATCTTGCAACCTATGATGGGTAAGAATCCAAAACTATCTACTCATTTTCACGATGATAGAGCGATTCTATGTTTATATTTAGCGCTTGAGTATCCTGAGCTGTACTGTTTGTTTGACTATCAATCTTTTATCAGTATGATGGAGAAGTTCGAGTCTCGAAATATTCCAACGATAGTAGAAGTTGAGCGATATTATAAATCATGTAGAGGGATATTTAAGTTGATTACAAAAGATGACGAATTGGTTGATTTGATGAAATCTATCACTAAACAAGAAGAAATTAAATTGATGCTGATGTCCATTTTTATGGAATATGTAGCAAATAATTAAATAATAGAGCGGATAATAATAAAGAATAAACCCATAGATTTTTATTGCCGTAAATATAAAATATAAAAGATATGACATATACATCCAAAGAGAGATTTCTCAGATACGTACAGATAGATACACAGGCGAATCCATATTCAGATACTGTACCCTCTACAGCCAAACAGCTTAATCTGTCTAAACTGCTGAGCGAGGAACTCACGCAGATGGGTGTGCAAAATGAGCTGACAGAGCACGGCTATGTGTATGCTAGAATCCCTTCTAATACAACGAAGTCAGATGTGCCATCTATATTCTTTTGTAGTCATGTAGATACAGCCTATGACTGCAGTGGTACGGATGTGAAGCCTATCGTCCATACGGATTATCAAGGGCAAGATATAGTACTTCCTGATGATCCTGAGCAAGTAATATCACAAGATAAATTTCCAGAACTCAAGAATAAACTAGGCCAAGATATCATTACAGCAAGTGGGCTGACACTTCTAGGTGCAGATGACAAATCTGGAGTTGCATGTATCATGGATGCAGTCTATCAATTGGTACATAACCCAGATATCAAGCATGGAGAAGTGAATGTGCTATTTACGACAGATGAGGAGATCGGAAGGGGAGTGAAGTATGTAGATATTGCTAAGATAGGAGCTGACTTTGGCTATACTCTTGATAGTGGAGATGTAGGGCACTTCGAATATGAAAATTTTTCTGCCGATGGTGCTATACTAAAGATAAAAGGTGTCAGTGCTCACCCTGGATACGCAAAAGGAAAGATGGAACACGCTTCTAGAATCGCTGCGGATATATTGTCACAATTGCCAAAAGATCACTTATCTCCAGAGTCTACCGAAGGGAAGGAGGGCTTCATTCATCCCAATAAGATAGAAGGGATGCTCGAAGACGCATCCATAGAGTTCATCATACGATCTTTCGAAACCGAAAAGCTAGCGGAGTATGAAGCGATTATAGAAAATACGACTAAAAAAGTATTAGAAAACTATCCAGGTAGCAGCTACACCTTCGAAGTATATGAACAATATCGAAATATGAAGGATGTAGTAGACCAGCATATGTATATTGTTGATACGGCGATACAAGCCATGAAGAATGCTAATATCGACCCCTATGTTTCAGCAATTAGAGGTGGAACAGATGGTTCTGTATTATCGCATAAGGGGCTTCCGTGCCCCAACCTATTTTCAGGTCAGCATGGTATACACTCTAAGTTGGAATGGACGACTGTTCAAGATATGCAGAAAGCAACCGACACAGTATTAGAAATCATAAAGTTAGTCGAAGCGAAGTAGAAGAATCTGCATTCTCATCTAAAAGTATATCAAGAATTTCTAAGGCTATCGATTATTATATGGTGGACTTGGTAGTTTTATTGATAATCTACAATAAAATAATTAAACCATATATTGCAATATTGCGATTAAGTATCTATGTTTGTAGTATGGGACTTACCAAAACAGAAATTTTCACAGAAGAACAAAATCGAATTGCTAGCTTCGCAAAAGTGATAGGACATCCAGCCAGGGTTGCTATTTTGCAATATTTAGTAAAGAGAAATTCGTGTGTCTGCGGTGAATTGGTAAATGAGATAGGGTTGGCACAACCTACAATATCTCAGCATCTCAAAGAGCTAAAGAAGATAGGAATACTAAAAGGAAATATCGAGGGGACGAGCGTATGTTATTGTATAGACCAGAGCGTATTATTAGAAATACGTTCAGTTTTTGATCGGTTTTTTGATGCCTGCAAATGCAACTGTTCTCATAATTGTGGTTGTTGATTTTCACTTAGATAGGTATAAAAAAACTCAAAAAGCAAAGTGGTCTAAAACCTGAAATAAAAAGTACAAAACTAAAATACATGAAACTAGAAGAAATTAAATCACATCTCAAAAGCCTCAAGACCATAGCATTTGAATTACCAGATGGGTCATTGGTGCCAAACCATTTTCACGTAACTGAGGTAGGGAAGATTACCAAGGACTTTATTGATTGTGGGGGAACTGTACGCCATGAATCAGTAGCAAATTTTCAATTATGGGAAGCGGATGATTATGACCATAGATTACATCCTGAGAAACTTGTTGATATCATAGAGCTATCTCAGAAAATTCTTGGAATTGAGAATCTAGAGATCGAAGTAGAATACCAAGGATCTACCATTGAAAAGTATGGTCTAGACTTCGACGGTAAACACTTCAAATTAGTGACAAAGCATACGGATTGTTTAGCTAGAGATAAATGTGGAGTACCACAGGATAAAGTTAAATTTGATCTTGGGTCATTGACGGCAGATGCTTGCACTCCAGGCGGCGGATGTTGCTAAAATACAATATATATGTACCAAAAACTAAAAAACTCGATAGGAACATTCGATACAAACAGTATAACTAAAGAGAGAAAATTACTCTTAGATAAGCTGATAAGTTATATCAATAATAGACTACTCGAAGGAGGTGACGTAAATCTAAATTTTATCTGTACGCACAACTCGCGACGGAGCCATTTGTCTCAGATCTGGGCACAGACTATGGCGGCATATTATGATATTCGTAATGTAGAGTGTTACTCGGGAGGCACCGAATCTACGGCTATGTTCCCTGTAGTAGGTGACACACTGATCGGTCAAGGCTTCGTGATTTCAAAGCTCGCAGAACAAGATAATCCAGTATACGCCATTCGCTATGATAGTGTATCTAGGTCTATCATTGCATTTTCTAAAAAGTACGATGACCAGTTCAATCCTACGAAAGATTATGGAGCTATCATGACATGTGCTTCAGCAGATGAAGGATGTCCAATAGTACACGGATCAGATATCCGTCTGCCGATCAGATATGATGATCCGAAAGTATCAGATGGGACGCCGCATCAAGCTCAGACATATCTCGATCGAAGTATTCAGATTGGGACGGAGATGATGTATGTTTTTTCTCAGGTCGAAGATCCTTCATAGATATAACCAAACAATAAATGATCAAGCAATATCGAATAAGTGGGATGACCTGTGGAGGGTGTGTAGCGTCAGTAAAGCAAAATTTGGAAGAACATCCGATGGTCACTAGAGCTGAGGTGACACTCGATCCGCCTCAAGCTACGATCTCTATGGACATGCCAGTCCCGATTACAATATTGGAATCTGCATTGGGTAAGAAATATTCTCTTTTGGAGGCAGAAGCTAAGATGTTTGAAGACGGTAACATTGACAATGCCCAAGAATCACTTCCTCAAAAGACATTGACCACTTATAAACCGTTATTACTTATCATAGGTTTCATAGCAGGTGTAAGTGCACTGAGTCAATATCCATCTGATTCATTCCAGTGGATGCTTTTTATGCGGCATTTCATGGCCGGTTTTTTTATAGTTTTTTCCTTTTTTAAACTCTTGAACCTCTCAGGATTTGCCTCTAGTTACAGTATGTATGATGTTGTAGCTTCCAAGTGGTACGGTTGGGGTTTTATTTACCCATTCGTAGAGTTGGGATTAGGTGTTTTGTTTTTGATTAATGCATTTCCTATTTATACGAATGTGGCTACAATAATTATTCTCGGAGTGAGCACAATAGGAGTGGTCCAAAGTAATCTACAAAAACGAGCGATTAAGTGTGCCTGCCTCGGTGATGTGTTTAATCTTCCTATGAGTACTGTCACGATAGTAGAAGATGTAGGTATGATACTTATGAGTGTAGCTATGCTTGTTCTAAGTACTTAATATCACATTAGATCACTCCGATGAGAAGGTTGGATGAGTAAGGTAATGCTTTGATTGATTTGTTTTGAGACTAATTTTATATTTCTTTGATAGATCTATCAGACAGCGACTCTATTTTTTAAGTGTCCGATTTCAATAAAAATGAAAATAATCTCATGCACATTTCGCCAAAAGAAATAGAAGAGGTATTGATTGCACTCTTTATAAAGTATAAATTTACTGAAGAGAAAGCTAAAATACTTGCCAGTGTCTTTGTAGAAAGCACCTTGGATGGAGTTAGCTCTCATGGAATTAATCGAGTCCCATTGTTCATAGATCATATTAAGAAAGGGATCGTGAATGCACATGCCGATCCGAAGAAGGTAGCGTCTTTTGGTAACATGGAACGGTGGGATGGAAATCTAGGCGCAGGAATTCTCAATGCAAAGAAGTGTACCGCTAGAGCTATAGAATTAGCGAAAGAATTTGGGATGGGGATGGTCGCCTTGCGCAACACAAATCACTGGATGAGAGGAGGAACATACGGAAAACAAGCGGCCAATGCGGATTGTATATCTATACTATTTACAAATACGAAACCTAATATGCCACCTTGGGGCGGTAGAGAAAATAGAATCGGAAACAACCCATTTGTGGTATCCATACCCAGGGAGAAAGGTAATGTGGTATTGGATATGGCTATTTCACAATTTTCTTTCGGCAAGATTAATGATTATAAATTGAGGGGCGAAAAGTTGCCATATCATGGTGGCTGGGATGACAACGATGATCTCTCATATGATCCTACTGAGATACTAGAAAAAGAACGGGGACTGCCCATAGGCTATTGGAAAGGTTCAGCGCTATCTATGGTATTGGATATGCTAGCAAGCTTGTTGTCTGCCGGAAACTCTACTTATAGAATCGGCAGTAAAGAGATCGAAACAGCGATTTCTCAAATATATATATGTGTGTATCCTGAGATTTTTGGTGATAAAGGTCTTCAACAACAAATTATTGATGAGATTATATCTTTTACCCATGACGTAGAACCTATAGATTCGGATTCTGCTATTTACTATCCTGGAGAACGAAGTGCCCAAACTAGAGCAAAAAATTTAAAAGAAGGGATTTTGGTGAATGACGGTATTTGGAAAGAGATAATGAAGCTCTGATTTCTGATTTTTTGGACTTGAAAGGTGTGCAAAATACAGTAGATATTTACATTTGAATTTTGTGTATTGTACAGTACAGCTGTATCTCAATCTTTCGGACGGATAAAATAAATGATATGACAAAAATAAAGGGTAATATTGTTAAATGGGGAATACTAGGTGTCGGAGATGTGTGCGAAGTGAAGAGTGCTCCAGCGATGCAGTTAATTGACAACTCTGAATTGGTCGCCGTCATGCGAAGAAATGGAAAGAAAGCTCAAAATTATGCAGAAAGACATCAAGTGTCAAAATGGTATGATAAGACAGATGACTTAATAAATGATCCTGAAGTAAATGCCATTTATATTGCAACACCACCAGACGCCCATCTAGAACTTACCATCAAAGCGGCTAAAGCTGGAAAACCAGTCTATGTAGAAAAACCCATGGCTAGATCATATGCAGAATGCCAGCAAATGATAGAGGCATGTAAGGAAGCCGATGTACCGCTCTATGTCGCATATTACAGAAGAAGATTGCCTAATTTTTTGAAGCTGAAAGAACTCATAGAATCTGGCATAATAGGAGAGATTCAATTGGTAAAAATAGAACTCTATAAATCCAATGCTTCTGATATAGCAGCCGTAGAGTCAGGAACGATGTCGGCCAATTGGCGAGTTGATCCCGAAGTAGCAGGTGGAGGATATTTCTATGATTTGGCAGCGCACCAATTGGATTATTTAGACTTTATTTTTGGTCCGATCCGATCTGCCATGGGTCATGCTGGAAACCAAGGAAAGTTGTACAAAGCCGCGGATATAATCACGAGTTCTTTCACTTTTGAAAGCGGGATCCAAGGTGTCGGAAGTTGGTGCTTTACAGTAGATAAAAAAGCAGAGCTAGATGAGCTAAGCATAATCGGAACAGAAGGTAAATTAGTGATCCCATTTTTTGGACCTGCAGAGATTATATTAGAAAAAGCTACTCTGAAAGAACACAAGAAATATAGGTTTGATTTGCCAGCCCATATTCAGCAACCGCTGATACAGACTATCGTGGACGATATATTAGGGATAGGAGTCTGTCCTAGTATGGGGCAGAGTGCTGCGCGTACGAATTGGGTAATGGAAGAAATGACCAAAAATTATTATACAAATAAGAAATAGAATATTAGAATCTATACTCTAACTGTGTGTTTTCCACTATTGAATATTTTTCTGTGACATCAAGATATACTATAGCCAGAAATTGTATTTAGCCTTGCGCAACATTTTCATCTCTGCATCATAATTTTAAATAAGATTACTATCTTGGCTTTATGCTTAGACTTTCTGCATGTCCGGTGTGTTCTTCTTCCTCAATAACTTCATATATTGAGACTACGGCTCAGATGCATTCGGACAGAGAGATTTTTAATTTTGACCAGTGTGCAGATTGCAATTTAGTATTTCTAAATCCTAGAGTTCCACTAGATCGACTCAAGGACTACTACACATCATATTACTTGCCATATAGAGGTGCGAAGGCATGGGGGAAGTATCAACAATTGGTCGAGAATAGTCAGATCAAATTGGACCAAAAAAGGGTAAATCGAGTGCGGGAAGCTCATTCTGTGTCAATGGATACATTGGTGTTAGATGTTGGATGCGGTTTGCCAAGTTTTCTGCAGGCATGCCATTCTGAGCTCCATTGCAAAACGATGGGTATCGACTTCAGCGATGAAGGTTGGAAGGACGAGCCTCAGCGCTATGCAGAGATAGATTTGCAGGTAGCTGAGATTAAGGATTTATCAGAAGATCTTCGACCAGACGTGATTACGATGTGGCACTATCTAGAGCATGACTATACGCCGCTAAAGAATCTTAGTCATCTGAAGTCCATATCTAAGCCGTCCACTACGCTGATTATAGAAATACCAAATTTCGAATCAGAAAGCAGAAAACAATATGGTAAGTATTGGGCAGGGTGGCATACGCCTAGGCATACATCTTTATTCTCACCGAGTAATGTAGAGCTCCTGCTCAATAAGAGTGGCTGGAAAGTCACTAAGCTGCTAGACTACGGAACGATGGATCCGTACCTACTGTATTGGATGAGTAAAATGGAGAAAAAACAAATCAATTGGTCCAAAAATATGGAGAATGAGTTTTGGAAGTTTGTCCTAGGGATGATATCATTCATGCCCAAGAAGTGGTCGGAGAAGCGATCTTCGCTTGGAATCATGACGGTAGTAGCGACACCTATGTAGCATGACTTACACTGCCAATAGATCCTTCCCGTCCCAAGTGCCCGTAGATCTATAGGGTAGGAATCGAGAAAATAACTCTTCTTTATACCATTCGTTTTTTCGAGTTCTGCGTATGGCTTCTTTATGCTGTTTACTGTTGTATGCGAATTTTTTTACCGACTCGAAGTCCTTCCATAAGCTGAATGTAGCCATCTGCACGATCGGTACTTCTCCTACGCCTTTGGTGTAAATCAATCCTTCATTTCCATCTAGAGCCTCCTGAGATGTAGGCACGTACTTCCAAAATCGAATGAGCCAATTCCACTTTATAGTAGCTCTAGTAATAACAGCAATCGGTAGTTTTGGATCCAAATCCGCTCCTTTTTCAAATGGATTCTTACCCACCCAAGTACCTCCTGCTGATATGTTTTTCATGTAGAGTGTAAATATCTCCGAGGTGTGATTGGAATACTGCTGCATAAGATGAGAAGATTCGAAAAAGAATTGGGCAGCATCTTCGGAATCCCATACTTGAAGAAGGCTATAGACGGACCAGTCGGGTAGGGGATTAAATCCTTTTCCTTTGCCGCTCCCCATAAGACGATAGAAGGTCAATCCTTCTGCTTTTGCTATATCCTTATGCGCAAATTGCATCATCTGGAACCCCCATAACTTATCTCTCAATGAAGAGAATCTGAAAAAGGAGATGGTAGTGATTTGTTTGCTCATATTTTTATTTGATAGTAGGTATATGCTTCACAGTATCGAACTATGAAGCAAAAACACATAAGATCAGAAGATGTTCCTCAAGAAGATCCTATTATCTCAGATAAATACAAACGCACAAAGGCTCAATGTGATTACATCAAGCCTTTGTTCGGTAATGAAATATAGGTTCATTTAATTACTTTGCTTCTGATTTTCCAGACATAAATACTTTATAATCTTCAATACTTTTATCGATTATCTTCCAAGCTTTTTCTTTGTTTTGGAATTTCTCCACCTCAACTTCTTTATTTTCCAACTTCTTATAATCTTCGAAAAAAGCTTGTAGCTCTCTCAGTGCATGTGGAGGCAGTTCTTCGATGTTTTCGATATGGCTCACACTCATGTCGTCAGGGGATACAGCTATGATCTTATCGTCAGCTTCTCCGCCATCTATCATACGCATTACTCCGATCACTTTAGCTCTCATAAGACACATTGGCATTACTTTTACCTGGGTCAATATGAGGATATCTAATGGATCATTATCATCACAATAGGTCTGCGGTATAAATCCATAATTGTAAGGATAATTTAAAGATGAATACAGTACTCTATCCAATTTTAGAAAACCTGTCTCTTTATCTAATTCGTATTTTGATTTACTTCCTCTTGGGATCTCTATCATGGCGGTTACGATTTTCGGCGCATCTACACCGATATTTACTACGTGCCATGGATTATTAGTGTTCATCTCTTTTCTTTTTTAATGTAAATTGTAAATAGGTTTTTTATTTGGGGCTGCAAAGGTATCATAATATAGATAATTGTAAAAACAAAAGCCCCTCTTGATTTACAAGAAGGGCTATTAATATATTGATAGCTTGTATTAAGACTTTATTTTTTGATCAGCGCAAAGTACTTATTAAGTTCTTCCTTTACCTTAGGGGCTAGTAATACTAGACCGACCATATTCGGAACCATCATAGCGAATATCATTGCATCTGAGAAGTCGAGTACTGAGCCCAGACTTGCCGCAGAACCTATCACAACAAATATACAGAATAGGACCTTATAGGTATACTCTACACGCTTACTCCTGCCGAATAGGTAAGACCATGCTTGATATCCATAGTATGACCACGAAATCATCGTACTAAATGCGAATAAAACTACGGCTACAGTAAGGACATATGGGAACCAACTAATCACTGATTCAAAGGCTGATGATGTCAGCAATATTGCTTGAGCCTGACTTAATGATGCATTTTCTGCAGCTACATTTCCTGTGATGATAAGTACCAGTGCTGTCATCGTACATACTACTACAGTATCAATGAATGGCTCTAATAATGCAACAAGACCTTCTGATGCAGGGTGATCTGTTTTGACAGCGGAGTGCGCTATTGCAGCCGATCCGATACCAGCTTCATTGGAGAATGCCGCTCTTCTAAATCCTTGCACCAATACACCTATGACTCCACCCGCTATTCCGACAGGACTGAATGCTCCACTAAATATCTGGCCAAACGCCTCTCCGATCATATCGTACTTAGCAATAAGTACGAATAACGATGCTCCTACATAGATCGCAACCATGAAAGGAACAATCTTATCAGTTACCGATGCGATTTTCTTGATGCCTCCGATGATCACTATACCCACGAATATAGCCAGTACCAATCCGAATAGCCACCCTCTATCATGTAGAAATGATTGTTCGCCTCCACTTATGTTTTCTACCAGTTGGAATGCTTGATTGGCTTGAAACATATTTCCACCGCCAAAAGATCCTCCTATACAGAATATTGCAAAAAGCACAGCCAACACCTTTCCTAGTCCTTCTTTACCATCTAGTTTTAATCCTTTCCTTAGGTAATACATCGGACCACCATAGATCGTACCATCAGGTCCTACATCACGATATTTTACACCAAGGGTACACTCTACAAACTTAGATGCCATACCTATGAATCCCGCTATGATCATCCAAAAAGTAGCTCCAGCTCCACCGATAGATACGGCGATGGCTACCCCTGCGATATTACCTAGTCCTACTGTGGCGGATAGCGCCGCTGTAAGTGCTTGGAAGTGAGATACCTCTCCAGCTCCCTCTACTCTGATGGTGTCAGGATTGTCTTCATCATCTGTGAATTTTGATGCTGATTGCTTCACGTGACCACCTGTCTCTAGGTCATCATACTTACCCCTTACGATATTGATCGAGGTCCAGAATCCTGTGAAGTTAATAAACTTAAAATAAACGGTAAAATAAAGTGCTCCTAGTATAAGCGGAAACAATACCCAAAATACTTTTACATCATCGGTAAACGGTATCTGATAGAATATTAAGTTGACAAACCAGCCAGTTGCCTTACCAAATGCTTGGTCGATTTTTTCATCTAATCCCATTTCTTGGCCATAAGACATAAGTGGCAATAGCACCATTGCAAGAAATAATATAATTTTTGATTTCAATATTTTCATCGGGTTATTTTCATTAATTAAAGTGTTAAGGTAAATTCATTATTCGAGTTATCAAAATAAGATACGGGTAAGTATGAAATTGCCATCCATTCATCGACAATCGGATACTACACATAATATGAATTAAATGCCATTGCTCATCATCAAAATGCAATTCCATTATGTATATCATTCACATCAATCGACAATCCTTTATTGTTCGTATTTTTTTGTACAAATATTACTATCTTCCGTTTCGAAAATATTGATATTAACTAACTATACTAACTATGAACAATCGCAGAGATTTTATAAAAAAGGCAGGTGCACTATCCATAGCTCTACCATTAATGAGTACAGGATTAGGATGTAAGTCAGAAGTCAGCAAAGGAGCTGATACTATCAAAGAAACGGTAAAAGAAGCTGTAAAGTCAGGATTTACTCTTGATGAGTTTGGTATACAGTTGTGGTCTGTAAGAGACTACATGGCAAAAGATGCAAAAGGAACTCTGAAAGCACTTGGTGAATATGGATACAATACAATAGAAAGTTTCCAGGGAGAACAAGGCGTGTTTTGGGGAATGAAACCCAAAGAATATGCGACTTATTTATCCGATCATAACTTGAAAACGATATCGACGCACACTGATCCTCAATATGCTCTAGATACTAAAAAAAGAGATGAATTTAAAAAGCTTGTTGATGATACAGCTGAGATCGGCTTGAAGTATTTAGTAAATCCTTATATGGCATTCTTGAAGACACAGGACGAATTCAAAAAAGCAACTGATGGTATGAATCAACTAGGTACGATATGTGAGAAGTATGGGATTCAATACTGTTACCATAATCATGCTTACTCATTCCAACCTATAGATGGAGTACTGCCTCAGAATATCATGATGGACGGAACCGCAGGAGGTCCGGTTGGGTTCGAGATGGATATATATTGGGTAGCCGCTGCCGGAGCTGATCCTATAGAATGGTTGAAAAAATATCCCAATAGATTCGTGCTCAGTCACGTAAAGGATAGATATAAAGAACCTAAGATTATGGAAATCATGAAAGAAGAGGGGGTAGAGGATAAGTCTGCAGTGTCCGCTTCTTGTGTATTGGGCACGGGCCAGTTAGACTTCCCAAAGATATTAGCCGTGGCCAAAGAAAATGGTATGAAAAGGTTTATCGTAGAGCACGAAAGATACGATGATATGACTTCGATGGAAGCAGTCCAAAAGGATGCTACTTACATGAAGCAATTCAGAGTATAATCTCTCAATAGCTATAACGTGATACGCAAGAAGGCTTATGATTTAGCATCGTAAGCCTTCTTTCGTACTACTTGTTCTTGTATGAAGTGCTATAGATGCTATCTCAAAGTTCTGTTTTTATGGTTTTTTCATTTTAAGGTTTCGTAACTCTATTTTTGATAGTACTTCGATTTCTTCAGTAACCAAGTTTGAGTCAGATTCTATCCTTCTCCATTTTTTTAAAAGATCATTGCATATCCAATACCAACGATGCTGTAGATGGGTAACTTTGGGTATCATTCTCGATTTTATAATCAAGCGATAGCCATTAAAAAGCATAAAGAGTATAAATGCGGACGGTATCTTCCAACTTGTTTTATGGTGATTGATCTTATAATCAAAACTGGCAAAAATAGTCATGAATCCTGAAAATAGATTACTTAGTTTGTCAAATAGGGGCTGCACTACCTCTGATTGTTCGTGCCATAGGATTTCAGTATTTGCGTCCCATATTAGTTCTTCGATGTCTTTGGTGATTCCATTTTTCTTGAGCTGCTCTCTAGCGGTATTAAGTTTATCGAAAGCGTTGATGATGAGCTTATGTCTTCCTTCTACCAATAGAAGCGATTGAAATGATACGAAATCCATTTGGCAGAATGCGAGATGTAATCCACCGATCTCATTAAATATTCTATTGTTGATGATCCTGATGATTTGAAAATCATCCTCTAGGGTTTTATTCTTTTTCAAACAGGTAGTTGCAAAAGATTTGATGCCTGATGATTCCCAGTCCCACATTTTTAGTTTCTCTCCGATATGAAAAGAGGCAAACGCAGCCATGCCTGCCCATTTATATAGTTGAGGTTCATTCTGATATAGTTGCGCATAGTAAGTGGTGATCGTTCTATTGCGCTTGATTACCTTTTCCTCGGGAGGAAGATCAAAACTATAATGCGGATTATAATCCATATTTGACTTAAATTAATCTTTTTATGGTGTATGTCGGTAGATAGTATAAAATATATCTACTCGTACATTGTCTGTTTTACTATTTCTTATTGTTATCACTTTAAATTGTAACAACGATCACAATACTAGGGTCATGATACTTAGGTTGCGATCTATTTCCATGGACCGTCTTTCGTAATATGAACAAATGAAACTCCATCAAATCGGTATAGTCCTCCTCCACCACCGACCCATAGACGATTATTTCGATCTTCAAAAATAGTTTGAACGGCTTTCACCTTCAGACCTTGCTTTTCACCATAGTTGGTAAATGATCTACCATCGTATCGATATACGCCGTAGCCTTCAGCACTCATCCATATGTGACCCGATTCGTCTTCATAGATCACGCAGACTTCATTATTGCCGATGCTATCAGATGATGTATAGTTGATAAATTTCTTTCCATCAAATCTACTTGCCCCACCATACCGTGTACCTAGCCATATATTGCCATTTCGATCTTGCATGATGTTATCCACACTATCATCTGTGAGCCCGTCTGCAGTAGTATATCTGGTAAATGACTTGCCGTCATACTCGTATGCTCCATACCCATTTGTACTGAACCACATATGCCCATCTTCATCCTCTGAGATCGACCAAGTTGTTGCTTTAGTGATGAATGTCCCAGAAATATCCTCTGGAAGAGGCAATTCAAAAGCGGACCAGTGCGCTCCATCATATAGGAATATATCAGAGGCAGATCCAGCCCAGATCTGACCTTTACTATCTGCATATATGCTCCAGAACTGCTCATTTCCGAACAATAAGTAATCCTGATGATTGATAAACCTTCTCTGACCTTCTTCGTCTTCTGACCAGTTATACTGTATGATCCCTTTATCGGTTGCAAACCAGATATTTTGATTTGAATCTTCCGTAATACCTGTTATTTGATGTCCTATAAACCCATTCACACTAGAATAATAGGATAGGTTGTATCCATCATAATGTGCGACTCCATCTCCATTCGTTCCGAACCATAGACCGCCATATCTGTCTTCGTATATATTTCGTATGTATTCTGATATCTTATTATCCGTCTGAACTTCCGGGAGAAAAGATGGAGTACTTTTGTTTGTATTTCTTATAATAGGATTTGCTTTTTTTTGACCATTGCAGGATAGGAGACTTCCCAAAACGAGAATCAAAGAAAAGACTTGAAGGTGACACTTATTATACCTCATTTATGATGTTTGTGTAAATCTAGCATAAATCTATCGATTGTACACTGTCGTTATTTTCGCAAACTTTGAGCCGGACGAAATATAGATATTTCCTATTTGTATGGTATCTATTTAATATTTTTTGAAGTTTGTTCTAGGTAGGTGCTTTCGAATATTTTGTCCGCATTAGCTGACTCGAATCCATCTCTTCTGTGCTCTTTGGTAAGTTGATTCTTTGGTAGCGACTGAAATTCTGGAAGAACCAATCTTTCGGCAAACTCTACATAACTACCAGATATATCTTGTTCTTCGCCGTCAGCAAATTTAGCTTTGATTATTTTAGCTACTGAACTACTCTGCTTTAGTAATCCATCCTTGCTTGTTTTGATTACACCGCCCGCTGTATTCAAAATTACACCTATTGATTCTAAGAAATTATTGAAGTTCTCAAGTTTACTATACTCACCTGGTAATTCGTGTACACTGATCGTGTAGTGATTCAGATAATACCTATTATAGATCACCCATGCAGCATACTCACTTTCTTCCAACAATGTGAGATAATCTTCTTTACTTGGTAGCTTCCACAGCGGTTGGTAGAAAAAAGAACCGACCTGATCAGGATTATCTAAATCGATGGCATCTACAGGGTCAGAAGTAATGTCAGAGGTATATTTGTAGATGATGTCTTGTGCTTGCTGTGATAAGTCAGCGACTCTCAATTCGCTCAGAAAAATTCTAGGATAGTGGCTATACGGTGGTTCGTACCAGTACGCATCCAATTTCTTTTTTTCAAAGAAGTAGGGGGATTTCTTTTTGTAGCCATAATGAAGGAATATTTTCTCAAAAGAAGCCATACCCAAATTAGGTACACCCAATGTTCTAAATGCAATATGATCATTGATGATTTCAGAGTCGTCTTTTATGAGTCCTTTTTCTACCATCGCATTGGTTATTTTCTTGACATCAGGAACCCTTTCCTTGTAAGGTGTGAAAAGTGCTTTTAGTACACTATCTAAATGCTGAATATTGACTGACATATGGAAGTATTAATTATCCTCTATTTAAATTATTGGTTCATATCTTTCGACAAAGTTATCGGTTATGTCTGTAAGTAACAATTAATAGTAGGTATTAGTTTTTGGATTTGTATTGATTGAAAATGATTAAAATATGTAGTTTTCTATTAGAATAATAAGTATGTGAAGAGGGATTCTCCTTGATCCACGATCATTCTGAATCAATATTTCTTTTCATTGTTATGGTCAGTGAGTCATTATTATTTCTACCTGTATAGATCATTGAGTCATTATTTATCTGAGTATATCTTCCTTTGATATCTAATTCATAGAAATCTTGAAAATTCCATATTTCCAAATGATTATCATCAGGTACAATCAGATACTCAAAAAATGAAAGTGAGTCTGCTATCTTCACTGCACCGTACCTCCCTTTATCCAGTATTATAGATTCAAATGACTCTATTGTCATTTTATCTTGAGTATCGATTTCTTCTTGGAAGAATTTCAATTCTATTATTTGCCAGACTCCTGTGATTGGACTCTCAGCATTTCTAGATCTGTAATTCTTTGTGTCTTTTATATAGTCTTGATTATAATAAAATAGACCCACCAGAAGTATCATTTTCATCAATGAGGAAGAATTGTGAAGATGTGTATTGTCTGTTAATGGATGATACCTATATTCAGCGATGTTTTGTTGTTTTGTGAAAAAGGTTAGATAGCTCGGTAAATCATTCAACACGAAATATGCTACTACAGCTAGGTAGATACTGTTTTTGAAAACAAAGCAACTTTCGAAGCTTATATTGAGCATTACGGCATTTATAAGTATAGCCCCGAGTAGTAGATTACCCATTCTCTGTGTCTGTCTGAATGAGAGTAAGACGAGACCAAGTAATATAGCATATCCAATGTAAGCCTGAAACATAGGGCTGAATCCGTAGAATGCATTGGCAAATGAATTCGCTTCTAGATCGGCAAGTTTAGTCTGTCCATCAAAAAGAGAGTAACTATAGAAGTGTCCCTCAGCCTTGAGAAGTGCAGTAGTCACTATCGCATATACGATCATAATCCTCAAAACTAATTCGGTGTAGTACTGCAGATGCTTGTTATAACCAAAATGCCGTAAGACGATGGTGCTCGAACTACCAACTACAAACATCACCGATCCCAGTAACCACGCGCGAAATACATCTGCACTGTCATAAGCACAAGACCACCAATGAGAGGTAAGTGTAGATGCCAGTACACCTATGAGTGTAAGACCTATTACATTGGTGATGGTGGTATGTAGATCAAGCCATTTCATCGGGTTGTTGATTGCCTAAGTGATCAGATTTCTTGTTAAATAGCATCTTAAGTTATAAGTTATCAACGGTTATCTGGGGCGATATTTTATAAAATATCATATAATTAACATTAAAATCGGAAATTACACAGTTGTATTTCTTTCTTACGAATCTATCTTGGATGGTTATTGTGATCATTTATTCGATTTGTGCTACAGTTTCTAGATAGAAAGAAACTATTTCACATATTATATTGTAGTAATATAAACATCTCTTATTTTTAGATTTATTACATGCAGTTATTTGGCTAACACCGATTTCACTGCAAAAACAAAAAGATATGCGTCAGTTAAAGATTACCAATAAAATAACGAATCGAGAGAGTGTAGCACTAGAGAAGTACTTGACTGATATAGCTAAGATAGATTTAATATCTGCTGATGATGAGATACGTCTCGCGAAACTGATAAGAGAAGGTGATCAAGATGCGCTAGAAAAACTGACAAAGGCAAATCTGAGATTCGTAGTCTCTGTAGCAAAGCAATATCAAAATCAAGGATTGTCCCTTCCTGACCTTATCAACGAGGGCAATGTCGGATTGATGAAGGCTGCAAAAAGATTCGATGAGACCAAGGGGTTCAAATTTATCTCTTACGCTGTATGGTGGATCAGACAATCCATCTTAGCAGCAATAGTCGAATACAGCAGAATCGTAAGATTACCGCTCAACAAAGTTACTTCTTATAATAAAGTCAATGAGGCGCATGTAAAGTTTACCCAACAATACGAGAGAGAACCAAGTCACGAAGAACTCGCAGAGATATTAGATGTAAAGGTCAAAGATGTATCCAATATGCTAAGAGGGGGCAACAGACATGTGTCCATGGATGCTCCAATCAATAGCGACGAAGGGGCAGCTTCTAGGATTGATCTGTATTCACTCGGTGAGGAGGATAGTCCTGATCTAGAACTAATGGAGCAATCTCTCGCTGATGAGATATCGCATGGTTTGAGTCTACTTTCCCCTCGAGAGGTAGAAATTATATCTTACTATTTCGGTCTCAATGGTAAAAGCACACACACGCTAGATGAGATTGGAGATATGTTTGGACTCACTAGAGAAAGGGTCAGACAAATCCGTGAAAGAGCCATCAAACGACTCAGAAGATCTGTCAATAGAAATGCCCTAAAAAGTTACTTAGGTTGATATAGATCTGCCTTAATCTACATTTCCTATCTTAATAAGTTGAAAGTCTAGATCGATCGTATTACCAAAACTTTGTGTCAAAGATATCTGCGCAGGGATTGACTTCCAAGATGGTGTCTCATTTGGAAATTCGGAGATGAGTCCCAATAGTGCTTTTTGCAATGTCAATAAATCATGCGCTTTAATCAGACCGTCAGAATTGAAATCTGCCGCTAAGAATTGGTATTCTTCTGTAAATGGCTCCAAACCCAAAATGTGCTTTCTTATTTGTACTAGATCATGAGGCTTCACAGTATTATCCACGATGTCACCTGAGGCTTCTACAACGATTACCGGATCAGTCATCTCAGGAAAGTCGATAGAGGGATATTCGAAATTCAAGACACCACCTGTAATACTTAAAATATCATATGTTGGACTATCTGCATTGGCAGGTTTTAGTATGTATTTTATATCTGTAGGGACTGAGGTTGTAGGTATATTCGAAGAAAAATTGTACATAGTCACCTCATCGGTCATGCCTCCGCCACCATTGCCACCAGAGTTTCCTGTGGCACCAGTAGCTGCGATGATACTATCGAAGTCATCATAGCTGAATCCTTGTGTTACTGATCCATTGGGCGCTATGATGGCTAGAGTTGGCGTGCCGAAGTATGGCCCAAATATTCCAGATTTGTAAACTTCCGCTGCATCTTTTCCGCCACCATCGAATCCAGCCCCTGGGAATGTAACCCCATGGTCCAATTTAAATTGCGCCACATCCGCATTTGAATCACTAGACAATATACTCAGTTCTATAAATTCTACATCGTATTGCCCAGCTCCCCAATTTTGATACTTCTCTTCCATCCAAGGCGCCAATTGTATGCACGGAGGACAATTCGTAAAGAATAATTTGATAACTACAGTTTGGCCCTGGTCTAAATGATCTGCATATAAGTTATGTACCAGCCCATCAGAATCTGTAATCTGAAAATCAGGTGCCATCTGAGCCGAAGTGAAAAATGAACAAAGTATGAAGAAATTGGATAGTAGGAGTTTCATCGACGTAGATTTTAATTATTCTCAAAGGTATGGAGAGTAGATTAGAATGTCAAGGACAATAGGGAATATGTAGATTTAGTATCTTCTAGGGGACGTATCGATTTGTGAGATCTGTGGGTTGGTATTTGTTAAATATAATATTTGATGTAGGCTCGTTTGCTGGGCAAGCCACGCTTGGAACGCGCGTTTGCTGGGCAATCCACGCTTGGCAGGCTCGTTTGCTGGGCAATCCACGCTTGGTAGGCTCGTTTGCTGCGCAAGCCACGCTTATCCTCCAGCTTTTTTGATGTTTTTGTAGCCTTCGGTTTTGAGGATTGTGATGATTTTATCTCGATGTTCTCCTTGTATGATGATTTCGCCGTCTTTTACTGAACCACCCACACCACATTTAGATTTTAGTTTTTTTCCTAGTGCTTTCAGTTCGTCAGAAGGCAGTTTTTCTAGTCCTCTGATTAGGCTTACAGCTTTTCCTCCACGATGTTTTTTTTCAAGATGCACTCGGATTGAATCGAATTGCTTTTTATCAATATCTACTTTTTCATCTTCCATTTCTGGAGCATTTGCAGGATTTCCCATTGCTTTGAATGCATCCCACGATAAGTTTGTTTCTTGTTTACCCATTTTGTTTATTCTAGTTATTCACTATGAAAAGGTATAGTTTTTAGCTTCTTTTCCAGTTGAAGTTGATCATTCTGAGAACAAGAAAACCTAAGTCTCTAGTTCCAATGTTGCTATTAGATAGTACGATTACACCTGTGCCAGTTTCTTTTATGAATGCCATGAATACATTGTGCCCGTTCGTCTTTCCATTGTGTGTTATGATATCATACCTTTTTCGTTGGTCTATGATTTGCCATCCTCTTCCCGTTTTGATAGATTCGTTGAAGTTTGTGTCTACTTCTTTTTTGTGATTTTGAGCAAATGTCTCTGTGTAAGGATGATCTATCAAGCCAATATTAACTTTCATGAATTTCATAAGGTCTGCAGCTGAGGCTTTGACGCCTTCTGAGGCTCCAAAAGAAGCAAAACTCCACGGTTCTACTTCGCGTCCAGCCCTGTCGTATCCTTGTGTAATGACATCTTTTTTTCTCTCCTTAAAGAATACGAAGGTGTTCTTTAGTCCAAGTGGTTTTATGATGAATTGTTCCATCAATTTGTCAAACGGAGTTCCAGTCGCTCGTTCCAATATGATTTCTAATAGTCCATAGTCAGTATGAGCATAATTGAACTCTCCGGAGGTTTTGGGGATGAAGTTTGTATAGAAGTTTAGCAAATCCTCTTTTTCATAATAGCCATATGGATTTTGGGGGTCTTTTTCTTTTGCTCCAAAAAAATATGGACGAACAGGGAGCCCCGAAGTATGCTGAATCAAATCGAGAATGCTTACTTCATCCATTCTGGGATTCTGAGATTCTATTGGTAAGTAATCATTGATCTTCGAGTCATAAGTTATCGAACCATTTTCTGCCAATATAGATACCAGACTAGAGGTGAATACTTTAGATATACTCCCCGTCTCAAAAATATCAGATGCATCCAGACGTTGAGTTTTATTTTTCTCCTTACTACCAAATTCAACATAGTAGGTAGAGTCTTGATCCACTATCCCTATTATAAATCCAGGAGTATCCTCAAGACTGATGTCTGTATCATGAAGAATGATACGCTCTATCTCTACTTTGAGATCACCGTTTTGTGCATAAAGTGATATGCCGATCAATAATTGGATTACAACGAGAAATATCTTCATAGTTGTAAAATTACGCATTCGTTACGGGAATGTCAAAAATCAATTTTATAAGAAATAGTTAATACTAAGTGTATCATAAATAGAACATAAATTGAAGCTTGACTGAAAAATAAAAAAGCCAACACCTCAAATGAGATGCTGACTTTTAACTTAAACCATCACTTAAAAAACCTAATTTCTAAACTCTCCATAATTAATCTCTGTGACAGAACTGCCATTCCGTCTGAGTTTATGGATTTCCAGAACTTATTTTATTAAAATCATTTTGTTCGTCACAGATTGATCACCAGTAGTAACGGTGTAGTAGTATACTCCTGATTGTGATAGATCTTCAGCATTTATTGCAAACTGACCTTCGCCTTTGGGCGCATCTGTGTTTTTTGTATATACGATACTACCTGTTACATCAGCAATAGATAGGCTCACAGTCCCCGCTTGAGGCAGGTTGTATGAAATCGTAGTCGTTTCGCCAAATGGATTCGGCTCATTCTGTAATACTTCAAAGTTATTATTTTCAACTAGATCTCTTGTTACGATCTCAAGATTCATTACTTTTAGATCTGACCCGTATGCTTCAGCGGATACTGATGCCTTCTCGTTCAATGTGATCACACTTTCAGTGGATATAGATTTTGTTGCTATACCTTCTATAGAGAATAGTGTCTCACCTGCGATTAGATTCATCGACTGTGCAGCTGACCAAGAGAATTTTATCTCAGATCCCTCGATAGAGTAGTTGGCCTCTGTAATATTCAGCGAGCCAGCTGATAATCTAATGTTATGTAGTCCTTCGATATCAATAGAGAATTGTAATCCTATAACTGATTGACTATTATGAGCATTCACATTTATGCTAGCTGATTCATTTACAGTCAACATCTCATTGTCGATAGATAGCCCAAGTGCTTTGTTACTTCTTACTTCACTCGTATGTGTTGCAGTCAATCCGAAAGTAGCATTGTCCGTCACATCACCTACTTTTACAGCGATGAAGTTTTGGTCGTCGATATGCTGATCGAGTGCATCTATTGTGATGTCAGTCTGAAGTGGCCAAGGCTGAGTAGCATTAGTGAATTCTTGATTTGCATCTACCAATATGTAACTTGTTTGTTCTGGCAGTTGAGTGATGACACCTAAAATCAATTTTCTCAGTTGAAGTAAATCAGCTGCACTTAATTTCTCATCATTGTTGATGTCAGAAGCGATTACTTTATACGAATCTTCAATCTCCTCTAATCCTAAGAT
Organism: uncultured Saprospiraceae bacterium; assembly: GCA_938007965.1. GTDB lineage: Bacteria > Bacteroidota > Bacteroidia > Chitinophagales > Saprospiraceae > CAJXUU01. Next base: position 17,550 of record CALLMH010000075.1, on the reverse strand, counting down.
ATGTCTTTGGATTTTTACAAGGTCCAGTGTGCTCACACCATCTAGATAATTATCATCCTTCTTAGGAGTAATGCTATATGATGCTAGATTTGGATTGTTGTTGAATGCGTAATCTCCTTCTTCATTTGTGTTATCAATTTTAGTATATTCTAGATCTGGCGCTTGTAGTACTACAGTGATGTCATTTAATGCTACATTATTAGGTGTAGTGATAGATCCAGCTATTCTCATACCATTACCTGTTTCACATCCACCTTGATTATCTACTAGCGTAAGTTCTACTTCACAGAAGTCAGAGTTGCCTTTTTCGTCCCATACGTACATGCTTACCATTACTGGTTCTCCTGTCAAATCATCACAATCAAACACTCTAGAAGAACATTTTGTATCTGGATTGTAGTTAGGATCGTTTTGCGGCGGCGTACTTGTAAATGTAAATCTTAATTCTTCTTCAGTAGTACAATTATCGAAACTACCAAGATCGAAATCACAAGCCCATAGCTCTACCATTCCATTATCCATGAGTGCAGTGCTGATATCTATACAGTAAGGCGTAGGTGCTTTTTTATCTACGACCATAAATGTATTTTCACAACTTGTTACATTCTGACATCCATCAGATACTGACCATCTAACTTTATGATTACTCATCGATCCTTGGATATCTTCTGGTAGTGTAATCTTTACTTCTTCGCCTGATGATGTAGGTGCAAGATAGATATCATCGATTCCGTTTCCATTTGTATCATTGAAGTTACCATCAAATGAAGGTAAGAAACTAGAATATTCATAATCATAAGTACCATCACCCCATAGATCTACGAGTACAGTCCACTTCAACCATTCACTAGCGCAGTCACCATTATCGTCTGCCATATTCGTCAGCATGAGAGATTTGGTTTCACACTTGTTGCCATCACCATCTACATCTTGATTATCTGATACAGCGAACATTTCATCAGTACATGTTAATACTGGTGCTTCATCATCTAGGACTCTGATTACTTGTATGTGCGACCAGATTCCAGTTGGGTTATTAGCGTTTGGATCATATTGACACCAATCTAGTACTGTCCATTCGTTTATGATTTTGAAGCAAGCTCCATCTTCGAATTGGAATGTATCTGACTCAACATTGTATCCTACAAGCGAACAACCAGGAGCTGACCAAGTAGGGATATTGTCATTTCCATCGATATCTGTGCAATCTGTCGTATAGTCAGACGGCCAAGAGATATTACCATTAAATAGGTCACCAGCTGATTTTGTAATCGTCTGATCACAGAATACTTGAGGATTACCTTCGATAGACCATCTTCTTCTTATGAATCCTACACCACATGTATTTACATTATTTATTATGTCATTGTATATTACATTTGCTCCGTCACATGTGAATGACCCAGTAGCCATACCTGTAAGACTTAAGTCATCAGCGTCATCATCACAAGCGATTGTAATATCTGATGGACATTGGATACTTGGGTTTAATTTATCTTCTACTTTGACGAATGACCATGTCTCATTGAAGTTGTCTCCAGCTGAGCCGAATGTACCATCCATGTCGCCGTCATCCCATACTCTAAGCCATACCTTTACGTATCCTGCATCTAGTACTCCGTCGCCATCTACATCTACCTCAGCATTCGTAAGATCTTCACAACAGAATTTAACCCACTGACCATCATCTATATCACTTGTACTATCAAATGAATGACCGTCATTGTTGTAAGTTGAATTTCCTGGTTCGTTACATTCATCATTGTCTCTTCTGATTTCTAATTTTACACCTGTACATCCATCATGCGATCCATTATCTACAGATGGCGCGAATAGTTTCGCTGTTCCATTTGCGGTCGCTGATTGAGTTAATGAAATAACAATGTTTTGTTTTGCTACAGCTACTGGAGCCGTCTGATCCACTACAGTTACTTGGATAGGATCTACGGCAGTATTTCCACAACAGTCTGATGCTGTATATATGAATGTATTTGTTCCCTTTGGAGCATTGGATGCGAAATATAGATTCAATTGAGAATCAAAAGTAATCGTTACTCCCGCTGGTCCAGTTACAGTATACTCTACGAAATCAGTACAGTCATCATGTAAGATTGATGGTGCTTGTAGATAGAAGTTTGCCGCACATACCCATGGATCAGTACTTACAGTAATGTCTTGCGCTTGGATTGTTGGCGCTTCATTATCTATAGCTTTTATAATCTGAGTGAAGTTAGTAGCTTCTCCAGTACACCAATCTAAGATCGTCCAATCTCTGATCACTTTGAAACTATTGCTACAAGATTGATCACATGCTGGAATTTCTAAATCTACTTTCGTAGCGGCAAGGTTACAAATCGTACCATTGATCGCTACTCCGTTGGCAGTCGGGTAACCATAGGTAAGGGCAGTACTCGCGCCTAATGAAGGAGTGAAAAAGTCTACAATAGCAGGCATGCTTATATCTGCACCACAGCCAAGTTCTATAGGGCTTACTGGAGCAGTTATATCAGTCAAAGCTACTGCTAATGTTGTAAATTGTTGTGTGCAGCCGACAGCTGTGTTGCCACTGTTATCAGTGAATAACCACGATCTAGTGATTATCTTTTCTCCACAACCTCCGTCTGTTACTTGATCTGAATATTCTGAAACAAAAGAACCACAGTTCTCCTCAACTTCTGGCTGCGGTACTGGGATTAAGTTGTTTAATACATTGTCAAGGTCAGTACATAGAAACTGACATTCGGGGTCATCATTTCCTGGAGGACAATCACATCCAAGTATCGCTGGAGCTAGTTTGTCTTCTACTGTGATGTTTCCCCAACAGCTATTGCCGTTTGAGCTATCAGTGATCGTAACACTATATACACCAGGGGAAGTGACGATAGTACCAGTGATGCCACTTATAGATACGGAATAATTGTCGATAAGATCTTCGTCTTCTCCTTCTAAAATCATACCTGGAGTGATGTCTGCCTCACAGTCTTGATCTAGAGATACTTGTACATTATCATTACAAGCGAGTGCCTGCGCCGATGCTTCTGCAAAAGATAGAAAAGAAAGAGCGAAAATAAGTATAACGCTTGCGAAATACCATTTCCTTTCTGAGTTAATAGGATAGGTTTTTACCATAGGTAAATAAAGTTTTGGTTATTAAATAAGTATATGAGTAAAACCTTGTACCAAATGGATAATGAAAGAATTGCTTTTAATAATCTCAATAATCTACTTAGTACAAAGTATAAAAAAGCCTAGAACGCCGTATGCGTCTAAGGTTCAGATTATTGAGGAGAATACTGCTGGGGGCAGCTTTGTATTGATATTGATTCGTCATACAATATCTAATCCTCGAAGTGCAAATATATGTTGCAATTTCTCATTAAAAAGAAAAAATATACTGGTAATTATTACAATTTTATTTAACTGATATAAATAAAATTTAATGTGAGCCATAATTGGGCTCCCTTAGATATATTATATATTATATACGTATTGCGTTAGATTACAATCGATAGTATATCCTCTCTAGCCGATGGTGCTGATAGAAGCATGTGTTCGAGAATATGCTTGATAATCTTGTGGAATGAATGCATTCTAAATAGATGGATCTGAAATGAGGACTATTAAACTAATAGAAATACGTAACACAACTGTGTATTCTAGCTGATCATTTTCGAAAAAAATATTGGTCAACTTTATAAATCGCTTGATATAGTATCAAAAACTACTACAACTATATAAAGCTCTTGAATCCACAAAGTGTTCTTACTTATCGATATATCTACTCATACCTTTTTGAGTATGCTCTTAGCGATAATATTATAAACCATCAAAAACTGATGAAAAACACTAAAATTCAATGGTGAATTTGATGTTTTAATCCAAGGAGTAAATATTTTACTTTCAGTACGTACTGAAAGTAAAATATTTAACAATTTATTTACAATCCATAAATAACTGATAGTCAATGATTAAATTGGGTATTTTAATTTATTGGATATTTAATTTAGGTTTTTGTTTAATTAATGTTGGTATTCTGTTTAACTTCATCTATATTTGTTCTATCAATTTAACACTATAAATTCAAGCTTATGTCAACCATAGAATTTGATTCAAAATTTGACTTTCTTACATCATCACTTAATTCTTTTGCGTATAATCTTACAAAGAACCAAGAGGATGCTAAAGATTTATATCAAGAGACGGCATTCAGAGCAATGACGAATAGGGAAAAGTTCAGACCTGGTACAAACTTCAAGGCATGGACTTTTACAATAATGAAGAACATTTTCATTAACAACTACAGGAAGAAAGTTAAGAGAAATACGATCATAGATACTACTGAAAATGAATTCTTTATAAATAGTGGAGATAAATCAGTAGATAATGATGCTGGTAGAAATATACTTATGAATGAGCTCACAAGTATGATCAAAAAATTGGACGAGAGTATCAGAAAGCCATTTATGATGCATTATACTGGATTTAAATATCAAGAAATTGCAGATGAGTTGGATTTACCACTTGGAACTGTAAAGAGTAGAATCTTTTTTGCCAGAAAGGCTCTGAAAGCAAGCATAAAAAGCCACTACGGTGATTATAATTTAGTAAGAACAAAATTGGCCTATAGCTAATAACACTGTAGCATTCAATTAAGAATATTGTAGTTTTTTAAGAATAGTTTTAGTTAGTTAATATAAAGTGATAGCAGTTGATTCTGTTGTCACTTTATTTTTTTGTGTCCTTCAATTATTTGTAGGAGAGGAAGGTGTTATTTATCATACTACTCCACAATTGCAGCTATAGCTTCGCAAGGCATGTCTATTATCACTCCACTCGATAATAATAAATGCCTAATAACCACGAAATCTTAAGATCAATTATCAGTTTTCAACTTGTGGTGTTCCCTCGTGCAGCATTTATTTAGTATCACATTACCATTCATTTCATTCATTGCAGAGGTTTAATTTTCAGACCCTTAACACTTGTTTATGAAAACTATAACATACTAAAGTGGTACCTACGTCCAATTCTACCCGTCTATCTAATGTAATGTCAACTACTTGACAAAACAATTTACACATCCTTGCCACTCATTTGAAACGTCATATGAATCAGGTATAATTATCTAACACATTCTACAACTAATAGAATTGATAGAGTACGACATGCATGTCTTTTGCATTAAAATGAAATTACCATGAGAGACAACAATGATCTTATTCTGCATTGCAATAGGTATGTAGAATCAAATCAAACTTATTATGAAGACAAAATTTACAACGTTGATCAATTTATTGATCATTTGTGTATTTTCAATTTCAGTAACCTACAACAGTGTTTATGCACAGGGACCAGTCTTTCTCAATCAACTAGAGATTAAATCTCTTCCGAGTGCTTCTGCATTTACAGATTGTAGTACTGCACCCATAATTACTTGCCCTTCTACCTATACAGGCTGTGCTGGAGAGGAGATTGCTCCAGATAATACAGGCTTTGCTTCAGCTGTCGCAGGTGATGCATTCTGTGAAGCACCAGTCGTGACCTATACAGATGAAATAATTTCGCAAGGTCCTTGCACTGGGGAATTAGAAATCCATAGAATGTGGACCGCAACATATCCAGATGAAACCTACAATTATTTATTTGCGGATTGTACTCAGTTAATCTTTTTAAAAGATGAAGATGGGCCCTCAATAAGTGGATGTCCAGATAATATTCTTACTAGTCCAGGCGAAAACTGTGAAGCAATTGTCAATTGGACCGCGCCAACAGCAACAGACGTATGCGGGTTGGATAATTTAGTTTCATCTCATAATAGTGGTGATTCATTTGCTCAAGGGGAAACTATCGTAACGTACACAGCCACAGACCTATGTGGAAATAGTACTGTCTGTACTTTTACAGTAACTGTAGAGGGCAGTTGTTGTACTGCACCTCCTACTATATCTTGTCCTGAAGATTTTAACGGGTGTCCCGAAACAGAGGTTGATGTCGCATTAGGAAGTTACTGTGACGCTGAACCAACAACCTACACAGGATGGGCAGTAGCCACTTGTAATGCAGAAGCCAATACAGATGACCCTGTTGGAGTTATATATGATATCCGTAATACTGGATCAGCACCGCAGTCATCTGATTGGGCACCGAGTATTACAGATTTACATCCTGCTAATTGGACTCTAGGTCAGATTGGTCAGATCTTCGGGATTGCGATTGGGAGTAACGATGTCGTGTATCTAGCTGCATCTGACATATATGATACTGGATACAATACAGATCCATTTGGTCCTGGCCAAATTTTCGTAGCACATCCTGATAATGACTTCTTAGCTGAGCCTTTTGTAGCACTTCCTAATACAGGCGGGGCACTTAATGGTATTGGAAATATAGTCTACGATAGATTGAATCATCAGCTCTTTGCTAGTAATCTAGAAGATGGTAAGATTTATAGAATCGGTGCTGATGGATCTATTTTGGATACATACGATCCATGGGATGCTGATAACGGATCAGACGGTATAGTTGCACCTTCCGAACAAGTATGGGGTATAGGTCTCAATAGTGAAGATGGAGTACAGAAAATTTATTTTGCAAGATTAGACGGCAGCATTAGAGATATGTATAGTATCACTCTAACTAATGGAAACTTTCCAGCAGCTGGAAGTGAAACAGTAGAGATTTCTAACGTCCCAGGTGTAGGAGAAAGAATCTCTGATATTGCGTTTTCTGCAGATAATTCGCAGATGATCTTTTCGGAGCGGGGCACTAAGTTTACTACAGGAGCCCATGATGTAAAAACCCTAAAATATAATCTCAATAATGGTACTTGGACGTATGATATTCAATATTTTGTAGGGTCTTGGGTAACTGAGCAATATCCAGGCATAGTAGTCGATCCAGGAGAAAATACAGCTGGTGGTGTATCATTCGGACCTATTGATGTGAATGATGATATAGAAGGTTGTGATCAATTAGTATGGACAACGATGAATTATTTCAGAACTGAAGATGGTAACCTATACTACGGTATACAAGGTATGAATGTCGATGGTAATAATCCTAACACGGCGGATATAGATCCAAATACAGAAACTGATATAATCGTTGATTTCGATGGAGTATATGATAACTTCGTCCAGAAGGGAGATCTAGGAGATGTCGAGGTGTTCCAAGCCGATGTGACTATAACGGCACCTGAAACAGGAGTAGCGACTGCAGAAACTGCAGCCGATGGATGTGGTGAGGCACTTATAACATTCGAAGATGATATCATATCTGAAGGAACATGTGGTGCAATCACCATAAATAGAATATGGACTGCTACTGATAGTAACAACAGTACTCTTTCTTCTTCATGTACTCAAGTGATTACTCTTGAAGATACGGAAGCGCCCGCTATTACCAATTTACCAGATGATATTACTATAGCTCCTAATAATGATTGTACAGCTATAGTCACATGGACAGAACCTACATTTGATGATAATTGTGGACTGGCATCTAGTTCTAGCAATATTACTAGTGGATCCACATTTGACGAAGGTACTACTGCAGTAACATATACGGCTATCGACAACTGTGGCTTGTCCACTACGGCATCATTTACGGTTACGGTATCGGCATGTTGTGTAGCACCGCCTACGATTACCTGTCCAGCTGACTATCAAGAATGTATAGGAGCTTCTATCGGTACTAATTTTACAGGTAATGCCACTGCAAGTCCTGGATCATCAACTTGCCAGTCACCAATAATCAGCTACGATGATGAGATAATAAGTGCTGGGCCTTGTGATGGAGCGATTTCAATAATCAGAACATGGACCGCTACAGATCCTGATAACGGACTGACTGCATCTTGCGAACAATCAGTAATTATAACGGATGAAAATGCACCAGTAATAAGTAATTGTCCTTCAGATATTACTATTGAGACATCGACAGGAGGAGCTCAAGTAACATGGAACGAGCCTACAGCTCAAGACGGATGTGGTCTCGAATGGTTAATGGGTGATTTCACATCGGGAGATACATTTGAAATTGGAGTTACAGAAGTGACTTATACAGCACAGGATTTCTGCGGAAATACTACGTTATGTTCGTTTACAGTTACAGTAGAGAGTGCAGGAACGATTACCTGTAATGATGATATAGTAGTAGAATGTGGAGATGCCGCGGGTACACCGATCTCATGGGACTTACCAGAGATAGTGACAGGATGTAGTAATTGTAATGTTGGAGATTCTATTCCAGGATTTATTTACATGGGATCATTGGATGGTAGTTTATATTATTGTAGTACTGCTCCAGCTGCATCTTCAAGTGCTAGTGCGATAGCTAGTAGTAATGGGGGATATCTTGCTACTATCAATAGTCAAGAAGAAAATGATCTACTTTCTGGGTTCCTTAATTCTCAATGTGCATTGATAGGACTAAGCGATAGTGCGCACGAAGGAACATTTGTATGGAGTAACGGCGAACCTCTAGAATATACGAATTGGGCTAATTATCAGCCTAATAATGAAGGAGGTAACCAAGATTGTACAGTATTGTGTGCAGACGGCTGGAATGATACTCAATGTGAAGTGGCATATGAGTTTATAATGGAGATACCATGTACGACATATGAGCAGACTTCTGGATTGCCAAATGGATCTATCTTCCCAGTTGGAACAGATACGATCTCTTATCTAGTTACTGATGCTTGTGGTACTGAGTTGAGCTGTAGCTTTACAGTTACTGTTGATGAATCAGTTCATTTGGTTTGTCCTGGTGACTATACGTTCACTTGTCCTGCCGGTGCTACTAATGTGACAGCTTATTGGGATACTCCAGAGCTAGAGACATGTTGTACAGGATGTGACTCAGGTAATGATGAGATAGCTGGATACATGTATATGGGAAGTTATGGGGGATCTAAGTATTATTGTTCGCTTGCGAATGCGACATGGCCAGCAGCCAATAGTATTTCTAAGTCACACGGAGGTTACTTGGCAGAGATTAACGATGCATATGAGAATGCATTCTTAGCAAATATACTTACGCTACAGAGAGCTTGGATCGGTCTGAATGATGCTGGATCAGAAGGTTCATTCAAATGGTCTACAGGAAGTGCACCTACCTATACGAACTGGTACGCTAATCAGCCGAATAATACTAATAATTATCAAGATTATGTGGCTATGCTAAATGATGGTCAGTGGAATGACGAGTATAATAACATAGCTATGGAATATATCATGGAAATACCTTGTAGTTCTGTGGTTCAAATTGGTGGACCTTCGAGTGGTTCTTCATTACCAATAGGAGTTACTACGATTACTTATGCTGGTATAGATGCATGTGGAAATACTGATACCTGTAGCTTTGATATCACTATCAATGGTACGGTTGGATGTCAGTCATACGGTCAGGAGTCATGGTATACATGGATAGAGAACTTCGGATTAGGATCATACGCTAACCCATCAGGTAATAATGGAGGTTATGGAGATTTTACAGACGGGCAGTGTGTAGATATCGTCTCAGGACATCCATTTCCTATTACACTCACACCAGGATTCGCATCGAATATATATACCATGTACTGGAAAGTATGGATTGATTATAATCATGATGGAGACTATCTAGATGCGGGAGAGTATATCGCTTATGGAGCTGGACATCAGGAATTGAATGGAGTAGTGACGATACCTACTTCATGTATATTAGGCGAGACTACGATGAGAGTATCTATGAAGTATGGAGCTTATCCAAGTGGTCCTTGTGCGATATTCTCTCATGGAGAAGTCGAGGATTATTGTGTGAATATCTCAGGTGGTAGCTCATCTTTCAATGGGCTTCAGCTTACGACAGATGCAGATGCTCCGGTATTATTGGGATCAAATGAGGTGAGCAAGCGAAGCGTGTCTACGGATTTAGAAGCTGATATTTTGGCAAGACAGTCACCTGATGCGTTTAATACGAATAGCAAAAGTGAGATTCAAGTGTATCCTAATCCTACAACTCATATTTTGAATGTAGAGTTGAAGGACAATAAGGAAGTTGAATTTATACTATTGAATTCTGAAGGAAAGAAAGCAATGAACTCAACGCTTGATTTTTCAAATGGAAGTCAATCGATCGATCTTAGTGGATTACCAAATGGTGTCTACCTCTTACGATCTATGGATGGCAAGTATAGTAAGAAAGTACTCGTGCAGAAATAATATTTCTGTATAGGAATTCTATAATAGCAACTGTACCAATCTCTTAGGAAATTGGTATCAATTAAAGGCTTGACTGATATGCGGCACTCTAGGAATAGAGTGCCGTTTTTTTATTAATATTACCGAGATCCTTTTCGTTGATCAATGTAACAAGGCTATCTTGTGATTAATACTGATTTGATATTTTATAATAGTAAATAGACTATGGCAAAACCTACACAATTCGCTATTCGATTACTCAGATGGCATGAAGGGATAGATAGGGATCTGCCATGGAAGAAGAACAGAAATCCATACCAGATCTGGTTGTCAGAAATCATCATGCAGCAAACGAGAGTCGCACAAGGAACTCCGTATTATCTCAAGTTTGTTTCAGAATATCCAACAATTACTGACTTAGCCGATGCGCCGGAGGACGATATTATGAAGCTCTGGCAAGGGCTAGGATACTATAGTAGAGCTCGCAATCTTCACCATGCGGCCAAAACAGTGAGAGACGAATTTGATGGAGATTTTCCGACAGCATATAAAGATATATTATCACTCAAAGGGGTAGGGAAGTATACTGCCGCGGCGATCGCTAGTTTTGCTTACGGTCTAGAATACGCAGTAGTAGACGGTAATGTAATCAGGGTGCTATCTAGATATTATGGCATCACGGATGCAGTAGACCAATCCTCTACTCTGAGATTCATCCAAGAGAAAGCGGATCTGTTAATAAAAGGCAGCGATCCATCTGACTATAATCAGGCCATTATGGATTTCGGTGCATTACAGTGTACACCCAAGTCTCCTAATTGTGCTATTTGTGCCTTCGAAGATACTTGTACAGCCTATCAAAAAGAGCTCGTGTCTATCATCCCCACAAAGGCAAAAAAGATAAAAAAAAGGACAAGGTATTTACACTATTTGATCTTAGAAGATAGTGCTGGGCGAGTGATTATTCACCATAGACGGGAGAAGGATATATGGCAGTCTTTGTATGATTACCATTGTATAGAATCTTTGACAGATACTCAACTTGGCGAAGAGGAGATTAGAAAAGATGTACTAGATAATTTTGGGTTAGAGGTCGAATCTATAATATATCCAACAAAAGCCTACAAGCATATATTGACACATCAAACGCTATATGGACAGTTCTATCAAATAAAAGTAGATCAAATATCAAATATTAACTCCCCATATCTAAATATCGATCAAGGTGCGATCCCCAAATATGCTATGCCAGTATTGATCACAAACTACCTAGACGATACAAAGAAAGATAAATTATTTTCCTAATTAAAAAGTGTATATGTTGCGTGCAACTACTTCTTTGACTTATAAATATCATTGATACCTACACCCCGATCTATCATGGGTATGATCTTTTGTATCCTATTTAGTTTTGTTTCTTGCTTTTTGGCGGAGATGATATATCGGATGTAATCGTTTCGCTTTGCTAAGCTTAGTTTATTTAGATTATCAAGAGTATGTGCTGTTAAGTGGGTAGTCATAATACTTGGTATGTCGAGCGGTTTCTTACTTCTTGTTGGCTTGATTTCTTTGCCATCTTTTTGATTTTGGATGGCTTCTAAAATGTAGGATTTTAAGATAGAAATATCTATATCTTTTACATCATTATACCTGATGTGGCGCATCCCCTTTGTTTTCCCTTCTTGTGCATTTTCTAACAGATTATGTTCATCTTTTAAGAATGATCCATTGTGAAACCAGATTCCGAAGTGATTTTTGAATGCTGACATTGATACAACATTTCGACCATTTATCCTGTATGTTGGCATTCCCCATTTTACGTCTTCTGTCAGTTCAGTATTGATGAGTAGCTCTCTTAGTATCGTTAATCCGATAGTCCATTTGTCGTGGTTGGAAATGTATGCTGTTACTTTTGCTTCTGTAGTCATTTTTTGCCGGCTATATTGATTTAGGTTTTCTAATCTAAATGAGAAGACAATAAAATTAATAATTACTTTCTATAGAACATATGATCTCAAGGTTACATGTTCATTATTTTAGTTTACATTTTATCAAGTATAGTATATAAACAAAAACGGAATAATCAATTACGACTATCCCGCTTCTCCTATTTTTGGAATGAAAATTGGAATTTCAAAAAACTATGCCTTACCATATTTTTCAGCTCGGTAAGCAGCACTTAATACTTCACTCCTTCGAGCTACTGATGGCTTCTCGAAGTGTTTGCGATTTCTTAATTCTTTTATGATTTTGGTAGAGTTGACTTTTCTCTTATATCTCTTCAGCGCTCTGTCGATATTCTCTTCTTCTTTTACGTTGATTATAAGCATGTTTTTGTGTTTGATTTCGTCCGCAAAAGTAATATTATTTAAGTTGATTTATGGTCGTTTGAGCGTTTATTTTCTAGATGTATGATCTATGTTAAATTTAATGTGTTGACTAGTAATTATTTACAGATTGAATTAAATTGTATTTATAGTTTTTTAGATCGATCATTTTCAAGATTTGGTGAGAAACGGACGAGTACGATTTACTTCGGTATTCTTTTTACATTTGTCTCATTAACTATACAATAATATCAATAAAATATATGGCCATCAATATCGTCCTTGTAGAACCCGAAATACCGAACAATACAGGTAATATTGGTAGACTCAGTCTTGCGGTGGGCGCTAAGCTACATCTGGTGAGACCATTTGGGTTTGAGTTAAGTGATAAAAGAGTAAAGCGTGCAGGATTAGACTATTGGAAATTTGTAGACCTTGAAATTCATGACAGTGTGGAGGCATTTTTTCTAAAGTATGAAAAGGAGACTATGGTATTTCTTTCTAGTCATGGAACAAAAAATTATACAGAGATATGCCAAAACGATAACATATTTTTAGTTTTTGGTAAAGAATCAGTAGGTCTAGGCGATGATTTGCGATCTAGGTATGAAGATCGATTGTATCGGATACCAATAATAAGTCCACACATAAGGAGTATAAATCTTGCGAATGCAGTGAGTGTCGTAGCTTATCATTGCCTCGGAAAATTAACTTGATGTTTCTCCAGTAGATATTTATCCGCTTGTATATTTTATTTCTTTAGGACTATGATGAATTTCGTGTTGTTTCTTATAGATATAATAGTCTTCAAGTGAAATTAATTACGCCACCGAACGACATTGATACTCTGTAAAGTATTGAATTGTAGCATGCTCGCTTTTGAAATGCTAGTATTAATTTATACATTACGAATTGTGTAATTAGATAATCGATTTACGTCAATAAAAACCTCATTAATAATTCAATTTAAAATCAACCATTTATGAAGTCAAAATTTATGCAAACCGTAGCTATTGTACTGTTAGCCATTACATTATCTATAAGCCAGGATGTCAAAGTAGATTTGATAGTCAATGCCAACAAAGAAAATGAAACCTATAAGTTAATGGATTTAGTATCCGCTGTAAGCTCGGAGCTATCTACGGGATGTGTGGAGTATACAGTCATTCCGAATGCTGAGGCAGCGCAAAATGATATCGTCATAGAGTTATGGGATTCTAAAGAATATTTAGACCAAAAAATATTTAAACTAACAAGGAAAGAAACCAAGACATCTCCTCAAGGCAAGGAAACAGTAACGAAGCGCAAAGTAGCAGGGATAGCGGTACAAGACGAGGTTAAGATATTAGGAAGAATGACAGAACGAGAATCTGGATCCGTAATCGATCTATTTGTACTCTTAGGAACGGTAGGGCATGAATATGATGTGCCAGAGGTTGCGGAGAGTTGGACAAAGGATCCGACAGAATTTAGAAGAATACAAGAAAATATATTATTCAATAATGAAGATATAGTGACAGAAGGGAGAGCGGCAAATGTTACTTCACTGAAAGAGAAGTTGTCAGAGTCGATCAAACTCATGGTAGCAGATAATCTGCTGGAAGAGGCCAAGATAGTAGGGGTTGCTAAGCAAAAGAAAGATAAAGTAAAGAAGGCTAAAATAGAAAAGTGCGATGAAGTAGATATAGGAAAATATGGCGCACTTTACTATGGTATCAAAGAGGCAAGTGAATACAAGGGGCAAAAAATATATAGAGAAGTTGGTACATGTTATTATGATAAGGATGAATCTATTGTAGGAATTAGAAAAGGAGAAAAAGAATTATTGCCATTGATTAATTCTGACTCAGAACTATATGTAGCAGATGCGAATGCTATAGATCAGAGTAACCTTTCGAAATTCAAAGTAGAGAATCCTACGGATATCTCCTTCGTATTTATGTATGATCCTACGCACCCATATTCTGATTTGGATAGATTGCATATTGAGTTTTTGTATCAAGCTAGTATGATAGGCTATCGTGATGTAAGGGTAATCGCCAATGATGCTGTAACTCAATCTATTAACGAGACAATGGGGAAAAGTATATACTCTGTAGGTGAAGGAAAAGATGCAAAAGTAGAGCTCAATCTTGATAATATAAAATCAACAAACACCATCTATGTCGGTTTGTCTAATCCTAAGAAAGTACCTACAAGTCTTGCAAAACTCTTTGGTAGAACAAACGATCCAGACGCTTTGTACCTCCAATCTACTATCAAATACAAAGATGGAGTTGTAGAAATGAATGATAATGAAGACAGGAAATTATTGAAAAATAAATCAGGATATTATTTCGATACTCATGAAGCAGATTTCGGATCAGTAAGATCGCTGATACAGGATAATGCACTTACTATATTAGGTCCAGAGGAAGAAAAGAAAGGGAAAGTTAAGTCAGTTATAGTAACAAGTCATGCACCACTTGAAAAAGGAGATAAGTATGAATTCTATGACAAGCCGATTGGTAAGAAAGTAAAGCAAGTGGTTGAGGTGAAAATTGATGAATTACTTAATACTTATACAGCAATTGCTAAGGTGAGAGATGGAGAGAAGAAAGTATTAGATCTTCTTTCTAGCGGTAAGAAATTGAGGTCCATGAAGAAGAGTGGGGGGCTTTTAGGCGCAGTTCTAGGCTCTTCATATCCTAAATTGAAATTGTATAGGACCTATCACGAGATTCTATAACTTAATTCATTAGTGATTTTAAAACTACTGTGAAAAATTTAGCCTAGTCTAGCGATATTGTTAGACTAGGTTTTGTTTTATTAGTATAAAGTAGATAATCTTGTCTTCATTAATTATGAATATTAAAAAGTAATAAACAGCTAAGATTTTTTATATTGTACCTTATATTTTATCAGTAATTAAGATATCTGACTGTACTTGATTTTTTTATATTAATATACACACTACAATAATGAGAACTACTAAATCGACAAGACGAGATTTCTTGAAAAAAGTATCCATTGCTGCGACAGGGTTTACAATTGTACCTCGTCATGTATTAGGCGGTTCTGGATATATAGCTCCGAGTGATCAAATCAGAATCGCCACCGTAGGTGCAGGAGGAAAGGGACATAGTGATACCTGGAGAGCAGCTGGAATGAAGAAAGCACGAGGCAAAGCTAAGGAGCGAATAGTGGCATTATGTGATGTGGATTCTAAGACATCTGCAAAGACTTTTGCCATGTTTCCCCAAGCTAAGCAATACAAAGATTACAGAAAGATGCTCGCCGAAATGGACGACGAGATAGATGCAGTTATCGTAAGTACACCTGATCACATGCATGCACCCGTAGGAATGGATGCAATATCGAGGGGAAAGCATGTATACATCCAAAAACCTCTTGCTCATGATGTATATGAAGCCAGAATGCTAACAGAAGCCGCAAGAAAGTACGATGTAGTTACTCAAATGGGTAATCAAGGTAGCTCTTCTGATGATATACGACGGATATGCGAATGGATAGATTCAGGTATTATCGGTGATGTAACGCAAGTACATGCTTGGACGAATAGACCTGTATGGGAGCAAGCTATGTATAGACCGACCGAAAAGATGGACGTTCCATCTCATATTGACTGGAATCTGTTTTTGGGCAGCGCGCCAGAAAGACCATATCACCCTACTTATCATCCGTTTGGTTGGAGGGGTTGGTGGGATCTTGGTACCGGTGCACTTGGAGATATGGCCTGTCATATAATAGATCCAGCAGTTAGAGCACTAAAGTTGAAATATCCTACACACGTTCAGGCATTTGCACCATTCAAAGTTAAGGATTGGAGTCGAGTCAATTCATTTGAGTCACCACCACTTTCTACGATTGTGCATTACGATTTTCCAGCTAGGGCAGATATGGTTAGCGTAAGATTGACTTGGTATGATGGGGGCATGATGCCACCTCGACCTAGCGAATTGATGGACGATGAGCCTATGGGCAACTGGGATGGTGGAGTAATATTCGAAGGCAGTCAGGGGAAGATCATGTGTGATTGCTATGGTGCAAATCCTAGATTATTGCCATTGGAAAAAATGAAAAATTTCCAAGAACCTAAACCAACCTTAGTTAGAGTAAAGGACGAAAATCACCAACAAAATTGGATTGCGGCAATAAGAGGAGAAGCTGAAGCAAGTTCCGGATTTGATTACGCTGGTCCACTTACTGAAATCGTACTGATGGGAAATTTAGCAATTAGGTCACTCTACGCTCAAGAAGAACGAAAAGATCGAGGAAAGAAATATATGGCATATACAGGCACGGGAATTAGACTTGCATGGGATGGAGAAGCTATGAATATCACAAACTATGAACCTGCAAATCAATTTGTGAGACGCGAATACAGAGAAGGCTTTGGATTAAAGATGTAAGATCGACTAAGGCTCTCGAAAATAATCACAAATGATAGTCGAGGATATACTCTCCGGTAAACTATGATTATTACAATTGGTCAGCATCAAGTACAGCATCATTTTTAATTTACTAAGATTGTGTGCTACTAACTGCAAGTATATCTATGGTTATTTAGAAGTAAGGACAATATTAAAATTATATCACTTACAAGGAGCATTAATTTGTGGTAGAGATTATATCGACCTTAGCTGGCTTAGGTATTTGGATTTCATTTTGGCGTTAAGAACTTGCAACTGTCTGAGCGTAAGCGAGTTTTGCAAGTTTAGTCAAAATGTGATCCCAATAGCGTTAAAAGTCAGGTAAAGTCTTAAGATAAGAGATGGCTTGTTTAGCAAACACTCGTTTTTTGTTTCGTTTTTGGGTCAAGCCAAAAATGAAAGCCCGAACGGCGAGTGGAAGTTTAGGTTGAAATTTATTACCTCTTATTTACGTAAAATCAAGCGTTAACGGGGTATTCATTCAGCAGTAAGCGGAGTGAAGGGCTATATAAATAAGGATATTCAGATCTACTGAATATCCCTATCTAAACCCATTATTGTTCGATTAGAAAATTTTTTCAAAGATCATATATTCGAGATGTGAAT
>CALLMH010000074.1 GCA_938007965.1 uncultured Saprospiraceae bacterium | reverse complement strand
CCTTGACTAAGGAATATATAACCAAAAAGGTCAAAGAAAATACCCACGTCATAAGAACGGTGATGGCGATATTGAAAGATCTAATGAAACTGGAAGTGTTAGCCTGTGAGAAGTGCAAACACACCGAGTTTGAAACACATCAACTCAAACCAGACAAAAGATTCATCTTTCGCTACATCACTATCCCAAAAATCAGAAGTCCTGCAAAAGCGTATGCCTAACCTCAATCAATCTACTTCCTTCAAAACGAAATCTCCTTATCAGCTGATAAGCGAGACTGAAATACCTATGTCCTATATCATCAAAATCATGACAGAATCAATACCTATCAGCTATAATAATAGCATCAAAGGTCAAAAAGGCTCTAGAATGATATTAGATGAGTCAAAATTCCTACCTATATTAGGGTCAAATTATGAAAGTTACTAAATTAAATTCCCTTTACAGTCAAAAGTTGGCCATGTCCAACTGAAATACAATCACAGTCTAATAGACATCGTAGCATCGAATTGGCTATTGTGGTAGAGGATGATTGTATTCCTTTGAGTTATCATCCAGAAAGAAAGACAAAAATGAAAGTAATTCAATCAATAATATTCATATTTCTATTTGCAGTAAATTTAATAGGGAATACCTTTTATCTGGATCCGGTAAATGGTAATTTAAATAATAGTGGTTCAATCAACGATCCATGGGGCTCTTTAAGTGAGGTAATATCGTCTAACTATATTCGATCCAAAGAATACGCTAATTTACCTTACACCATAAATAGTCCACTTATTGACAAGAATATCACTGGCATGGTGCATGCAGGTGATACACTAATTTTACGTGAAGGACTTCATGGGACCGTTTTTCTACGTAACTATATAAACGATACGCCAATTGTCATAATGAATTATCAAGAGGAGGAGGTTTATTTGGAACGGGTTCAACTTCAAGCTTGTAAAAATTGGATATTCGATGGGGTTAGGATTTCTTCTGAACCCTACGGCTACTATTTGAATAATAAATTATTCTTTATCGAGTCTCATGGGTGGCAAGGTCCATCTTCTCATATTATCGTTAAAGACTGTGAAATATTCAGTGCAGAAGAACCATGGACTACCGCTCAAGAATGGGTGAATAATTCAAGTGATGGTTTGTATATAAAGGGTGACTCTTGCAGAGCATTGAGTAATAAAATTTTCAATGTAGATATGGGATTGTCGTGTATTGGAGATTATATAATTGCTGAAAGAAATAGTATAGAGAATTTTTCAGGAGATGGAGGCAGAGTTCTTGGATCGAATATTTCGTTTAATCATAATTTGATTAAGAACAATTATAATGTAGACGATAACCATGATGATGGCATTCAATCTTTTACAACAAATGGATACATAGTAAATGATAATGAGATCATAGGCAATCTAATTATAAATAGAGATGATAATAATCAGATCTTAGCTGGACCACTTCAAGGTATAGCTTGTTTTGACGGATTTTACAACAATTGGCTTATTGCAAATAATGTAATTTCGGTAGATCACTGGCATGGAATAAGCCTGCTCGGTGCTAATAGATGTACTATCATCCATAATACGGTAATTGATCCTACTCCGATGGTCACTCCCGGGGGATCATGGATAAGAATTGATGATCATAAGGACGGCACACCAAGTTCTAATTGTTTAGTGGCCAATAATGTTGCAAATAAGTTTGTTGTTGACGGAATGGAGTACAACAATATTATTTTTGATACTCAAGAAGAGTATAGTGAAAATTTTCAAGATTATGTAAATTTTGATTTCAATCTTATTGAAGGGAGCATATTGATTGATTCTGCCGATCCTGATTACTCAATTCCGTTTGATTTTGAGTTGAATCAACGAGATAATTCTCCCGATATGGGGGCATATGAATACATCTTTGAAACTTCTTCAATATTTTCTTCAAGCAAGATCAAGGAACATAAAAAGATCTACCCAAATCCATTTACTGATAAAATTTCAATAATTAATTTCTCTCCAAATGATACGATTCTATTCTATGATATTCAAGGTAAAATAATTATATCAGGTAATCTTGAAAGCGTAAATCAATTTCTTAAAACCTTAAATTCAGGTATTTACAACATTGTGCTAATTAATGGAACGAATGAAATTACCTATTCAACTTTGATGTATAAACTTTGACGAACAAAAAAATAAATATGAAGAATTCCTGATGATAACACCAGGTGGATACGTTTTATCGGAACGCACGCTGACTATGATAAAATTAACGCAAACGAAATTTAAAATGAAAATAAAACCGATTAGAAACGAAGCGGATTACCAAAAGGCTCTCGAGCGTATAGAAGTTATATTTGATGCTAAAAAAGGAACTGAGGAAGGCGACGAATTGGAAATACTTGCAATCGTAATTGACAACTACGAAAACGAAAATTTCCCGATTGAATGCCAGACCCAATTTCTGCCATTAATTTTAGAATGGAACAAATGGGCTTAAAAGAAAAAGATTTAGTGGAAATGATTAGAAAACTGAATGCAAAATTACATATTCCGACTGAAGTTTTAATACAAGATTATTAAGCGACATTGTGGAAAGCACTATGGGCAACAAGGTGTATAATTTATTGCCAGTAAAGGCTTGCTTGCGAAAATCCTTTAGGATTTTCTATTCGGTTTGTATTTGCTAAATTTAGTGCTTAAACACGCAACGAGCCATACACAAGACCGTTCAATATTCCTAATCCATATTTACAATATAAGTATCAGTAAATCAATGTAATACCCACTTAAAACTCTACCTTAGTAGTATTAAATAATCAAAAAAATACTACTATGAAAACCGATCAAGTCAAAGTAGAAAATGAATTCCATGAGTACAGAAAAGTACCTGGTATTGAAGAATTTTCAACCCTCTACAGTCGACACGTATTGTCGCACATTGATTAAAATCTATATTAAGAACAAATTATGGAGGTTACTAAATTAAATTCCCTTTACAATCAAAAGTTTGAACTGCCTTAAAAAAGATGGCGATATCCTAATATAGCCTAAAGAGGTATATTCAATTGACGCATTGACTTCCTATGATTGGTTTAAACTGACTACATTAATCCACTTTGGAAATCTCAACCAATCGTGTAGGCGTACCTACTAATCTTTCGTTCGGGAATATCTCTAGAATCTCTCCTGAAAATCTCACCTTTGTTCCGTTTACTTTTAAGTGGTCAGGTATTGCACAGACCTTATATCTCTTTGTCCCTGGAGGTATGCTTATCGTGATGTTATTGCCGATCATCATGATCTCTCCATCTTTATTTTCGACCATGCGGATGGTTTTTCTCACTCCATGGCAATCCTCTTCTGTACTATGTGGTATCATTTCGACATCCTTAGTTTCAGACGCAGAGTCTTGGACTATCTTGTCGTCATTCTTCATCAATTTCGCCTTACTTTTACATGAACTTGACATGGTCGTAAGACTGCAAATTAATGTGAGTACAAAAAGTAGATTTTTCATTTTGCTTGTTTTTAAGTTTATACTATTGGCCTGTTAGGTATTTGATAAATAGACTTTTTAATCTATTTGTCAAAATAATCATTTCCTCGGCTAATCCCAAGAAAATGTATTGGCATATTCATCGGTATCTGCGTTTTCGGAAGATGAATTATGCATTGGAACTGACGCTTGATTTTTCAAAAATAAACTTTTTTACGAGCTCGTTTTGTGCGGAGAAGTAGTTCTTACAATAGTTTTCTTTCTTGGAAGTATTTTGAGTGGTTGACAGATCGCTAATAGGATTGACTTTGTGAATGTTCATTATCTTATTTTAAGTGCTTCGAAAAATGTGGATACTATAATCCTGAATCATAAATCCATAATTATGACTGTCATTAATCAAGCGAGTCACTTGGAGGACAGGGGCTGATAGTCCATGTGGGTAATTTATGACTAGTGTAGGACCTTAGATCATCTGTTCTATTGAGTCGCTAGCACTGATATATATCGAGGTGCACACCTAATCTCGAAGTATCCAAAATCTATAGATTACGAATTCTTCAATGTGAATGTATCTGTCATATAACTTATTGTTTTCTGACCCGATAGAATCAGCATAGACTTAAATAATAACTATATTTGCAACTGGCGGCAATATTATTTGCCATCAATAAATTACTTATATGATATTATCAATGACTGGTTATGGTCAAGCAAGTAGAGAATTCAAAGACAAAACGATTAGGGTAGAAATAAAATCCTTAAACGGAAAGACCTCTGATATAAGGTGTAAAGTTCCTGGCAGCTATAAGGAGAAGGAAATACAACTGCGTAAGTTGGTTCTCGAAAAAGCATTTCGAGGAAAATTTGACTTCTCCCTTACTATCGAATCAGAAAAGGGTGATGATGAATACGGTCTGAATAAACTCTTGTTCAAGAAGTACTATAATGAGATTACGGAACTGCAAAAAGAGCTCGGAATAGAAGGTGGGGATATCGTACAGACGATACTAAGAATACCTAACGTCGTCGGCGGACTGAATGAAGAGTTGGATGAAGAAGAGTGGGAGGTCGTACTCACTACTTGCGAAGATGCGTTGGATGCATTAACTAATTTTAGGGCGGAAGAAGGGACCGCAGCGGAGAAAGATCTAGTGCAAGCTTCAGCAAATATAGCCCAGTTACTCAAAGATGTAGAGCAGTATGAAGCTGGTAGAATAGAAACCCTCAAAGAACGATTTAGGAAGAATCTGGAAGAATTTAACCAAGATGAGCAAGTAGATCGCAATAGATTCGAGCAAGAAATCATCTACTATATCGAAAAACTGGATATCAACGAAGAGAAGGTAAGACTGGCTCAACATTGTAAATACTTCGATGAAGTGATGAATGGTGAAAGTATGCAAGTTGGGAAGAAGCTAGGCTTCATAGCGCAAGAAATGGGTAGGGAGATCAATACGCTGGGAGCTAAAGCGAACCAAAAGAATATCCAACAGATCGTAGTATCGATGAAAGATTCATTGGAGAAAATTAAAGAACAAGTTGCAAATATTGTATAAATGAAGACCATCTCGCAACAGGGTAAAATGTTCATTTTTACTGCACCATCTGGTGCGGGTAAGACGACCATAGTCAGACATTTACTGGATACGTATGATTTTCTCGATTTCTCTATATCTGCTACTACGCGCGATATGAGAGCCCATGAAGTAGATGGCAAAGATTATTACTTCTTGACTCCGGAAGAGTTTAGGACTAAAGTAGATAATGACGAATTTATAGAGTGGGAAGAAGTGTATGAAGATCAGTACTACGGTACGCTAAAAAGTGAAGTAGACAGAGTATGGGAATCTGGTAAGCATATCGTATTTGATATAGAAGTAAAAGGAGCAACTAATATAAAACAATTGTATGGGGATAGATGCCACGCAATATTTATAAAACCTCCATCAATCGAAATACTTATTGAGAGACTTACCAATAGAAAAACGGAATCAGATTCAAGCCTAAAGAAGAGAATTGC
Organism: uncultured Saprospiraceae bacterium; assembly: GCA_938007965.1. Taxonomy (GTDB): domain Bacteria; phylum Bacteroidota; class Bacteroidia; order Chitinophagales; family Saprospiraceae; genus CAJXUU01. The sequence goes on along the minus strand of CALLMH010000074.1, from coordinate 18,255 downwards.
TCGCGTAAAAAGAGAAATGACCTATCAAGACAGTTTTGATGCCATCCTTGTAAATGACCTGCTGAAGGTAGCATTCAAAGAGGCTGAATTTATGGTAGAAACATTCGTCTATGGCAAACCATTTGAGGAAGAAGAATAGCACTCCGCATATATGAATACAGTATCAGCAACGACAAACGGGATCGAAGTATCAGTCACACCTCGATACCATGATGACATGTCAAAACCGTCTATCAATAAGTACGTCCATTCTTATCAAGTAAAAATTACAAACCTCAGTAGACTAGATGTACAACTGATCAAAAGGCACTGGATTATCACGGATGCAAATAGTAAAGTCAGAAATGTAAAAGGTGACGGAGTCATCGGACTACAACCGATCTTAGAGCCTCAGCATTCTCACGAGTACAAATCTTGGTGCCCTTTATCTACTCCTGTGGGTAAAATGTCTGGTAGCTATACCATGATGAGGACGATAGATAATAGCTTCTTCGAAATAGAAATTCCTGAGTTCAAATTAATAGCTGATTTTAAGAATAATTAGTAACTCGCTATTTTGTCTCGGCGATATTGTCGCTTAGCTTTGCGGATTTGACGATGTATTCTAGTTGCATCATTTCATCCCTCTTGTCCTGACCTGGTCCTAAGATAAATGTATCGACGAATATAAGTTCATTAGCACCTTTATTCAATATCACATAAGATGCATATGGTCCACCTAAGAAGTCATTCTCCATTTCCCATATTCCTCGTATCTCTTTTACATACTGTCCGTCGATCTCGTAGGTATAATCATAAGTAGGGAGATCTACAGGATTAGTGACCATGTAGCTGCCTTCCGCACTTGATGATACATGGCGTTTTCCGTATTCATCTCTCAGTTTTATGATGTTCTCGTTAGTAAGTTGATTTTCACTTGTGTAAGGAAATTTTTGGATTACGATATTCATGAGCATCTTTTTGGCATCTTTTCTCAGCCACATGAAGTTTTCTTCTTCCGGTTTTACATTGGTGAAGTCGCCCGGAATCCTCATCGTAAATCCAAAATCTTCTTCGATTTTATTCATGAGGCCTGGGTTCTCACTTTTGAGGACATAGATAGAGGCGTCCAATTGGTCTATATCGTGAAGTCTTACGCGCTTCGCTACTGCAGGATAGTTGTCCCGTATGACTTTACTAAGTGCTTTTTCGCCGTTTGCAAATAGATAGATCAAAATCTGATTCCGTGCCCACTTGTCTTTGCCCACTGAGGTGCAAAATTCGGAATCCTGTTTTGCTTTGAGGAATCGTTCTTCGCCTAGGTCTCGCCGGAGCATCTTAGTAGTTCTAGATTCAGTATCATTAAGATCAGCAAGGACTACGTAGGTTCTTAATTCTTTTCTAAGACTTTCGCCGTCTAACTGGGCAGGGGTGAAGTGCCTCACGTCAAACATAGGCTCTGGTGTAGGCATGATCGGATAGGCACTTTGGAAGTAAAAGTTGAATGTATCCTGCATGGGTCCTTCCCACATATCTTTGTCTGCGATGGCAACGATTTCATTCATCCTTGCCATTGCTACAGGTTTTGATTCGAAGGTTTTCGACACTTCATCATTACACGAATACAGCGAAAGCAGTGTAGTGGTGCACATTATATATATTAAGTATTTCATCTTTGTAGTTTTGTAGAGTAAGTCATAAATTATGATTTTAATTTAAATCAGATTTACCCTAATAGGTAGATGCACAAAGGCAGTGTTTTGGTGGGAAGAATCGCTTTGTTATTGCGAAGGGTGTATTTTAGTTTGTTGTTTTTCAAAATTAAACACTTTGTTTGGTCACTTTGATAAAAAGATCTAGTAATTCGAGCACTTCATTTGATACTTTATAGTAGTCATTTATTCCAATGTGCTTTGCCAAATTTGATAGCATTCTTGATATGTGCAATATGGTGTCTTCCATGCCAAGAATACATCCCTGTAGTATATGCTAGATCGATAGATTTGCCATATTCTGGGTGTGTGTACTGGCGGCTAAATTGTTGTACAGACATTTCAAGAAGCAGAGTGGTCAACCTTTCATGGACTCCTCTCAATATTAGGCTACTAGATTCGATAGGTATATTTTTTACGTCTGGCATTATTGCCCATTTGCTTTCAAGGTATGGTTTTATGGTTGGGTTTTCTTCCGTGAGTGCCAGTTTGAATCTTATAAACGCATTCATATGACTGTCGGCGAGGTGATGTACGACTTGTCTAATGCTCCACCCTTCAGGGCGATAGGTGTATTCGAGCGCATCTTCGTCTACATTTTTCAGTACTTCTGACAATTGCTCAGGCAAGCTGGAGATGTGTTCAGTCCAATTTTTAATTTCATCAAATTTGATTTCTCTCGGAGCGAATTTTCCGATCGGATATTTTAATTTTTCGATGTCCATAGAGTTTTTTTTGTGTAAAATGACAATAGTTACGAAAGTAGCGAATAACTACTCTGTATTGAAATAGCGAAGAATATAGCAGAATCTTTTCAAAATCAAAAGTCAATACATCAATAATACCAAATTCATATTCGTCGTCAAAATCAACTCCAATAACATCATTTTTTGATAGATAAATTAATGGAAAAAACTTAATCTCGAATTATATTGAAGCAAACATTTATTACCGCTTATTTTGTTTCTTAGGTAAATCTGTGCCCATGATTTTTGTCTGATTTACGTTAGTTCAGTATAAATAATTAGAAAAAAATATTTCTAATAAAAAAGGGGGAGTTTATTACCTATATTTACAGTGATATTTTTGGCCACCCCAAGGGTCTCTTTTTCAACTGTTTCAAAATCTTCTTCATGAGAAGTCTAGGTATTTTTGCATTATTTTTAATTTTTTCGTTTTCTATTTTTGGTCAATCTTGGAATCAAGTCAATGATAAAGCGGTACCCTTTTTGGGAGCGCGAAATATCAATCCAGATCGGTATATTACGGCATATGTCGACGATATTGAGATCAAAGATATCCTTTGGGAGGCCCCTGAGGAATTAACATTTGATTCAAAATCAGATCGTCCAACACTGATCAACATATTGATGGCCGACGGATCTATGGATGAATTCAGCATCGTAAGATACCATATGATGGAACCAGGTTTGGCGAGTCGGTACGATGATATCAGAACATTCCATGGGATGAGTACGACTAATCCAGTCCGTAGAATCAGGATAAACTACACAGTACATGGACTTCGCGCTACCATTACTGATGAAAATGGACAAACTTATATCGATCATCTACAAAGGAATGATAGAAATCATAAGATTATATATAGAAGGAGTGACTTCTCAGCAAATGAAGACTGGAGCTGTAGTTTTGTAGAAGAAAAAATAAATGATAAAAAAGATAATGATGACGAAAGAAGATCGGGAGATTGTGTTTTTAGATCATACCGATTTTCTATGACGGCTACGGGCGAGTATTCCAATTACCATGGGGCGACCAGTGCTGCTCAGTCAAATCTTGTACTATCTGCCATGGTGACTACAATAGATCGAGTCAATGACGTATTCGAACAAGATCTAACCTTGCGGTTGATATTAATTGATAATGTAGATGACGTATTTTATTATAATCCTGCAACAGATCCATTTTCCGGAACCGATGCTGGTGATATGATTAATCAAAACCAAACAAACACAAATGCGGTGATCGGATCGGCAAATTATGATCTCGGGCACATAGTAAGTACAGGCGGCAGTGGTCTCGCAGGATTAGGTGTATTATGTATCAACAACCAAAAAGCTAGGGGAGTCACAGGGATAGCAGTTCCAGAAGGAGATCCCTTTGATATAGATTATGTATCTCATGAAATAGGACACCAGCTAGGGGGAAATCATACGCAAAACAATAGTTGTAATAGAAGTGGTCCTGATGCAATGGAGCCCGGAAGCGCTAGTACGATTATGGGATATGCAGGTATATGCCCACCGAATGTTCAGAATAACAGTGATGCGTATTTTCATGCTCATAGTATAGAAGAGATGAATGCTACACTCACGAGTACGAGTTGTGACCAAGTCATAAGTCTATCTAACTCGGCACCAATCGTTGATCCTTTAGTGAATAAGTCGATACCACATTCTACTCCTTTTGTCTTGGATGCAACTGCAGTGGATCCAGATGGTGATGTCTTGACATACAACTGGGAGCAGATGGATAATGAAGTCGGAGCTGTAATGCCTCCAGCTGGTACGAATACACAAGGTCCGATGTTCCGCTCTATATTTGCCACTACAGATTCGAAGCGATATTTTCCGAATATAGATGCTATTAGAACCGGTGTACCTTTTCAATGGGAAGTTTTACCGACGGTAGATAGGGATATGGACTTCAGAGTTACCGTACGTGATAATACTTTCGCACCAGGATGTACAGACGAACAAAATATAACCATAGATGTAGAAGGTAATGCCGGACCGTTCGTCGTGACCACTCAGAATGCAGCTACGACGTGGATAGAATCGGAAAGTGTAACGATCACATGGGATGTAGCCAATACTGACGCCGCTCCAGTGAGTTGTTCGGCGGTGGATATTCTGCTGTCTTATGATGGTGGGGTTACTTACCCTACGACCATAATCGCAGGTACTCCTAATAATGGTTCTGCATTGGTTAATGTACCTGTAGGTACTACGACTACTGGTAGAGTAATGGTCAAATGTAGTGATAACGTGTTTTTTGATATCAATGATACCAATATCACAATAGAGCCTATAAGCCCTTCATTTTCTATTAATTCCAATCCAGCGTTAGGATCTGTTTGTGACAATTTGACTATTCCTATTACACTTGAGTCATCTTCTACACTTGGATATAATGATCCCATATCACTATCGGTAGATGGTCTTCCAGCGGGTGCTACAGCGACGATAGCTACGAATCCGATTACCCCAGGAAACACTACGACGATCATCATTGATAATCTAGATGGACAATCTGGTGATTTTAATTTGACGGTATCGGGAGTTTCAGGTTCCCTTACTAAGGAAGCAGTTTACAAACTAACGGTAGAAAGTTCAGGGACAAGTCCAACCTTGGTTTCGCCAGCTAATGGAGCAACGGGACAAATCACCAACCCTATCCTTAGTTGGGGTAGTGTAGATGGTGTGACAGATTATGAATATGAAATAAGTACTACAAGCAATGGAGGTAATGTCGTAAGTAGTGGTTCGATAGCAATGACATCAGTGGAAGTTTCGCCTGACTTAGCACTATCTACTACTTATTATTGGAAAGTAAGGGGCCTTACGAGTTGCGGATTTACTCCATGGTCTACAGAACGGACTTTTGAAACAGGCAACTGTCTTATCGTGTCCGCTAATGATCTGCCTATATCTATAAGCGCTAGTGGGACGCCTACGATCACATCTACTATCTCGTTTACAGGTGAAGGGACAGTTACTGACATTAATATTATCAATCTTACAGGTACACATTCATATGTATCAGATCTTAACTTTACACTGATATCACCAGACAATACAAGTCAAACATTCTGGGCAGACGCATGTGGAAGTCAAAATAATTTCAATATCAATTTTGATGATGAAGCTCCAAATGGAAATTATCCATGTCCGCCAACAGATGGAGGTACTTATCAACCTGATAATTCCTTATCCGTATTTGATAATAAACAAATTCAAGGGGATTGGGTATTGTCCGTTTTTGATGATTTCAATGCAGATGGTGGTTCCCTTACTTCCTGGGGAATGGAAATTTGTTACGATGTATTGTGTGATCTGACGGTCAATAATAATGAATATGTAGATGCTAATGGAACACTATTTTCTGCACTCGGATGCTCTACAGATGGAGATACGATCTTCTTAGAAAGTGTGCTCGCTTCATCTTCTATAAATATTGGATCAGGCTCTATCATTATTGATAAAAGTATAGTGATCATAGCGCAACCAACTGATAATATCAACATAGCCTCTGAGGGGAATGTCCCAACATTCATCATAAATGAAGGCAGAACAGTATCTCTTATAGGATTCGAAATTGAAAATACGGATTCTACAGAAGGTGTTATTCAGAATAACGGTACGCTCGTCATCAGAGACTTAAAAGTGGTTTCTGATATAGGCGTCAGATCTGTTATAAATCAAAATAGCGGTACTCTGACTGTAGAAGGTGATTGCAGACTAGAAGAATAATAATCTCAAAACGATAAAACAGAAAAGAGCGGATCACCTTACAAATGGTCCGCTCTTTTTAATTTTTGAACTGACCTAAGATTTGTTCTTAGTGTAATAGTCAAATACTTTAGTAACTACACTATTTCCGAGAGCCTTATAGTCTGTTCTGGCTTTTGCTTCTTCTTTTCCCACAGCTATAAATAATCCATCTACAGCCCGCTCAGCTAGGAAATCGGGAAGCGACCCTTGCATTTTATCTTTTGCGAATATATTATAAGCACCCATTGCTATCGGCCAGTATGTATTGACTTCGGTTTTATCTAATTCTTGTGCAAGACGAGCACTGTATCTGTTTTTTACGGTACTATACATGGCACGCTTGAGTACATTAGTAGCCGCATCTTCACCGCCAAGGACTACAGCTACAGCATCGGTAAACTTAAGTTCTTTGATAGCATCATTCATGATTTGCTCACTTTCACCAATAACCAATAATGAAGCTGATCCTATAGATTTAGTCACTTTGTCTACTTCATCACCATATCCTACGGTACGAAGTGTATTGAGGACGCTACCTATTTCGCTAGGCAGTGCACCTTCTATACCCTGATCATTTATATTTTTTAGTTTTTTTACAGCTTTGAATGTGCTACTATCTAGGATGCTTTTAAGCGCCATTACGGTCTCGAGTCCCGAAGGTTTTATCCCCAATTGTCCAAGTGTTTTGCACGAAGATAGTACAACCGTGACGGTAAGGATTGAGAGAAATATTTTTTTCATTTTAGTAAGTTTAGATAACAATATACAAAATCATTATCTTAATGCCAGATAAATAAAACTTTATGAACAGAATTATAGCGTATTCAATATTTTTATTTCTTTGGTTACCTATTGGATTATCGGCCCAAAACGAGAGCGAAAAATCTCCCTTCTTCGAGTATAAATACGATGATGATAAAGGAACCGTAAGTCTTATTGTAACAGAATTGGATAAGGAGTTCTTGTATATGAATGCCTTAGCAGCTGGAGTTGGATCCAATGACTTGGGCCTCGACAGGGGGAAGATCGGGAATACTAGGATAGTAAAGTTCGTAAAGCAAGGCAATACACTACTTCTCCAACAGCCCAATCTAAAGTATCGTGCTGAGAGTAATAATGAAAAAGAAAAGATAGCCGTACGAGAGGCATTCGCGAGTTCTGTATTGTTTGCTTTTGAGATCCTAAGTAAGGATGGTTCTTCTTACGTAATTGATCTTACTCCATTCTTGCTTCAGGATGCCAATGGGATAGCTCAAGAATTAAAACGGAAAAAAGAGGGAACATACAAAGTGGACAAAAAAAGGTCTGTAATAAGTAAAGAAGGATTGCATTCTTTTCCAAAGAACACAGAATTTGAGTCTATCTTGACATTTGGAGGAGAGGCTACCGGGAAATACCTCAAAACTGTAACACCCTCTAGTAACTCGGTTACAATAACACAGCATCAATCCTTCATCGCATTGCCTGATGACGAATATAAACCACGGGTATATCACCCTTACTCTGGCTTCAACAATATACTATATTATGACTATGCTACAAGCATCCACGAACCTATGGCTAAGCGATACATTGCGCGTCATAGATTGGAAAAAAAGAAGCCAGGCTCAGCGCCTTCAGAAGCGGTAGATCCGATTGTCTATTATGTAGATTCGGGCTGTCCAGAGCCTATCAAGTCTGCACTTATCGAGGGTGCTTCTTGGTGGAATCAGGCATATACTGCAGCTGGATTTATCAATGCATTCAAAGTAAAAGAATTGCCTCCGGATGCGCATCCACTTGATGTGAGGTACAACGTGATTCAGTGGGTACATAGGAGTACTAGAGGTTGGTCGTATGGAGCTTCTGTAGTAGATCCACGTACAGGAGAAATAATCAAAGGACATGTATCACTCGGGTCACTTCGGGTGAGGCAAGATTTCATGATAGCACAAGGAATCCTATCCCCATATACAGATACCAATGATAACACCCCAATGACAGAGATGGCTCTTGCAAGACTCCGACAATTATCCGCTCATGAAGTCGGTCACACGATAGGATTGGCGCATAACTTTGCTGCAAGTTGTAATAATCGAGCCTCGGTGATGGATTATCCTCACCCTTTGATCAAACTGGACCAAGGAAATATAGATTTATCTGATGCATACGATGATAAGATCGGCGTGTGGGATAAGCGTACGATTATGTACGGGTATTCACAATTCGAAGATGGGGTGGAAGAGTCTACAGAATTAGAAAATATACTAAAAGGGACGAAAGAGCTAGGGTTACTCTATATGTCAGATTCTGATGCAAGGCCGATGGGTGGTGCGCATCCCAAAGCTCATCTGTGGGACAGTGGAAATGATCCTATTGTGGAACTGAAGCGACTCATGATCCTTAGAAAATATACGTTAGAAAAATTTGGAGAAAATACGATTCCTAACGGCACACCATACTCAGAATTGGAGAAAGTTCTAGTACCCGCTTATCTCATGCACAGATACCAAGCTGAGGGAGTCGCAAAGATAATCGGAGGGGTAGACTATAATTATGCCGTCAAAGGTTTCGATGAGCCACAGAATACCCCTGTTTCTATAGCTGTACAGTACCAGGCTACCCAAGAATTACTGAATACACTTTCTCATCAAGAGCTAGCTATACCTCAATCAGCAATTGACAAAATATTACCTTCCGCTAAAGGATTCGGCAGAAGTCGTGAATCATTTGGTTCTGATTTGAGTATGATATTTGATCCTCTGCATGCGGCGGAGGCATATACTAATTTCGTGTTGACATTGATGCTTCATCCAGAGAGATTAGCAAGAATTAATCAACAAGAAGAAATCACTTTAGAGGAGTACCTTTCTACTATATCGTCTAGGATATTTACAGATGCTGGCGCAAAAAAAGGGTATGAAACACAACTGACGCTAATACCAAAAAAGGTATTAGTTATCCACCTTATAAAACTGGTAAGCAATAAGAAGATCAATAAACAAGTGGCTGCAATGGCACTATTGCAATTGAAAGAGGTACAATCAAAATATTTAAGCAAATCTCAAACTGAGCAAACCCAAAAAGCGAATAATATGTATCTAGAAATGCTGATAGATAATATGTATGAAGCGGACATGACCGTATTGCCTGGGTTAGCGGATATGCCTCCAGGCAGTCCTATCGGCTGCGGCAGATAGAAGAGGTGCGTCGAAAGTGATTATAGTTTAGATATTTTTCCAGGATTAGCTTTCAAGAAACTACTCCAATCTTTGTGATTTGTCTTTCCTGCTAGCGGCCCTGAACTCTGATTGAAATGTGTGACGGCAGCGCCGAGAGCATCCGTGGCATCAAGCGGTCCACTTGTGATCTTGATGTTTAATATTCCTTCGAGCATAGCGGATACCTGCTCTTTTGATGCATTTCCATTACCAGTTACGGATTGTTTTATTTTTTTCGGGGCGTACTCTGTAATTTCGAGTCCCATCGTTATTCCTGCTGCCATAGCTACACCTTGCGCGCGACCTAATTTGAGCATTGATTGTACGTTTTTACCATAGAAAGGAGCCTCCACAGCCATCTGTGTTGGGAGATAGGTTTCTATTATTTCTTGTAGTTGCAAAAAAATCTCTTTCAATTTGGTCATATGATCTTCGTATGATTGAAGTCTCAGCACACCCATTGTTTGCAAGCTTAATTTTTTGCCACTTACTTGGAGGACAGCATATCCGAGTAAGTTAGTACCTGGATCTACGCCCAATATCTTATATTCTTTATTTGTCTTGGCCATAAAAGATAGATCCAAAGTGAAAACATATTAAAATAAAGGTAAATATATATAAAATTACATGTGTTATGGTTAGGTCTTATAAATTGAATTTGTAATCATTTTGACATTATTTTGAATCAACTTAATAATCCTATCAATATTTAGTTGCAATACGATTCAATTATTGTAATTTAGTGCCTTGATAAAATATAAGTACAGAACTTTATTCTGTGTTTCACAATTTATATAGAAGTTAATAAATCGTAATTTACTAATAAAATAAAACAAACAATACTTGCGCGAATGGATCCACTAAAAGCAAAATTTAAAGATAAGGCAAGTGCACTCTATGCCGAAACAAAAGCACTACTTAAAGAACATGGAAATAAAGTGGTAGGAGAAGTTACTCTTACTCAAGTGTTTGGAGGAATGAGAGGCGTGAAATCTATGGTCTGGGATCCTTCTCAGTTAGATGCTAATGAAGGTATCAGATTTCGAGGTTATAATATTCCTCAATTGAGAGAACTGTTACCAACAGCTGAAGGAGATAAAGAGCCACTTCCTGAGGGATTGTTTTGGCTGATGTTAGTTGGCGAATTACCTACAAAAGAACAAGTAGATTGGATAACTGACGAATGGGAAAAAAGAGCTGAAGTGCCAGCACATACATTCGCAGCGTTAGATGCACTTTCTCCTGACACCCATCCTATGACTCAGTTTAGTATGGCCATAGTATCTATGCAGAGCGAAAGCGTATTTGCCAAGAGGTATGCAGAAGGTATGAGTAAAAGCGACTACTGGGATGCTACCTACGAAGATGCTATGAACTTGATCGCAAAACTACCAAGAGTAGCCGCGTATATCTATAGGAGAACTTATCACAATGGAGATCATATTGCTCCTGATACATCTCTCGATTGGGCTGCAAATTTTGCACACATGTTAGGAATGCCATCAAAAGATTTCAAATCTCTGATGAGATTATATCTTACGATCCACGCAGATCATGAAGGAGGTAATGCATCAGCGCATTCGGTTCATTTGACAGGTTCTACATTGAGTGATTCTTACTATGCACTAGCGTCAGGAATGAATGCTCTGGCTGGTCCACTACATGGACTAGCGAATCAAGAAGTAATCAAGTGGATATTCGAAATGTGTGAAGAGTTGGGTACGACAAAACCAAGTAAAGAACAAATTGCGGACTATGTAAACAAGACGATTGCTGCTAGAAAAGTAATTCCTGGTTATGGTCATGCAGTATTAAGAGAGCCCGACCCAAGGTTTACCGCTCAGAAAGTATTTGCAGAAGAATATATCAAAGATGATGATTATGTGAATATCGTCTGGAAGATGTTTGACGTAGTGCCTGATATCCTAGGAGCACTGGGAAAAGTTAAAAATCCAAATCCAAATGTAGATGCACACTCGGGAGCGCTTCTCGTTCATTATGGATTAAAAGAATATAGTTTCTATACAGTATTGTTTGGTGTATCAAGGGCACTTGGTGTTCTTTCTGCACTGGTATGGAGTAGAGCGATGGGCTTCCCTCTAGAAAGACCCAAATCCGTCACTACAGATTGGGTAAAGGAGTTTATTTCAAAGAAATAACTCCCAGCACAGGAGTTCGTTTGTCTCGAAAATGAAAGGAGTTTATTTCAAAGAAATAACTCCCAGCACAAGAGCTGGTTCGTCTCGAAAAAGAAAGGAGTTTATTTCAGTGAAATAACTCCTAGCAAAAAGTAGATTGCATATGATAAAAGTATTCTTAATTTTGAGACTTCTACTCTAGGATTAAGGTTAGATAAGTCTAATGTGATAAAGTGGCTTTTTTAGAATTAATAATAAAACATAAATAACAACTGATTAAATGAATACACCAGATAATTTAAAATATACAAATGAGCACGAATGGGTGCGAGTCGAAGAAGATGGTACGATTACGATAGGCATTACAGACTTTGCCCAGAGTGAGTTGGGTGAATTGGTATATGTAGAGGTAGATACCGTTGGAGATGTAGTAGCAAAAGATGAGGTGTTTGGTACGGTAGAAGCTGTAAAAACTACTTCGGATTTATTCATGCCAGTTTCTGGAGAGGTATTAGAGTTCAATGAAAAAATTGATGAATCAGAAGGTGATGAGCCAGCACTGCTAAATTCTGATCCATATGGTGAAGGGTGGATTGTGAAAATCAAACCATCTGATGCTACAGAACTCGAAGGATTATTAAGTGCTGAGGATTACAAAGCGATGATAGCTTAGTACCCGTCGTCCATGGTTTTTGTGATGCATTCAAAAATATTTAAAATTAAATTTTAAATATTTTCATAGCAATACACACCATTTTTATTTGGACATGCATCTAGAAGGAAACGACATTAGATGTAAGACATCTAGTTTGGAATATTATTTGAAATTATGGCAACAAGAACTGCAGCGTTTTTATGGACAATTTTCATACTAGTTGCATCACTTATACCCAAAGGGGCAGTGAACGATTCTGGTTTACTTGATATCCCGCATTTAGATAAATTATCTCATGTGGTGATGTATACTATATTTGTTTTTTTGTGGTCAAGATTACTGAGTTATAAAACCAGCAGAGTCAAAGGAGCTCGGACTGCGTTCTATGTTTCTATCGCACTGGGTCTGCTTATGGAGATTTGCCAATACGAAATGGATATGGGTCGTCATTTTGATATTCTAGATATTATTGCTAATATTATAGGCTCAATTATAGGATTAACAGCTTTTTATAAAATTATTAAACACTAACTATGGGAGATTTATCATTGACGGGACAGACCGTTGGGCTTCTTTTTCTCGGTTTACTACTTCTAACGATTGCTATTATTTTTGCTTACAGAACTTACATCAAGAAACAAGCAGATTCTGATTTAAGTGCAAAGTATGATGATAGTAATATTAAGTCGTATCTAAAATCAAGAAATAAGTACCCTGAAGCCGATGTGATGCGTAAAACTGGTTCTATCTTCGGATATGGATTAGCGACAGCATTAGCACTTACTTTGTTTGCATTCAGTTGGACTAGGTATGAGAAAGTAGTAGTCATTCCAGATGACGCACTAGATTTCGATGAAGAAATAGAACAAGAACCACCAAGAACAGCGGAACCACCACCGCCACCACCACCGCCACCACCACCGGTAATCGAAGAGGTGCCAGAAGAAGAAATCGAAGAAGAAGATGAGCCAGTATTTGAGGATACTGAGATCGAGGCTGATGACGTAGTAGAGGAACTTCCAGTTGTGGAAGACGCCCCGCCACCACCACCACCACCGCCGCCAGTTGAAGAAGAAATCTTCAAAGTGGTAGAGCAGATGCCTAGATTCCCTGGATGTGAAGACTCTGGAGGATCAGATAAGGAAAAAGAAGAATGTGCTAAGCAAAAAATGCTGCAGTACATCTACAAGAACCTTAAGTATCCTGCAATAGCACGGGAAAATGGTGTAGAAGGGATGGCAGTCGTACAGTTCGTAGTAGAGAAAGATGGATCTGTAGCTGAAGCCAAGATCGTAAGAGATCCGGGAGCAGGCACAGGAGCATCTGCACTAAAAGTAGTAGAAGCTATGAATAGTATGGGTTCTAAATGGACACCAGGAAAACAAAGAGGAAGAGCTGTAAAAGTGCAGTACACACTTCCTGTTAAATTCAAATTAGAGGGATAGTATCCTGATTTTATAGAAAGCAATAGCCAGTTCGAATTCATTTTCGGACTGGCTTTTTTAGTGCTATTTATATCTTCCATCGATATCAATCTTATGAGTTCTCATCTACGGATATCCCTACGGCATTAGAGATAGATATAATATCTTTCGTCGTGTTTTTCCGCTGTTACATCGTGAATTTCTATTCTCTGAAATTCAATGCTATTATCTTCTGATTAAATCAAAATCAAATGTCATGGGATCAGCAGCCGCTATGAGTGCAAGTATAAAGGCCAATGCAGAATTAAGAAAGAGAAAAAGACAACCTTTCTATAGAGTAAAAGATGGATTAAAGAATGAGGAATTTAATCTACAGCCACTGAGTAAATTAGAAAATAGGAAGATCAGGGAATCAAGAAATAAAACAATTCTTAGGGAACAATTTCAGAATAGGATAGTGGGTATACTAGTATTAATTCCTGTTTTATGGTTTCTCCATTTTCTGATTACGCTTCTGATTCAGTGGTGGTGATTTTGTTAAAGCAGAAAATCTAGCACATGGATATCACATGCCTACTTTAGCTAGATTCTCCACTTTATTCCTTTCTAAGAATCCATCAATCGTCTCGAAGTGCTCCAAAACTCTTTTGTTTTTGAATTCGAATACTTTTTCGGATAGACCTTGGAGGAAATCTCTATCATGTGATACGAGGATAAGTGTGCCGTCAAAATTAAGCAATGCTTCTTTGAGGACATCTTTTGATTTGATATCTAGGTGATTCGTGGGCTCATCTAATATGAGAAGATTGACGGGCTCTAGTAGTAATTTGACCATGGCGAGTCTGGTTTTTTCTCCACCTGATAGTACACTCACTTTTTTGTCTACATCTTCCCCACTAAACATAAATCGTCCTAGTATATTCTTGATTTGTGTCCGTACTTCTCCTTTTGCTACCTCATCTACGGTTTCGAACACGGTCAAAGAACTATCGAGTAGAGAAGCTTGATTCTGTGCGAAGTATCCAATTTTTGCATTGTGGCCTAGTTGGCATTTACCTTCGAAATCGATCTCGCCCATTATGGCTTTGATCATGGTCGATTTTCCTTCACCATTCCTACCGACGAAGGATACTTTCTGTCCTCTTTCGATGGTCATACTAGCTTTCTCGAATACAATGTGGTCACCGTATTTTTTAGAAAGATCTTCTACGATTACAGGATAGTCGCCCGACCTTTGTGATGGAGGAAATCTTAGTTTTAGAGATGCATTATCTACTTCATCTACTTCGATTATTTCTAATTTTTCCAACATCCGTTCTACAGATGACACCTGATTCGTCTTAGAATATGTCCCTTTGAATCTCTCGACAAAACGTTCTTGTTCGGCGATAAATTTTTGCTGCTCTTTGAATGCTTTCATCTGATCTGCTCGACGATCTTCTCTCAATACTAAGTAATGAGAATAATTGGCCTTGTAGTCATAGATCTTACCCATCGTCACCTCTATGGTCCTATTGGTGATGTTATCAATGAATGCTTTATCATGAGAAATAACCACTACAGCATTTGCTTTATTGATCAAGAAATCCTCTAACCATATTACAGATTCTATATCGATGTGGTTCGTTGGCTCATCGAGGAGGATGAGGTCGGGTTTTTGAAGAAGTATTTTTGCTAATTCTATTCTCATTCTCCAACCACCGCTAAATTCTCCAGTCTGTCGATTGAAATCCTCCCTTTTAAACCCTAGCCCGATCAATGCTTTTTCTATTTCAGCATCATGATTTACATCTTCGAGTGTATAGAATGTTTCACCTAAGTCTGTGACACGCTCTATGATGTCCATGTATTCTTTAGACTCATAGTCTGTCCTAGTTTCGAGAGCTTTATTTAGTTTGTCCATTTCCTCTTTCATACTATTGTATTCGTGGAATGCTTTTCCAGCTTCTTCGAATACAGTACTATCATCTTCTGTGAGGAGATGTTGGGGAAGGTAGGCAATCACAGCTTCTTTAGACTTTCGAATATGGCCTCTCGTCGGCTGTTGTTCTCCTGCGATTATTTTCATCATCGTAGATTTACCTGCGCCGTTTTTGCCCATGAGAGCTATCTTATCATTTTCATTTATGACAAAGGACACATTACTAAATAATTTGTGCCCGCTAAATTCTACTGCTAGTCCGTCGATAGATACCATATTCAATTATTTTTCGAAGTGCAAAAGTAAAATTAAAATCCATCAGGATCGCAGATATGATTACTTTAGTATTCTATTAATAGATAATCTTCGACGAATATGACTGTACATGGATCAAGTATAGATTTTGAATTATCTTGCATCATATATCAATAAGTTATAATGTCATTATTAAAGAAACTAGCAGGGCAGACAGTGATATATGGATTGAGCCATATCATATCGCGGGTTTTACTTTTTGTTGTGTTTACCGTCTATCTTACGCGAAAAGTGGGGGAGTCTGAGTATGGAATCTATGCTGATATGTATTCTTATGCTACAGTGATACTCACTATTTTGGTTTTTAGATTAGATACTGCTATGTTTCGATTTGGTAGAGACCAGAAAGATGCGCAGCAAGTATTTAACACAGGTTTTGTTGGAGTTCTTATTTTTAGTTTGATTTCTCTTTTTATACTTATCCCTCTTGTAGGTCCGATCTCAGAACTACTACATTATGACGAATCTCCTCATTATATAAGATGGTTTGCTTATTTCTTAGTCTTGGATGCTTTAGCAGCTTTAGTATTTGCAAGATTGAGATTACAAAATCGCCCCATACGATTCGTTTTTTATAAATTATTAAATATTGGTATTACGGTATTGTTAGTCTTATTTTTTTTAGAGTTTATGCCTAAGTATTTGCCACAGGTGTATAGTGATTTCAATGGTTACCTAGGAATTACTAGGAAGATTGATTTCGTATTCTTTACTAATTTGATTGCATCAGGGACAGTTTTGCTGGCGATGTTACCAGAGTTTGCTTCATTCCGTTTCTCTTTTGATTTTAGTTTGTTTAAGAAGATGTCTTGGTACGCTCTACCTCTTGTATTCGTAGGTATCGCCGGAAATATCAATCAAGCATTTGCGGCCCCTCTTCAGCGTGCATTTTTAGGGCAGAGCGTATTGGACAATCTGGCGAATGTCGGAGTATATGCAGCCGCTGGAAAACTAGCTATCCTTCTTAATCTATTTACCACGGCATTCAATTATGCTGCGGAGCCATTCTTTTTTAATAATTCTGATAATAAAGATTCGATCAAAGTATACGGAAAAGTGGCACTGGCATTTACTATCGTTGCGTGTCTGGCTACATTAGGGCTTATATTCTATATAGACGTGATTACTTTACTACTTGGAGAGCGGTACAAATCGGGGATCAATGTCGTGCCTATATTGTTGTTTGCTTATGTTTTCTTGGGTCTTTATTATAACGTATCGATTTGGTACAAGCTCAAAGACAAAACCCATATAGGCGCTTTTATTTCTTTTGTTGGTGCTTTTGTTACGATCCTAGTCAGTATTTTATTAATCCCTAAGTATGGGACGATAGCTTCGGCTTGGGCGGCATTAGCATGTTACATTACTATGGTAATATTAGGATATTTCATCGGACAGAGGTACTATCCAGTGGACTATCCAGTAGTAAGAATTCTTGGTTATTTATTCGTCACCTTGATACTGGCATTAGGAGCTTTGTATCTGAGGACTGTTCTTGGGGCGGGTATAGGATATTTTGCTCTGGTTACGAGCTGTATTTTCGCATTTATGATGGCCGCGATCAAATTGGACTGGAAAGGATTAAGTAACTAACAACATGTAGGGTAAATGTATATGCAGGGATATAGATAGGAACATAAAATAGGCTCAGAATGAAATCCTGACATCTCGCAATAGGGCAAAAAAAAATCGCATCTAGGACGTCTCCTCATACGATTTTTGAATAATGCTAATTATTTGGTGACAAGGTATAGTTTTTCTGTGATATAAATATTAACTCGTTTCAGATTTTTATTATTCTTTTTCTAAAATCTGTGTTGATTTTTAATGGTTTTCGCATATGACACTATTATTCAATAAGTTATATCACATTACATTCTTATTTAATATGATAATTAGAAACAATTTGTATTATTAAGTGTGATTGGAATAAGAGATTCTACTTGAATTAATTTATCAAACTCAGGAGATAATTGAGTTGTGTTAGATGAAATTTTGAATTGGATTTAATTTAGGGTTATTCAGAAGTAAGGACAATATTAAAATTATATCACTTTCGAGGAGCAATAATTTGTGGCAGAAATTAAATCGACCTTAGCTGGCTTAGGTATATGGATTTCATTTTGGCGTTAAGAACTTGCAACTGTCTGAGCGCAAGCGAGTTTTGCAAGTTTAGTCAAAATGTGATCCCAATAGCGTTAAAAGTCAGGTAAAGTCTTGAGATAAGAGATGCCTTGTTTAGCAAACACTCGTTTTTTTGTTTCGTTTTTGGGTCAAGCCAAAAATGAAAGCTCGAACGGCGAGTGGAAGTTTAAGTTGAAATTTATTACCTCATATTTACGTAAAATCAAGCATAAACGGTGTATTCATTCAGCAGTAAGCGGAGTGAAGGGCTAT
>CALLMH010000073.1 GCA_938007965.1 uncultured Saprospiraceae bacterium | reverse complement strand
CGAACAGAGAAGTTAAGCCCCGTAGCGCCGATGGTACTGCATTTGTGGGAGAGTAGGTCGCTGCCAATTTAATAAACAAGCCTTGTAGAGTTTTCTGCAAGGCTTTTTTTATACCTTTTTATACCTTTTTATACCTTTTTATACCTTTTTTTATTTTAATGGGTTTTATAAAATAATACGCATGAAATTATTAATTATAGGAGGCGGGAATATGGGTCTAACCTATGCCAAAAGCTTCCTTAAGTCTCGGATAGTTGCAAAGGAGGAGATGTTGATCCTCGAAAAATCTCCAGAAAAAGCTGTTGAATTAACTAAGCTGGATATAGGTGTCGTCTTTGGCGAGACAGGAGATTATATTAACGACGTTGATTTGATAATCATCGCGGTAAAGCCGCAAGATACTTCTATACTGTTTTCGAACCTTGCACCCTATATCAATGCAAATCATGTGATTATGTCCATTATGGCAGGAGTGAAAATCAATGCACTGGCCGAACAACTAGGTACTAAGAAGATTATAAGAGCTATGCCAAACTTGCCAGCCCAAATAGGAACTGGTATGACTGTATTTACTTCTTCAGACGCGGTAATTAGGAAAGAATTAATCCTAGTACAAAACTTACTCAACAGTACTGGTAAATCTATCTATAAAGATTCAGAGGAAATGATAGACGCTGCTACAGCAATATCAGGATCTGGGCCAGCTTATGTTTTTTATTTTATGCAATCAATGATAGAAGCAGCTAGAAACATGGGATTCTCTCAAGCGGAGTCAGAACTGTTGACTTCTCAGACATTTAGAGGTGCAGTAGATTTACTCAATAAGAATGATATTAACTGCGAAGAGTGGATACGTAGAGTATCAAGTAAAGGCGGGACTACAGAGGCCGCTTTTCAAAGTCTCGAAAAATTTGATGTCTCTGGCAACTTTAAAACCTCGTTGAATGCGGCACTCATAAGGTCTAAGAAATTGAGCGAGATAACATAATCATAAATTAAAAATAGGTAAATGATTTCCGTGAAGAATATACTTTTAATACATGCTTTTATAGAAATGATAGGAGGCATGGTATTGGTATTTAGGCCTGATTTATTACTTATGTTAGGCGATCAACAATTAGAGACTATTGTGGTGGCTAAGCTATATGGTATATTGGCATTGACTTTTGGAGGCGTAAGTTTTATGTTTTACAGAATGTTTCAATATAATGATACTTGCAAAAAAGTAACTTTGATGATTATGTTTTTTCATTTGATGATTTCATTTCAGATGTATGCGGCTTTCACACAAGAGACGGTTTCTAGTTTGGGTGCTTTCGGGCTTCATCTGATATTAGCGATTTTATTTTTTGGAGCATATATGATAGATATCAATAAATTTTCGAGTGAACAGACGAGGTAAAAATACTATTAATTCGTTTGCATTAAACCTTCGATGTTTCGGTAAGTCTTACCTATTTGCAGGTGTTTAAAAGCATTACTTTTTATGAAATTTTATTTATCTTTTGTGTTTTCTATTATTAGTGTGTTGGGGTTTAGTCAATATACTTTATCAGGCAAGGTGCTTTCTAATTCAGGTGATCTTATCGGCGCGGAAGTTAGTCTATATAAAATGAAATCTGATATTTTTCATGGTTCTGTGACGGGTATTGATGGTACATATTTAATAGATAATATAGAGCAAGGAGATTATAGGCTTGTGGTAAATTACTTGGGATTTAAAAAATATCGAAAACGACTAACGATCGACTCAAATACAGCTTGGGATGATATTATTCTAGAAAATGATGTTTTAGAAATAGATGGTGTTGAAATCACGGGAACAATGATCCAAGCTATACAAAAAGGGGATACTACTGTATTCAATGCAGCCGTCTTCAAAACACTTCCTGATGCTGATGCAAGAGAATTAATAGCTAAAATACCTGGAATTCAAATAGAAGGTGGAACGGTAAAAGCGAATGGGGAAAATGTAACAAGTGTCACAGTAGATGGAAGAGAGTTTTTTGGAAATGATCCCAATGTAGCACTTAATGCACTGCCCGCTGAAATAATAGCAAAAATAGAAATAATCGACCAACAAAGTGAGCAATCACAATTCTCTGGATTTGATGATGGGAACACAACCAAAACTATAAATATAGTTACAAAAACTGATAAGAGAAACGGTGAATTCGGTAAGATATATGCAGGATTCGGCCAGGAAAAAAGATACCAAGCTGGAGGAAATTTAAACATATTTAATGGGAATCAAAGGACCTCTATTATAGGGTTGAGTAATAATGTAAATCAGCAAAACTTCTCCACAGACGATCTACTTGGCGTGACGGGTAGTAGTGGTAATAATAGGAGAGGAAGGAGAGGTGGTCGACGCGGTAGAGGTGGCATTAATAATTTTTTAGTGGGTCAACAACCAGGTATCGCAGAGACCAATTCTGTAGGGTTGAATTTCTCCGATAAGTGGGGAGATAAAGTAGATTTTTCGGGTTCATACTTTTACAATGAGGCTGACAATGTGTTGGATCAAGATATCGAGCAGGAGTATTTTGCAGAAGATACAGGAGGTGATATATACATAGAAGATAATCTAACAGAGAGTGGTAATCAAAACCATAGAGTCCAGGCTAGATTAAATATTGAATTGAATGATAAAAATACTATACGCATCCAACCAAGAATAAGTTGGCAGGACAATACAATTAATGAATTTTCTGATTCTGAATTCTTAAGACAAGGATCGACTCCAGATATAGCCAATAATATCTACTCTTCTGACCAGTCAGGCCTAAACTTAAATAATAGTATTCGATTTAGACATGCATTTGAAAAGAGAGGGAGAACACTGTCACTTTCACTTGGAAATAGCTATGCTCCAAAAAATGGAATCACTACTTTAGAGACCAATCTCTCTAGAGACACAACGGAGAATGACCTGACACAGTTTAGCACAAATGATAATAGAGATTGGGGAATACAAACGGAGATCAGCTACACGGAACCTGTATCAGAAAATGCTCAAATTTCTTTCGAATACGAATTTGAGAAGGATAATGGCGAAGATGATCAAAATACAACACTCGGCACTACAATAGATGCAGGGATCCCGCTCCCATCACTATCTAATGACCTGATTACAGAGCAGCAAACACATACTGCAAGTACAGGTTACAGGTGGAGAAAAGAAAAAACGATGATTATTGCTAGAGCCAGAGTGGAAAATGTATCTATTTCAGCTGACCAGTCTGTTCCATCACAATTTATGTCAGATAAATGTTATACGAACTTCTTGCCATTTGTAATGGCGAGAATGGAATTTTCGAATAGCCAAAATTTACGAATATATTACAGACCACGAACTGATAACCCTTCGGCTACGCAACTGACAGAGACAATAGATAATAGTAATCCACTCCAACTCAGCAAAGGTAATATAGATATAGAACAAGGGTATCAACACAGTCTATTTGCAAGATTTTCGTCTACTGATAAAGAAAAAGGGACGGTGCTATATGTATTTGCAGGAGGGGACTACTCCAGTAACTTTATAGGTCAGAGAACATATTTAAGCGGAAGAGGAAATGAACTGTACGAAATGCTCGATATAGATCCTAGAGCTCAGCTAACTGTACCAGAGAACCTATCAGGGTATATCAATCTTAGATCCTATGTAACCATTGGGCTGCCTGTCACGGCTATAAAATCAAAGCTTAATTTTAATATTAATGCCAATTATACGAATACGCCTAACCTTATAGATAGTCTTAATAATAATATTGCTAATTCTACTTTAGGTTTTGGGACTAGTCTTACTTCAAATATCAGTGACAGAGTAGATTTTACAGTATCATCAAATACGAACATCGGCATAGCGACCAATATGTTGCAGCCAGAACAAAATACAAATTTCGTAAATCAAAACACGGGATTAAAATTAGATGTTATCTTTCCGTGGGGAATCATTTGGAGAAATCAGATTAATCATCAACTGTATCGAGGGTATGGTGATGGATTTGACGATAGCTATCTTCTTGGTATAATGAGTATCGGAAAGAAGTTTTTGAAAAATGATCGAGGGGAAGTTAGTGTATCAGTTTTTGATCTTTTCAATCAAAATCAAGCTATAAATAGGACTGTAAATAGTACCTACATTGAAAGTACGTCCAGTAATGTGCTGCAACGGTATTTCATGGTCAATGTAAAATATGATCTGCGAAACTTTGGAAAGAGCAATGCAGCTCAAAAACGAGAAACACGAGGAGATCGAAGAGGTGGTAGATTTTAATTATTTATAAATTCCTAAGGACGAGACTAGAACTCTAAGTAAATAGTGACTGTCTTGCGACTAATGAAGTAAATACATGAAAATCCAATGGCTAAATATTCAGACTCCAAAAGAAATGATTATTTTCAAACTTGGATCTAAGTCATCACTAATCAAAAAAGCAAAAAGTAGTAAGTAGAAAAGAGGATTAAGTGGGGCTTAACAAAAACACATAATCTTATAATCAAACTGTCTAAAAATAATAAATACATGAAAAATATATTATCAGTTCTGTGTATGATACTTATCATCAGTGCATGCAAAACAAAGAAGGTGATAACACCCACAGCAGAAAAGAAAAAAGTAGTTTCTCCAAATGTGCAAAAGCCGGATATCCCGGATGCGACTACTGGTAAAATGGGAAAGAACGAACGAATGCGTAGACCTAAAATAGATCCAGAACAGATTGTAGCTCAATTAGGTCTTTCAGAATCTCAGGAAAAAAGTTTTTTAGACTTTTGGGAGAGAAACCAAGCTGCTATGGATAAACTTAGGAATGAATCAAATGGAGACAGGACTGCGATGAGATCTCAATTGAGGGCCGTGAGGGAAAGCGGTCGAAAAGAACTTGAAGAGATATTGACACCAGAGCAATTCTCTGAATACAAAAAAATCCTCGCAAAGGATCGAATGAAATCTAGAAGAGGGCAGTAGTATTATATTACTTCTGCGACTACGAAAATACTCCCTGCAACGATAACAATATCGTTTTCATTTGCGGAACTGAGTGCCGTCCTATATGCTGAGGCTACAGAAGGGTATTCTAGACCTGTGAGATCGTATTGCTTTGCTATAGATTGAAGACGATCAGTTTTCATTCCCCTCGGGATATCTGCTTTTACATAGTAATAGATCGCCTCCTTGGGAAGTAATTTGAAAATGGTATCTAAATCCTTATCTGCAGCAGTTCCATATACGAAGTGTATTTTATTGTAGTCAGTCTTTGATATTTCGTCTACTAAATAAGAGATACCTGCTTCATTGTGTGCACTATCGAATATTACTAGAGGTTGCTCTTGGATTACCATCCATCTTCCGATGTAGTAGGTTAGCTGATGTATGTTTTCAATTCCGTAGGCTATTTTTGTCACATCAAGGTCCAGTTGATCGCGGAGTGTCCATAAGGAATAAAGTGCACTAATCAGATTTTTTTGTTGATAAGGATTTTGTAGTTTACTTTTAAATTTCACTCCCCAATCGTGGTCATTTATTTTGAAAAGATAAGTTCCAGTGTCCGAATATGTAAGGCTCGATAATAGATCTGCTTGATGTATAGTACTATTAGTTTCAGATGACTTTTGAGTGAATACGTGATTTATACTTTGCTGATATTCTCCGACTATTACTGGAGTATCATATTTGATTATTCCTGCTTTTTCATTTGCTATAAGCTCAAGGGTATCTCCGAGCATTGCTTGATGATCTAGGCTTATATTGGTTATGATTGATAACAGCGGGTTGATGATATTAGTACTATCTAGCCTTCCTCCAAGACCTGTCTCTATAACGGCTATATCGACTTCATGAGTCGAAAAATGATAGAAAGCCATAGCTACAGTAATCTCAAAAAATGAGGGTTGTATTCTCAGAAAATCTTCTTTGTTATCTACTACAAATTTGATTACTTCATATTCAGTGATGAATTCACCATTGATTTTGATACGTTCCCTATAATCTTTATAGTGAGGAGAAGTATATAAACCGACTCTATAACCATTGGCTTGTAATCCAGCTGCGATCATGTGAGATGTGGATCCTTTTCCGTTGGTACCAGCAATATGAATACACTCGATATTGTTCTGTGGATTGCCCAATAGATTACAAAGCTCGATTATATTATCCAAGTTTTTTTTGAATGCCGATACCCCTTGCCTTTGATACATTGGCAATTGACTAAATAGAAATTCTTGTACTTCCGAATATGTCATGGCATCTTAGATTATAATTATTGTGCGAAGATAATCTCAAAAACCAATTTTGGTTCTATCTTGTTCTATAGAAATGAAAAGTGATATGCATTTTGATTATATTATTTTAGGAAGTGGAGCAGCTGGGTTAAGTCTAGCCTATCGAATGGCTAGTGATAGTTTTTTCGACGATAAGACTATTGCTATTATTGATCAAGATGCAAAAGATAAAAATGATCGCACTTGGTGTTATTGGGAGATAGGAGAAGGATACTTTGATAAAATCGTCAAGAAGAAATGGGATGAGATTCAGTTTTATTCTAAGTCGCTCGATAAACGTCAGAGTGTCAATCCTTACCAATATAAAATGATATCGGGAATAGATTTTTACAATCATACCATTCCTTTTATCGACAAGGCTGGTAATTTTACTTTTATAAGAGATAGGATTATTTCTGTAAACGAGGCGGAGGATATAGTTACAGTCCAAACCGATAGTAGAGAGTTTACAGCGGGACTCGTACTGAAAAGCTATCCTTCGTCACCCAAGATTGATCCTGGAGACCATATATACGTAGATCAGCACTTTAAAGGATATGTTATTGAGACAGAGCAACCTGTATTCGATCCTTCATGTGCCACGTTTATGGACTTTCGTATAGAGCAGAAGAATGATATTAGATTTTTGTATGTTCTTCCAGAGTCTGAGACCAAAGCGCTTGTAGAAGTTGCACTTTTTTCCAATAGTCTGCTCACACAAGGAGATTATAATGCTATTCTCACTGATTATATAGAGGAATATCTACAGATCTCTAGTTACAAGATTGTCGAAGAAGAATTTGGTATCATACCGATGACAACATATGACTTCAGTAGACATAATACCAAACGTGTATTCCATATAGGGACTGGAGGGGGAATCGTAAAATCTAGCTCTGGTTTTGCATTTAAGAGAATACAGCAGCATAGTGATCAGCTGATCCATTGTATCAAAAACGATGAAGAGCTATCCAAAAGTTACGAAGGACTTCACGGAAGATATGTGCTATATGATAAGGTTATGCTCCATGCTATGCTAGAGAATGGGGTGGCAGGAGAAGATGTTTTCACCAGTTTATTTCAGAAGAAGAGCGCACCCCAAATTTTTAAGTTCTTGGATCATGATACTTCATTTATTGAAGAAATTGGGATATTTAGAGCTCCGCCAATGTTGCCTTTTACTAAGTCTTTCTTTTCAGTAATTGGCCGATAGCCCGTTTGTAAAATTAAAAAACAGAAGAAAAACATGAGCCAGCTCATTGTTTATCTCCTGTGTGTCATTTCTATGATTCCTAATATCCAGGAAAGGATACGATCATAAAACAGAGTAATACCCCTAGCATGGTGCACGCCAACCATAGCCTAGCGTCTAGCCAGACGTGCTCGTCTTTTTGTTGTGCCATAATGAGTTTTTTCAATATTGGATGTAATCTATTATGAGTTTTGACTACCGTCCAATAAATATTTTGGTTATTAATTTCAACACTAACCTAGTTGCACTAATGATGCCATCAGTTTTTTTTATCATATGTTATCTATACCCCTTAATTGTAAGAATGTGATGGTAAAATATGTCATCGTAATAATTGTAAGTTGTTCTAATCTATAAATGAGCCTTTTTCACATAGTGATATTTTTACTATGTTTCATAGTATGATTTGTTAGCATATGAAAAATACCAAAAAAAGAAAATTCTGGTAGATTTCAGTTCAATGTATATTCAAAAATGATAATTGACATGAAATTATATTCAATATTGACGAAGTGACTTAAGAACATAAATTAATTCCTATAGAATGCATTGAATCGGAAACCATCTAGGAAATTTATTTCCCGAGCTGTATAGCGTCATAGTTGTATTGGTTACAATGTGGCTATACATCATTTTAACATCGGTATTTTTTCAATTCATTAGTGCGTAATCATAAAGATCAGAATAGTTTGCATGGAAAATGTCGTCTAGAATAAGTTAAAATTATTCATTATGGAAATTGATGGATCAAGGTTGAGTCTGAATCAAAAAGTGAACCTTTATTAGGTACATTTGTTTATCTTTTTTTCGAATGTGTTAGACAATCGGCAGAAGTACACACAAACAAAAAATAAATATGATTAAAGTAGGAGATAAGATACCAAGTTTTTCATCGACAACCGAAGATGGTACAGTAGTAACTCCAGAGACAATGTTGGGCAAAAAGCATATTTTATTCTTCTATCCTAAAGATGATTCTCCTGGGTGTACAAAAGAGGCATGTAGTATAAGAGATAATTATAAATACTTCACTGTAAATGATTACACTGTATACGGAGTAAGCCCAGACAAAGAAAAGAAGCATCAAAAATTTATAGATAAGTATGAATTCCAATTTTCACTTTTAGCTGATGTGGATAAGGAAATGATCAATGCATTCGGTCTATGGGGCCCAAAGAAATTCATGGGTCGCGAGATTGTGGGCGTATACCGAACTACTGTAATCATAGATGAAGAAGGAATAGTCACCAATATAATCAACAAGGTAAAGACTAAAGAACACGGTGAACAACTTATAGAAGAGCTCGGGCTATCCAAAACTAGATCTTAGGAGTACTTGAAAATATGGCTATGAAAGTAGCGGCCATGCGCATGGATAACGAGATCTCATCATTCATATAATCATCTACCAACCAGTCTCTGGGGTCTCCTTCCCTCTCGGTGTAAATGATAAGGTCTCCCTTGTCGGTCTCTCTGTTTTCCCACTCATCTACCGTATTGCCGAATTTTGACTTTATTGTAAATGACTGCTTGCCCATCTTAATCTTCCAACTGGTAGGGTCATTGGGCCACGTCCTTGTCATGGACACGATATCAGAGCCTTGGCGTAACTCCCAAAACGATGGATTGTTATCGTATTTCTGTATGACCTCCCCGTCAATCTCCCCAATCGAATATTGCCATGATGAAAAATCATTTCCTATTCCCCATGTGAGCTCAAGCTCGCCTTCGATGACTGTCATAGAGTCGATCTCTACTTCTATAATCCATTCTCTAAATGAATCATTATTTTCCGTATGGAATGCTATGATGTACTGTGCAGATAACTGAACAATTGCAAAAAAAGCAAATAAGAATATGATTAGTTTTTTCATCTAATATAAAAAACGGTGAACAGAAATGAAAGGTAACAAAAATAGCTGGTCGAGTATTATTAATTGTTTATCGGATATTGAAAGCATGGGTAAATCATTAAACTTAATTTGATGGTAAAATATCTTATATGGCTACTTATCATTCTACCAAAAGTACACTTCTTATGATCATGGCTAAGTATATCCCCTATACGATTTACAGCCTAATGCTCCTCGCTTTGATAAGAGAATACATCATATCATCGGAACCGAATAGTAAATTATTATGGTCAATTATCATATTGTCGGTTATGTTTGTTGCCCTAGTATGGTTTATCGAACGCATACTCAAGACGGTATACAGTATTGAAGGCAGTATACTTACGGTTGATGCAGGATTATCGGCAAGGGAGATAGATATATTTAGTATTCAAAGTTTGTCACTGAGTAGTTATATTGGATACGGATATAGGACTGGGTTGGGTACAGAAGGGTATAAGATGATGTACGAGTCAGGTCGGATGATATATATCAGCCCAGAGGAATCTGATAGTTTTATCAAAGAGCTGATATCTGTCAATGAGAAAATTATTATCCAATAAATGTATCTTCTATTTGATCCAAAGATATATACCCGATGCCTCTTATGATGACTCTCATCCATGAAAATACTTGTTGGGCAAGGATACCTATCGCAACGATCATCCATGAAGATGCACCTGTATCCCCTACCACAAGAAAGTAAATGTATGCCAGTGAGAGATGTAGTCCGATGAGTAGATAACCAATGAGGAGCGTTTTGATAAAGTGTCGCTTTATAAAGATAATCCCTGATCTTATTGAAGCCCAAAATGATCCGCTCTCTATATATTTGTACCTAGCCACCACGCTCCAGCCCCATGTCAAATTCACTATGATCGAAATAATAAACACAATGAGTAATAAAGAATGAATAAAAGGCTTCTCGGAAGAAAAACTCATTAATGGATCTCCTACGATGCTTTTGTATAGTAGCCCAATGCCAAATGAAAAGACTAGAATGATCAATACAGATATACACACATATCCTAAAAAAGGAATCAAATAATGGATACCATTTCTTAATTGAGTTTTTATCCCTCTCTCACCTATTCTAATATTATGTAGTAGACCACCTTGTAGGATAATACTGAAGAGGAGATAGATTGGTATTAATACTATCCCACTGGTCACTATAGGAGATAAAGCACCGCTATTATTAAGGATCAAATCCATAAATACGCTACGATCAAATCCCGACGAAAGACGATCCAATGCCATAGATTGACCAATATAATCATCAAGAGTAGAATAAGAAATACATCCGATCACGACACCATAGATCAATTGGAACAGATAGATACAAGTCACTTCACTCCGATGAGTAAGTACTCTATTCCATATATGTTTGATCCTCTGAAGCATAGATATATTTAAAATAAGAAGCTTGCATATTCTAAGATGGCTTGCATCCAGTGTGTAGATTTTGCGGCGTACTTGACGAGTGGTTTTTTATTAGGTTCATAGGTGACACTGTTGTTGTTGAAGTTGATATCTAGATTGATGGTACAATTTGGGTCTATATTTACTGCTTTGATATTTGTTCCAGGCTCGAATTCGATTATCTTTTGTCCGGGGGTGCCTCCCCACTCCATGTATGCTGTACTTCCATTTTGATATATGATTTCGATGTTGACAGGAAACAGAAGTCCCCCGTTTTGTGCTATTATTACTTTGGTCGACTGCTCAGAGTTATTATCAATGCTTACTACTTCGTAATCACATATATCTGTACCATGTAGGCATTGATCAAAAAACAGATCGAGATCAAAGCCGATAGATTCGTCACCTAAGACTTCAGCAGCAATACTTCTGAAATCGGCTTCTTTGGGATGTTTGAATTTGTATGCATCGAAGTAAGTTTGCATTAATTTGTCCATAGATTGAATACCAACTAAACCCTCTAATGTGCGGAGCATTGATGATGTTTTGGCATATATTAGACCTTTGTAAGGACCTTTGATTTCCCAGCCAGGTCTTGCGATGGGCCCGAGTCTGCTATGATCTAGTTTGATATATTCTAGTCTTGAGTTCTCTGCATTTCCAGATCGGTACCCAAGGACATCGAAGAATGATGATTTCTTTCCGTGATAATGGTCTAAAATACGATCTTCGTAATAGGTAACGAATCCCTCATCTAGCCAAGCTTCTTCCTTCTCATTGGAGGCGAGCGTAGCCATGAAATACATATGAACGAATTCATGTATGACGAGTGACTCTACCGATCTGATAGACTTAGGTATACCATAGAAAGATGCAGCAGTTATCATCATCGGATATTCCATGAATCCGCTATTGAGGGCATGCACAGGTGGATCGACGACAGTTATTTTTGGATATGGATATGGGCCGACATTGGCACTCATATACTCTAGGCCGTGCTCTACTGCTTCTCTGTACCTGTCTGCAAACGCACAGTGCTCTGGCGGCATGAGAATCTCAATATCTATTCCTTGAAAAGTAGACGTGTGTACATCAAACTCAGAATAGACTACAAAACCAAAGTCGATGAGGTCGTATGCTTGGAACTCTACGATTTGCTTACCATCTGCTTTAGATTCAGAAATCCTACACCCAGACCCTCCAATCTGTAAATGATCGGAAGCAGAGATCCGTACATTATAATCTCCAAAGTCAGCGAAAAACTCGGTGCCAGGTACAAATTGATGACTGTTCCATCCCCATATTCCGTCTTTATCTTGTTCGTATACACACACTTGAGGAAACCAGTGAACGAATAAGAAAAAATCTTTCTTACTGTACCCTGATCTGGCAATAGTCTTAGGCATTTTAGTAGTGAAATCCATTTCATATATTCCGATTTCTCCTGGCAGTAGTGGATTCTGAAGTGTGATCTCTATGATCGTTTCATCATTGGTATTATTATCTAGATCTTGTATGAATTTTGTATTTTTTGATAAATCTTGGTCATCTTCATCTAGCATTTTATTGATTGTGATATGCCCCCATTCATCGGTGCCCCTGTCTGCGATATTTCTTCCGAATATTTTACCGCCACTATCTTTGAGATATGAAGATTTCATATTCTTGAATGCATTCATATACATATAGAACCTTAAAGAACGGATAGTATCAAGCGAAGTATTCTTCCATCGCAGTGTTTGGTGACAGTGAGCTACTTTGTTCTTATGATCTAATTCTACACTGATATCATAATTGGCTATTTTGGAAGATTGGTTACTATCATAGGCAGTATCACACTGCGCAGTAATGAACGAGTGTAAGAATAAGATGATTATTATGAAGCTAAATCGAATCAAATAGTACTGTTTGATTGTAAAAATATCGAATCTGCTTCAAATATGTCATATATAGAGGCTTCATTTAATTTATTAAAAAATTGAATAATAGACTTTTGAAAATCTGCTGTAGGGGCGAAATATTAAAAAATAAAATCTAAGGGCTTTTTATGGATGTTTTGAAGCCGTAATATGGAATAAGAAATGATACATCAATACTCATGATTTTTAATATGGTACTCGATTATTATTGAGGTCCCTATTCCTATTATTTCTTATAAACGATAAGCAGTATTAGTCGATCTATTATGTTAGAAATATAGATCAGATTTATTTCAAAGTTTGCCGCTAAAAATTTTTATCAACATGAAATTTGAGGTGTTTTTAATTTCTTATGGCTCTTTCTGATCATTTTTTACATCTTTTTATAAAAATTTTTTTCTCTCCAAATTTACGATTTGTAATACTTATGCTATGCGATGCTATAGTGTAGAGGAAGCACATTTTGCTGTATGATTTGATCATTAATTTAAGCATTCGTAGAAATAATAAAACATCGATAAACACTTGTGCGTGATAGGTTTAGCGAAGTCAATCATAACGATATTTGTGACGTCCTATACCCTCAAAATTCTTAACGCTTTATAAATCTATGATGTAAAGTCTGATGAAAAAGGTGTAATGTATACGCTGGACAAGTGTGTCATTTTTGCTTATTACTTACTTATTGTAATTCAATGCAAAAAGCAAAACTTGCATCATGAAATAATTATAGAAGAATACTAAAATATAAAATCATGAACACACTTATACCAATTTTAATGATGTTAATGACATTGATTTCTATTTCTTTATTTGCTCAGGAAGATAGATGTGGTCAGAATGCGAGAGAGGACTATATGAAGATTCAGATTCCAGATTATAGTAAATTTTCCAGATCTGTGATGAAACAAAAAAACAAGCCAGGAGAGTATCGTACTGCTACTTCGGAACTTATCCCTCTAAATGTATACATCCTTACTTTAGATGACGGAACAGGAGGTATTTCAGAATGTGACCTACTTACATCCATCGACCAATTAAATGAGAACTTTATCAATACGAGTTATACGTTTCATATTTCGAATATCAATTACCTCAATAGTAGCTATTACTATAATGTTACTAGTTATGAAGAAGCTGATGCCCTATATGCAGATTACAATGTACAGGATGCGATCAATATTTATTTTGTAAAGACTGCAGTTACTTCATGTGGATTTGCAAATTTTCCTTGGAGCAACGATAGATACATAGTCATGAAAAATTCCTGCTCAACTAATACATCTACATTCGGTCACGAGATGGGACACTATCTAGGTTTATTGCACACTCATGACACCACTTATGGAGCAGAGCTGGTAGAGCGGGTAGACTGTGAGAATACTGGCGATCTACTTTGTGATACTGAGGCTGACCCTAATTTAGCGGGAGAAGTATATTCTAATTGTCAGTATATAGGAAATGAAACAGATGATAATGGAATACCCTATATACCATCTACTGTAAATATGATGTCCTACAGTAAAAAGCATTGTCGGTTTAATTTTACTACTGATCAAATAGATAGAATGGACTACTTCTATGACACTGTGAGAGATGCCCAATTGGGATCTGAGTCGGAGGATACATCAGTATCATGTCCATGTTTAGATATAGACGAAGATGGTTTTTGTTCGAATAATGATCCAGATGACTTTGATGCTTGTGTCCCTGTGTTAGGTTCTGATTGCGCCGATTGTATTTCGTTTACTTCGAATTCATTTGAAGGATATGACATGGGCATATGGAATGATGGCGGGTCAGATTGTATTGTGTATAAGTCTTCCTCTTATGCTTCAGCTGGATCTTACTCAGTCCGGATAAGAGACAATAGTGGTATTAGATCATCTGTCTACACTGATCTATTGGACTTTGAAGAGGTTAATGAAGCAACACTAAATTTTAGTTTTAAGGCGAAGAGCATGGAGAATGGAGAGAAGTTTAATTTACAAGTATCCACAGATGGAGGTGAGCAATTTTCAATCATCAAAGTATGGGAACGAGGGGTAGATTTTGAAAATAATCTAAGATATAAAGATACACTAGAAATTGCATCCGATTATATGACAGATAGCCTGATATTTAGATTTGAGTGTGATGCGTCCGCTAATTATGATATGATTTTTCTCGACGAAATAAATATTATTACCTGTGGTGGCGAACCAAGTATTCTTGAGTATTCAGATACTACTGAAGATCAATTATTTACATCTGCTTCGCATGGGTTGAGTCCTGAGGAAACTTCACAAGTGAGAAATGAAACTGATGAACCTGAGATAAGTCAGCTATCCGTTTTTGATATGTTTGGAAATGCACTGTTTAGCACAGAAGAAGTAGATGCACAAGATGTAGAATCAATACTAAGATCTTTGCCTAATATGTTGCCCCAAATCGTAGTTGTAGTAGTTCATTATGAAAACGGTGAACAGCGTACCAAAAAACTATTTACCGGCATATAAGTATTATATCAAAGTGATACTAGTCAAAAAATAATCTGTGATTAAGCAAAACGCCTAATCTAGAACCTATTTCAAGCTGAAATTAGATTTTCTAATACATTCAGTTCGGTACAAATACCCAATTCAATAGATTGGAGATATAAGCAAAAGAGTATTTATTGAAATCTGAAGCCTCTATATTTTGGAAGAAGTGTATTTCAAGTATCACGCACAATATAAAGCATCACTCATCTAATTGATTTAATTAGATTTTGGGACCATATTCCCATTGGAAACACCACCTTACTGTACTTTTAGTATTTTTCTATGATCGAGTATATTCTTTTTTATAAAAAGAATAATACTCGAACTTTAGAGAAATTTTTGTAGTCTAGATTTGTTATTGAAAGCACTCTTATTGGGTGCTTTTTCGTTTTTCGTTTGTCTAGTATTGGTTTTGATTAGGTAGACGAGATAAAGCGCTTTATAAATCCAAAAAGTGCTGGCGCTCTAGCATAAAAATATAGAATGATAGATTAAATCCTGAAAATCATAGAATACGACATGGTTAAATCTACTGTTTTTGATACTATATTGATTAGTTGCTAAAAGCATGTTACCTTAGCGCATATTAATGATAGAATAGCATGGCAAGGAGAAACAAGCTTAGAAAATTCAACGAATTACTTTCGTTTACCAATGTATATGAAAACTATGATCCTACTAATCCTAGGTTGATGGCCAATGAAACTACGGAAGTAGACTTGAAAGGAAAATGGAGAGCGGAACATTTCAAAAATGATAATCCACTAATATTAGAACTTGCATGTGGAAGGGGAGAGTATACACTCGCGCTAGGAGAGGCTAATCCAGAAAATAATTATTTGGGACTCGATGTGAAAGGTGCGAGAATATGGCAAGGTGCAACTCGTGCAACAGCTCAAAATCTAAATAATGTAGCATTCTTGAGAACTAGAATCGAGCAGATCGGTCTATTCTTTGATGAGAATGAGGTCGATGAAATCTGGATCACTTTTCCTGATCCATTCCTCAAAGATAGTAAGGAGAATAGACGGCTGACTTCGCCGCCATTTTTAGACCGATACAAACCAATACTCAAAAATGGAGGTATTATTAATCTAAAGACCGACGATCCTACATTATACGGGTTTTCACAAGAGACATTGGCTGCTTGTGATTTTTTAGATGTGATCTACGATAGAGATGATATCTACAGTCAACCATTAGATTTTCCAGAACTCGAATATAAGACGTACTACGAGAAAATGCACCTAGAGAAAGGGCGGAAGATCAAATTTATGCAGGCAAAATTGAAAAAATAAGACTCGATGGATATAGCAATATTTACATTTAATGATTTCTCAGAAAATACATACCTATTATACGATGATAGCGGAGAGTGTATCATCTTTGATCCAGGGTGTAATAATGAAGAAGAACAAAGTACCCTCGTCGAAGTCATAGAATCCAATAATCTCAAACCTGTAAAGCTGATCAATACTCATTGTCATATCGACCATGTATTGGGAAATAAGTTTATATCAGAAAAATATAATCTTCCACTTATCAGTCATGAAGGTGAGAAGCAAGTATTAGCCATGCAACCTCAGGTGAGCGCAATGTATGGTATACCGTATGATCCTAGTCCGGAGATTGCAGAAACATTAGATGATGGAGATATCTTGAAGTTTGGAAATACAGAATTGAAAGTACTATTTACTCCAGGACATTCTCCCGCTTCGATTTCATTTTATTGTAAAGAGGAGGGAATCGTGATAGGAGGCGATGTATTATTTCAAGGAAGTATTGGTCGTACAGATCTACCTGGGGGAGACTTCGATACACTAGCAAATAGTATAAGAACAAAACTATATACCCTTCCTGATGAAACAGTTGTATTTTGTGGTCATGGCCCTTCAACAACAGTAGGAGAGGAGAAGAAAAATAATCCTTTCGTGAAGGGGAAATAGAACACTTTTTTGCGTTGATGAATTCAAAATGCATTAGATGGATGTACTCACATTCTTCGATTTATTGATGTTTGTTTTGTGATCATTGTAAGTCGATATAGCCTTCGCGTAGAAAGTTGTAGAGTATGACTATTACTTTATTTCTTATAAAAGTGTAATTGGTTCTACACATCCATTGCTATCTTGTAGTTTCTAATCAAAAACACTATTGTGAAACCTGTATTTCAACCAGCAACAATATCCAATCTTAAAGGAATAATCAATGCTGTAATGCGGCAAGAAGGCGAAAACCCCAATATTCCGAAAGCAATAGACGACATACAGAAGTCTCTCCAGGATTATCAAGATAATAAGGAGAACAAAACTTTCTTATTTGGTTCTGCAGTGTTGATTGTCGTTTTTGCACTGATACTTATGTTTACCACTAAGGCGTCTTGGCCCTTGATGTTTATTATAGTGTGGATAGGAGGATTCATGTATTACAGAGTCCATGAAAAGGGGCTATACTTAGATATGCTCCAAAAACAAAGCCTGATAAATCCTAAAAGCCCACTGCCCAAGATGGATTATCTTATAAGTGGTATCGATCTTAAGATCGGTAGAAAAGAGATTCTCAAGATTTATATGTCGATCATGTTATCATCTACAGTCATGATGGCACACCATCTATTCGTTGATTCTTCGGTCGCGGTGAATATGTTTTTACTGATAGGTGCTATTATTGCATCTTATTTTTTCTGGAACCACTTTTATAAAGAGGATATAGAAAAATTGAATGAAGTAAGAACTCAAATCGAAGAGTTGAAGAGTCAGTTGATATTGGGAAGAATTTATGATTGATAATTGGCATTTTTTTCAAAATACTTTAATTAGGGATATCCGTAAATAACGAATATCCTTATTTCCATAACAGTTTTTCTGACTACTTCTGAAAGGATTTACCCTGTTTATTGGTCTTTTAGCCTAAAAACAAATTTTCTAAACAGCACCAAACTCACCGCTAAGGGCGTCTAAAGTGACGCGCGTTTGCGTTGCAAGCTACTCTGACTAAACCATGGTTCTGTTTTTCTGAACATTCATAGGGTTATTCAGAAGTAAGGAAAAATATTAAAATTATATCACTTACAAGGAGCAATAATTTGTGGCAGAAATTAAATCGACCTTAGCTGGCTTAGGTATTTGGATTTCATTTTGGCGTTAAGAACTTGCAACTGTCTGAG
>CALLMH010000072.1 GCA_938007965.1 uncultured Saprospiraceae bacterium | reverse complement strand
GACAGCTTCCATCAGATACAGCCTCCACTGTAACTTCTACCAACTCATCATCCTCTAGGTTATCTATAGAT
The DNA here is from genome assembly GCA_938007965.1 of uncultured Saprospiraceae bacterium. Lineage (GTDB taxonomy): Bacteria > Bacteroidota > Bacteroidia > Chitinophagales > Saprospiraceae > CAJXUU01. The sequence continues at coordinate 35,944 of CALLMH010000072.1, read as the reverse complement.
AATGTGGTCGTGGTAGACTCAAAAGGTGGGTCTCCATTTACTGATACTAAATAAGACGATGCGCCAGGGACTTCATCCCATTGGAATGTTATATTTCCGCTCCCTGCATTACAGTTCAATAAGGGAGTGCTCAATATCTGATCTACCACTACTGTCTGACTGAATACCTCAGAAACACAATCACCCTTGGACACGACCAACTCTAGTGTCTTCTCTCCTGGAAATATAAACGACACAACAGGATCTGGCACATTATCCACAGAACCTACGCCTACATCCCAATCATAATTGTCTACATCTGATCCGCCGGTATATTGAAGTTGTAATTCATCTGAGATACAGATCTGATCCGAAGCCGCCGTAAAAGCAGCAATCGGATTCTCCAATATCTCAACTACAATTGATGTCTCTTCAGATTGACAACCGTCTTTTATTACGATAAGAGATATTGTTTTTTGACCAGGAGTTAAGAAAGTTAGAGAAGGATTAGCTTGATCAGCTATTGTCAATTCGTCATTGTCCCATATGAAAGAATCCACATCTGACGTACCTGTATAGTCTAGCATGATCATCCCCCCTTCGCATACCTCAGTAACATCGGGTACAAATGAAGAAATCGGAGACGGTATAACTATGATATCGATGGTCTGAGATCCTGAACATCCATTTTCATCTATAAAACTATATGTTATTGTATTTACGCCTGGACTTGCTTGGTCAGGATTGAAGATTCCAATTGGATTCACTATCCCTGGACCACTGAAAACTCCCGTACCATTGACTTGGCTGGTTACGATGGCATTTAGTGTGATTTCAGTATTATCATTTTCGCAGAAAGTAGTCTGCGGAGCGGATAAGACAATAGCAATATCTGGACAATCTTGTGCCACACACGTAATCAATGTTGATAAAGGGTCAGCACATAGACCATTGGTTTCGGTCTGCAAGAGTTCTAATGTAACTTCTTCACCACCGGATAAACCTGATACCCTATAGGCAGAATTTCCCTCGAACACACCAGTCTGACCTGTGAAGATCTCTACATCGTAAGTTACTCCTTCTTGTGCTTGCCAAATAAATAAAATATCGTTTATAGTCGGTTGGCAGATGATATCTACCGCTTCTAATGGCGCTACGACCTCTATGGTCTTAGATACTGGATCAGATAGACATCCACTGGTATTTGTGGTTTGTAATGTGACTGTCTTGGTCCCAGGATTAGACCAAGATAAAACATTAGGTCCTATATTACCGCTACCGCCACTTATGATCTGTGCACCTCCAAATGTCCATAAATAAGAAACAATATTGACATCACTACCACTCGACACTACTGATGTCTCTCCTCCTACGCATACTTCCGCATCTATCGTAAAATCTGGAATCATCGTTGGGATTACTGTGATCGCAATACTGGTAATATCACTAAACCCACATTCATTTTCACTTTGCAAAGTGATATTACCACCCGCGGATCCTATCCAATCTACGGTGATCATATTGCCAAATGGCCCTCCTGTTTGTATCATCTCTGCATCCGTCGGAATCGTCCATATGTAATTGAATGAAGGATCGCCACCCGCTGCAATATAGATAGACTCACTATTAGATCCAGAACATACCATCGTGATTCCTGATATGGTAGGAGTAGGCGGTTGTGTATCGCTAAAATCTACTTCTACAGGGTAGATGTATTCACAAGAAAAACCATTCTTTGTAATCGTGATGGTAAGTGTATATGTGCCATCAATACTGCCCATCGGTAACGATATATCTGTTGGGTCGTTGTCCCCTTGGGTATCAAAAAGCTCATTGCCGAGTGGGTCCGTCCATACGTAATTCAGAAATATAAAATTAGTAGAGGCCGCTTCATTATAGTCGAAATTGAGAATGGTGCTATTGAACGTACAAACTGGAGGACTCATCACACCGTCCACAACATCAAATATCTCTATGGCATAATTCGTAATACTATCGCACCCATTTACATTTGGTGTAGAAGAAAGCACATCATCTATCGTAATAATATTACCGGATGCAAACGACTCGACCGTCAAAATAAAATCTTCTATCTGCAACGGTAGATCTTGTCCACAAACTGCCAAATAAACATCAGTAGGCTCCTCTTCTTCGTAATTAACTAGAAAAAATGATTGATCATAAGAGCAACTTGGAGTTAAAATGGTCGTCGTATTCAATCCCAGTCCTATATCAGTAGTAGGTCCTTGCCACCCAGCAACCCCGTCGCCATTGATATCGATCATGTCTAATGTATTCACAGAGTACATATCATCAATACAAACAAACTGCGTGGCAAAAGTCTCGTCTCCTACGAAAACTATATCTTCTGAAGTGGTTACTGTTATGCATTCGCTACCCGTCCACAAATCGCATCCATTGTCTACACCTGTTATACACACTTGATATTCGCCCTCGTCGCTGAATGAGATTTGCAAATTATCTGTAGTGGTATTCGGATCCGCATCTCCACTGTATGGTGCACCTGTCACTGTGGTAATACTCCAAGAAAAATCTGCAGAAAAATCTACACCAGTAGCTTGAAATATTACATCACCACCTACACAATAGCTGGTGCTGTCACATTCTAGCATCCCATCATTATCCAAACATATAGCGTCAGGAACTAGGGATGGTGGTGTTGCTGTTCCTATAATATCTATCGAGTAGTTACAATTCATATTTCCACATCCGTCTATAAATAGGTAGTAAACCTCTCCTTCTGTCAGTAGAGAAGATAATATACTGATATCATCCGTAGTACAAGTCGGAGAACAAAAAACCGACTCTGAAAAATCACAGTCTTGATAAATACCTACCTGAACCCCACCGAGATTCAACTGGCCCGATGTACAGCCTTCAGAAGAAATCGTAAGCCTGTAATCTCCTCCCGCTGCAATGAATCCAAACCAAGATATATTATCAGCTATATTACCATTATTCGAACAAAGAGGAGTAGGTTGACTCCCCCCAGAAAATCCATCTGGAAGCGTATAGCAAAATGTTTCTAAAGTGTAAATATCACATATCACATCAGTGGCGGAAATCTCCTCGCATGATAAACTGGCAAAAGGATTAGGCTCTGAACAATTATTTTCAAAAAAACAAAAATCAATATAGTCGATCAACACATTTGCGTTGGGGTCCACATCGTCAAGTGTAAATACACTGCTGCGCACATCTGACGGACTACTATCAGATCCATTATCATTATCATCAATCATATCATCTGCCGGAGTAAACCCTGGACAACTTAGTGTCCCTACTAGTGCTCCCCCCGCTAAGAACTGCGAGGCAGGAATTCTTATTAAATATTTGCCAGCAGACTGATCCAAGAATTCAAAATTACCTCCAGAAGTAACTACACTAGCGACTATAGCAAATGATTCAGCGTCTAATAGATCTACAGTAACTCCAGATACACCTAATTCCCCATTAAAAGTCCCATTTAAATCATCATCAATCCAGATCATACCTATGATGTCTGTGTTTCCAAAAGCAGAATATTGGAAAAACACAATGAATCCCAACATAGCCATCAGGTTCTTTAAGTTTGTCTTTAATATTGTTGAAATTGTCATATCTATAATTTTGTGTCTTAGGCATAGGATGTAACTACACTTAGAATTAAGCAATGAAATTTAAATGCGTCATTTCAAAATGAAGTATAAATAATGCTGTATGTCGGGGACTGACAATGAATAGTTCGTATAAATATACGATCTAAATACTATAATTGTATCAAATAACGGTAATTCATGGTTATCATCTAGTTGATATCACTGTATTTCATATTCTAAAAACAGTAAGAAAATGCGGAAACACCAAATTTGCAAATGACTCAATACTTTATCAATCATTATTATCTTTGTAAAAAATATAACAATATGAATGCATATAAAGCCCACTTATTAAACTCACTTACCCTACTTATTATGGGAGGATGGGGATATTTTTCTACCAATGCTCCTTCAGCATTAGTGCCTGTACTGATTGGTGTAGTCCTATTGTCCATATCTCAAGGGGTAAAAAACGAAAACAAAGCTATAGCGCATGTAGCCGTAGTTGTAACTCTGCTAGGCTTAGTCGGCATCGCATCTAAGCCCCTGATAGCTGCATTAAACTCTGATGATCTTATGAAACAGATAAGGGTTATCGCCATGACCATTACTTCAGTTATTGCTATGATATTCTTTGTAAAAAGCTTCATAGATGCTGGTAAAGCGAGAAGAGCAAGAGAAGCGGCAAATAAATAATAAGGTAGTCTTAAAATGATACGGGTAGAAACTTTTTCTACCCATTTTTCGTCTTATTGGTACATTTTACTACACTTTTTGACCGATAGATACTATCAACTATAATATTATGCAGATGATGCGAGGATTACTTTTATTTTTTGTTTTTATTACTGTAGCAGTATCTGCCCAGGAGCCGATTCAATATACAGAAGCACAAATAGCAGTACAAGATAAGTATGTCGAAGCCAAGAAATATATGCTTATCGGAAGGTTCGAAAAAGCACAAGAAATACTCACAGAGCTATATAAAGAAGATCGAAAAAATGCTGCGGTATCTATGGAGCTCTCCAAGGTATATAGCTATCTAGAGGACCCGTACAATGAGCACAAATACGCCCAAAAGGCCAATGAAAATGAACCAAATAATGAATACGTACTCGCAAATTATGCGGATATATGCATCAATCAAGAAAAATATGACGAAGCGATTCCAATACTAAAATCACTAGTATCGAAACAGCCTAGAAACGAAGAATATACCGACAAACTTGCAACAGCTCATCTGCAAACAAACAACGCTGAAGCTGCAATATCTGCCTACAATAAGATAGAAGAGCTAATCGGAGTAAAAGAAAATATATCTCGCAGAAAATACGAGATATACGAGATCTTAGGTAGAGATAAGGAAGCAATCAAAGAACTCATCAAAGTGTCAGAGGCATATCCATTCAATACGAGATATCTGCATAATATAGCCTCTTACTACAACAAACAAGGCAAAAATGAAGAGGCACAAAAGGTATATAATAAAATTCTATCAATAGACATCAATGATGCTGAGGCCAATAGAGCAATCACACTCGCTAAAACAGGAGGTGGAGATGACAACACTTACCTCAGATCCCTTACTCCTATCATAGAGGATAAATCTGTGCCGGCAGATAGAAAAATACTAGAGTTAATTCCTTTTATCGATAGACTTAATAAGAAATACGATCAAGAACTGGCGGATGCTCTCCTAATGCTATCTGATAGAATCGCTACCATTCATTCTACAGAAGCCAAAGCGCATGCACTCAAAGGAGACATCTTAATGTCCACCAATAATCCCAAGGGTGCTGCCAAAGCCTACGAAAAAACAGTAGCACTTAACGATAATATATTCTCCGTCTGGCAAGGTTTACTGGAAGCATATAGTGAAGCGGGAGATAAAGCAAAGCTGAAGAGTACAGCAACCAATGTATTGGATTTATTTCCAAATAAACCTTCAGCTTATGAATACTACGGCAAAGCATACACTCTAAGTAATGAAGTGGACGAAGCTATAGACCTACTGTCAGAAGGTCTCATGGTATCCGGTAAAAACGTAACGAGTAAAAGTAACATCTATGCCGAATTAGGCCGAGCATATCTCATGAAAAAAGATATTGAAGAAGCCAATAGAAACATCTCAAAGTCTCTACAGCTCAGCGATAACAAAAACGGTCTCGCTCTGGAAATACTAGGTGATATAAACTACAATGAAGGTAAAATAGATAAAGCCGTAGAAAATTGGAAAAAAGCTCAGAAACTAGGCGTGAGATCAAATTCGCTACAGAAAAAAATAGATACTAAAAGAATATAAACCGAGATATTATCACTTCTAACAATCATACAAATTTCATAAAATTATTGTTTCTCCTGCTGGTGGTGACAGCATATGGTTGTAAGTCCAAGAAGGTAGTCTCTCGTACTGGACCTGCACCAGAAAGAACAAACTCTGAAATCATACGTGCATTGAAATCTCATAATCACGACTTCGAATGGTATGCTTGTGAGACCAGTATCACCCTTGACACGCCAGATGAAGGAGTAAGTGGCAAGTCATACATACGCATGCGAAAAGATAGTATCATATGGGCATCTGTAAAAAAATTGAGCATCGAAGCTGTGAGGACACTCATCACTCCATCATCTTATGCGGCAGTAAATAGGATCGAAAAAACCTATCAAAAAGGTTCTACAGAAGATGCATTTGCCAAAATGGGTATTTCGTTGGATTTTATGGATATGCAGCAGGCGATATTTGGTAATATTATCATTCCTGATACCAGTAACATATCTATATACAAAGAACAGGACCAATACGTCGTAAAAGCCACTGATCAAGATCTTCAACTTAAATATTGGATCAGTGCTTATGATCTAAATCTCACGAAAGTAAAGATGGTCGATTATAGAGGACGCGAGATCAACATAGACTATGATGATTATAGAACTATCGAAAGCGGCGAGAAAGTTGCGTTCTACAGGCACTATGCTGTCCCTTACAATGACAATGGAGATGCAGAGATATTCATGAAAGTTAAAGAAATAGAAATCAACGTCCCTAAAAAAACAAGATTCTCAATATCAAATCGCTATGAAAGAGTGTATTAAAAATATCGGAATCATAGTACTGATGATCACCATAATAAGCTACTCGTCATACGCACAGAGTAGATCCCAACTCGAGGATGAGCGAAATAGAATCATAGAGCAGATAGAACAAACCTCTAAAAACTTAGAAAAAACTGCTTCTAACAAGAAAGCAACACTCAGTGACCTGAAAGCAATCGAAAATCAAATAAAGAACCGTAAAAAACTGATTGCCAATATTCAAAAAGAACTAAAAGAAGCGGATAATACAATCACCAATAATACTATCAAAATCGACTCTCTAGATAGTGACATCACTTACTTAGACGATCAGTACCGTGACCTCGCACAAAACATGTACATAAGAGAATTGGCCAGTAATAAATGGGCATATATATTCTCTGCATCGAGTGTCAACGACGCATTTCTGAGATGGCGTTACAGTAAGCAGTACGAAGCGTTTGCAGCACAAAAAACAGATCAAGTACAATCTCTAAAAGGAAAAATAAATGATAAAACAGAATCTGTAAAAGAAGAAAAAACGTACATCCAAAAGTTACTTCAAGACGAAAAAAGAAGCTATAAAAAACTAGAAAAAGATCAAAAGAAAAAAGACGAAATTCTATCAAAACTGAAAAAAGAAGAATCAAGTCTTAAATCAGATCTTGCTAAAAAGAAAAAACAAAGAGAAAAATTAAATAAAGAAATCGAGAAGATCATATATACTGAATTGTCCAAAAACAAAACGGAAGAAAAAATTACTGTATCCGCTGATATAAAAAACAAAAGGCTAGCTTGGCCAGCACAAGGATTTATCTCTGGTCGATTTGGAAACCAGCCCCATCCTACGATCAAAAATGTAAGAATAAATAACAATGGAATAGATATCGCATGCAAAAGATCTGCTCCAGTAGCCGCAGTAGCGGACGGTAGAGTCATCAGTGTGACTTCCATACCTGGATACGGAAATATGGTAATTATTAAACATGGTGCCGAGTACTACAGTGTATATTCTAAATTAGCACATATCATCGTCAATAAAGATGATAACCTAAAAGCAGGTCAGACCTTAGGCAGATTAGCGGACGAAAATTCTCCAGAACTTCATTTCGAATTTTGGAAAGGGAAAAAGAAATTAGATCCAGCCAAATGGTTAAAAAAATAATAGTAAATTTGTCGCCTAATAATTTGAACTTCTCATTTTAATCAAAAAAATTAAATCAATTAACTATGAAAATCACTTTTAAAATTTTTACACTATTAGCTTTTTTTGCATTAGTAACTACTTCATGCGGTGAGGAAGAATGTCTAGATCTATCAGAATCGATCATAGGTACTTGGGAGTCTTCAACCCTAGGCTCTGGAAACATAGAATTCGTATCTGACGGAACATTAATAGATGAAGACGACTTATTAATAGGTTTCGAGGCGAATGGTGTAGCGTACGATCAAAAAAGTTGGATGCTGATCGAAAACGATTCAAAACTGTCAATTAGAGCCGAAAGTGAAGGAGCTGGCTTCTTTGAATCAGAATTAAATGTTGTTTCATTTGATTGTGAATCATTTACCCTTGAGCAATTAGGAATTAGTGTTGTATTCAACAAGACAAACTAACGTGATAAAAAAAGCTCCTTTTTAGGAGCTTTTTTTATTTTTTCTGCAATGTCTCGAGCTATCTACAAATAGTTTTTACTGATATATTCTCTACATCCCTACTACTACTTTCTACTCCAAATATTGTATTTCAAAATACAATAGATAGCTCTTACTCCATCTTTCCAGTTAATTTTCTTGCCTTCTTCATAGGTGCGACCGTAGTAGCTGATACCTACCTCATATATCCTTACGTTTGGTAATCTAGATACCTTGGCTGTTACTTCGGGCTCGAAGCCAAATCGTTGTTCTTTTAAATTTACTGATTTTATCAATTCCGATCTCCACATCTTATAACAGGTCTCCATATCCGTGAGATTGAGATTGGTAAATACATTGGAAGCAAACGTAAGCATCTTATTACCTATAGAATGCCAGAAAAATAAAATTCTATGTGGCTTTCCGCCCATAAATCTAGAACCATATACTACATCTGCAAAGTCATCGAGAATCGGCTGAAGCAGGATATTGTATTCTTGAGGATCATACTCTAAGTCTGCGTCTTGGATCACAACAAATTCTCCCGTAGCTTTATCTATCCCTGTATGGAGGGCTGCGCCTTTTCCTTTGTTTTTCTCGTGCTTATAGTACGTTATTGGTAGATCTGGATTATCTTTTTGATACTTTATAATCGCCTCTTCCGTATTATCTGTGGAAAAATCATTGACTATGATGAGCTCTCTCTCCAGGTTACCTATTAGTTCTACCTTTTTAATTCTATCCAATATTTTATGTATAGTTCTTCCTTCATTGTAGGCAGGTATAATAATAGATAATTTTTTAGCCATGGACTTGATTCATTTTATTGGATCAAAAGTAATAAATTTCACTAGATACGATTCTTATATTTTTATGAATCTCTTTGTTATTTGACTATCGTCTTTAGTAATTTTCAGGATGTACATTCCTCTTTTTAAGTTAGTAACATTTATGGACGTATTGAGGTATTCTACTACGATTTCCTGACCAGAAAGGTCATATACGTTCATAATGTAATCACTTCCTACAAAATCACCTCTCACCTCCAAAACATTACTTACGGGATTAGGACTTAAGACAATATCTCCGGCTTCGATATCTTGTGACGCCAGTTCTATATCGAAAGCTACATCCATCCATGCCATCCTATCCATCAGCCAAGTCCTCAGATATTCCACTTCGGAAGCGTGAGAGTTGCCAACGAAAGCATTCGGCCATATCTCAGTTCCTAATATATCCCATTTTTGAAAATTTCTAATTTGCGGCACTGCCAATTGATCTTCAAAGTAATCAATCACGCTATTAATATTGGCATTAGAGAATTTCCCATTTCTGAGTTTCGCCCACTTCTCGGCTAAATCCGCTGCGAAAGTTGGATCTGATAATAATCTCTTCCACCAGAAGTGGACTTGATACATATCCTCTCCGCATACATCATTAAAGTCGTATGCCCATCCATCTATTCTGCTTCCATCACAGTAATTGGCATTACCAAAAGCAAGATTATAATCCCATACAGGCCCCATATGGAGCTCATCATCCTTCGAGTCTTTATCTTTGAACATGTATGTGCTTAATCTATAAGCATCCACATTTCTTGACATTTCGTTTAGCAACATGAAATCTATAAATGACTCCGTATTGATGCTTTTTCGATACCCTATATCGTCATCCGTATAATCTGGACTAGAGAGGAGATCTTCAAAATCTGTGATCCAATTCTGTATATAAGACTTCTGCTCGGGTACTATATCATCCCACGCTGGATATACATGCACAAAGTTCGTCGGCTGCTCATTACTTATAGAGTAAGGAGACACCCATCCTATTTCTTCTTCATCTGACTTATCAAATTTTAAAATATATCCTCCAGTCAGATCGTCTCCACTGATTTCGTCCTCATTGAGTTTTGCTATATCCACTCTCTCACCATCCCTTTTGATCCTCTCGGTAAATAGATATACACCCTGATACTCGTCATTGATTATTACTTCCGTCATCTGTACTCTAGGAGCATAAGGTGTAATCGAATCTGCAAGTGTATACATCAGTGCATTTCGCATGAGTGACTTATCGCTATACGGACCATGAAGCACCCAATCCTCTTCTTCTGGCATTCCCATGATCTGGACAGACACGTCATTGCCATCTTGGTCTTTCGTTTCTAGACTATAGCCTTTCTTATCAAAGAGGAATAGAGACGTCTGACCTCGTTGCTTTATTCCAACATTACCGTCATAATCCTCTGGTATATCGGTCAGCCTATTGGTAGAACCATCTTCCTTGAAATATATTCTCATAGTTCCAGATACTCTACTATCTGCATTGATGGTTTCTGTAGTCTGTATTTGGATGATCGGAAGAGAAGACTCTGTAAAGTTTACCTGCGCAAAACAACACTGTCCCGTTATGAAAAATAATAAAGCTAATATTGATCGATTCATTGTTGCTATTTTATAATTAGTTTGCGAAGTTAATAAATACTTAGCTATCTAAAATTAAAGTCCCTGTACATACTATGGCTTACACGGACATATATATACGCAAAATACAAAAAAGCCACTCCAAAATGGAGCGGCTCCAACTTAAAACCCTATGAAAACTAACCTACTACTAATCTATGTCTATTGTACGTGGGCCTTTTTCTTTCGCCTCTGGAGTTTTATCCACAGTGATTTTTAATATTCCCAGATCATATTTTGCTTTTATAGTTTCCTTATCGACCGTTTTTGGCAATCGAAACTTCCGTGAGAAAACTTTGAAATCGTATTCTTTTCTCTTAAATGAAATCTCCGAATTAGTTTCCTCAGATTTTGCCGATACATTTAGATGATCTTTCTCTATTGATATGGCGAAATCTTCTTTGGATAGTCCGGGTGCAGCGACTTCTATTTCAAAAGAATCATCCGTCTCTATGATATTGACTGATGGTGACTCATTAGTATAGTCTGCCCCTACGATATCAGATATACTCCTGTTAAATAAGCCGTCTATTAAGCTACCGAATGCAGGATTCGATGTTGTTCCGTTTGTATTCATCTTTTTCTTTTTTATTAAAAATTAATTTTAACGATCAGCTAGTCTTGACCTAGCTGACCATTAATCATATGAGCTGTCCCTACCCTACGTTATCCAATCTCTACTTTTTTCGGACCAGCTTCTTCGACAGTCGGTATAGAAATGGTCAAAATTCCGTTTTCAAACTTTGCTGAGATATTGTCGGTATCTGCATCTTCCGATAGCGTAAATGCTCTTTCGAATTTTGCATAGTTGAATTCTCTCAGTCTAAATTTTGTCTCGGTATCCTCTTCTATTTCTGACTTGATTATCAGTTTGTTCTTATCTAATTCGATAGATACGTCATCCTTTGCTACGCCTGGTATCGCCAATGTCAATATATATGTACCATCGCTGCTCATAACATTTGCTAATGGATACGTATACTTTTTAGGTTTGTCTGTTACTACTTCATTGAGCGGACTATTCAAAATTTCATTGATTATGTTACCAAAAGTTGGGGCAAAAAATCCTGAATCTCTATGTGCTCTGTATGCTCTTCTATTCTGTGTCTTGTGCATGATAAATATTTTAGTGTTAATTGATATTTCAAATTTTCAAATACACTGACTATAGATCAATTGCTGTTCCAATCAAATAAAAATGTCAAAAACGGAAGAAATCGTGAAAATGTGGTGACAAAATGGCTGTTTTGTTGGTTTTTGAGTGACTTTATGTCATTTTAGGGCGCGACTACCCCAAACTCAGTCGACAATATTCCACGGTAAATCACAGAGAAAAAGTTATTGCCGCTCAATAAAACTCATAATTATCTAATTGACCCTGAACGATAGATTATAAATTGGTGAGTCCAATGCCGTGGTCATCCGTCTAGCGAAATAAAATAGAGATGTCATCTAAAAAGTACGAGTAAATAGAGCCAAAACCCAAGACGGATTTTCAGAAATTACTCTCTAGGGTGAAATAAAATCTAAATCAAAGAAGTGCCTGAATCTAAAGTCGAACACCAGACGTCATCTATCCAAGTAAGATATTTCCGTCCATCTCCGTTGGTGATTTCACATTCATAATACTAAGTATCGTAGGTGCTATATCTCCTAGTTTACCATTTTTGATTTGCAGATTTTTGAGTTCCTCATCATTCGTCAAGAAGAACACAGGGACCATATTCGTCGTATGTGCTGTATTCGGTGATCCATCAGGATTGATCATGATATCACTATTACCATGATCAGCTATGATGATGATGCTATACTCATGATCTAGCATAATAGGCACTAGTCTACTCAGGCAACCGTCTATAAAACTAGCAGCTTTCTTTCCCGCTTCGAAGTTTCCTGTATGTCCCACCATATCAGTATTCGCATAATTTAGACAGATAAAGTCCGGGGTTTCTTCTTTGATATTATCTATCAACTTATCAGTCAGTTCTTGAGCACTCATCTCTGGCTGTAGATCATAGGTAGTTACATCTGGCGATGCTACCATGATTCTATTTTCTCCCTCATATGGCTCTTCTCGACCTCCTGAGAAGAAAAATGTTACGTGCGGATATTTTTCTGTTTCAGCTATTCTTAATTGTGTTAATCCTCTTGCCGATACTACTTCTCCGAGCGTATTGACTAAGTTATCTTTTTCGAATATGACATTCAATCCTTCGAAACTTGCATCATAGTTGGTCATTGTAAGAAAATTCAATTTTAACTTTCTCATCCCAAACTCTGGAAAATCCTCTTGTGTAAGTGCCTTGGTTATCTCTCTAGGCCGGTCCGTTCTATAATTATAAAATATCACAGTATCATCTGTTTGGATATTTCCAATATTCTTACCGTTTTCGGTCTTTTGGAATGCCTCCATGAACTCATCCGTGATATCTTTTTCATATTCTGAAAGTACCGAAGCCAACATATCATCCGTCGCTACTCCCTTGGCATTGACCATAAGATGATACGCCTTTTGTATACGCTCCCATCTGTTGTCTCTGTCCATAGCATAGTACCTGCCTATGACTGTAGCTATCTTTATGTTGGTACCCTTGATGTGATCTTCTACTGTTTTCAGATAACCATGCCCACCTTTTGGATCTGTATCTCTACCATCAAGAAATGCATGAATATACACTTCCACGTCTTCTTCTTTCAATATATCACAGAGCGCCAGCAAATGATTCACGTGAGAGTGCACCCCTCCATCTGAAACCAGACCAAGAAGGTGTATTCTTTTCGTCGTTGTAGTTGATTTTTTGATGCCCGCTTTGATTACTTTATTGTCTTTAAGCGTGTTTTCGCGAATCTCTTTATTGATTCTTGCTAGCTCTTGATAGACGACTCTACCCGCACCTATATTCAAGTGGCCTACTTCAGAATTACCCATCTGACCTTCAGGAAGACCGACTTCCTCTCCAAAGGTGATCAATTCCGCATGAGTATATTGATCGTAAAGATTATCTACGAATGGTGTATCTGCTTGCGCCAGTGCGCTTACTTTTGGATCTTTTCCGTGTCCCCACCCGTCTAGGATGATAAGTGCTGCTTTATTAGTCATGTCTTTGTAATTCTCTTTTCGGTGCAAATGTAACGGTTTTTAAATATCTACTGATAATATAATTGCATTGGTATGTATGCCAAAATGCACATTTCTTGACACACCTATCTTATTATCACTTTTGCCATATTTATACTAGCCATTATAGACTATGAATAGCGATATAAAGCACAACCCGCTATATATCAAACTCCAAAAACTTACCCGATTCATAGATTAATTTTCCATCGGTGTATATCTTACCTCCATCTTTCATCTCAGCAATCATATCCCAGTGGATACTTGAGTTATTTAGTCCTCCTGTCTGTTTGTATGATTGTCCGACGGCCATGTGTATTGTTCCACCGATTTTTTCATCGAAGAGTATGTTCTTCGTAGGAATTTGGATATTGTAATTGGTACCGATTGCCACCTCACCAAACATACGAGCACCTTCAATGTCGAACACCTGATCTAGTATCTCATTTCCTTTCTCGGCACTCCACTTTTCGACTACTCCATTCTTTACTTCGAGAGTGATTCCTTGTACTTCTACACCCATAAATATGGATGGAAACGAGAAGTGGACTACACCATTTACCGAATCTTCTACAGGGCCAGAGAAGACTTCACCCGAAGGCATATTAGTACGTCCATCAGAATTGATCCACGTTCTTCCCTTGGTAGAAAAAGTAATGTCTGTGCCTTTGCCTACATATCTGACCTGGTCTACGGTATTGAGATGATCTACAATAGCTTGCTGATTTTCTCTTCTTTTTAACCAAGCAGACTTAGGGTCTTCTAGATGCAAGTTGCATGCACGATATACGAAATCAGTATATTCTTCCAAACTCATGCCCGCCTCTTGTGCACTTGCTTGTGTTGGGTATAAGCATAATGATCGAACCATATCTCCACTGGCCGTTCGGGTAAAATATGCTTGACTTACATCCTTGAGTCCTTCTGAGCGTTTCTTCCTTTTCTCTCCGTCTACATTTTGATCTTCTCTCAGATTAAATGGTGCTTTTATATATAGATATGCGTCGAATTCATGCATCGCCTCTCTATGATTGGGAGATACAAAAGATAATTGATCATCATCCGCATTATCCAAGAAGATCTTATTCTGGCCTTCGAATGACATGTCTACTACTACATGAGCTCCTAGCTTGGTCCCCTCTCTAAATAACTCACGAATAAGCGGTTCTGCTAGAGTAGTGCTTTTAATATATAGTTTTTGGCCCGCTTTGACTTCTAAACAATAATCAAGAAGTAGCTTAGCGTATTTTTTATTATTCATCGTTTGCTTATTTTTCTTAAATCACTTTGGTCATAAAAAAAACGGCTCACCAATCCTCAAAACTGGCAAGCCGACGTATTCTATTGTATAGTATCTATCGAATCTGACTCTTTTGATACTGACTTCTTACTTTCCGTGGCACTGCTTGAATTTCTTACCACTTCCACAAGGACATGGTTGATTTCTACCCACTTTTTTTTCTGTTCTTTTGAAAGTTTCGACTTTTTGACGTTGAGGTCTGCCTGCATTAGCTGCAGCTTCTTTCATTGCTTCTTCTGATCGACTTGTTCTTACATTGGTAAGGTCTGTTTTTTGGACCTTAGCCTCCTTTAGTTCTTCTTGCTGTCCGGCGATTACGATCTTACCATTCATCAAGTAAGAAATTACATCTCTATTAACCTTGTAGATAAGTTGCTCAAATAAATTATAAGCTTCCATTTTATAGATAACTAATGGATCTTTCTGTTCAAACGAAGCAGACTGCACTGAATCCTTCAATTCATCCATAGATCTGAGGTGCTCTTTCCAATTATCATCAATGAGTGCAAGTGTTACTGCTTTCTCGATGTCTGTCATGATAGACTTACCTTCTGTCGCTATACCTTCATCAAGATCTGCTGATATATTAAGCGGTTTTGCTCTCCCATCGGTAAATGGCATTGCGATCCTCTTATACCGATCACCATGCATCTCTTTTGTCTGTATGAATCCTGGAAGCATTCCTCGATTGATCATTTCTGTCTTCCGTTTGTATACAGCAGACACCTCATTCATAAATTTATCCACCAATAACTCATCATTCATGTTTCGGAATTCATCCTCTGTAATCTCAGGATCAATGCTCAACATAGTCATACAGTCATCTCTGAACGTATCGTAGTTGCCCGCATGTCTATTATCTAGGACTATAGCTTCTGTGAGTCCTTCGAACATATTGTTGAGATCTACAGATAATCTATCTCCATGGAGTGCATGGTCTCTTTTCTTATAGATGGCCTCTCTCTGGATATTCATAACATCATCATAGTCGAGGAGTCTCTTTCTGATTCCGAAGTTGTTTTCTTCTACTTTTTTCTGTGCTCTTTCGATAGATTTTGTAACCATACCCGCTTGTATCACCTCACCTTCTACATGCCCCATCTTATCCATCAATCCAGCTATTCTCTCTGATTGGAAAAGACGCATCAGATTATCTTCTAACGAAACATAGAATTGCGAAGACCCAGGGTCTCCTTGTCTACCCGCTCTACCTCTTAGCTGTCGATCTACTCGCCTGGAGTCATGTCTTTCCGTTGCTACGATTGCTAATCCTCCGGCTGCTTTTACCTCGTCAGTCAGCTTTATATCCGTACCTCTACCAGCCATATTCGTGGCGATAGTTACATTTCCAGGTCGCCCAGCTTCCGCTACGATATCCGCCTCTCTTTGGTGCTGCTTGGCATTCAGTACATTATGTTTGATTCCTCTCAAGTTGAGCATTCTACTTAATAGCTCAGATATGTCTACAGATGTAGTACCCACTAATACAGGTCTCCCCTGACCCGTAAGATGTACGATATCATCGATTACTGCATTGAATTTTTCTCTCGCCGTTTTGTATATAAGATCATCTCTATCGTCTCTTACGATCGGTCTATTCGTAGGGATTACGACTACATCCAACTTATATATCTCCCAGAATTCTCCGGCTTCAGTCTCGGCTGTACCGGTCATACCAGACAACTTATGGTACATTCTAAAGTAATTTTGAAGCGTCACTGTAGCATATGTCTGAGTGATGTCACCCAACTCTACATTTTCTTTTGCCTCTAGTGCCTGGTGAAGTCCGTCAGAGTATCTTCTACCCTCCATCATACGACCTGTAGATTCATCGACGATCTTCACAGATCCGTCCATTACTACATATTCATTATCTTTTTCGAATAGCGTGTAGGCTTTTAGCAATTGAGACACTGAGTGAAGTCTTCTACTCTTGATCGAATAGTCATTTACAAGCCTCTCTTTCTCTTCCTTATATTTTGTGCCATCCGCTTGTTCTCGATCTTCGAGCATTTGCATCTCAGTAGCGATATCAGGCATGACGTAGAAGTTTGGATCATTTTCTCCTCTTGAGAGAAAGTCGATTCCATTATCCGTCAGTTCTACATTTCTGTTTTTCTCATCAATGGTGAATAGCAAGGGCGCATCTACGATATGCATGTGCTTATTCTGTTCCTGCATGTAGTGGTTTTCTGCCTTCTGCATGAGTACTTTGTTCCCTTCTTCACTTAAGAATTTGATAAGAGGTCTGTACTTTGGTAGTGCCTTGTGTGCTCTATAAAGTGCTAATCCTCCCTCGCCCTCTTCTACACCATCGCGACCTTCTTTGATAAGTCTTTTCGCATCGGCTAAATACGTAGTTGCTAATTTCTTTTGTTCATCCATGAGGCTTTTCACCTTAGGATTTAGTTCTTGATATTCTTGTTCTTCGGACCCTTCTGGTACTGGACCAGATATGATCAGTGGTGTCCTCGCATCATCTACGAGTACAGAATCCACCTCATCTATCATCGCATAATGATGTTTACCTTGAACCATCTCTGAGGCAGACTTTACCATATTATCCCTCAGATAATCGAATCCGAATTCATTATTCGTACCGTAACAAATATCCGCTTTGTATGCTTTCACTCTACCATCAGAATGTGGTCTATACTTATCTATACAGTCGATCGTCAACAATAAGAATTCAAAGATCGGGCCTACCCACTCACTATCTCTTCTTGCGAGATAGTCATTTACTGTGATTACGTGTACCCCTTGTCCAGTCAGTCCATTAAGATATGCAGGCAAAGTGGCGACCAAGGTCTTACCCTCTCCCGTCTGCATCTCTGCGACTTTACCATCATGAAGAACCATACCTCCAATCAACTGTACATCATAATGTACCATATTCCAAGATACTTCTCCACCTGCAGCCAACCAAGATGTCTGATAAGTGGCCTTATCCCCATCTATCAAAATATAGTTCTTCTTTGCAGCCAACTCACGATCATGCTCAGTAGCCGTGACCACCATCGTATCATTATTTGTAAATCTTCTTGCCGTCTCTTTTACAACTGCAAAGGCTTCTGGCAATATTTCTTTGAGTACTTCCTCTAGGTGTTTATCTCTATCTTTTTTGAGTTCATCTATTCTGTTAAAAATTTCTTCCTTACGATTCAGGTCTGTCTCATTGGCAGATTGGTCATTGAGTGCTGCGATATCAGAATCGATTCCCGCTAGGTGATCTGCGATTCTTCTTCTGAAATCTAAACTCTTATTTCTAAGCTCGTCATTAGATATATTTTCATAAGATGCAAAATGCTTGTTGATAACCTCCACTATCGGAGAGTATAGCTTTACATCACGATCATACTTAGAGCCAAAGAGATTTTTAAATATTTTAAACATGGATATTTATTTTATTCGGCGAACCGATTATTATCTATTTTTTAGTTGTAACTGGGCTACAAAGATAGTAAGTCCTGATAGTATAGTACATAATTTATACCAAGGAAATTCTTGTGCCATATTGGCGGACTAGAATCAGTTGGATAGTGGATTGAGGTTTTTATAATTTACTCATCTTATTGTTCTCCTTTTACCTTCTTTACAAATCTCACAACCCACTATAATACATGGCTTTTTGTAAGCAATACTATTCCAAAAATAACAAGGCCGACTCCTGCAATTTTTGTAAAAATATTAAAGTGCTCCTGTTTTAGCCGCTTTCGTATCACCTTGGCCAAAAACACCTTAGCCGTATCAGATATCATAATGACTGACATAATCGAAGTGAAAAATATCCACGCCTCAGTATTTGTAATCTTTCCTTTGACGACGTACGTTGAAATCACTCCTACCCAAAAAACGAATGTAAATGGATTTACAGTATTGACTAAAAAGCCTCTCGTCCAAAAACCAATATAATCATTCTTAGAGTGCTTTGTTTCCTCAAACTCAATCGTGCCTTGTTTGAAAAATGCTCCTAGACCAAACACGATAAGAATAATACCTCCTAGCAATCCGATCCAATATGTAAAAGTGGCATCATGAACTAACATATCAATCCGCTGCACGAAAAAATAGCAAATCGCAATGATAATAAAATCACTGACCCAAACTCCAGAACTAGCCACCATTCCAGCTTTTGCTCCTTTCTTTATCGACAGTTGAGTGATGGTAACAAATATAGGACCTAGCAGTATAGCTAAGGTCAATCCTAATAATATGCCTTGGAATATAAGACTCAATTTTTTTAAGTTTTAGGAAAGTATTGAAGGTTCAATCCCCAAAGTATCAAAAAAGACGAATATCCTATTCATTGACATATTCTATTTCTATCATCTCACTGACATTTAAGTTAGACTCTAGGATGATCTGCTTTTTGAATCCTCGGTAATAATAATCTACTGCCATCGTATTGGGTGGTCTTCTTCCTACATTGTTGGCATGTAGGATGAAATAGTTTTTCCCTTCTTTATTGAGCATCAACTTTAATTTCTTCTTTTCAGAAGTAAGTGGCATTTTTTCTACGATCCAGTCTCCATTAAAATTTAATGATATCACATCTCCATCCTCGATCATATGATCATACAGTGCCACTTCGAATTTTAGACTGTCTACTTTTATCTTTCTAGTGCTCATCTGTATTTCTCGATCTTTAAGTATTTTCGGCAGTCGGGTAATTTTAGAATCAGAAGCAGTTAGATAATCTACTTTCTCCAGCTTCTTAGGGTATATTACTTTAAAATAATGAGGTAATTCTGTAAACAGCAATACGGGAATATCAAGATATGCTACCAAATTATTCAATTCGAAGACGATCCCATTTCCATATCTATTGTACTTATTTATAAGATCCGAGTTGTAGTAATAGTAGAATTTTCCGTATTGCTTGTATTCGGTAGGCACTTCGGCGGTGTTATAGAAGTTTTTGATCGACTTGATCGAAAGTTCCCCTTGGTCTACGAGGTTCTTTTTGATCCTTGCTACTTTTCTACTAGCGAGCCTAGTAGAGCCAAAACTAGCGAGGTCCATTTGTTTGAATGCCTCTACTGATGCCTCTTGAAATGGGATCTGCTCATCCAGTTTTTCATCCTCTTTATTTCTTACCGCCAATAGGATGTCCTTTGTACTTAGATACACCTGAACCATAGATCCATATAACTTAGGAAACTGGACCTCAGCCGCAGTAGGTCTCACTTTCTGAAATGCTGCGCCCACATCTGATGACAATTGCTGATGAAGTTTGTAGTAATTATCATATAATCTTACTCCACGTTCTAGATGTGCATATACTTTATTGAGTTGGATCGTATCCGTCAGATCCGCATTCAGTATACTATTGTCTAAATCAAACCTCAGCTGATTAATCTCCGTCAACATGGACTTCATCCCTGTCATCGTCTTGATGATATTCGTACTATTGATGTACTTTGTTTTTTTCGCGTTTTGTACAGCTATATCGTACCATTCATAGGGAGACGTGTCGTAAAACCAATTTTCTGGATCATCAAATATATTTTTCGGAAGGTCTTTATTCGTATAGTAGTTAATCTTGAAACTCTCCAAATCGACATACTTATTGATATCCTGATTGTAATTTTCAAGCATTCGGTGGACGATCAACATGCCGTGGGCCCCTTCGTTGGCAAAGTGTAATGCACTATTGAGCGCCTCTACTTTGGCTCTTTTTTGCATTATATTTTGAGCTGAAACACCCATTGACCCTAGTGAAAGAATCAACACGACGAATAATATCTTTTTGAAGCCCATTGTATTAAAATCTATTTGTACCATGATTATAAGACGGAGAAGCACCCTTATAAGTTCTTAATAAAACGCTAAAGTAAGGAAAGGCTTATAGATGGACGTTATATATTTTGATTTTTATAATATGAGTTCTTTTTTGATAGCTAATTATGTAACTAAAATCCTACTAATGTAAGTCTTCCTTTTTATCTCTAATGTGTTATTGCACCATATCATCTAATTCTTGCATCTATACAGATAAGTCGCGACTGGAAAAAATATTTTTAACTCAAGCAAGCGGATAATTCTGCATCGCTAAAATAATCTCCAGTAATATGAAATACCAGACTCTCCCGAAATGGGACCAAAACAGACCAGAATTTCTTAAGTTAGGATTTATTTTCGCAATTGGGATAGTGTTGATGGCGTTTAATTATACGACATACCCCACGGCTCCATCACGATACGAAATCACTACCGTATGGGATGAAGTAGATCCAGAAATAATACCCCCAAGAACCCCACCGCAACCAAAAGCTGTACTTCCTCCCCCATCACCTAAGATTGAACTCACCATCGAAGTAGATCAACTGGACGAACCCACATTCATTGAGACAAAGCCCGATGAAGTATTCGACGAATCAATTGAAAACTCAGAAGTGGCAGTAGATGAATTTGCTTCTCCATCCGCAGATATAGTATCGCCGATAGTGACACCAATAATAGAAAAAGAAGAACCCACTGAAGATAGCCCTCTCTTAATGGCTGACAGGATGCCTGTATATGGAGAATGCAGCTTAGATGAAGATGAGTCACTTAGAAGAACATGTACTAATCAAAGCGTGATGCGTACGATTAACTCAAATGTAAAATATCCCGCTTTGGCTAGAGAAAACGAAATCGAAGGCACGGTCGTAGTTTCATTCGTTGTAACAAAATATGGAGAAATTGAAAATATTGAGATCATGAGAGATATCGGCGCTGGATGCGGCGAATCAGTTCTTAATGCCATGAAAAAACTAGGAAAATTCTACCCAGGAAAGCACAACGGCCGTCCAGTTTCAGTCATTTATAGACTTCCCGTTAAATTTACTTTGCACTAGTGTAAAACTATTTATCATTGACTAGGTGTATATCACTGAGTCGTTTTCGATGATTTCCAAAATCTATGCTCTCAATCTAGATATTTGCCAAATCGCCTTATGACATTGATCAATTAAATTTTTTAGAGATAAGAAAATTGACAAACTGAAATGTACTCCTTTAGTTGTTACCACTATATTAATACAAGTGAATATGAAACATTAATGAAAAATACCACGTTGTAGGGTTGAATCAGAAATTGTGTTTCAATTTTAGTAATTTCGTTGTTCAATCAGGATAACTTTTGGACTTTCCAATTGGATATCCACATAAAAAAAGAATACATGCGATTTTTTATAATTCTTCTTATATCTATATTTTCAATCGGCCTATCCGCACAGGATTCTAGATTGGCTAATCAATATTATCAATCGGGAGAATATGAGAAAGCGGCTTCGATGTATCTCAAGTTATTCGAAAAGACGAAGAAAAACGATTATTATTTCAACAGATATGTCGAATCATTGATAGCTATAGAGTCTTATGATGAAGCTGAAAAGGCCATAAAAAGTCAGATCAAAAAAAGACCAAAAGACATCCAACTTTATGTAACGTATGGCAACCTATTCGAAAAGCAATCAGATAGTGTAAATGCGGAGAAACAGTACAAAAAAGCAATAGAATACATGCCAGCTGATGTAGGTGTAATCAGCAGAATCGGAGGTTCGTTCACCTCATTGGCTAAGTATGATATAGCCATCCAAGTTTACGAAAAAGGGGAAACGCTGGTCAAAAGAAAAAATACATTCGCCTACAATCTTGCCGATCTTTACTTCCGAAAAGGAAATATTCCAAAGATGGTAACAGGATACCTAAACAGTATAGAACGGTATAAGAAAAATATCAACAACCTTATCAATGTGTTCCGTAGAAATCTAGACGATGAGGGATTCGTAGAACTCCAAAAACAACTCTACGAACGTATCCAAGGTGATGAGCCAAATGAACTCTACAATGAGATACTAGAATGGACATTTATCTACAGAAAGGAGTACAAAAAAGCATTCCGACAAGCTAGAAGTGCTGATCGTAAAAACGAAGAAAATGGAGGTCGAGTCTTCGAAGTCGCCGAAATCGCATACAACGATCGAGCCTATGATGTAGCGATAGATGCATTCTCGTACGTCACAGAAACCAAAGGAGAAAACTCTAGCTACTACCTTGATGCTAAGAGAGGTTTATTGAATGCCAAGAAGAAAAAAATCACAGGAAATTACGACTATACGCAAGAAGATCTGGTGATGTTGAAAAAAGAATACAATTCATTTTTGGATGAGTTTGGAAGAAATAGACAAACTGCAGTATTGATGTCAGAACTGGCAGATTTCGAAGCATTATATCTCAATGAATTGGATACCGCTATCATCATACTACAGGAGTTGATATCATTCGCCGGAGTTGATAAATATGTAGTCGCTAATGCTAAACTCAACCTTGCTGATTATCTACTCATGCAAGGAGATGTGTGGGAATCTACGCTACTGTACAGCCAAGTAGACAAAGCCATGAAGGAAGGAATATTAGGTGAGAGGGCAAGATTTAGAAACGCAATGCTGTCTTATTACAGGGGTGATTTTGAGTGGGCACAAGAGCAATTCGACATACTAAAAACAGCAACCTCTAAGCTTATATCAAACGATGCGATCGATAGATCTGTATTCATCATGGATAATCTAGGATTGGACACGACGGCTGTCCCTCTTCAGATGTTTGCCACATCAGAACAGCTTATCTTCCAAAACCGATTCGATGAGGCATTCGACAAAATGGATTCTATATTGATTCTCTATCCGAAGCACGGCCTTGAAGATGATATTCTATTCAACAAGGCAAATATCTATACAAAACAAAGAAAATACGAAGAGGCTATCGCTGCATATGATACCATAGTTCTCAATTACCAAGAAGATATAAGAGCTGACAATTCTGTTTTTGCTTTAGCTGAAATATATGAAAACATTCTCAAACAGCCTGAGAAAGCGAAATCACTATACGAAAAACTCTTCTTAGAATTTTCTGGAAGTACTTATGCCGTCGAAGCAAGAAAGAGGTATAGAAGATTGAGAGGGGATGACGTCCAGTAAATTGGCTACTCCTCAAACAAATCCGCCTGACTTATAATCATGGCACCTAGAATCGATGGTATTACTAAGTTGATAATCCATAGGCTAAATGTTGCAGCTACGATACCCAGTACATTAGAACTGAATACTGACCACAAGAATATAGCCATCTCGCCCCGAGCCAAAACTGACAAAGCGGGAGGTAATGGCAAATTGGATTGTAAAAAAAACAGGGTGCTTACTCCCAAAATAGCCGGAACCAATTGGTCTGTCACCCCAAAGAACAATATCAATAGCACATATTGTCCTAGATATACAGCGTACCTCACAAAAGATAATGTAAGGATATAGAATAAAGTAGTATTGCCAAGATCGGTAAAAGATGACACGCTGCTTCTTATCTTCGTCACCCACTTATACTGTGGAAAATAAGCCAATAACCCATCCATCAGATCTATCCTAAAGAATGTGAGTAAAAGTGTACTAACAATCAAAGTGCTGGCAAAAACTAAAGAGAGAAATACGCTCCGCTGGATTTCCATGTGCGTATTGAAAAATAAAAGAGCCATGATCAACCCTAATCCCAGATTAATGATATTTTGACTGAGACTGGAGATCAAATTAGCCAGTATTGCTTTGGATCTATTTTCGGATTTTATCCCTACAAGTCTTCCTCCATATTCACCGATTCTTCCGGGTGTCATGATGGCCATACTTACCCCTGACAAAACTGAAAAAATAGATTTCTGAATACCAAAAGATTGAAATTTGGTGACGAGGACATTCCATTTTGTACTTTCTATGAACCAATTAACCGGCATCAATACCACTACCGCTGCGAAGTAGGTCCAGCCATATGATAAAGAAATAGAACTGCTAAACTGATTCGATAATTCAGAAATATCATGCTTTACAAATAATTGGAAATATAAGATAACACCAAGAAAGAGAAGAACAACCGACTTAATGCAGATCGAAATCAACCTCTTATTTATTCTTACTATATCTAATATTTTATCCATCTACTATCTCTTAACGAGACCTTTATTGATCGTTTTTACTAGTCCCGGCCCTTGGTATACAAAACCAGAATATACTTGTATCAATGAGGCACCGGCTTCCATTTTTTCTTTTGCAGACTCGGCACTATCGACTCCTCCTACACCTACGATTGGAAATGCGCCCTTCGAATTCCTATGCAAGTATGCGATCACTTCCGTTGATCTAGATTTCACTGGAGCACCACTAAGCCCACCATTGCCGATGTTGGCGATGGTTTTTTGACTCGTATTCAGACCGTCCCTTGATATCGTCGTATTGGTCGCGATTACACCATCTATTTTTGTCTCCGCCACTATATCTATAATATCATCAAGCTGACTATCCGTAAGGTCAGGTGCTATTTTCAGAAGTATAGGTTTTGGATTTGACTTGGCATTATTTAATTTCATAAGCTTTGACAAAATAGCTGTCAAAGGCCCTTTGTCTTGAAGATCTCTTAGCCCTGGAGTATTCGGCGAACTCACATTTACTACAAAATAATCCACATGATCAAATAATTTTTCGAAGCAGATCACGTAGTCATTTATTGCTTCATTATTCGGTGTGACTTTATTCTTTCCTATGTTGCCGCCTATGATTACATCTTTCGCTTTGAACTTCTTCAGCCTCTCCACCATGGCATCTACTCCATCATTATTGAACCCCATCCT
Source organism: uncultured Saprospiraceae bacterium (assembly GCA_938007965.1). Lineage (GTDB taxonomy): Bacteria > Bacteroidota > Bacteroidia > Chitinophagales > Saprospiraceae > CAJXUU01. The sequence goes on along the minus strand of CALLMH010000072.1, from coordinate 10,125 downwards.
ATTGATCAATCCTTCATCCTGTGGTAGTCGGAATAATCTAGGCTTGGGATTTCCCTCTTGCGGGAGGGGTGTCACAGTACCGATCTCGATAAAGCCAAAACCAAGATGACTCATTTCTTTGTAGAACTTACCATCCTTATCAAATCCAGCGGCAAGGCCTACAGGATTCTTAAAAGTTAGTCCAAATAATTCTTTCTCTAACTTCGGGGATTGAAAATTATATAAATTCTTGATGATTGATTTTCCGAAAGGTATCGCCAATGCTGTCCGGAATAATGACACTGTCTTATAATGTGCCTTTTCAGGATCCATGGAAAACATGATGGGTTTTAATATAGACTTGTACATAAAGGATTGTGCGTCATTTTCGGCTTGTGCCATTCATCTAAATAGACACAAATATATGGAAATGCTACTACATCTTTCATTGTAATCGCATAGAACCGCCAAATCGTATAGACCACCTAATTGCTTCTAATGGTTGAAGCGAAGATATTAATCTGCATTTTGTATATTATATGATACTCACCTGTTCATTTAGATTATGATCGTATTTTAGAAAAATTGATATCTTCGTAATGTATGGCTTCTAAAAAACATAATACGCTCCTTAATTATCTCAACCCTGCGCTGGTCGAGGCGGGATGTGATGAAGCAGGTCGAGGATGCTTGGCTGGTCCTGTCTATGCAGCAGCTGTGATCTTGCCGCATGACTTCTATCATCCCCTCCTCAAAGACAGTAAACTTACCACAAAAGCCCAACGGTACGAACTAAGACCAATCATAGAAAAAGAGGCCATAAGCTGGTCCGTAGCCAGACTATCTCCCAAAGAAATAGATAGGTACAATATCCTCAATGCATCCTTCAAAGCTATGCATCGAGCGGTCAGGAAATTGGAAACGGTGCCTCAGATGCTCTTGATTGATGGCAATAGATTTAATCCATATAAAGGAATTCCACACAAATGTATCATCAAAGGTGATGGAAAATATACCTCAATCGCAGCAGCTTCGATCCTTGCAAAAACCTATCGGGATGATTATATGGAAAGACAACATAAAAAGTATCCCTACTATGGCTGGGAACAAAACATGGGATACCCCACAAAATCCCACCGCTCTGCAATAGCTGAGTATGGCCCTTGCGCTCTGCATAGAATGACTTTTCGACTGTTGGCTCCAGAAGATGGAAAGGGCCTAGATACCATTGTGCCTAAAGCGTTAGAGTGAGGTGAGGCGCATTTCACCATACATTGATTCCTATTTGTAATAATATTCATATCTTTACATCATGTTAAGTACATTTAATATATCAATAATAATTATTAGCTCTTCGCACGATCTGTGATAGAGTAACAAACTTATATTTTATAAAGCTCTGACAGATCGTAATCTGTCAGGGCTTTTTTTATTTTTGCACACTTATTTATATAGAAAGAGATACAACCCATGGGCAAGTACAAAGAATATAAAGGTCTCAACCTTCCAGAAATAGATAAATCAATCGCTGAATTTTGGTCAGAGAATAGCATCTTCGACAAGAGTGTAAACGAAAGATCAAAGGATAATTCATTTGTGTTTTACGAAGGGCCTCCCTCCGCAAATGGTATGCCTGGTATACATCACGTAATGGGGCGTACGGTAAAGGATCTATTCTGTAGATTCCAAACCATGAAAGGTAAGCGTGTAGAACGTAAAGGCGGATGGGACACCCATGGTCTTCCTGTAGAGCTATCTGTTGAAAAAAAACTAGGTATAACCAAAGAAGATATCGGAAAAACAATCACGATCGAAGAATACAATCAAAAGTGCCGTGAGACTGTGATGCAGTACAAAGATGTCTGGGATGATATCACCAAAAAAATGGGCTATTGGGTAGATCTAAATGATCCATATATCACATTCGAAAATAACTATATCGAATCCGTATGGTGGCTACTCAAACAACTGCATAATAAAGATTACTTATACAAAGGCTACTCAATACAGCCCTACTCGCCCGCTGCAGGGACAGGACTTAGTTCGCATGAGCTGAATCAGCCAGGATGCTATCAAGATGTAACGGATACTACAGTGACTGCCCAATTCGAAACGATAATGGACACACTTCCTCCAGCATTGCAAGGCAAAGGAGATATCCAAATCTTAGCATGGACCACTACTCCGTGGACACTTCCATCAAATACTGCACTAACTGTAGGACCAAAGATCGACTATGTATTGGTCAAGTCTTATAATCAATATACTCACTTACCGAATCAAGTGATCCTTGCCAAAGCGCTCGTGGGAAAACAATTCAGTGGAAAATTCACCGCTGTAGAATCAGAAGAAGAATTATCTAAATATAATAAAGGAGACAAAAAGATTCCATATCTACTGACGACAGAGATAAAAGGTTCTGATCTAATAGGAATCAGATACAAGCAGCTACTCGATTATGCGCTACCGTACAAAAACGCAGAACATGCATTCCGAGTCATCGGTGGGGACTTCGTAACTACTGAAGATGGGACAGGAGTAGTACATACTGCACCTACATTCGGTGCGGATGATGCTATGGTGGCCAAAAAAGCGGTTCCAGAAGTTCCACCATTACTAGTGCTTGATGAAAATGATAATCCTGTTCCATTAGTGAACCTTAAAGGAGAATTCCGAGCTGAGCTGCCAGAGGTAGGAGGGAAATTCGTAAAAAACGAATATTACCCGAAAGGAGAAGCTCCAGAAAGATCAGTAGATGTAGACATTGCCATCAAACTGAAAGAAGATAACAAGGCATTCAAAGTAGAGAAGTATGTACACAGTTACCCACATTGCTGGAGGACAGATAAGCCGGTACTTTACTACCCTCTCGACAGCTGGTTCGTAAGGACGACTGCGTCGAAAGAGAGAATGATCGAACTCAATAAGACCATCAACTGGAAGCCAAGTCATACTGGAGAAAAAAGATTCGGAAATTGGCTAGAGAATCTACAAGATTGGAATCTATCAAGGTCAAGATATTGGGGTATCCCTCTGCCCGTCTGGAGATCTGAAGATGGCACCGTAGAGAAGTGCGTTGGTTCTATAAAGGAATTGACAAACGAAATCGCCCTCGCTAATGAAAAATTAGGACTGAATCAAAAGACACCTGAAGACTTGCACAGGCCTTATATCGATGATGTAGTCCTCGTGAGTGATTCTGGTGCGAAACTGACCCGAGAATTAGATCTTATAGATGTATGGTTTGATTCTGGTTCTATGCCATATGCGCAGCTTCATTATCCATTCGAAAACAAAGATCACTTTGAGAAAAACTACCCGGCGGATTTCATTGCAGAAGGTGTAGATCAGACTAGAGGTTGGTTTTTTACTCTACACGCTATCGCGACCATGGTATTCGACAAGGTAGCTTACAAAAACGTAGTGTCTAATGGACTAGTATTGGCCAAGGACGGTGTAAAAATGTCAAAAAGACTAGGCAACACTATAGATCCATTCGAGACCATCGGTAAGTATGGTGCAGATGCCACTAGATGGTATATGATCTCAAATGCTAGCCCATGGGATAATCTCAAATTCGATATAGATGGCATCCAAGAAGTACAGCGTAAGTTTTTCGGTACTCTGTACAATACATATTCTTTCTTCTCTCTATATGCTAATATTGATGGCTTCGCATTTGAGCAAGATAGCGTCCCATTGGCAGATAGACCAGAGATAGATAGGTGGGTGATCTCACTATTGAACACTCTCAAGAAAGACGTAGAAGCAGATTATGCCAACTACGAACCTACGATAGCAACGCGTAAAATACAGAACTTCGTAGACGAACACCTTTCTAACTGGTACGTGAGACTGTGTAGAAGGAGATTCTGGAAAGGTGAGTATGAAGCGGATAAAGTAGCAGCTTATCAGACACTGTACGAATGTATGATTACGATCTCAAAAATGATGGCTCCTGTGGCACCATTTTTTGCAGATTGGTTATACCAAAACTTAAATGGGGCGACAAATATCGAGCCTCACGAATCTGTCCATCTGGCGATGTTTCCAGAATCTGATGAAGCGGCAATTGATAAGAAACTAGAAGAGCGGATGGACTATGCTCAGCGAATTTGCTCTCTCGTACTATCGCTCCGTAAAAAAGATAATCTGAGGGTAAGACAGCCGCTGCAGAAGATCATGTTGCCGGTCTTAGATCCATTGTTCCAAGAGCAAGTAGAAGCGGTAAAAGATCTGATACTAGCCGAAGTAAACGTAAAGCATATAGAATATATCTCTGATACCGATGGAATAATCAAGAAAAAAGCAAAACCAAATTTCAAGACGCTAGGTAGGATGCTAGGACCAAATATGAAAGCCGGAGGAGCTGTGATATCAGGATTCGACCAAGCGACTATCTCTGAAATCGAAAAGACGAACAGCTATACGCTCGATCTCAATGGAACTACTTATGACCTTACACTCGCAGATATAGAGATCATATCAGAAGATATACCTGGATGGCAAGTGGCGAGTGACAAAGGTCTCACTGTAGCGCTAGACGTACAACTGAATGAAGCACTAATCTCAGAAGGTACAGCTAGAGAACTCGTCAATAGAATCCAAAATCTGCGAAAATCTAACGATCTTAATATCGTAGATAGAATCCATGTAAAAGTATCATCTACCGAACAGATAGCGAGGTCACTGGATTCATTTAGTGATTACATTTGTAATGAAGTATTGGCAGACAGTATAACGGCTGTAGACGATCTATCTACTGGCGAAAAAGTAGAATTGCTCGAAGGAAAAGAGATAATGATCGATGTGGTAAAAGTGTAAACATCGCTTTTTTCAAAATCGTAATTATAAAAAGTAGAAGGAGGCGTCTTATCAAAGGCGCCTTTTTGCTTTTTCGCATTAAGATCTAACAATACAAAATCCTACTATCTTTGGACTTCAGATGAAAAAAGAATTCCTTCTAAATATCATATTCTTACTTGGTATCAATTTTTTGATCAAGCCGCTGTATCTGTTCGGAGTAGATCTCCACATACAGAATATAGTTGGGGTAAATGAGTATGGAATGTATAAGGTGCTTTTTAATATTGCATTTTTACTACAGTTTGTCCATGAGCCGGGGATACAGTCATTCAATTCTCAAAACATCGCTAAGCATCCAGATCAGTTAGGCTTTCATCTGCCAAGGATATTAGGATTAAAAATGATACTCGGGATTATTTATTTTGGATTAGCTATTGGGTATTTTGTCTTTGCGGGATTCGACCCTTCTTTGCTGCCATTGATGATGGTCGTCACGGGGAATCTATTTCTGAGTACCATGTTTATATATCTTCGGACTAATATAGCCAGTATAGGAAAATATAGAATCGACAGTATTCTATCCACTATAGATAAAGTACTGATGCTGATTATCCTTGGGGTACTATCATGGGTATCTCCATTTCGTGAGAATTTCCAGATTATATGGCTAGCTTATGGACAGATGGTTGCTTTTGGGATATCGTGTATCGTAGCATTAGGGGTACTTTACAAACATCTAGGAACGATAGGACTTTCTTTTTCTTGGGATTATACTAAGAAGTTACTGAAGTGGAGTGCTCCATATGCGTTGATATTATTGACAATGTCAGCATATACTCGGATGGATTCTGTGATGCTAGAGCATATCTTAGATGATGGAGGTCGTGAGTCAGGAATCTATGAATATGGATATCGATTTCTAGATGCATTGAATATGATAGGGTATTTATTTGCCGCATTGTTACTACCTATGTACGCATCTAATATCAAAACACATAAGATCATTCAAGATTTGATCGATGTAGGACTTAGGCTAATGGTGTTGGTAACCTTCATATGTGCCGCAGCGACGATTACATACCGATATGAAATCATGAACTGGGCACATCCTGACGCTACTCGATATTACGGAGACATCATGTTGTATCTTATGCTTAGTTTTATAGCGCTTTCGATTTCGTATATCTTTGGGAGTCTGTTAGTCGCTAATAATAATCTAAAGAAACTCAATATCCTTCTGATTGGGGGTGTACTTTTAAATTTTGCTTTAAATTATTACCTTATTCCACACCAGCAAGCACTTGGTGCAGCAAAGGCGACCTTAATCACACAAGCACTGATGACTATTGGACAGATAATTTTGGTAGTTACAATAATGAAAATAAAAATTAATAGGCGCTTGCTCTATATTGTTCTTGCTTTTGGTTTGTTTTGTGTAGTTATTTTTGGCAGTATTTATGCATATTTACCATTGAATTGGATAATTAGAGTTGTTATAAGTATATGCATTTCGTTAATAGCAGCGTTACTTATAAGGTTAGTCGACATTCAAGTGATTATTGGTTTAGCGTCGAAGAAAAATCCAACTTAAAACTATCTCGTTAGGCGTGATAATTTGTACGTCAAAAAGCAAATAAGATAATTGAAAATGAATAGTGATTATAGTCTTATCCAGGTGCTAGAAACATTGGCCAAATGGAAAAAACGCATATTTATTGTAACTGGCTTAGTTGGTCTACTGAGCGTTGTAGGCTCTTTACTCATGCCCAACTATTACACATCTAGTGCGATAGTATATGCGGCCAGTCCTACATTGGCTAATCCTGATCCTATAGGTGGGGCTCAAAAGACGTTTTATACTTATGGAACAGGCGAAGATCTAGACAGACTCTTCTCAATCGCAAATAGTGGTACGATAAAAAACTACATCATTCAAAAATACGATCTTTCTAATCACTATGATATTGATACAAGCAGCCTCAAGGGAAAGGCAAAATTAGCGTTACATTTTAACAAGTTGTATAAGACTACTAAAACGAAATTCGATGCCCTGATGATCAGTGTAGAAGATACTGATCCAAATATGGCTAGAGATATGGTGAGAGATATAAGGATTAAAATAGACGAAACAGCACAAAGCCTTATAAAGAAAAGTCAATTTCTTACTATAAAATCTTTAGAGGAAGGTATTAAAAATCAAGTTGAAAGTTTATTTGTAAATGGGGATTCACTGGCTACATTGAAAAGTAAATATAAAATTACCGAAAGCTACGATCAAGCAAGCTCCTACTCAACTATGATGACCGAAGCCGTAAGTGAGCTGGCTGAAAAAGAAGCCAAAGTAAGGGCCATGAAACAATATAGATTAAATAAAGACAGTATTAATAAAGAAACCGCTAAGATCGAGGGCTTAAGAAATAAGATAACAACAACAGATAGCCTAATCAAGGTTTTTAATAAAGGAGTCTTGCCTATCAGACAATTGGAAACATCTCAAAATAAAGGAATAGCAGAGATCGCATTAGAAAGAGAACGACTTAAAAAATTGGTTTCGAGTTATAATAGATCATTTACTACGCTTCATATTGTGGAGAAGGAAACTGTTCCATTTGAAAAAACTAGACCTAAGCGAATGATGATCGTTTTGGGACTTACTATGTTGGCTTTTGTATTGAGCTGTTTGGGTGTATTACTGATAGAAGGAACTAAAGAAATCGATTGGCGAAAAATCTATGCTGGCAAATAAATTCATAGAGAAATCAAATTCAAAAAAGAATATGTTCTTTGCTATAGGTGCATTGATTGTATTTTTTTCTTTCGTGGCAGTGTCAAAGGAGAATTATTTCTTAGCGCTGATACCCGTCGGCATTTTTGCCCTTTTGGCGGTTATCAATGACTATCGTATTCTTTATTATGGGTTTTGGGTCACACTTCCTTTTTCTATCGAATTTTATTTCGGCAGTATCGGTATAGACCTCCCTACCGAGCCCATGATGCTCGGCCTCACTGCAATAGCCATTATAGTTTTTCTCAGTAGAATAGATAAAATATCCCTGCAACATCTATATCATCCCATTAGTTGCTTCTTGATATTACATCTGGTATGGATGTTTTTTACTTCTCTATTTTCTCAGTCTCCTATCGTTTCCTACAAATTCTTTCTAGCTAAGATGTGGTACGTCATACCTTTTTTCTTTTTCTCTTTTCATATGGTAAAAGATATATCGGTAATAGAAAAAATAGTAAAAATATTGGCCGTGTTCTTGTCCATTGCGGTCATCATCGTTTTGACAAGGCATGCGCTAGATGGATTCACATTCAAAGGTTCGCACCATGTAGTTCGTCCAATATTCAGAAATCACGTCAGCTATTCCTCGATCTTGGTGATTGTTTTACCATTCTTATGGGCGTTCAGAGACAATCTTAAAAATATCAATAATAAAAGATGGATGACAGCCGTGGTGCTCTTGTTTGTAATCGCTACATACTTCTCATATACTAGAGCGGCACAAGGGTGTATTATAATCGCTATAGGCACATATTTTATCATCAAGTTTAGACTTGCGAAACTTGCCATTATATCAGCTTGCATCCTCGCTGTCTTACTATCGACTCATTTGGTAACCAATAATAAATATTTGGATTATGCTCCAGATTTTGAAAAGACTATAGCACACACAAGCTTTGATAATATCTTAGAAGCTACTATGAAAATGGAGGATATATCTACCATGGAGCGGGTATATAGATGGGTAGCAGGTGGACAAATGATCAAGGAAAAACCCATCATTGGTTTTGGTCCTGGTAGTTTTTATAATCACTATACTAAGTATACTGTGAGTAGTTTTGAAACATACGTAAGTGACAATCCAGAAAAATCAGGTATTCATAGCTATTATTTGATGACACTCGTAGAGCAGGGAGTTATTGGGTTAATAATATTCATGGGACTCGTCTTTTCTATTATTTTATATGGAGAGAAAGTATACCATAAACTCAAAAACTCTAAAGAGCAAAACTATATAATGGCAGCCACTTTAAGTATTGTTGTTATCTGTACTTTATGTCTTATCAATGATCTGATTGAGATCGACAAAGTAGGTCCTTTCTTTTTTTTATGTGCCTCCATAATTGTCATTTATGACTCGAATACGATAAAATCAATCGACTATGAATCAGAATGAACTGCTGTCCCAACTTGACAAAGTCGAACAAATAGCTAATAAGTCCAAAATAGGTAGATTGGTAAATTCACCAATAAAATATTTATATGCAATCCTTCATAGAAAACTGATCTACAGCCAAAATAAAAAAGACATACTAACTAAAAGTAAAACATTTTTTGACGTTGAGATGGATTTATTAATACCATCTAGTACTGATATATTTCTTACAGGTGGAAAGTCTCATTCTTCTGAGATATCATTGGCTAGATATATGATCAATACCATCAAAAAAGAAGATGTTTATCTCGATGTAGGAGCTCATTATGGCTATTTTTCATTACTTGCTTCTCAGATAGTGGGAGAGAATGGGAAAGTCTATTCTATAGAGGCGAGTCCTGTAACATATAGAGTTCTCGAACAAAACGCCACAAAAACAAATAATATAACTTCTTTTAATTATGCTGTTTCTGACCAAGAACAAGAAATGACTTTCTACGAATTTCCTAATCTATACTCCGAATACAATTCACTATTCGTAGGGCAGTATAAAGGCGAAGAATGGTTTCTGAAGTACAAACCAAAGGAAATCACTATACAGGCTATAAAATTAGATGACTTTTTACTGAAGAGGCATAATATAAAACCTTCATTTATAAAGATAGATGTGGAGGGCGCAGAATTCGCAGTATTAAAAGGAATGGAAAAGTACCTGAACCAATACCGCACCATAATTGCAATGGAGTATCTATCTGAAAGCCGAGGAAATGAAATGCATCAGCGCGCGGAACAATTCTTACTCAGATTAGATTACACTCCCTATGTAATTCTAGTTGATGGATCACTCTTACCTGTCAATCACGTCTCGAACTATCTAGAAAAAGAGAAAATTGATTCGACCAATGTTATATTTAAGTAGGGAAATCCGTAAATTTGGATATTCAGTAGATCTGAATATCCTTATTTATATAGCCCTTCATTATTCCTCTCCCAACACCTTTATTTATTTCCTTTTGTATGAAGTTTTTATTCAAAGTTTAGGGTATTTTAATAATACTCCCCTTAAAGACTTAAACAATTATTTGTATTGTTTTATTTTGTTTTTATAAAATATTATACTTAAATCGTACAATATTAAAACAATTAACATTGTATATTAAATCCAATTAGTACTATT
>CALLMH010000071.1 GCA_938007965.1 uncultured Saprospiraceae bacterium | reverse complement strand
GTATTCGATATTATCTAGCAAATACTCCTAATATTACATAAGTAGTAGGATCTACAGTAGAAAGATCTTGTAAAGGATCGTGTACTACGAAAAATCCGTCATAAGTAGTAGTGATCTCTTCATAGCTCAAAGATGAAGTGTTTGATAAAGAAGCAGATCCACCATTTCCAGTTATAGCACCTGCAAATACATCTGCATTCGGAGTCTCATTGTATGGAGTTCCGTTTGGAGTTGTTGCTGCATCAGCCATATCGTGTGCATGAGTTCTGTAAGTCTCACCATCGATAGTGTTATCAATTGTAATAGTTATTTCAGAACCACCATCTTCTAATTCGTCTACTTTGATTGTTGCAGATAAATCATCAGAGTGATCTCCACTGTAAGCAAATGCCTCAGCTACTTGTCCTGTGTTAAAGTCGTATGAGAAAGTCTTAGACTGTAAATCATCACCTCCACAAGAAGTCATTCCCAATACCATGATTGCACTAAACATTAGTGCTGCGAATTTAAAATTCATAAATTTCATATGTTTAAAATTTTTAATAAGTAAATGTTTTTAATCTACCAAAGGTACGAGAGTAATCTACAATTTGGATTTATTTATTGTTAATACTTTCTTTATATTATCAAATGAGGAAATTGTATTATCGAATAAGAAAATCGATAAAATCTTTGAAATCTTAAATTGAGAAATTATCAATTGAGATAGTACAGTTGCTCAACACATATGAGTGTATTAATAGGTTGAGATGATATTTATGAAACAGCCGTTTAGCACGATTTTTTTTCTAAAAAAACAGAATAAATTAAGTCCATTGATTGATTTGTTGATCATAAAGGAATATTTCCATGTTTCTTTTTCGGTAAACTCACCATTTTGTTTTCGAGCATTGAGAATGCAGTGATAAGTTTTCTTCTCGTATTTCTAGGCAGGATTACCTCATCCACGAATCCTCTTTGAGCTGCAGAATACGGATTAGCGAATAGGCGAGCATACTCCTCTTCTTTCTCTTTTAATTTTGCGGCAGGATCTTTAGCGGCTTTTATTTCTCTTCGGAATATGATTTCACTAGCTCCTTTGGCACCCATCACTGCGATTTCAGCACTTGGCCACGCGTAGTTCATATCCGCTCCGATATGTTTGCTATTCATCACATCGTATGCGCCACCGTAGGCTTTTCTTGTGATGACAGATATTCTAGGTACTGTTGCTTCGCTCAATGCATAGAGTAACTTAGCTCCATTCGTTATTATTCCGTTCCATTCTTGGTCTGTTCCGGGAAGAAAACCAGGAACATCTATTAGAACCAATAAAGGAATATTGAAACAATCACAGAATCTTGTAAATCTTGCTGCTTTTTTAGAACTATCTACATCTAGACATCCCGCTAGTACCATCGGCTGATTTGCTACTACTCCGATACTTCTGCCTCCTATTCTTGCGAAACCTACGATTATATTCTCTGCATAATTTTTGTGGATTTCATAGAAAGAATCTAAATCAGCTATCCCTTTTATTACTTCGTGCATGTCATAGGGCTTCGTGGCACTTTCGGGTATGATTGTATCTAGCTGCATTCTGGTTTCATCTTCGAGTTCGTAAGGGATTTGCGAAGGTTTTTCTTTGCAGTTTTGTGGCATGTAACTTAATAATCTTTTCACCTGATTCAGACAATCCAGATCATTGGCCGCGGTGAGATGAGTAACACCAGATTTAGTAGAATGTGTACTCGCTCCACCCAACTCTTCAGAGGTTACTGACTCATTGGTTACTGTTTTTACTACATTCGGTCCAGTGACGAACATGTAACTGGAGTTTTCTACCATGATCGTAAAATCTGTCATCGCAGGAGAATATACTGCACCACCTGCACATGGCCCCATAATGGCCGATATTTGTGGGACTACACCAGAAGCCATCACGTTTTTATAAAAGATGTCAGCATATCCACCGAGTGATCTTACTCCCTCTTGGATTCTAGCGCCACCACTATCATTGAGACCGATTACAGGAGCGCCAGTCTTCATAGCCATATCCATGACTTTGCATATCTTCTCGGCATGAGTTTCGGACAACGAACCACCGAAAACCGTAAAATCTTGAGCGAATATATAAACCAATCTTCCATCGACTGTTCCGTACCCAGTTACTACACCATCTCCGTAGTATATCTGATCTTCCATGCCGAAGTCTTTGGTTCTATGAGTCACAAGTATGCCGATCTCTTCAAACGATCCATCATCTAAGAAAAGATGGACACGTTCTCTTGCGGTAAGTTTGCCTTTTTCGTGTTGTTTATCTATTCTTGTTTGACCTCCGCCAAGATGAGCAGCGGCTATTTTTTCGTTGAGTACTTTCAATTTATCTTCCATATAATGAGAGTCTATTTACTAGGTAATGCTGATTTGGTAAGATTCGATTTATTTTATTTTTTATTTGCACTCCATGCGTCAGATGGGTGTGCTATTTTATTTACTTTGCCTACTTCCTTAATATAGTTTTTGACAGCGAGCACAGCGGCTATTTTTCTCTCTTTTGATGAAGATTGATGGTACGTTTCTGGTGTGAAGTAATTCTTTACAAAGTGTGTATCAAACTGACCTGACACGAACGCTTCATGGTCAAATACAAATTCTCCAAATGGTAGGGTAGTCTCTATTCCTTTGATTCGAAATTGACTTATAGCATCTTTCATTTTATTTATTGCATCTAGTCGTGATGATCCATAAGTAATCAGTTTGGCAATCATAGGATCATAGAATATAGGTATGTCCATACCTTCTTCGTAGCCATCGTCTAATCTTATGCCTTCTCCTGATGGGCGACTATATCTTTCTAGTGTGCCGATACTCGGCAGGAAACCATTCAGTGGGTCTTCGGCATATATCCTCAATTCCATAGCATGGCCAGTGATGGATAGATCATCTTGTGTGAATTCGAGTTGCTCGCCGCGAGCTACTTTTATCTGTTGTTCTACTAAATCTATCCCTGTGATCATCTCAGATACTGGATGTTCGACTTGTAGTCTGGTATTCATTTCTAGAAAGTAGAAGTTCATCTGATCATCTAGTAAAAACTCTACTGTTCCAGCACCTTCGTAGTCACATGCTTTTGCTACTTTGACTGCGGCATCGCCCATGGCCATTCTGATTTTTGGGGTAAGTACAGCGGATGGAGCTTCTTCTATTACTTTTTGATGTCTTCTCTGTACACTACAGTCTCTCTCGAATAGGTGGACGACATTTCCGTGGCTATCTGCTAGCACTTGTATTTCTATATGTCGAGGACTAGATACGTACTTCTCTATGAATACTGATCCATCTCCGAATGCTGATTTGGCTTCGCTGATTGCTCTGGCCATCTGCTCTGGTAGTTCTTCTGAGTTGTTTACGATTCTCATTCCCTTACCACCTCCACCGGCTGATGCTTTTATTAAAATAGGAAATCCTATGCCTTCGGCTATTTTTATTGCTTTTTGTACATCTTCTATGGCTTTGTCGATTCCTGGCACCATAGGGATATTATAATCTTTCACAGCATCTTTTGCAGCTAATTTACTGCCCATTACTTCTATTGCATACGGTTTGGGACCTATGAATTTTATACCTGCATCGGTCACCATATTGGCAAATATTGCATTCTCACTCAAGAATCCATATCCTGGATGTATGCCATCTGCACCAGTATCTTTAGCTGCTTTCAGGATATTGTCCATCATTAGATATGATTCAGATGATGGAGATGGTCCGACATGTACCGCCTCGTCAGCAAATCTGACATGAGGAGCATTTCTATCTACATCAGAATAAACTGCCACGGTCTTGATTCCCATCTTCTTAGCTGATCGCATGACACGAATCGCGATTTCTCCTCTATTGGCTACTAGTATTTTTTTCATTTGTATTATTCTTGATTGGAAATTAGAATTGGTTTTTTCCGAAACTTATTTTTTAATCATAATTTTCACTCCATCTCGATTATGATAGCTCCCTTGTCTACCGTATCTCCTACACTAAAGTTTACAGATTTTATGACGCCGTCTCCTTCCGCTTTGATTACGTTTTCCATTTTCATGGCTTCTAGGATCAATATAGATGCACCTGATTCTACTTTATCGCCCGACTTGACCATTATATCAAGGATGAGACCTGGCATCGGGGCAATAACATCAGTTACTTTGGTTTTTACTACAGCATCGAGCCCCATAGAATTGACCAATTGATCATATTGATCCATGATATCAAATCGAAATCGCTTTTGATTTACTTTGATTGTTCCAGTTTTAGGATTTTGTCCCACTTTGGGAGGTGTGACGTGATAGGCCTTCTTATCGTCTAATACGTGATAGCCGTCTGGAGTCTGATGATAGTCTAGTGATTGGATGTCATCAGATGTGACTAGTATTTCTTCTCCGTCTATTATTACTTTATACATTTCTATGTAGTTAGTTATATGAAGTGGTAAATATATAAATGACTGATCAATAAATGTTTAATATTTGAGATAGTTTAGAGATACGAGGCTGATTTATTTTTAAGTGAAGTCATTTGTTTTTCATTTACGTAATTGAATAAATTAAAATATATTGCAAATAAAGGTGGTTGAATTTTTGCAATACATTATATTGATTTAAGTTCGTTCACGAATTGTGGTGGGTATTATTTATTCATCAATAAGATGACAAGAATAAGAAAATGGAAGTTCAAAAAGATAGGGCACTGCTCACTAATTTGGAAGGGTGGACTCAAATGAGTAGTGATGACTTGACGCCTCATAGGTTATTTCAAAAGGCTGATCATACGATTGAGATGATAGAAGTCTTTTTGAAAGATCTTGATAGTGGAGAGCTTGCCGATGATCAGTTCAATACGGTATTCGAATGGTCAGTAGGTTTAAGAGACTACACTATATTGTTACGTGATTCGTTGCTTTCGGTAGTGAAGTATGATCAATTTACTCAGGATGAGAGGTCAGTGGTTGCAGGATTTAAGTCGGAATTATTAGACTTATTGAAGCAAGCTTCTACAAACCTTGTAGATACTTATCAGACACAATCTTCAAATAAAGAATCAAATAAATATGAGCATCAAAACAGTCCTATCCCAGAAATATTGGAACAGATTGATGCATTAAATATACAATTAAAGAAAATATATAGAAGTCACGACAAGATCAATGAAGTAAGAATTAATCTTGATGCGTTCAAACGTGATTTTCATGTTCAATTCCAAAAACAAACTTCGGGAGTAGAAGATGCAGTCGAAATAATAGATGAAATATCATCAAAAATCGATACCATATACCCATCCGGTGATAAGGAAAGTATCGTAGAATTGATCAATACCTTAAATGATTCCTATCTAAAATTGGAAACATTACAAAATATGGAATCAATGGAGTTACTCTCTTACAATGAGAAGAACTCTCTGAATATTCCCGTATCGTTGGTGTCGGGTGACTTGGTGTTTAAGTCTATTGAAGTCCAGTCTGAAGTCGCGAAGTGGTTTTCTTCTAATATCTTCCCACATGTTATTGAGCTAGAGAACAAGCGAAATCTATCGGTAGAGCGAAGTTTGACGGCATTAGACAAAGTAAGAAGCAAGCTCTCTGCGCTAATCTTAGACAATAAGGAAGAATATGATGTCGCGGGTACTGATGTGAAAGCAGTATTTGGTAAGTTGATTACTCAAAGCATCTCTCCACTTAGAGAAGAGTATAAAGAGAATCTAAATAAAATAGAAAATCATATTACCGACGAATTATTTGCTTCTTCTATCTATAAGAAGGAAGACCTGTTTCTTCCTAATAGCGGAAGTGTACAGATAAATAATATAAGCCGTGATGCTCAGAAAAGGATCGCGTCCACCTTCAAAAAATCGAAATCATCGAGTTTTAATTGGCTGAGAAAGTCTCTGTCAAGATATATTGAGCTAGAGAGGACGCCATTTAATTCATTTATATCCAATAAGTTACTTGTCCATAAGGAAGATGATAGGCTTTCGTTATTTTTAAAGAAAGGGTATCTCGGGAAATCATTTAATGTAAATAGATCTGACTTGGTAGATCCTATAGTTACGGATTTTAAACATTGGAAAAACGGGTATGCAGCTTCTGTATTACTGTATGGAAAAACAGGAACGGGTAAGACCGCTATAATAGGGATGTTGTCACAAGCTTCATTAGAAGAGGATATCATCGTAGTCAATGCCGGCGAACCATACTTTACAAAGAATAGGTCATTTGACGGATCTTATTCGATAAAGGAAGTGATAGATAATGTAGGATATCAATACGTAGGTAAGAAAATAATCCTTGCAATTGATGATCTCGGCCTATGGCACTCAAAAAAGAAAAGCCTGTATGAAAATATATGTGATCTACTAAAACTGATAAAACAGTACCGTGGGGATATTTTCTTCATGATCAATTGTAGTTTTTATTTGAAAAAAAGATTAGAAGGTTTCAAGGATATGGACCTATTTTTTTCGTCACAAATTGAAGTTAATCAAATGAGTAATGCGATGATTAAAGAAGCATTATTGATGAGATTCAGAGCACTTCCAGAATTAGGCTTGTCAGATACTGAGCACGCAAATACACTAGGGGCAATAGTCAGAAACGCTAGAGGAAATATCGGACATGCGATGTTAGAATATTGTAGATTTTATGACCCAAATTATGATCCAAATCTGAAGTCTCAGGATTTCATTGATGTGATCAGAGAGCACGAGACCATATTGAGGTATATATTGTGCTATCAAAATCTAAAGGTGACATATACAGCACAGTTCTTAAACGAAATTGATTATCGAGATTTCGTATACAGTATTGATTATTTGGTAGGGAATAAGATCCTGGTTTACATAAAGTCCAATGTCATCACTATCAATCCGTTGCTTATTTATTCAATTGAAAATGCTTTAAATTAAGATCGATGCAGGAAATACTACATTACAGTTTATTGTCTTGGTATCAGTTTATAATGATAGCAATAATCGCAGCCATATCTCTATTGGTAGCACACCGATTTCACTTATTCAAGAGGCATACTTGGGATTCCTCCATAGGATACCACGTGTTTTTTTGTGTGATTCTTTGTGTAGTGACGATATCGTTTCTAGCAATTAATCCATTTTTTCATTTGATCTTCTTATTGGTCGTTTTTGGATTTATATGGAAGAACATATTATCCTACATCAAGTCGATATTCAATTTATATTTTTCGAATATACATATGGGAGATCGTATAAAAATAGGAGATGTAGTAGGTCGTCTTACCAATATAAATCTCGGTGGCATGCATATATCGTCGGATCACCAGAAAACGTTTTTCTCGTTTAGTAATTGGAAAGGGGGTAAGATCGAATTGTTATCCGAAGAGGGAAAGGTGCCGGTAGCATTGAATATTAGCGATCAGGAGGAAAGAAGTAATGAAGATTCTATTTTTGAATTGGAAAAGAGGATTTTCGAATTTCCCTTTTTGACCAATGATAAGATAAAGATACAGACTATGAATGGTGAATTTGATACTAAGACTACAGTATCAAGTCAGAAATATAAAGGTAGCTTAATCAAGAATATCGAGAAAGCAGGGTTTGATGTAGAAAAAGCGTCAAACTGATCTAGATTTAAATAACACAGATAAAAAAAATAACAAATAATGGATTTTTCAACTCCGTACCCGTTTATAATTATAGCATCGGTCGTATTGATCGTATCATTTCTATTTGGGGAGATTTCTAAAAGGACGAGTGTACCTTCAGTTTTGCTGTTAATCGTTTTAGGTGTAGGCCTCAAACTAGGAATGGACTCTATGGGGATGGCTAGTTTTGACTTTTTGCCTACGCTCAAGTTGCTAGGCACGGTGGGACTTATCATGATCGTATTAGAGGCCGCATTAGAGCTGAAGCTAGAACGTAGTAAACTCGTGCCCATACTTTTAGCGCTTGGTATAGCGCTAGTCGGACTACTGTTGTCCACTTGGGTTACTGCAGAGATATTGCATTATTTTATAGATTTTGAGGGTGGTTATTGTGAACAAAGTAAATTGATGGCATGGATTTATGCTACACCGATTTCGATACTTTCTAGTGCCATAATAATACCAAGTGTCGTGGATTTGAGAAATGATAAGAAAGAATTTCATATATATGAAAGTACTTTTTCAGATATCTTGGGGATAATGTTATTCTATTTCTTGATTGGTATGGTACATATAGATGGGGCAGAATCACACGGTGGGGGAGTCTCAGGATTTATATTTACGACGATACTGACTCTAGTTATTGCTATTGTTTCATCTTATCTTATTGTATTTATTTTTCAAAAGATCACATCCTCTACGAAGCTATTCTTGTTGATTGCGGTATTGCTATTGATCTACTCAGTTGCAAAACAGCAGCACTTATCATCTTTATTGATCATTCTTGTTTTCGGGCTGGTAATAGCAAATATGGAACTTTTCTTTGCAGGGCCATTTAAGAAATGGCTGGACAAAAAGAAAGCACATGAAATATATCATGGGTTACATGTCATTACGATGGAGACAGCCTTCGTAGTTAGGACTTTTTTCTTTGTAATATTTGGAGTTACTATTGTATTTTCCACTATAGCTAGTTGGTCAGTCATCGGAATCTCATTGGTTTGTTTGGCAGTGATTTACATCATCAGATACATATTACTTAGAGCGACTATTGGGTCTGATATTGTACCTCAGTTATACATCGCTCCACGGGGATTGATTACTATCCTACTATATTATGATATATCGCAAGAGGTGATGTACGTATCAGGATTTAGTTCTGGAATACTATTGTTTATTATCATCGGGACGAGTTTGATCATGACTGGTAGTCTAATATTCAATAAAAAAAGAGCAAATAAAGCAATCAAAAGAGTACAATCGATCGGCGTCGCGGAGACTAAGTGGAAAGTGCCAGAAGTGAAGTAAAAGAAGGGGTTCATACCACGGTATTGGATCAATCATATAGATAAATAGACTAGACTAAATGGGTTAAGGCGTGGAAATACCAAATCGGAGTTGCCAAAAATCGTAGCGGTTTAAATTTTACAAGATCATTCAGTTTATAACTACATTCAAATAATAAATAAAATATATAATTATGGAAAATCAAGAAAACATCAAAGTGAAAGTAATACCTGGAGGACCATTGATGGTGTCGGGTACATGCGAGATTACCCATGCAGATGGTACAGTAGAGGTAAAAGAAAATAAGACGACCTACTGCAGATGCGGACTTAGTAAAAACAAGCCATTTTGTGATGGAGGTCATAAAGGAACAGAATGGGATAAATAATTTTCTCATTTTTTCTATAGATAATAAATACGCGAAGCACTGATCTATTATGATTGGTGCTTTTTCTATTTAGCAGTATATTGTCATAGGATAATATTGAAGTATAAGATATATGAATTATTTATTTTTATTGCAGCTTCAATATTTAACTCCATCAGAATGTTTTGTAACTTTGCATCCCGTAATGACGATTTATTGAAGTAGCTGAATCTCTTCTCTCGTCGCTAAACAAACTATAATGGCAAAGTATATATTCGTTACGGGAGGAGTAACTTCTTCATTGGGAAAAGGTATTATTTCAGCATCTTTAGCAAAACTTTTGCAGGCGCGTGGCCTCAAAGTCACTATCCAAAAATTTGATCCATATATTAATGTAGATCCAGGAACTCTGAATCCCTACGAACATGGTGAATGCTATGTAACCGAAGATGGGGCAGAGACGGATTTAGATCTTGGCCATTATGAGAGATTTCTTAATACGCCAACTTCTCAGGGTAATAATGTCACCACAGGTAGAATCTACCAAACAGTAATCAATAAAGAAAGAGAAGGAGTCTATCTAGGAAAGACTGTGCAGGTAATACCACATATTACTGACGAGATTAAGAATCGAGTATCACTCTTGGAAAGTGAAAAAAACTATGATATCATAATTACTGAAATCGGCGGTACGGTAGGAGACATAGAATCTCTGCCTTACTTGGAAGCGCTTAGACAAATGCGACAAGAACAAGGACGAGATAATTGTATGGTGATTCACTTGACATTGATTCCTTACTTGAAAGCAGCCGGCGAACTGAAGACCAAACCTACGCAACACTCTGTCAAAGAGCTGATGATGGCAGGGATCCAACCTGATATCTTAGTGTGTAGATGCGAGAGACATATTACTAAAGAAATAAGAGAAAAATTATCCAGATTCTGTAATGTAGATAAGAACTCAGTCATAGAAGCAATGGATGCAGATACGATCTATGATGTACCCTTGTTGATGTTGAAAGAGAAGCTAGACAAAATCGTACTAAAGAAATTAAAAATAAAAAATAAGGTTACTCCCGATCTAAAAGCGTGGAAAGAGTTTCTCGGTAAGCTTAAAAACCCCACTACTGATGTGAAGATAGGATTAGTAGGGAAATACAATGAGCTACAGGACGCATATAAATCTATCTACGAATCATTCGTACATGCTGGAGCTGAAAATGAATGCAAGGTAAATGTCGTGCCGATCCATTCAGAAGCATTGACAACTGATGAAGAAGCTGCAAATGCCCTTGAAAGCTTTGATGGTGTCTTAGTTGCACCAGGATTCGGAGAACGTGGAATAGAAGGTAAACTAGTAGCATTGAAATACATAAGAGAAAATGGTATCCCGTTTTTTGGTATTTGCTTAGGTATGCAGTGCGCGGTGGTTGAGTATTTTAGGAATGTGCTCGATGTGAAGAATGCATCGTCATCAGAAGTAAAGCCTAAATCGAAATATGCTGTAATAGACCTCATGCGAGATCAAAAAAATATCACCAAGAAAGGAGGGACAATGCGACTCGGTTCTTACAAATGTAAATTGGCGAGAGGCTCTCATTCTTATCGTGCTTATGGTCAGGTAGATATTGATGAGAGACATAGACATCGCTACGAATTCAATAATAAATATCTCGAGCAACTTAAAGCGTCAGATTTGAAGCCAGTAGGAATCAATCCTGATAATGGGTTGGTAGAAGTCGTCGAACTGAAAGGACACCCATACTATGTAGGCGTGCAGTATCATCCAGAACTGAAGAGTACAGTCGAGAATCCACATCCTCTTTTTGTCTCATTTGTAAAGGCGGCTACAGAATATAAATTGAGCAAATAAGCCTGACTATGAAAAAACTCAAACTCCACGAGCTGGGAAGAGTCAGCATAGAGGAATATCAAGAAGTGAAGAAAGTGCCACTGATCGTCGTGCTTGATAACATCCGATCGGCGATGAATGTAGGAAGTATATTCAGAACATCAGATGCGATGGCCGTCTCGCAAGTATATCTGTGTGGTATATCTGCCACTCCTCCCAATAGAGAGATAACTAAAACAGCCATAGGAGCTACTGATGCAGTATCATGGAAGTATTTTGATACGACAGCGGAGGCTATATCGAGCCTTAGAACCGACGACTTCGAGATTGTAGCGATAGAGCAGACAGACTCTTCGGTAGAATTGATGAAGTACAAACCTACCAAACCAAATCTCGCAATAATTCTAGGTAATGAGGTGAACGGTGTAGATAGCGAGATATTACCATTAATAGACGGAGCTATAGAAATCGACCAATACGGCACGAAACATTCTCTAAATGTATCCGTTTGTGGAGGGATTGTTATTCATCATCTCGCAGGACTGATGAGACATTGAGATCTATTATTTCCAACATTCATATACTACAAACTTGCTATTCATAGCTGTAACTTCTACTTGCTCAAATATTTTGCTGAGATGCGTTTTATAATTTAGATGTAGATTCGCTACACATAGAAACCGTCCATCCTCATGCAATACACGAGCAATACCATGAAATAGTTCGAGGGCGATATCTATATTGTTTTCGTGTTCGAAGTGAAATGGGGGATTACATACGACGAGATCAAAGTAGTCACTTTCTATATCCACCAAATTGTGAGCATAGTGGAATGTGGCTTCCTGATCATTCAGATTGATCTTTGCGGATGCGTTTGCTAGATAAGAGTCGTCCAAAAGATGAAGTTCTACATCAGGCTTGAGGCACGAAATCTCATATGCAAGAATTCCATTTCCACTTGCTACATCTAAGACTCGCTCTACTTCCGAATCCAACTCTAGGTTCTGAATCAAAAACTGTGTAGCATAGTCTATGTGCTTAGCCGAAAACACCCCGAAATATTGTTTTATGATGACTTCCTGGCCATTAAGATTTTCGTGCGGTAATGTGTTTATTATATCAGTATTTACAATCGTTTTTGGGACTGAAAGTATAAGTAGTCTCGATTTCTTCCATGCTAGACTTTGCTCTTGCACATCGAAATATTCACTGGCGATAGTGAGCATTTGTTTTGTGAAGTACTTCGTCATGAATCCACAAACGATTCTCGTAGATTCAGTAGAAGATTTATGGATTTGGATCAAGTAAAGTCTAAACAAGTCCAAAGATTTGGGCACTTTGATGATTGCGAGATCTATATTATTAGTTAATGATTCAAGAGGGCTTTGAAACTTTAGCTTGTCGATGTCGATTTCATTATCTTCAGCATTGTTGATTATGGCATATTCTTGACTTTTGTAATTACTTATTATAGTCGGATTATTATCTATAAGATGAAGCGATAGGTAACCGAATCTATCATTGAATACTGCCACTTCATCTGTGTCTATTTTATGTTCAGAAAGATAGTTTAGTATGTATTCATCCGCTGCAGAATATGATTTTAACGATCTATTATCAGAAGCAGGATATCTTGATATTTTAAGAGGCTTATTCAATTTCTCATAAGTTTTGATTTATAAATGACATTGGCAATCAATCCTATTATGATAAGCATAAATCCTACTACACTCATCCAAGCATAAGACTCACCAAAGAACGTCATTCCGATCAATATGGTGAATGGAATCTCAATATACTTCATTGGCGCTACTACGTCTGTGGTTTCCATCTGTGCCGCAATGGTCATAAAATACTGCCCCAAAAATCCTAAGAAACCAAGTAAACCTAGCATAATCCAATCTATACCTGCAGGTTGGACCCAAGAATTAATAGATCCCAATAATCCGACAATAGTGCAGATCATCATGAAATAATTGACAATAACAACAGGATCATCTCTATCTCCAATCTTACGAATGATGACCACTACAAGACCACTCAATGCCCCTGATATAATGGCGAAGGTCATCCCCAAAATGGATAACGAAGGATCGAAACCCTTGATAAGTGCTACACCGGCCATAGACGTAAAAAAGAAAATCCACTGAAGTGGTAAAATCTCTTCGCGTAGAATCCATAATGCAAACAATGCTGCGAATATCGGCGACATATATCTAAATGTCACACAGGTACCTAACGGCATCATCTTTATCGCTAAGAAATAGAGTAGGAGGGAAGATGTGCCGACAATAGCCCTTGCTATGAGGAGCTTTCTTTCATTGCCCCATATACTGATCCGCTTACGTAAGATGATAGGAACGGTAATAAATAAAGTCCCGCCCGCCCTAAAAAATGCAATCTGCCACGCAGAATAGGATTCCAGGTACTTTACTACAAAGTTCATTGCTGCAAAAGCCATCATGCTAAATATCATGTACCTTATGGCCTTCCACTTAATACCCATAAATGATTATTTGCCCGCTGATGTCATATAGTCGATTGCCAAGTGACACATAGCTTTTACGCCGACGATCATACCTGATTCATCGATATAGAAGTCAGGAGTGTGATGCGGAAAAGCTTCTTCGTTTCCAGGAGTCTTACCTCCTACGAAGTAATATAATCCAGGCACCTCTTTGGCAAAAAATGAAAAATCTTCAGCTCCTGTAACAGCGGGAGTTACAAATACATTATCCTCACCTGCGGCATTAAATAGTGATTGTAACATTTTTTTCGTCAATTCCGGATTATTATAAGTTACTGGATATCCGATCTGGATATCTACTTCAGCTTCTGCACCTTGTGCCTCAGCGATCAACGTGGCCGTTTTTTTAATCTTCTCGTGTATGATCTCTTGCATATCCGTATCCAATGTTCTGATAGTTCCGATCATTTCTACTTCTTCTGGTATGATGTTACTTCTCACTCCACCACTGATCTTTCCTACGGTGATCACGGCAGCTTCCTTTGTCAACTCTGTCTGTCTACTTATGATAGTCTGGAGTCCCATTACGATCTGAGAAGCGGTTACTATAGGATCTACACCTCCCCATGGCCTCGAACCATGGGTTTGTTTTCCTTTCACCTTTATGGTAAATCTATCCGATGCAGCCATGATTCCTCCTACTTTGTATCTGATTTTTCCGGCTTCGAGACCACTACTTATATGTTGGCCAAAGAATACATCAATCCCATATGTATCAATTATTCCTTCTTTAACCATAAGTTTAGCTCCACCTTCTTCTCCTGGAGGCGCTCCTTCTTCAGCTGGTTGGAACACGAATACAAACTTGCCATTGAGTTCCGCTTTCATGGAGGTCAGTATCTTTGCCGCTCCTAGCAACATAGCCACGTGTGTATCATGACCACAAGCATGCATTACGCCTACGTCATTGCCTAAGTACGTCGTCTTCTTTGTTGATTTGAATGGTAAGTCGGCTCTTTCTACTACAGGAAGACCATCTATATCTGCTCTCATTCCTATAGTGGGACCTGGTTTTCCAGTATCCAAAACTCCGATGACTCCAGTTTTAGCGATTCCCGTATCTACCTTCAGCCCCATGGCATTTAGTTCTTTGGCTATTCGTTTTGCAGTTTCAAATTCTCGGTTAGATAATTCTGGATTTTCATGAAAGTGTCTTCTCCAATCAATCACTTGTTTTTCTAATTCCAAGGCTTTAGCGTCGGCTTTTTCATTTAATGTTTGAGTATTTCCTGATGGAATAAATCCAATTGAAAATAGGATGATCATTGAGAATAACTTTTTCATTCGATTATTATTTTTAAGCTGTTTGACTATTCTTTTTTTTCATTATCAATGTTTCAAATTGATTTTTATGTATTCTGCACATTGCTATTTAAGCCGCGATACTATGTTCTATGCGCTTTTAAATTTATATTTTTTAATTATTTATGTGTCGATAGCTTTTGTGAATATAGGATAAGTTTTTTGATGAAGGAATTTTTTTTGCTTTTATAAATCTTATTGAGTTAAGTGTTAATTTGGAGTGATGATATCTGCAAGTACATATAATTTTAAAATACAACATTACCTTAGTTGCTAGCTCTATTTATAAATTTGTAGTGCTAAGTATAGGTTTTGATATATTTTGGATTGTTAATATCTATTTCGCTGCTACAAACTATAAGACTTATATCATGGGGTATGATTTATATCAAGAGGAGAGAATCAATAGAATCTTAATGGAAAATAATATAGTATTTACCACAAAGAAAATGATGGGCGGTCTATGTTACATGTACGATGGAAAAATGTTGTGCGGCTTAGTAAAGGACCAATTAATGGCAAGAATAGGAATTGATGCCTATGAAGAGGCATTAACGAGGAATCATGTAAGCGAAATGAATTTTACTGGTCGAGTTATGAAAGGGTACGTATTTGTAAGTGGCGAAGGAATAGACTTAGATAGTGACCTAGAATATTGGATTTTGAAGTGTATATTGTATAATCCAATGGCAAAAGCTAGTAAGAAGAAAAGGAATGAATAGCAACTATGATGTCGGTTTTTGATGGCATAGATTTTAATAAGTAAGAGGTTGAATTTTAGTATGATAGAAACAGAAAGATTGCGACTGACACCGATGACACTGGGAGATGCAGATTTTATTTTAGAGATATTGAACACGAAAGAATGGATAGAGCATATCGGTCAACGGAATGTTCATAATATCTCAGATGCAAAGGAATATATAGAAGAGAAGATGATGGTCCATTATCAAAAATATGGTTACGGTAATTATTTGCTAACCCGTATCGAGGATAACGTCAAAGTAGGGTGCGTATCTCTTTATAATAGGGAAGATGTCGAGGGTGTCGATATTGGATTTGCCATGTTACCGAGATACTTTAAGAATGGATATGCATATGAAGGGGCATCGGCTATTAAGTCATGTGCGGAAGATGAATTCCAATTAGATTCTATTTGTGCATTTACAACGAAAGAGAATATTGCCTCACAGAAATTGATAAATCGTCTTGGTCTAAAGTTCGAGAAGACAATAATATTCGGAGAAAAGAAAGAAGAGCTTTTATATTATAGGCTTGTCTTTTAGTTCATCTAACTTCAGAAATGATGAGATACATAAGGATCTAGTAAGGAGGTACAATGTAAAATAATATTTGAACCGTAGCAAAGAAAAAACTCATATTACCTTTAATGTTGTCTCCCTTGTCAATGCCGCCGAATCTTGTATCTTTGTGTTCCGATTTTAGTAGAATAGAAATCAATAAATACCATGTTTGATAATTTAAGTGAAAAGTTAGAAGGAGCCTTTAAGAATCTGAAAGGTGACGGTAAGTTAACGGAGATCAATATTGCACAGTCTATCAAAGAGATACGTCGTGCATTGGTGTCAGCGGATGTAAATTACAAGATTGCCAAAGAATTTACAGATAAGGTAAAAGACAAAGCTCTAGGTTCTGATAATGTACTTAATTCCATCAAACCAGGAGAACTCATGGTAAAGATCGTGATGGACGAAATGGTAGAATTGATGGGTGGTCAAGCTGTTGGTATCAATATCAAAGCGAATCCTGGAATCATCCTTATTGCTGGTCTACAAGGATCTGGTAAGACAACATTCACGGGTAAAATCGCCAAGTACCTAAAAGAAAAGAAAAGTAAAAGACCTCTCGTCGTGGCTTGTGATGTATATCGTCCAGCGGCCATCAATCAGTTGACAGTCGTCGCTGAGCAAGTAGGAGTTGCAGTATATAAGGAGATAGAAAATAAGAATCCTGTGTCTATTGCGCAAAATGCCATTGCATATGCAAAAGCCAATAGTCATGATGTCGTAATAGTCGATACAGCTGGGCGTCTTGCTGTAGACGATGACATGATGGACGAGATCGAAGCTATAAACAATGGTATCAATCCTACAGAAACACTTTTCGTCGTAGATGCGATGACAGGTCAGGATGCTGTGAATACGGCCAAAGCATTCAACGAGCGTATCGATTATGATGGGGTAGTATTGACCAAGTTAGATGGAGATACGAGAGGTGGTGCTGCACTTACTGTGAAGTATACGGTCGGAAAGCCGATCAAATTTATCTCTGATGGAGAAAAAATGGATAAGATTGATATCTTTCACCCAGAGCGTATGGCTCAGAGGATCTTGGGGATGGGGGATATTGTTTCTTTTGTTGAAAAAGCTCAGGAGCAATTTGACGAGAAAGAAGCTAAGAGATTAGAAAAGAAGATCCGAAAAAATAAATTTGATTTTAATGATTTCTTAGGTCAGCTCAATCAAATCAGAAAAATGGGGGATATCAAATCTCTTATGAATATGATACCTGGTATGAGTAAAATGACTAAGAATCTCGATATAGATGACAGTGCATTCGGCAAGGTAGAGGCAATTATATTCTCTATGACCCCTGACGAAAGATCTAAACCCGAGTTGCTCAACATGAGTAGAAAAAGAAGAATAGCGAAAGGTTCTGGTAAGAATATTCACGAGATAAATATGTTTATCAAGCAGTTTGATCAGATGCGTAAGATGATGCATCAAATGAGTAAAGGTAAAGGTATGGGTAACATGATGGGAGGAAGAAGACGATAATCAATATCCAATGATAAAATAATGTGATGGCATATCTTTGATTAGATGTGCCATTTTTAAATTGAAAGCCGGCAACGCTAAAAATGCCTATACGCGTTTGCTTCTTCGTAGCCAGCCACTCTTTGGCGAGCGGCTGATTATCACCATTTGTAGGCTTAAACACCGATAAGTGGGGTAATCTCTTCAGAAATACTTAGAAAAAACTGTTATGAAATAAGGATTCGTTATTTACAGATATGCCTAAACAACGAATGCAATAGAGTTAGAAATTACACACTATACCAATTCCATTGTTACAATTGCCTATATGATAACTCAATCCATCTTCTTTCAGTAGTTTATTATATCCCAGAATAGATTTTTTCTTCAATTTTGCAGATGAAAAAGAAAATCCTATTGCTATACCCGCGGCGCCAAAACTAGAGGCAAGAAATATCAAATCTTTATTATCAGCTGGTCCAAATGAATTATTCAATGAGTTTAAAGCTAGGAATGCAGTAACCAATTGTCCTCCGAGGGCAAGGGTGGCTATATTTTGATGCTTTTTTGATTTTTTCCAATGAAAATTAGTAATCTCATTGGCTTTCATAAGCTCATTAACTTCGGCTTTCTTAATTTTTATGTCGTCCTGATAATATACATATCCTGCGAAACTTGGAAACATTGTTAATTCTTGTGCGACTGTTTTATTTACATACAGAGAACAAAATGTCAAACATGTCAATAGTATTTTAGATATTTTCATCTTACTAATATAGTTGGTTAGTTTTCAGAACGATATGGGTAGGGTTTTATTACATTTTGAAGTGCAACATTGGACGATACGATTGATTATTGAGCGCTTACAGATCGTTTAACCTTGAGTTATCTGATTTCTTAAAGTTTTGAAATGAGAATAACTAGGATAGGTCTCACCTTTTTAAATGATTTCATCTCTATTAAATAAACTTCTTTTTTTTATGCATTAACAAATATTACTTCTATAATAGTAAACGATTACTAAAATACCTACGTTATCCTCGTGCATAAAATAAGTATATATGGCAGAATTGAATTCGAATCCTGATTTCAAAAAATATAAGTTCAAAGAGCTAAAAGTATATTCGTCTACCGAATGGTTGGCTAATAATATGAAGAAATACAGACAAGTATTCGATAAGTCGAAGACGGGTTATGTCTATGCTGAGTTGACTTTTTTTAATAAGTATTTTGATGTCAAAGTGTGGGAAGCGAATATCAAGTTCAAGTGTTATAGTATTCGAGGTAAGAAGAAGGAAATCTGTAATCTAAATTTCAAGAAGAAGATCAGTAAGTACGATAATGTCGTATTTATTCGAGAAGGTTGGGGAAATAAGAAAGACGGAGCATTCTGGAAACCAGGAACATATTACTGGGAAGCTTATATAGATGATACATTGGTAGCGACTAAGTATTTCTACGTAGAAGATTTTAACACAAACTTCGAGGGAGAAGGCAATTCTTGTTTTGGTATTAAGTCTTTGCAACTTTACGAGGGACAATTCGATGATGTAAACGTAGATAATAAGAAGTATTACCGCAATTTTTCGGCAGAAAACACCCGATATATACATACAGAACTAATCCTGGATAATTTCAAAAAAGATGTCAACTGGCACTGCGAATTATTCATCAAATATTATAACGAAGCTAGAGAGCTCAAAGGTCAAATTACTCGACTATTAAGCGTCAAGAAAGGATCAGAAATAATCTCCACTAATGCTGGATGGGGAAGTAATACTCCTGCATCATGGCGAGTAGGAACTTACATGATCGAGGTCGTCTTCATGGATCACTTAATAGCATCTATAAATTTTGAAGTAGGTGATGAATTTGAAGAAGGATTGCCATCAATATTCTTACCGTATGATGATGAAAATCGAATTAAAAAAGAGGAAGAAGAAAATGAAGAAACTTTTGAAGATGTATTAGCAAAATTGGATGATCTAGTAGGCCTGCGTCTTATAAAAGAGAAGGTGAAGGAACACGCACAGTATATCAAGTTTCTCAACCTTAGACGAGATAAAGGATTCAATGAAAACGATAGAATTAATATTCATTCTGTATTTACGGGGAATCCAGGTACGGGCAAGACTACGGTGGCCCAAATGATGGGTAAACTTTATTACAAAATGGGATTATTATCAAAAGGGCATGTGTATGAAGTGGATAGGGTAGATCTAGTGGGAGAATATATAGGTCAGACGGCACCAAAAGTAAAAGAAGTCATCAAAAAAGCAAATGGAGGAGTATTATTTATAGACGAAGCATACTCTCTAGCAAGAAGTAATGATGATACCAAAGATTTCGGTAGAGAAGTCATCGAAATCTTAGTCAAAGAAATGAGTAATCCTGCAAATAATTTTGCAGTAATCGTTGCTGGATATCCGAAGGAGATGAAGAACTTTATAACGTCTAATCCAGGATTGAAATCTAGGTTTAAGCACTTCTTTGAGTTTACGGATTATCTTCCACAGGAGTTGATCGAGATATCTGCATTGGCTTCTACAAATAAGGAAGTAAATTTCTCGCCAAAAGCACAAGTAATACTGGAAGATATCATTACTAAAGAATTTAGAAAGAGAGATATAACTTTTGGAAATGCGAGATTCATACACGATCTGATCGATAAAGCAAAGATTAATCTCGGCCTTAGGATAATGCAACGTAAGAATCCATCGAAATTATCCTCGAAAGATCTAATGACGATCACAGAGAAAGATATGAAGAGACTCTCTGTCGCTAAGAATGTTTTCAAGCCTGATATTCCTGTCGATCATAAGCTACTAGAAATTGCAATGCAGGAACTCAATGCTCTGATCGGAATTGAAAATATTAAAGCCCAGATTTCCGAATTGGTCAATATCGTAAGATTCCATAGAGAAGCGGGAAGGTCGGTACTTAATAATTATTCTTTTCATACCGTGTTTGTGGGTAATCCTGGGACGGGAAAAACAACAGTAGCTAGAATCTTAACTACTATATATAAAGCTCTCGGTGTATTGGAGCGCGGGCACATGGTAGAGACAGATAGACAAGGTCTCATTGCTGGATTTATAGGCCAGACCGCGATAAAGACGACAGAACGTATCGATGAAGCGATGGGTGGAGTCTTATTTATTGATGAAGCTTATGCTCTGAGTTCTGTAAATGGAAGCAGAGGGGACTTCGGTAGCGAAGCCATTCAGACTATTCTTAAGAGAATGGAAGATAATAGGGGAGAGTTCTTCTTATTCGCAGCGGGTTATCCTGGAAATATGGACAAATTCCTCAAGGCGAATCCTGGATTGAGTTCAAGGTTCGACAAGACATTCCACTTTGAAGACTATACTTCTGAGCAGCTGAATGCTATTGCGCTCAAGATGGTCAAAGATCATAAAATGAGAGTGTCTCCCAAGGCGATCACTAAATTAAAAGAAGTACTCATAGAACTTTATGGTTATCGAGATAAGTACTTTGGCAATGCCAGGACAGTGAGAAAGATTGTATTAGAGTTGATCAAACATCAAAACCTTCGAGTCTCTAAATTGAAAGTAGCTAAAAGGTCAAAACAATCTGAAATGTTAATTACGTACGAAGACGTGATGAAGCTAGATATGTTATCAGAAAATAAAGCATTCAAGAAAGATACGATTGGTTTTAAACGCTAAATCAATATGACAGTTGATTTATAAAAAAAGCCAAATTTCATTAATTTGAAATTTGGCTTTTTTATTTATGTTCTTATTATTTTTTTACGTCAAAATATCTCCAGTCCTGTCCACCTTCAATGCTAAGAAGTGTATAATAGATTAGTTTGATTACATTCTCTATATCATCTTTATGAGCCATTTCTACAGTTGTATGCATGTATCTGAGTGGAAGAGAAATCAATGCAGATGGGACACCTCCATTAGAATATGCGAAAGCATCCGTATCGGTTCCTGTTGATCTACTACTAGCTGATCTTTGGAATGGGATTTCATTTTGTTCCGCTACGTCTATGATTTGATTGAGTAGTTTGTTATGTACTGCAGGTGCATAGGTAAGTGTGGGACCTTCACCAGCTTTTACATCTCCTTGGATGAGTGGTTTGACCAGAGGAGTGTTCGTGTCGTGACAGACATCAGTGATGATTGCTACGTTCGGCTTGATCGTATCAGCGATCATCTGTGCGCCTCTTAGTCCTATTTCTTCTTGTACAGCATTTACGATATAAAGAGAGAAAGGAAGGTCATCTTTGTTTTCATGGACCATTTTTGCTACTTCTGCTATACAGAATCCTCCAGCTCTATTATCTAGTGCTCTACCTACGTAGAATTTATCGTTCAAGATTTCCATCTCATCATCATAGGTGATTACGCATCCTACATATACGCCCATCTCCAATACTTCTTTTTTATCTTTTGCACCTATATCGATGAATATATTTTCGACCTTAGGATTTAAATCAGAGGCAGCTTTTCCCCGTCTGGTATGAATAGCTGGCCAGCCAAATACTCCTCTTACGATACCAGTTTTGGTGTGAATGTTCACTCTTTTACCAGGAGCGATGTGATGATCTGTACCACCATTACGTATTACGTGGATAAAACCTTTGTCTGAGATGTGATTTACATACCAAGCGATTTCGTCAGCGTGACCTTCAATGACTACTTTATAGTCTTTTCCAGGATTGATGATAGCATATGCAGTTCCATAATTATCAAGATGACACTCATCCACATACGGTCTGATATAGTCGAGCCACATCTTCTGTCCCTCAGATTCGAAGCCTGTTGGAGATGCGTTACTTAGGTATTTTTTGAGAAAATCTTCTGACTTTTTATTAATAATTGACATATGTTATTGTTATTTGGCTACTAATATTTTAGCACTTTTATGATTTTAGTATTCTTTTTATTAGAAATTATTGTCGTACCATTCTTTTGGATTTTTACTCCATTGAGACAGCACCTCTTTATCTTCTTTTGTGATGTAATTCGCTGATTCAGCTTCAGCCAGCATAGTAGTATAATTACTTAAAGTAGCAAATTTACATTTTGCATTTTTAAAATTATCAGTTGCGACTTGGAATTCATAGGTAAAAATGGCCATTACACCCACTACCTCAAATCCAGCATCTCTAAGATCTTTCACAGCTTCGATACTGCTCCCTCCAGTAGATATGAGGTCCTCTATGACTAATATTTTGCTGCCTTCAGGTATGTGACCTTCTATTTTATTTTGACGACCGTGTTTCTTTGCACTGGACCTAACATAGGAAAATGGAACATTAAGATGATCCGCTAATAAAGCACCATGAGCTATACCCGCAGTGGCTACGCCTGATATATGATCAAAAGCACCAAATGAATCGGCTAAGCTTGCAAACCCTCGTTTTATCTCAGTTCTTATATCTGGATAAGAGAGCGTAACCCTGTTGTCACAGTAGATAGGTGATTTGATTCCAGATGCCCAAGTAAATGGGTTTTGCGGGCTTAGTTTTATTGCGTTTATTTGCAACAACTTTTGAGCAATATTATGATCTAATTCTTTCAACTCTTACAATTTTATTTATGGGTCGCCAAATGTACGAAATCTATATAAATGAGACGAAGATTGTATTACTTCCTTCTTCAGAAATAAAAGAAAATTTTATTCGGGATGATAATAACTTGGTTGTGAGGTATACTGGCAAGGTAACTCACTTGCTCAATTTTATCGATCTGTGTGAGAAGACTACGAAGCAGGAGTCGATTATAATCCACCATATGAATTACAATAAACTCAAGAAAGATTTTGTCGGCCTATTCAAAGTAGTCGAAGCAGCTGGAGGAGCTGTGGTCAACGAACGCAATCAAGTATTGATGATACACAGGCGTGGACACTGGGATCTGCCAAAAGGAAAACTCGAAAAAGGCGAAAAGAGACGGGATGCTGCCATCCGAGAAGTAATAGAAGAGACAGGAATTGATAAAGTAGAAATAGTAGGAAAAAAGCTAATAAAGACTTATCATTCCTTTTTGAATAAGAAAGGTATACGCTGTATCAAACTATCTCATTGGTATCTTATGAAGGGTAAACATCAGCCACTTACACCTCAAATAGAAGAGGGAATAGATGAATGTAGGTGGATGACGTTAGAGAATTTTTACTCTAAGGATAGGATTGTATTTTCGAACATACTCTCAGTACTCAATAAGGTCAAAACCAATAAAATAAAATTATAATGAATAATAAATTGAGTCTGGTTTTGAAGGGAGCGGCTATGGGAATCGCCGAAGTAATTCCAGGCGTGTCAGGAGGTACGATTGCATTTATCACTGGGATCTACGAAGAACTAATCCACACGATCAAATCTTTTGGCCCAGAAGCTTTTCTAGGATTTAGGGAAAATGGTATTTCTGGCTTTTGGAAAGCAATCAATGGTAAATTTCTGACTTATCTACTAGGAGGAATGGCAATGGGGATTCTAGTGGGTATATTCGGTGTCACATATTTATTGGATCACTATCCAGAGCCACTTTGGGGATTCTTCTTTGGTCTTATCGTCGCTTCGGCCATTGTAATAGGAAAACAAATAGATGCTTGGGACATAAAAAAAGTACTGGTATTTTTAGTGGGTGTATTGATAGCATATGGTATTACGGTGATATCTCCTTCAGATGGGAGTACTAATCCAATCTATATATTTGTCGCTGGTATGATCGCTATATCGGCGCTTATGTTGCCGGGAGTATCTGGGAGTTTTATATTATTATTAATGGGGATGTATACCATAATAATAAATACAACGAAAAGCTTTATTTCTAATCAAGATGCTGGGAGTTTTTTCTTACTCGCTATTTTTGGTTCAGGGTGTTTAGTAGGATTATTAGGATTTTCTAGAATATTGAGTTGGTTATTTAAATCGTATAAAAATCTTAGTCTTGCCTTGCTGACGGGGTTTCTCATAGGTGCTTTAAACAAAGTTTGGCCTTGGCGAAATGTCAGTGAGATACTTAATAAAGAAACAGGAGAAAGACTGAAAGTACTTGACTTAACTAATTATTCTCAAATCGATCAAGAAAGTATTAAAGTGATTCAAGAGTTAAATGTTGTGCCATCTTCTTATATGATGGGAGATCCCTTTGTTATTATAACTATTTTATGTACTTTTGCGGGCTTTATTGGAGTTCTGGTTCTAGAAAAAAGCACAAAAGCTTGATAAAACAGCTTTTTTTAATGAATTTAGAAACTAATTTTTATAAAATACAGTTGGAATAAATGCGCTTGATTATATGGCGTATTATCTAATATGAATAATTAGAAAATATATAAAGTTAAATTAGACATATGATAATCATCAATGTAAAGGAAGAAGAGTCAATAGACAGAGCACTTAAGAGATACAAAAGAAAGCACAGAAATGTGGGTATCGTAAAACAATTAAGAAAGAGAAAGCATTTCATCAAACCTTCAGTAAGAAGAAGAGAAGAAATAATGGACGCTGCCTATAGACTCGAGAAATTCGGACCTAAATAATTAAATTAGTATTTTATGGCAAAGAAATTTGACTACGGACAAGGAATCTATTACTTCAACATCCGAAATGGTGGACATAACAGCATCACTATCAAACGAAAAGATAAGAATGATGCAGTAAATAGATTTCTATCCTACAAAAATCTTGGGAAAGATTGTGAATGGTTAGGGAAATGGGAAGGTAAAAAATTTACGGATACCTCAATGCCATCAGCAAAATCAGCTTAATCTTTCACTAGATATAGATTCTACATCTAGTGAATTAGATAATAAAAAAAGACTCAACATCAGTTGGGTCTTTTTTTATGCTATTACCTATACAGCAACTACTCATGAGTATATACACACTCGATAAAGTCTACTAACTATCAGTAATGTGGAAAAAAGGTATATTTGTTGATCAGCCGTATGTTTGACTTATTGAAAGTAAACGTGTGTTTTCCTATGGTCTAACACTTTAAATAGATAATCATGAAACCAATAGAGAAATTATATATCAAAGTATTTTTGTTTACGGGTCTTTTCTATTCTTCGGCAATGGCTATTACAGGATACATTGATGATGGAGTATTTAGCGTTGGCAAAATTCTATTTCACACCATTTTCTTTGGTGGTATTATGTCTCTGACATTAGTGTCAATGCACGTTTCGAATCTAAATGATCAAGGAATTTTAGAGCCTAGTGAAGCTGACTTGAAGTCCACGCAATCCGCTGAATTTGTATCCAAAGTTAGTAAGGAAGAGTTTCTTTCTAGAATTTCTGATCATGCAGTTATGTCTCAGATGAAATTGAAATCAAACGATGATATCCTTAGATTAAATTCTGGAATAACATGGAAATCTTGGGGAGAAAGAATAGCGATAAAAATTAGTTCAGCCTCAGATAATATATTCGAATATCAAATAGAAAGTAGGCCAAAATTATGTTTAACACAAATAGACTTTGGAAAAAATATTGAGAATATAGTGATGATTAGAGAACTTGCAGGTATAGCTGAGTAGAAGCTATGATAGGGATATTCAGAAGTAAGGACCCTTTCTAAATTCTGGTATTTTATAAAGTTGCTGCAACAAGTTAAATTGGCCTTAGTCAGTGTAGTTTTTCGGAGACTAATTTTCGTTAAAAAACAGAACCTTGTTTGAGACGCCCTTAGGCGTCGAGTTTGGTGCTGTTTAGAAAATTTGTTTTCGGAAAAGGTTAATCACTGAGTAAAGCCTTGATTTTTTTGTTTCAGTTTTTTATCAAGAAAAAATTGAAAGCCGGCAGCGGCGAGCGGCTGGTAATATAGATAACCAATAACACTGTTTTTAGGGTAAAAGACCATTAAGCAGGGTGATTTTTTCAGAAGTAGTTAGAAAAACTGTTATAGAATACTGATATTCGTTATTTACGAATATCTGTATGATAAATGTATTGCATCATATTTACGATTAAATCATTACTAAAAAGGGTGTTCTTTTCAGAAGTGATGCTGTCATAGTCTAGTGAATAAAAGGATATTCCGTATTTCGGAATATCCCTTATTATTATGAAAATAACGCCATAATATCATCCTGCGTAAGCGACTTGATAAAACTCTCTTCCACTTGAATGATGTCTGTGGCCATCTTTCGTTTTTTCTGTTGGAGTAATTGTATTTTCTCTTCTATAGAATCTTTGCAGATCATTCTATAGGCGAATACTTGGTTCTTCTGGCCGATTCTGTGCGCTCTATCTATAGCTTGTGATTCAGCTGCAGGATTCCACCAAGGATCTACTAAGAAGACATAATCTGCAGATGCTAGATTCAGACCTACACCTCCAGCTTTTAGTGATAGTAAGAATACTCTATAATCATCATTTTCATTGAATTGATCTACCACTTCTTTTCTATTTCTGGTAGATCCATCGAGGTAAGAATATGGTATTTGAGCCGCCTCTACTTTCTCTCTGATCAACGATAGCATAGAAGTAAACTGTGAGATCACAAGGACTTTATGACCACTCACTAATTCTGATAAGCGCTCCATGATTACGTCGATCTTTACCGACTCATTAGGATACTCTTTATCTTCATTTAGGAGGGCAGGAGAGTTACATATTTGTCTCAGCTTGAGTAATGCTTCTATGACAAACATCTTAGATCTCTGTATACCATTTTCATTGATCTTTTGGCTTACGTAATCTTTATATCTCTGTACGAATGCATCATATATCACTCGTTGCTTCTTCGTCATCTCTACGTGGATGATACTTTCAGTTTTCGGCGGGAGATCTTTGGCTACCTGCTCTTTGGTTCTCCTCAGTAGGAATGGTTTTACGAGTTTACGCAATTCTAAACTTACAGCTTGATTGCCATACATATCTATAGGTTCTGCAAAGTGCATTTTGAATTGATTCGCCGAACCAAAGAATCCTGGATTTATAAAGTTGAACTGTGCAAACAAATCGAAGGTTTGATTTTCGATAGGTGTACCCGTCATGACTATCTTATTGTCAGATTTGACGAGTCGCATCGCTTTATATCGTTTACTCGTTGGATTTTTTATTGCTTGACTTTCATCTAGTACACAGTAGGAGAAGTGATGCTCCATGATGTCTTCTATATCATTGGTGACAGTCCCATACGTAGAGAGGATCATGTCATATTTGTCGAAGTTTTTGAGTTCTAATTTTCTCTTGTTTCCATGATAGATAAGGTAAGTAAGGCTAGGGCAGAACTTACGTATTTCATCTTCCCAGTTGAATAGTAGAGATTTTGGAAGTACGATCAAGTTAGTGCCTGCTCCTTGTTCTTTTTTATATGCTAAGAATGTAATCACTTGCAAAGTCTTACCAAGTCCCATATCATCCGCTAGACATCCCCCAAATCCGAAATCATCTAAGAACTTGAGCCAATAAAATCCAGTCTTTTGATAAGGTCTGAGTTCTGCATTTACAGATTCGGGCAGTGGTACTTCTTCTATATTATCGAAATCCATCAAGAGACGCTTTCTGTAGTCTATCTCCATCTTCAATTGATCATCATTGATCTCATCAAATAGGGAATCTATAAGATTGAACTTCATCTTGCTGATCAATAGTTTGCCATCTACGACATCGCTATTTCTAAACATAGCGGATAGTCGATCGATCCATTCTTCTGGAAGAAGGCCTTGGGTGCCATCGTCTAACTTTACGGTCGTATCATTATTGAGTATAGCGTTTCTAAGGGCGATCAATTCTACCGACAGCTCCCCGAACTTCATATCGATATCCCCTTCGAACCAATCCATACCCGAACTAAGGCTGATATTTACTTTCGCCTCGTTAGGGTTATAGTTTATTTTTTCAAGGTTTTCATAGCCCGTTATTGATATCTCATTCTCTTTGCAATATCTGTACAGGTCGAAAATCCATGGAGTGTTGATCACAGAATCAAGGTTCTTGTAGAAAAAACCAAGATGTGCTTGTTTTTCAAATTCAGGATCAAAAGCAGAAAGCGAGTTTATAAAGCTACTTTCTAATTCTGAATCTCTCTTCATCTTGAAGAGCTTATCTTGAGCGTCTTCTATATGCTCGGCATCGATGATTGGTCTGTACAGCTTACCATCTTCATATTTTATGAGAGGCTGTAGTATTAGACTTTCGGAATTTTCTGATAGGTCTATGATTTTCTCTTCAGACATAAGCACACGTTCTCCGATCTCAAGGTCTTCCCCTTTGAACTCAAGATTGGCAACATGAGATAGCTGACTTACCTGCTGATTAAAAGATTCCTTCGATTTGATCGAGTACTTTAGGATTGGTCTTTCTATCAATAGTTGTATCAATCTACTCGCACGCAGACTGTCGATTACAAAGAACTGATTATTATGAAATAACAAGAGTGAATTAATCTCACCGACCAATGACTTGATTGGAATTTCTTCGTTACCAAAAAGTATATAACCTTCTAGAATATATTGGGCATTATTCGCCCTAGCTTTGATCAACACTTTTGCCGTGGTTTCAGAGAATTCTACGTTTCGCATATCGGCACGCCGGAAGCTAAACTTCTCCTTCATATAGTATAGAGGGACCGATAATAATGTTTCTTTATGCTTCGTCAATAGATTGAGCATTTTCGGATGCACTGTATCAGGAAACTGACTGTTGTATAGGCTTTTTATCTTCTCATAATCTAAGAATATACTCCTGAGTGATGGATTTATCTGAGACGGGTCATCTACATTCGTCACACTACTTACGATCTTTTCGCTTTTCTTATTCGACTTACCAGATATTATATGTAATCTGATCGGAATAGTATCCGAATCATTATCTAAAAATAGAGATATTCCTTGCAGATTGTCATCAACGTGGTCAGTTTCACTTATAGCATTATAAGGGGTTGTCGTATTGATCTGTTCTAATTTCTTGACGAGGTAGAGATGATCTGAAAAAGATACCAACTCCTTATCTTTGGGCATAAACTCAGGCCCCTTATCCGTGAGCGTCAATGTGAAGAATTTATCTACTTCTTCAGCACTTGATAGGCCGTATTCTCCAGCTGCGACTTCGCGTAGATCTTCGACACTTGGAAAGTTGTTGAGGAGTTTTGGAAGCCCTAGCTCGATGAATATATGGTGAACCGCTTTCATCTGATGATTACATAATTCCATTACTTGTTTGTTGCAAGTACATCGTGTAGTCACTTTATCCTTTGCAAGCAGAAAACTAACCGTTTCATAATCATAACTTTCTTTTTCCCATCGGTATGCCTTCTCCCCAATATCGAATGATAGCAAATTTTCAGAGATCGTATTATACTTCACGACCATGCTATCTGACGAATCCCTAACCCTTGGAGGGTACTGTGCTTCAAGGGTGTATTTAGACACCATGTCAGCATCCATTTCCAATTCGCTAGAACTATTGTGTATAGTATTAGTCTGATTGATGATGTTGATAATCGCGGCAGAGTTATACTGGAATTTCTTCTTGAGTCCATGTAAAGCTGCAACTTCATGTTTGCACATTCCATTTTCATAATCACAATCGCATTCTGTGGAGATATTTCTAAAATCTTGGCTTACACCATTGTTTATTTTTACGATGAATATTTCTCCTGAGCTTACCTCTGCAGTTCCATTGTTGTTTTCTGTATCATATTCTACAGATCGGAGTGCTCCAATATTTGCCAATGTTTTTCCCCTTTGCTGTATTGCCGGAGATGCGAAATGTTCTATATGCTTGTCTATGTTGTCTAACCAATACAAATTCGGTACTTTTTAAGTGATTTTGGGCTAAATGGCAAATATGAGGAGATAAAAATTAAAATGGTAACTATTCTTAAAAGAATTAAAAAAATAGTCGATTGTTGGACTAAATCTATATTTTTAACCCTTCGTATTTTGATTAACATAATTAACAAATAACAAGCATATCTATGAATGCAATAGCTACTACTAACTTCGATTTTCCAGGTCAGACTAAGGTGTATAATGGAAAGGTAAGAGATGTATACTTTGTCCAGGACAAACTAATCATGGTAGCTTCTGACAGGATATCTGCATTCGACCATATTCTGCCTAGAGCTATACCATATAAAGGTCAAGTATTAAATCAGGTGGCCAAGCATTTCTTGGATGCGACGAAAGATATAGTACCCAATTGGTTAGAAGCAACACCTGATCCTAATGTGGCGATAGGCCGACAGTGCGAGCCGATCATGTTAGAGATGGTCGTACGTGGCTATATGGCAGGTCATGCTTGGAGGACTTATAATAGTGGTGAGAGAGTACTTTGCGGAGAGGTGATGCTAGAAGGACTAAGACAAAACGATAGATTCCCGCGACCTCTTATTACACCAGCTACGAAAGCAGAAGAAGGACATGATGAAGATATATCCAAAGAAGAAATACTCAAACAAGGGATAGTGACAGCGGCACAATGGGAGCAATTAGAAGATTACACACTTCAGTTGTTTTGGAGGGGAACAGAGATGGCTGCAGAGCGAGGACTTATTTTAGTAGATACGAAATATGAGTTTGGTCTCATAGATGGAGAGATTATCCTGATGGATGAGATCCATACGCCTGATAGTTCGAGATATTTCTATGCAGAAGGATACGAAGAACGACAAGCAAAAGGAGAACCTCAAAAGCAACTAAGTAAAGAATTCGTCAGAGAATGGTTGATGGATAATGGTTTTCAGGGCAAGGAAGGACAGACAATGCCTGATATGCCAGACGAATTTGTGAATCTGGTCTCTGAAAGATATATAGAGCTGTACGAAGTCATAACAGGTAAAACTTTCCAAAGAGCTGACACTTCTGATGTCAAGACTAGAATCGAAAAAAACGTCGAGGATTATTTAAATAGCTAGTATTTAGACCGTTTTACAAAAAATAAAAACTTGTCTCTCATGTCTAGATCTTCGGAGAGAAAGGCGGAATTATGCTTTATAGTAACTGTAGGAATCCTTTCCGCGAGCGAAAAGATATGCTCGAAGATAATGCATCGATTTTAGGGGTGCTCAGCAGTAATAGCACTTTCTGAATTCTGGTATTTTATAAAGTTGCTGCAACAAGTTAATGTGGCCTACATGATCTACCCATAGATCTCTTTTCGGCTAGATTTTAACGTATTCATCAATAAAGAGGTCACAGTCATCGGACCTACACCTCCAGGTACAGGCGTTACATAACTAGCCTTACTTGATACGCCATCAAAATCTACATCTCCGACCAATCTATAACCACGTTTACGTGATTCGTCTTCTACTCGGTTGATTCCTACATCTATTATGACTGCACCTTCTTTGATCATGTCTGCTGATATAAAATTAGGGATTCCGATTGCTGCGATTACAATGTCGGCTCGGCCCACTTCTGCAGCTAGGTCTTTCGTTCGACTATGAGTCAGTGTTACCGTAGCATTTCCAGTTTTTGCTTTTCTAGAGAGTAATATACTCATCGGTGTACCTACGATATTGCTTCGACCAACCACTACAACATGTGCACCTGATGTTTCGATACCATTTCGCTCTATCATTTGTAGTATGCCGTATGGTGTTGCTGGTAGATAGCAAGGTAATCCTTGTGCCATTCGACCAAAATTTACAGGATGGAATCCATCGACATCTTTTTTAGGGTCTATTGCTAGTGTTACTTTTACTTCATCAATATGTTCTGGAAGAGGTAATTGAACGATGAACCCATCTACATCATCACTCGTATTTAATTCGTCAATAATTTCTAAAAGCTCTTCTTCTGTTATAGAATCATCTTTTCTGATTAGAGTAGATTCAAAGCCAACTTGATCACAAGACCTTACTTTCGATTTTACATAAGATTCGCTTGCGGGATTATTACCGATTAAGACAGCTGCAAGATGTGGAATGTTACCTCGCGCAGCTTTGATAGTAGCCACTTCTTGGGCTATTTCATTCTTAATTTCTTCTGATAATTTCTTGCCGTCTAATATCTTCACAGGTTATTCTTTAATATTGAAAGGTTACAGACAGCGAAAGTAATGAAATTGTTTTTGTGAATTGAATTGTCATTGAAGAAAACTAATTCTACATAAATTATTTTTCGATAGCATTTCTTTTATTTTTTGATCGTAATGCCAATATCAGATGCGTGTTTTCTTAATAGTTCATGCCATCAATTCTTGGCGTATATGATTTATTTCATTTATTTAATCCTATATAACAGGCCCTTTATTCCACAATCTTAGCTGAGCTAGTTTTAATAAATTTTGAATCAGGAAATGAAGTTTCTGTCACTACGACTTCATCAAAGTTTCGTGTGTTACGAGGTTCAGTAATTTTGCCGTCTTCTACCTTGTACCATGTTATGCTATTCGGTAACTTTAGACCTTCATATTTTTTCCAATCATTATACCTGATATACGATATCTTTTTACTTTTCTCTCCAGAGAAGAAGGTAACAGTGTATCCTAACCAAGCCATCTCATAGGTTTCAGAATCAAAGTAAATGAAGTATTCATCTTCAGGGCTTACGCCAACATCTGCACCATAAGAAATTCGATATCCTGGATAAGACTTACCTTCATATTCTAATGGCTCAGTTTTATCATAATTGATTCCCTCGTCAGCTAATACGAATGGCATAGCATAGAAATAAAACATAAGGTTGGTGTAGAACTTAGGGTTGCCGTCATAAGATGTATCAGCCTCTACCCAGTATTCTTTGCCGTCATATCCAGAGGTGAAGTTGCTTCCTTCTATTCTCTCTCTTCTATTCTGCAAATCGATGAATTGTTTTTCGTTTTTTTCTTCTTTTACGATTTCGTAAGACATTGACTTCATAGATTTCCACTTATCTAATCCACCATGATTATCG
Source organism: uncultured Saprospiraceae bacterium (assembly GCA_938007965.1). Taxonomy (GTDB): domain Bacteria; phylum Bacteroidota; class Bacteroidia; order Chitinophagales; family Saprospiraceae; genus CAJXUU01. The sequence continues at coordinate 16,028 of CALLMH010000071.1, read as the reverse complement.
AAGATTTTCACCAGATCAGTAGGATAATCAATTTTGGATGTTTTTGTAATAGTTGTTGTTTCTGATGTTACATTTTTACAAGATGCAACAAGAATAATCGCTAAGAATAAGTAGATATATTTCATAAGATATTTTTACAATTGAAGTTCAAAAATATTATTAATAATTGGGTAAGATTGTCTTTTAATTGATACAATCGTTTTTTTCCTTCTGAGTCTCTGGCTGCCCATTCACTGAGTAATTAAATATGTCATCTCTCGTATAATGCCCATTGGGATCAAAGTCTAACTTGCATTTTATGATATCGTCTAAATCTATAACAGCAGATATGATTTCCGATTTTCCAAACACGGGAGGTGCGATTACTTTACCATAAGGAGAAATGATAGTACTCCCGCCGGGACACATCTCTTCTTGCTGATCCTTTACGATATCTTGATACTCTTCAGGATACATAGATTTAGTAAAGTATTGATTACAACCGATTACAAAACATCGACCTTCTAGCGCAATATGCTGCATCGCATTTGTCCATTCTGGTCTAGAGTCAGCTGTAGGTGCTATATATAATTGTACGCCTTTTTTATACATGGATAATCTTGCGAGAGGCATGTAATTTTCCCAACAGATCAATCCTCCAAGAATTCCAATTTTAGTGTCGAAGGTAACCAATGATTCTCCGTTGGCTTCAGCCCAGATTAGACGCTCGGTTCCTGTTGGTTTTATTTTTCGGTGAATGCCTAACAAACCATGGGTAGGAGATATGTAAGCCATAGAGCAGTAGAGACTACCATTGTCATTTTTCTTCTCCGTAAACCCAAAGACTAGGTATGCATTAGCTTTTTGTGAAATGGAAATTAATTTTTTCATTTCATCGCTATCAGCGGCTATACTGTTTTTATGATATCTTGCAAAGATCTCTCTGCCTTCATCAGATCGACTTCCAATAACAGACCCAAAGGAAAATCCCCTTGGGTATCCAGGAATAAATGATTCAGGAAACACGATAAGATCAGAATCTTTGTTTTCTATAATGAGCCTCTCCATTTTTGCGATGGTTGCATCTTTATCGAAGAATATAGGAGAGTCTTGGATTAGGGATACCTTAATTTTCATGTATTTATATCAGTTGGTATTGTAATTTAATATTCTTTACTTAGATCACCTAATCTTCCAATACTCAAAATAAACCTAAAATAATCACAACCTAAGCGATACATTCTTCAAATCAACTCCAATACACTCTCTAGGACTGGATTCTGATTTCCCCCGCTCCAAACCAACTGTAGAGTAGTCCGATGTTCGATTTCTGTTAATTCTATAAATTGAATATCTAAATCATAACCTTCTTTTAGAGAAGTTGGAACAATAGCGGCTCCAAGATTATTTTCTATCAAGCGATATATAGTATTTGCCTTTACCGATTTATGAGATATAATAGGAGAGAAGCCTGCTTCGTCAAATATCTGCATTACCTTTTCATAATAAGAGGGACTGTATGATGAATCAAATAAAATAAATGGTTCGTTTTTTAATTGAGAAAGATCAGTAAAGTTGTGTTTATTTATTGAATGCTTTTTGGGCAATACGAGAGAAAAAGTCTCTTCATATATCGGGCGAATGTCTATTCCTCTTCCTACACGATCCATTCGTACAAATCCTACATCTATATCTTGGTCTAAAATACTCGCTGTCTGCGATTGATTATCCATTTCTTGCAGTTTGACATGGATATTTGGAAATTGCTTCTTAATATTTAATAAAAACTGTGGTATAACTTGATGCATAGCCGAGCCAATATATCCTATTTTCAATTCTCCTTCCTGACCATTATGCAAAAGTTGGGCATGGCTTTGTACCTTGTTCATTGATTTGATAATAGACTGGTATTCGTTTTTTAGGTAGATACCAGCTTTAGTAAGGCATACCTTCCTATTGTGTCTTTCAAATAATCGTATACCTAATTCATCTTCCATCTTTTTGATCTGTCGACTAAGACCAGGTTGAGATATGTATAGTCTTTCAGCTGCTTTTCGGAAGTGTAATTCTTCTGCGACAGCGAGGAAGTACATGATATGTCGAAGCTCCAATTGATTACTCAAAGTTATCATTAGTTGATTTTATTGGTATTTGTGAGCATCAAATATAAAGCTAACTTTACCATAATAGAAAATAATATTCTGATTCATTTGGTAGAACTCCGGCGAGAAAAAATTGTCGGACTTATATAATTTTGGAATAATTGATTTCGCTGATATTCGAAATTTTAAATGATCCATTCAAAACTAATTTTAGATGTTCAAATATGGAATAGATCAACTCGACGTTGACAAGGTAATGCGGATAGCTGATGGCACACTTACAGCCGAACTTACTGTAGATGCAATAGCAAGAATCAATGCTTGTAGAGTTAAAGTAGAGAAGATGGCTGCTGGGTCAAAAGCTGTGTATGGAGTAAATACAGGCTTCGGTCCATTATGTGATACACAGATCACACCAGAAGAAACCAGTCAGTTACAGACTAATCTTTTGATTACACATGCCGTAGGGGTGGGAGATCCGATTGATGCACAGTTGTCGAAGATCATGCTGATATGCAAGGTGCATGCACTGTGCCAGGGTTATTCAGGAATTCGATTAGAAGTGATCGAACGTATTATTTACTTCATAGAAAATGATATTCTGCCAGTCGTTCCAGAGCAGGGGTCTGTTGGGGCTTCTGGAGATTTGGCGCCATTGTCTCACCTTTTTTTACCACTATTCGGCGAGGGGGAATTCTGGGTCAAAGGTCAGATTATGCACGCCCGAGATGTGCTCAAAGGGCATGGATTAGAACCTATAAGATTACAAGCAAAAGAAGGGCTAGCTTTGATCAATGGGACACAGTTTATCTTAGCCCATACGATAATGGGATTAGATAAGATGGCTTATTTGTTAGATCTTGCTGATGTGGCGGGAGCTATGAGTCTAGAAGGATTCCAAGGTAGTGCGTCCCCGTTTCGAGAAGAATTACACGCTATAAGAGCATATGTAGGTACAGTGGAAGTAGCGGAGCGAATGAGAATGCTACTCCAAGATTCGGAAAACCTAGTTTCTCATAAAGATTGTGTGAGAGTGCAGGATCCATATTCTCTCAGATGTATTCCTCAAGTACACGGAGCGTCAAGAAATGCATACTATCACCTGACTGACTTGGCAATAATAGAGATGAATTCGGTAACAGATAACCCTATTATACTGAGTGATACAGAAGCCATCTCAGGAGGTAACTTTCATGGGCAACCATTGGCGATGGCACTAGACTATGGATCTATCGCAGCTGCAGAACTAGGTAATATATCCGATCGTAGATGCTACCTTTTGTTAGAAGGGTTGTATGGATTACCTAGGTTACTAACCAAAGCGGGAGGTCTCAATAGTGGATTTATGATCCCCCAGTATACCACAGCTGCTCTAGTGACAGAGAATAAATCTCTCTGTTTCCCACCATCTGCGGATAGCATACCGACTTCGCTGGGACAAGAAGATCATGTTTCTATGGGGAGCATCTCAAGTCGTCAATTCAATCAAATATTAGGAAACCTTGAAAAAATAATCGCTATCGAATTGATGTATGCTGCACAAGCGATCGAATTCCGAAGACCCTCCCGATGCTCTAGTATCATCGAAGAGAATCATGCATTAATAAGACAGCACGTCAACAAATTAGAAGAGGACAGGTTGTTAAAAGAGGATATCAACGCTATGATAGAATTAGTAAGAGATAGATCTTTCATCGTGGAATAATTGCACGATTTACATAATTTCGTCAACAACTAATTCTGTTATCACCAGTCAATTATCAATTTCCAATCAGAAAAAAAATATGACGTTTAAAGAAAATATACAACAAGGTATTCCCTCTGTATTGCCAGTAAAAGGACAATATCCGAAAGGGATCAATCCTGCACCGAAGCGAAAAGATATACTGTCTCAAGAGGAGAAAAAATTAGCATTGAGAAATGCACTGAGATATTTCCCATCAGAATGGCATGCGGAACTGGCCCCTGAATTCTTACAAGAGCTCAAAGAATATGGCCGAATCTACATGTACAGATTCAAGCCTGATTATGAGATATATTCTCGTCCGATAGAGGAGTATCCTTATGTGTCTCAACAAGCTGCTGCGATCATGTTAATGATTCAGAATAATTTAGATCCTGCAGTAGCACAACACCCTGAGGAACTAATCACTTATGGAGGAAACGGTGCAGTGTTTCAAAACTGGGCACAGTATCTATTGACGATGAAGTATTTGTCAGAGATGACTGAAGAACAAACACTCCATATGTACTCTGGTCATCCGATGGGTTTGTTTCCATCAAGTAAGGATGCGCCGAGAGTAATCGTGACGAATGGGATGGTCATTCCAAACTATTCTTCACCAGATGATTTGGAAAAGATGAATGCAATGGGCGTGAGTCAGTATGGTCAGATGACTGCAGGTTCATACATGTATATCGGACCTCAAGGAATAGTGCATGGGACGACGATCACGGTTATGAATGCATTCCGAAAAATGCTACCAAAAGGAGAATCTCCAGCGGGGAAGATTTTCTTAACCGCCGGTCTTGGTGGTATGAGTGGCGCACAACCAAAAGCTGGTAATATAGCTGGATGTATAACCATCTGTGCAGAAGTAAACCCCAACGCAGCAATCAAAAGACACGAGCAAGGTTGGGTGGATGTATTGATCAGTGATATAGATGAATTAGTGCATAGAGTGAGGAAGGCAAAAGAAACGAAAGAAGTAGTCTCGATCGCATATATAGGCAATGTAGTAGAGATCTGGGAAAAATTTGATGAGGAAGATATATTCATCCATGTAGGGTCAGACCAGACCTCACTGCATAATCCTTGGTCAGGTGGGTATTATCCAATAGATATCTCGTTTGATGATGCAAATACACTGCTTAGAGATGATCCGCAAGCATTCAAAAAATCAGTCCAAGAAACATTGAAGAGGCACGCTGCTTCAGTCAATAACCATACAGCAAAAGGAACATATTTTTTTGACTATGGAAATGCATTCTTACTAGAAAGTTCAAGAGCGGGAGCAGATGTAATGTCTGAGAATGGAATCGACTTCAAGTATTCCTCTTATGTGCAGGATATCTTGGGTCCTATGTGTTTTGATTATGGTTTCGGACCGTTTCGATGGGTTTGCGCATCAGGGAAATCAGAAGACCTTGATAAGACGGACGATATAGCTGCGGCTGTGCTTACTGAAATAATGGAAAATAGTCCAGAAGAGATCCAATTGCAAATGCAGGATAATATCACTTGGATCAAAGATGCAAAACAGAATAAATTGGTCGTCGGTTCCCAAGCAAGAATATTATATGCGGATGCCGAGGGAAGGATGAAAATAGCACAAGCATTCAATAATGCTGTAAAGAAAGGTGAGATAGGACCCGTAATTCTTGGACGTGATCACCATGATGTAAGCGGTACTGATAGCCCATATCGAGAGACATCCAATATATATGATGGCAGCAAATTTACCGCTGATATGGCTATACATAATGTAATCGGAGATAGCTTCCGAGGCGCCACATGGGTATCTATCCATAATGGAGGCGGAGTAGGCTGGGGAGAAGTGATCAATGGTGGATTTGGTATGTTGTTAGATGGGAGCATAGAAGCCGATGCTCGATTGAAGAATATGCTATTTTTTGATGTAAATAATGGAATCGCACGAAGGAGTTGGGCTAGAAATAGTGAAGCGATTTTTGCAATCAAAAGGGAAATGGAGCGAACGCCAGGATTGAGGGTAACGATAGCTAATTTGGTAGATGATGAGTTAATTGATAATATTTAGTATTTTAGATATTTACAAATCCAAAGATTCTTAATAAAACTATTTTTAAATATGAAACAAATAACAAAAGGAACATTCTGTCTAATATTATTTTTCTTAATGTCAGGCCAATTATTATGTCAAAGCGTAAGACTGGTAGAAGATATCAATCCAGATGGAAGTGGAGTGACTAGAACCGATGAGAAGTATTTTGCCGCTGTTGGTGATAATCTATTTTTCGTTGCAAACAATGGCATATCGGGAAATGAACTCTGGATCACCGATGGGTTTACAGGCAGTACTAGAATGGTATTGGATATTTTCCCAGGAGAAGAAAGTTCGGACTTACATGGACTTATAGAGCACAATGGATTATGTTACTTTTTTGCAGATGATGGTGTAAATGGAAAAGAGCTGTGGAGTAGTGATGGTACAGAAACAGGAACTCAGATGGTCGCAGATTTAAATGAGGGAAGTAGTTCTTCTTTGTTCAGTTCATTTGAGTATTTGACTTCTTATGGCGGTTCGTTATATTTCGAAGCGTTTGATGGTGACAAAGATCAATTTTGGGTAGTAGACGCTAATGACGATGCTAGGGTTTTTTCGGGACTACCTACTGCAAATTTCAATACGAGTATCACAGGTCTACATGTTATGAATGGTGACTTGTACTTTTTTAGAAGGGTGACATTTGATGGGTTGACTTTATATAAGTTTGATGGAAGCGCAATAACAACTATAGAAGAGTTTGGTCTAGGGAATATCATAACACATATTGATAACTCTGAGGGGGTATTATTTTATGCTATTCAAGACGGATTCAGTGACATAATTTGGTCATACGACAGCAATACAGGTACGAATACAAGGCACAACACGAGCTCCACTGTCCACTCGATGATCGCTTATGATTCGAAATTGTATTATAGTATAAACGACGATCCCTCACTATATCTTATAGAATCACCGTCTGTAGAACCAACAGTATTGAGTGAAACATCTTCTTCATTTGCAGACGAGCCTACAGCATTTGAAATTTTTAATGATCTGGTTTATTTTTTTGGTGAGACGAGCAATGATGGTGTGCATCGGACAGATGGGACTCCAGAAGGTACAGAACTTATTTTTGATATCAATCAGGTTACATTTGATAGGGATGGGATTCATTCGATAGGGGATCAACTACTAATCGCGGGCGAATCCAGTTTCATGCAAGGAGAAGAACTTTTTATTTCAGACGGGGAGGCTACAATTGATATTTTCAGTGATATAAATCCAGGCAACAGGGATTCTTCACCTACAGGGTTTATAGATGTCGGTGATGGCAGGACTTTCTTTACTGCCACTACCGAGGTAGAAGGACGAGAACTGTGGATGTACAGTACTAGTAGCTTGTCGACTTTAGAGTTGTTGTCGAATTTGTATACTGTCAATCCGACTCTAGTAACTAATTCTCTTGGTATCAATTATAAATCTAAAGGATCTTTATCAAGCGCCAACATATCAATAATCAATAATCAAGGGATGTTAGTAGTGAATGGAGATCTGACCAGCTTATCTAATATAGATACCACTGGATGGGATGCAGGTGTTTACTACATTAATATAGCAGCAGGTGGCAATATGGAAACTCATAAAGTGCTTAAGTTATAATTATTGATTTAAGCAAGAGCATAATTTTAAATGCTACACAATGATATGAATTGCAGTTATTTATAGTGGTAGCATTAGTTATTAATTCCTATCATAAACAACGGTAGATTGGTAGATTGCATTTCGGAACAGAATCTCAACAGATAGAAAAATGATAATCAAAAATATTAAACAACTCATACAAGTGAGAGAACCTGGAATCCGATTTCTGGCTGGAGCAGAGATGAAAATTCTCCCTACAATCGAGAATGCATATCTTGTAATCAGAGATGGTAAGATTGATAGTTATGGAGAGATGAAAGACTGCCCATCTGATCAGGAAGAAAATTATATTGATGCTACTGGAAAAATGGTGCTTCCTACTTGGTGTGATTCGCATACGCACATCGTCTATGCAGGTAATCGAGAAGGCGAATTCGTAGATAGGATCAATGGTAAGACCTATAAAGAAATAGCGGATAATGGTGGAGGTATCGTCAACTCCGCTAAGAAACTACAATCCACTACAGAACTAGATCTCTATAATCAGAGTAAAAAGAGACTCGAAGAAGTGATACAGATGGGTACAGGAGCAGTCGAAATCAAGTCGGGGTACGGTTTGACAAAAGATGCAGAGCTTAAAATGCTACGCGTAATCAAAAAACTGAATGCAGCATATGACTTACCCATCAAAGCGACGTTTCTAGGAGCTCATGCGGTGCCTTCAGATTACAAAGACAATAAACAAGGTTACCTAGATATGTTAATCAGTGAGGTATTACCAATTATCGCTGAGGAAAAATTAGCTGATTATATTGATATTTTCTGTGAGACGGGATACTTTACCGTGGAAGATACAGAACTCATCATGAAAGCGGGAAGATCATACGGCTTGGCTCCTAAGATTCATGTAAATCAATTTACCTCTATCGGCGGGGTACAAATAGGAGTAAAATATGGTGCTCTGTCAGTTGATCATCTAGAAGTGATGAATCAGGAAGATATAGAGATCTTAAAAGGGACGGATACCATGCCAGTAGCGCTTCCCAGTTGTTCTTATTTCTTATCGATACCTTACACGCCAGCCCGAGAGATGTTGGATGCTGGTCTACCATTAGCTTTGGCGACAGATTATAATCCAGGCTCGACTCCCTCAGGAAATATGAATTTTGTTGTATCCACGGCTTGTATCAAGATGAAGATGACACCAGAAGAAGCTCTCAATGCTGCGACAATCAATGGCGCATATGCTATGGGCTTGGAAGGAGAAGTAGGTAGCATTACTGTAGGTAAACGTGCAAACTTTATTATCACAGAACCTATTAATTCTTACGGATTTTTGCCATATTCTTTTGGACGAGATCATATAGAATCCGTGTATCTAGATGGAAATAGACAGATATTTGGATTTTAGTTGAGATTTGATTGAGAAGTCGCCGCTGCCAGCGTTCTATTTTGGCTTGGCCCAAATCAGAACACCAAAACTCAATGCTTGTATATTTTCTTTACGTAAATAATCGACCTACTGTACAAGCGTGCAAAGAATTTAGTTAAATGACTTCATAAGGTCAAATGTTATGTTGTCTATGTTGCCAGTATTTGGATGAAATGCAGATACATTTGATAGTACCATGGTGGCGATTTTTCTCTCAATATCGATTAACAATGATGAAGTATATCCACTTGTGCCGCCATTGTGCCAGTAATATGTATTGCCTCCCTTGCCATAGATGATATGCCATCCAAGACCAATAGACATGTTCGTTGAAACTTCGAATGTCGGTTTGGTTTGTAGATTGAGCGCTTCATTTTTTTGAGACATTACGGCTTTTGTATATTTTTCTAAATCCGAAATTGAGGAAAAAACAGATCCTGCACCTTCCATTACATCAAATTCCCAGTTTGCGTTTGGTTCGCCATTTGCATCTAGTCCAGTTATTAATTTTGAGGATACATTTTTCAGTTTACTAGACGATGACGTCATTTCTAGTTTTTGAAATATTTGTTCTTGCAATAGCTCCTCATAAGATTTACTGAGTTTTTTCGTCAGCCCGTGTGCAAGTAATGCTGCCCCTAGATTGGAGTAGTTACTGACTTCTTGATTGAGATCTTTAGTCATGTATTGGGTCAACCAAGTTTTCAACATCTCTTCATCGTAGTACATGTATGGGTTGTTCGCATCTTTCATCTGTGCAAATATGAAGTTGTCGGGCATTCTCTTCATTCCAGATGTATGATTGGATAATTGCTGTAAGGTGATTTTACTATTGTTGAGCAATGAATATCCTAGGAGCTCCGAGATTTCTGTAGATAGCGACACCTCATTCGCCAAGACAATATTGGCTAATAGGGTAGAGGTCATGACTTTGGTGATCGAGCCTATTTGGAAAACGGCATCTTTGTTATCTATAGTTTCATAGATACTGTCATTATTTTTGAGGCCTAGATAATCGGTTTCACCTTCTCTAATGACTGCGATAGACAGTTGTGTGTTGGATGGAAAATTTACAATATTTGTTTTTATTATATTTTTCTGTACATCAGTAAATGATACTGGATAATCTATGTCACCTGTCTTAGATTCTTGTGCATATATTCCGCTTACAGACAGGAGGGAGGCGATAAATATCAATGTCGACTTCGCGATGTTCATAATCCTTAGTTTGGATGGTAAGATAATACTTAACTCCTGATAGATCGATATTTATCGACGAAAGAGTGCGAATAGCCGAATCAATTGGGAAAAACAAAATTAATACAATCATGAAAACCGTAGTCTTCAAAATTACTAAACCATCAAACTGATCCTATGGACGCCGGGATTATATTTTTTGGCAAGTAGCATTTTTACTTCTTCGTAATTTCGATCATTAGTTTCGAAGTCTATGGTATTGAGGTCTATAATAAGCACAGGGAATGATAAGATATTTCTAAAATATTCGAAATATGAATTTTGCACTTTGGTCAGGTAAGCATCAGTGATACCAATCTCATATTCTCTACCTCGTTTCGATATGTTTGCTTGTAGATTTTCTACACTTCGGTGAAAATAGACTAGGATCTCAGGTTGAGGAAACGATTGGTTGAGCGTAGTGAATATTTGATTAAACATTTTGAATTCTCCTTCTTCCAGATTCTGTCTTGCAAATAATAATGTCTTGATAAAAGCGTAGTCAGAAACTGTGAATTCCGCGAACATATCCCTAGAGACGAGTTGTTTTTGCATCTGCTTATACCGCTCCGTCATAAAGAAAAGCTCTACAGTAAATGCCCATCTTTCCTGATCCTTATAAAATAAGGGTAAGAAGGGATTATCGTCAAACTCTTCTAGTATCAACTGACAGTTATACTCTTCTTTTAGTTTCTTACAAAAAGTAGTCTTGCCAGAGCCAATATTGCCCTCGATCGTGATAAAGTTATATGGAAACTGTATTTTCAATATCTATAGTCTAGCTTGTTTTTATAATAATTCGATTCTATCTACTCGGGTTTCATCTTCGCAATTTTCTAATATATTCGTCAGAGTTTCATTTATTATAGGATGGATGAAATCTGGTGCTATTTCTACCATTGGATATAAGACGAAGTTTCTTTTGTGCATTAAGTTGTGAGGGATACTCAGTCGCTCTGTTTTTACCACCGTATCTTCCATAAATATTATGTCAATATCTATGACTCTAGCACCCCATTTTTCTATTCTGATTCTGCCTAGCCTATCTTCTATTTGATTGACAGTTTTCAGGAGTTGGCTTGGTGTTAGATAGTGTTCTACTTCTAATGCAATATTGACAAAATCATTTTCATCTACTTTTCCCCAGGCGGCAGTCTCGTACATTGCTGAGCTACATATGACCGGTCCGATAGACTCTTCTATCATTTGTATCGCCCTAGCGATTTGTACTTCTCTATCGCCTAGGTTCGATCCTAAATGTAAATGACAGCTACTCACTTCTTACAAATTTGTGCAATGATAACCATATATTAGAAAAAAACATATATAAATAAACTGGAAGTTTGAAATTAAGATAAATTTGTGTTCAATTTATTTACAGCTCTATTTTGAATTTTGATATTTGTCATAATAATATTCTAAAATACAGAGTATTGTATGCTTGGTAGTCAATCAACACTATGTTTTAATATCACATCTTGGTCATACCTAATTAAATATGCAAAATCATGAAAACATCTAATCCTCTAGTATATACTCGAAAATATAGGGTCAATGCACATGATGTAAATGGTGATAAATATTTGACAATTCTGTCACTGCTTAGATCTATGCAAGAATGTTCCTTACTACATGCTAGAGCATTGAAGACCAGTGTGTGGGATATGGAAGAAGAACAAATCACGTGGGTTTTGATCAGGAAAGAGCTAAAGATATTGGAGCCCTTAGAATTGGATGATGATTATACAGTTATTACCTATCCATCAGGATTTGAGAAGTTTTTTGCCTATAGAGATTACTTGGTATTCAATGAGGATAAGAAACTAGTAGCGGCCGCTAGTTCTACTTGGACTATGATCAATACCGATTCTAGAAAACTAAGTAAAATCCCAGAGCGTATATTAAAAATAGGAACACCTGCTGATCTCAAATTCCTTACCAAAGCCGATAAAATAATGGGAAAGCCTCAGTCTTGGGAATTGGTAGATAATAGATTAGTAAGATCTTATGATCTCGACTGGAATGGACATGTGAGTAATATTGTCTTGTTGAGATATATGATGGAAGTATACAAGGTTAGAGGGATAGAAGATCAGCATATTCAGAATCTACTCATACATTTTATAAATGAGGCAGATTTGAATCAAGAAGTAAGCGTAGAAATAGGGCAGAGTAAGAAAGAGTCTTTTGCCGCACTGAGATCAAAAGACGGTAAATCTGTCGCGTCTAGTAGGTTTACGCTGAGATGATTGATTTTTGTTTATTCTAGGTATCTGCATGGAGATACAGTTTAGGCACTTGCGTTTGCAGCGGACAATATAAAGATGAGTCGAGATGTTCTTTTTGAATCAAAAAGATTACTTTTGTGCTCTGTTTAAAAATAGAATATCATAATATGAGATATATAGTTGGATTGTTAGTGGTCTTGTTTCTTGCAAGTTGTGACAACGAGTTGGATCTTGTCAAAGACTTCAAAGAGGTGCCTGTAGTGTACGGATTGTTGGATAGGACTGCAGAGACTCAATATATAAGAGTAGAAAGAGCCTTTGCTGATAGGGAGATTTCACCCAATGATATTGCACAGAACCCGGATTCTCTTTATTATGATGATATTACTGTCAGACTGATCAATAAGAGAACCAACGGAGAATTTATATTAGAGCGTATCGACGGTGCTGATGAAGGACTACCAAGAGATGAAGGATTATTCGCCACGTCTCCTAATTTTCTCTATAAGGTCAATACGGTTGATTTTCCTATGAGCGAAGGAGACTCAATACAATTAAGAATAAGTAATGTATTTGAAGATAGAGATGTGAGAGCTACGACAAATATTTTTAAGCCTCCGTTTTTCGTATCTCCTAATACGCTGAATTTTGAGAGGGGTAGACAGTTCAGATTGTCTTGGAATCCTAGTGATGATCCTACAGTATATTCAGCGGCATTTACTTTTGATATTACTGAAAATAGAAATGGTGAAATAAAAGATACTACCCTGAGGTGGGTTGTGTTGAATAATTCTGAGCGTACCCAGTTAGAAGTCGAGGGAGAGTCATTCTATTCATTTTTGGCATCATCGCTAGAAGAGAATTCAAACATAACACGTACGATGGGAAATGGAGGCTTCGAATTGATCACAGGAAATAGTGATGTAGCGGACTACATTAGAGTAGGTCAGGCGAACCTTGGAATTACAAGTAGTGGAGAAATTCCGATTTTTACCAACATGAGCGAAGGTCTAGGTATTTTTGGCAGCAATGTCACTGATAGGAGATCAGGTCTACCATTCAGAGACTCTACGATTGATAGTTTGATAAATAGCCCGATTACTAGAAACCTTAATTTCCAATAAAACCTGCACGCTTATTATTTCCATTTTTTGTTAATCGAGTGTTAACTGTGTTTAACAAAGTAGAATAGTATAAATGTTTGAAATATATTTGCGTTAAAATTAGAGAATTAGGCATGAATATTGCACTGATTATAATCTAATTATACATTATCATTTTATTTAATATTAATCATTTAATAAACAATTTTCTAGTTATGAAAAATTTCAGAATTTTAGCATTATTTGCTTTTGTTGCTGCATTATCTTTTACAGCGTGTAAAAACGACAGTTCTGCAGCTCAAGATGCTGCAAGAGAAAGCCTTGCAACGACAGCTACAACTGCACCAACAACTAACCCTACAGCTACAGCAGCTGCTCCAGCGGCTCCAGTTGGACCATTGACTTCTTTAGAGTTTGAAGAAGATACTTATGATTTCGGTGAGATCATGGAAGGTGAGAAAGTTGTTCATGTTTACAAATTCAACAACACTGGTAAGGAGCCATTAGTAATCTCTAATGCGAAAGGATCTTGCGGATGTACTGTTCCAGAATGGCCAAGAGAACCAATCCCAGTAGGTGGATCAGGTGAGATTAGAGTACAGTTTGACTCTAAAGGTAAAGGTAAAGTTGGAGGAGCTACTCAAGCAAAGAAAGTAACTATAACAGCGAATACTGACCCAGCAAATACTTTCCTAAATATCAAAGGAAAAGTAAACAAGCCAGCAGAAAGCTAAGAATCGCTAAGATTTTATAGATATATCGACGAACAAGAAATTTATCGTCTAGTAGATAAGGCCACTCTTGACAGGGTGGTCTTTTTTTATTGGGCAGACCGTAGAGCATAATACTAATCTCTACAGCGATCACTTTAATAGCATCTAATTGATGGATAATGCAAGCTTCAAAAACTTAATTTTATAAAAATATTGAATAAATAACTCTTTATGAAAATTTAACTTAAACGCTTGTCGTATCTTATGGATACAAATATGTATTTTGGATTTTAATTGTGACCCCAGCTATTGGAGAGTCGCTAGATTTTTAAAACTTTAATTTTCAAAAAATATTCAACACATGAAGTCATACATTTTTTCAGTAATATTTTCTCTTTTGTCATTTTCAGCTGCTTTTTCTCAAAATAGTGTAACCTATGATCCCGATGCGGAATGGCTAGGATTTATGAATGTTTTCAACCTCGACGGTGGGTACGAATTTGGATCTCAGTGGGGAGTTGCTGATGTCAGTTCACTAATAATGGCTGATGGAATTACGCTCAGACCTAACTACAATACATATGCTGATAATCCTGGAGATGCATATTGGATCGATCCAACTACAGGCGAAGGGGCGAAAGTGATGGAAGGTCTTACATTTGTAGAGCCGGGGGCATTTTTTAATGGTGTAGATCTTACTTTCTCAGGAACGGTATCTGAGAATACTTTTGGAGCTGATTATTCTGTGAAATACTTTATAAAAGCATTAAACCCTAATGCTGACTTTTCTGACGAATTGGCCGGTAGTGGTGTATTTGACTTGCCATCGAGTGGAGGGTTTTCTGTGACTATTCCAGGAGAGTCTCTTACGCCTGGGTTAATCATACAATATGGCTTCAGTGTAATGGGAAGAAATGCAAATCCAAATATAGATGAACCAGGTTTTGCTATTGTAACACCAGCATCGCTCGTATCGACAAATAACCTAAATGACAAAAATGATAAAGTCGAAGTATTTCCAAATCCAGCCAATGATATGATCTCAATTAGGTCTGAAAGAAAAATCATATCGTATGATGTAACAGATCTTACTGGACAAGTAATACTTCGTGGAACTGACACCAAAAATATCGATATTTCAAATTTACCGAAAGGGACCTATATTTTGAGTTCTAAAAGTCATGAGGGGACTTCGTCTTCTAAATTTGTGAAAGGATAGAGAGAACTATTCATTTGGAATTCGAATAAAAACGTCGAACATAGATTAGTATGTTCGACGTTTTTATGTTATTTATATTTTATATCCGGTCTATACTTCTTCCTCTTCATCCCATATGATAGGAGTGATCATTTCAAGATCTAATAGTGCAGCTTCTTTCGGACCGATACTGAAAAACCCTAGAAAGCCTCCTGATGCTTTGGCGACGTGTTTTGCAAACGAGATGTAACTGCTATAGAGTTCGGCTCCCAACTTCGTAGGAAGTTTTACCAATATAGGATTAAGGTCTGTAAGTGCTTTTTCAACTGTGCTATTTCTCGTTTCCAAATCGGATAATGAGCTCATATAGTTTTCTAACCTATCGTGAAAGTCTACGCCGACCTCTTCATAGAAACTAGCTAATTTTTTTGGCAAGTTATAAGATCGTATTTTAGTTACCTTTTCAGCCCACTTTGTTTCATCTTCATCGATATCTCCATCTGCACCAGCTATGTATACAGTAATGAGTGAAATAGCATCTTTTAACTTATCGAATTCAGCATCTGATAGTACTTTGAAATATTCTGTCATGGTATGATTTTTATCTTTCTTTAAATTACGGAACAAAAATATAATCTTAAGTT
>CALLMH010000070.1 GCA_938007965.1 uncultured Saprospiraceae bacterium | reverse complement strand
AATACCTATGTCCTATATCATCAAAATCATGACCGAATCAATACCAGTCAGCTATAGTGATAGCATCAAAGGTCAAAAATGCTCTAGAATGATAGTAGCGGAGTCAAAATACCTACCTATCTTAGGGTCAAATTACGGAAGTTACTAAATTAAATACCCTTTACAGTCAAAAGTTGGCCATGTCCAACTGAAATACAATCACAGTCTAATAGACATCTTAGCATCGAATTGGCTCTTGTGGTAGACTATGATTGTATTCCTTTGAGTTGTCTGTAATTTCGATAAATATAAAATGAAATTCCCTATATTGTTTCCAGTAGTTGATGCCACTGTACTTGGAGTTATACAAAAGTTAATCTGTAAATATTCAAAACAACTGAAAAAAAATTAACTAATACTTTTTTATGAAAGTCATTCTTATTTCTATATTCATTGTCATTTATGTAAGCTGTTTTAGTCAAAATGATTCCTTTATTACTACTTGGAAAACGGATAACGCAGGCACGTCTTGCAGTTCCTGTGTGACAATCCCTACAGCTTTTGGATCGACTTATGATTATGACATCGATTGGGATAATGATGGTGCATTTGATGATTTTAATATTAGTGGAGATATCACTCATGATTATGGATCTTCCGGTACTTACCAAATTGCTATTCGTGGAGATTTTCCACGTATATTTTTTAATAATGAAGGAGATAAAGAAAAAATTCTATCTGTAGATCAATGGGGAGATATTGTTTGGCTAAGTATGAACAGTGCTTTTAGAGGATGTGAAAATCTGGCAGGACAAGCCAATGATTCTCCAAATCTTAGCCAAGTTACGGACATGAGTTCAATGTTTAGTGAAGCAAATGATTTTAACCAAGATATTGGTAATTGGAATGTATCTACCGTTACCGACATGAGTGCAATGTTCTTTAAATCAGATGGTTTCAATCAAGATATTGGCAATTGGGATGTTTCGTCGGTGGTTTACATGAATGCTATGTTTGGACAAGCATTTGCATTTAATCAGGACATTAGTAATTGGGATGTGTCATCAGTTACAAGTATGAACTCTATGTTTGAATTCACTTCTGATTGTAGAGGCATAGGAAATTGGAATGTGTCATCAGTTACAAGTATGATTGGAATGTTTTCATACGGTGGAGTATGTGATGATATCACTGAATGGGACGTGTCATCTGTGACAAATATGGCAGCCATGTTTTCTCAAAGTTCTTTTAATCAAGATATTAGTGTCTGGGATGTTTCTTCGGTTAGCGACATGAGTTTCATGTTTGAAGATGCGAGTTATTTCAATCAAAATTTAGGAAATTGGAACATTTCATCAGTGACAGATATGGAACACATGTTATCTAATAGTGGACTTAGTCAAGTCAATTATGACAAAATACTCATTGGGTGGGAGTCTAGTATTGTTTTGAATAATATAGATTTGGGAGCTTCAAATTTGGTCTACTGTAATGGTGATTTTGCACGATCAAATTTGATAAATATTCATGGTTGGAATATTACCGGTGACCAATTGGACTGTTCAAATAATGATCTTTTTGTAACTACTTGGAAAACAGATTACTCCGGGACATCTTGTAACTCTTGTGTAACAATCCCTACCGCTTCCGGATCAACTTATGACTATGACATTGATTGGGAAAATGACGGTATATTTGATGATCTTAATGTCAGTGGAGATGTCACCCATGATTATGGATCTGTCGGTACGTACCAAATTGCTATTCGAGGAGATTTTCCACGAATACTTTTCAATGATGAAGGAGATAAAGAGAAAATACTTACCATAGATCAATGGGGTGATATTGAATGGCAAAGTATGAACAGTGCTTTTTTAGGTTGTAGAAATTTAACTGGCAATGCTGTAGATGTTCCTGACTTAACTAACGTTGGTAATTTCGGATCTACATTTAGAAAATGTTCATCATTTAATCAAGATATAAGTAATTGGGATATGGGAACCGCTTCGGTTACAAGTTTTATGTTTCGAGATGCCGTATCCTTCAATCAAGATATAAGTAATTGGGATGTATCAGGTATATCAAATATGCAAGCCATGTTTTTAGATGCTGACAGTTTCAATCATGATATATCTAATTGGGATGTATCGACTGTAAGTAACATGAGTTTTATGTTTCGCGGTGCTGATTCCTTTGATCAAAATTTGGGTGACTGGGATATTTCCAGTGCAACGAATCTCGTAGAAATGTTAAATAACAGTGGGATGAGTCAATCCAATTATGATAGCACTTTAATAGGATGGGAAATACAATCAGTGATGGACAATGTTACCTTAGGTGCTTTAAACCTCTCATACTGTGGTGGAGAGATTGCAAGAACCAATCTGATCAATGACCATGATTGGAACATACTAGGAGATCAACAGAACTGTCCAACTGGTAATTCATTTCTCACCACTTGGAAAACAGATAACCCAGGGTCGTCTTGCAATTCCTGTGTGACAATACCAACATTCGCAGGCTCATCTTACTCCTATGATGTCGATTGGGAAAATGATGGTGTATTCGATGACTTCAATGTCAGTGCAGATATCACCCACGATTATGGATCCATAGGAACCTTTCAAATAGCCATTCAAGGAACCTTCCCTCAGATCTATTTTAACAATATAGGTGATAAAGGGAAAATACTCTCCATTGATCAGTGGGGAGATATCGAATGGCAAAGTATGAACAGTGCTTTTCAAGGCTGTAGCAGTCTGATTGGGCTAGCTAGTGATACGCCAGATTTGTCAAATGTGACTGATATGAGTTCTATGTTTCTTCTCGCTTCCTCATTTAATCAAGACATCGGCAATTGGGATGTATCAACTATTGTGAACTTCAGCCTTACATTTGATCGGGCATTATCATTTAATCAAAATCTAGGAGATTGGGATATATCCTCAGTCCA
Organism: uncultured Saprospiraceae bacterium; assembly: GCA_938007965.1. Taxonomy (GTDB): domain Bacteria; phylum Bacteroidota; class Bacteroidia; order Chitinophagales; family Saprospiraceae; genus CAJXUU01. Next base: position 22,554 of record CALLMH010000070.1, on the reverse strand, counting down.
AAATATGGGTGCGATGTTAAATTTCGCAAACCTTAATCAAATGAATTATGATAGCACCCTCATAGGCTGGGCAAATCAAGATGTACAGAGCGGTGTCTCATTAGGAGCATTGGATGTTCCATATTGTTTAGGTAAAGATGCTCGAAATGATTTATTGGTTAATCATCAATGGTCAATTACTCAAGATGTCTTGGATTGTTCTGATTGTTCTAGAATAGTAGTTAGTGCAAATGAATTTGGCTTAGGAACGATAAATTATGCTATAGAATGTGCGAATGAAAGCCCAGGCTTGGACTTGATAACTTTTGACGTGTCCGATTCAACAAAGATTGTATTGGATTCTGTACTCCATTCCATTGAAGATACACATACAATAATCGATGGTACAGGAGTGCCCGGATTATCATTCGCCTCTAATTCGGATTCACGTTTACTTGAAGTAAACACAAATAATATAGTTGAAATAAAATCTATTACGCTGGAAATGAATAATACTTCGGCTAATGACATTATCCTAAATAATGGATCACTCATTTTAGAGGATGTGATTATTATTGATCACAGAATTAATCAACCAAGAGTAAATATTAACAATAACAACATGTCAAATCTTGATATTAAAGGCTCCATAATGATTAAAAATCAATAATATCTTTCCAAATATTTAACCGAAAATAAACTACAGACAACTGGCGATATGACATAAGATTTATTTCCTTCGTCATAGATACTCTGCATATCGCCGATACGTTGAACATCCCCAATCCATGTTTACAGTCATAAGTCTCAGTAAATCAATGTAATATCCACCTCCAGCCCAACCTGAAAATATAGATATCACAATATATGGTAGTGGAGCTTGGGTTAGTTATGAAATACTGGATGAAGTCTTCGGGAAAAAGAGAGAAACAAGATTAATGGAAAAGGAAAATGGAAAATAGCGGGAATGCATACCTCAATATATGGAATTGATAAATAAGTCAAAAACCAGTTACTAACACCGCATGATCACAGAATCACTCCTACGTCGTGACTCTGAATATGCATGAGACGTTACGTACCCATACAAACAACCAGTACTTCGATGAATCGATTCTTCTTTTTTAAATTAAATTTACTTAGTTTTAAGAGTCCTATTGTCGGTTAATTTTTTAATGTCACCAGGGCGTTAGGATTCATTTTTCGAGTCTTATGAATTGAGAATTTAGTACTATCATTTAATTTTTTTTGGAAAATAGTTTTAAAAAAGTCAACCATTGAAAAACCAAAAAACCATAACTACAATTATTGTCTTTCTTATTCTTGCTTACCGATTAAGTGGTCAGGTAGTGATCACCGACACCGTATTCCTGCAGGCGCTCATTGAGTATGGGGTAGACACGAATCAAGATGGACAAATTCAACTGGATGAAGCGGAAGCCATCACAATGCTGGAAATAGAATTTGAAGATATTTCCAGTATCAACGGAATTGAAGCGTTTACTAACCTGACCAGAGTTAAGTTTGGCCACACCTTGATTGAATCAGCTGACCTCACGAATAATTTGTCGCTCACCAGTATAAATCTAGCGGACAATGAATTAACCGATGTGCATATAGCAGGTCTCCAACAATTGGAAGAATTGGTATTACGAAACAATGAACTTTTAAATTTGGACTTAAGCAATTTGCCAAATTTGGAAAAATTGGACGCAGAAAATAATCATCTTTCGAGCATCGACTTAAGCGGTCTGCCAAAAATGAAAGATTTGAATTTGGATGTGAATGATCTATCCAGCTTGGATCTAAGTGGCTTACCTAATCTACTAGAGCTCGAAGTCGTCAAAAACAACCTCAATTTTTTGGATTTTTCCGAAAACCCTGCGCTCAAAATCATACGTATTTCAGATAATAATATCAGCTCCATAGATGTCAAGCACTTAGAAGATCTATTAGTGCTGCTAGTGCTTAGATGTCCAATGGAAACATTGGATGTAGCCGGTTTAGAAAATCTATTTACCTTATGGATCAATGATTCTTCCATAAAAAACATATTCATGAGAGGGGCTTCTCCCGACCAATCTCAGTTAAAATTTGAGGGGGCACCATTACAATATATTTGCGCGGACGAATCATTTATTCCAGTAGTAATTGACGAATTGGATGATGCAAATATCACGGATTGTTTGGTCTCTTCATTTTGTCCATATACCGATGAGGGGGTAACCGGCGGTATTTCTGGAAAAGTCAAATTTGGTCAGTCCGCTGAAGATTGTGAAAATACTACCAATTATGTACCTTTTCCCAAACTACACACGGAGTGGTTGAGTCCCAATGGTCAGGATATCGGCGTACTGATAGGTCCCGAAGATGGATCTTTTGATATTAATTTTTATGGCACTATGACCCTGACGCCAGCCATGACATATACCCCCGAATGGCAACATATAGTTCCAGAATATTCTGCATCAAACTACAGCGGCATTCCCGAATACCACGTACAGGATTTTTGCATGATTCCTTATATTGATAAGTTGGAGACTCAAATTAATATTATACCGTTGGAACCATTTAGAGCAGGTTTTGAATCAAATTTAATTTTGCTGGTAAGAAATACAGGTACGCTACCTTTCTCAGGGACATTGACCCTAAACCTGCCACCAGATTCCTTAGCATATATTTCTTCAAATTATGATCCTTTAATAGTAGAATCTGCATCCATAAGTTGGGAAATCCAAAATTTGTTACCTTTTAATGATATAAGTATAGAAACTGCGCTACGATTAAATTCTCCGATGGATGAACCGCCATTATTTGGAGATGAGAGTATTGTAATATGCGCGGAATTGACTGATGCTGATCAATATTATGACAATGTATGCGTCGAAGATTTTTCAGTAAATTCGTTTGATCCCAATGACAAAACATTTATGGGACAGGATACAATGACGATTGGCAGGATTGAGGAAGTTGATAAGTTGACTTATTTGATCAGGTTTGAAAATACTGGTACGGCGGATGCGATAAACATTGTCATTTCCGATACACTGGACGATACATTCATCTTGCCATCCAGCATTCAAATTATAGATGCTAGTCATAATGTAAATCTTGAAATGCAGGAAGATGCTGTGGCTAATTTTATTTTTAAAAACATAGATCTTCCTTTTGAACCCGGATTTAATCGAGGCTATGTTTTATTTTCAGTTGAACCTAAAACAGATAATATCTCAGTAAATGACCGACTAGATAATAATGCTGCTATTTATTTTGACTTCAATTTCCCAATTATTACGAATGAGGCTTCAATTTGGATTATAGATGAAATAAGTAGTTCCGGCGCGTTGGTAAATTCAGATGAATATGAAGTAAAAATTTTTCCAAATCCATCGGCAGGAAATTTTACAATTGAGTCAGAAATGAAAGGTATTCTGATCGAAAAAATTGAGTGGATAGACCCAAATGGTAAGATTAAAATAACTGACAATTTAAATTCTCAAAAATTTGGATTTAGTGAAGCTGACCTAGCACCAGGAATTTATTTTCTCAGAATTACGACTACAAAATTTGTTCAAATTCAAAAAGTAATTATTCAAGGTAATTAATAAAGCAAGAAGCAAAGCTTAACACTTCACAATAAATGCAAGTAAGACTGCCATAGTCTTTTTCTTAATTTTGTCAGTCGGAAATCCAATAAGTACATTCAGTATATTCAGAAATTATGAAATATAAAAATATCGAAGCATCGCAACTCACAATGACGCAGCTTATGTTGCCATCGCATTCTAATTTTAGTGGGTTTATCCATGGCGGATACGTGCTAGATCTTATGGATCAGGTAGCTTTTGCATGTGCATCTAAGCATTCTGGTCATTACTGTGTTACGGCATCTGTGAATAAAGTTGATTTCTTAAACCCGATAGAAGTAGGTGATCTTTTGACGCTGAAGGCATCAATAAATTACACAGGACGGACTTCGATGGTCGTAGGACTCAGAGTAGAATCGGAGAACATTCAGTCTGGTGTGAAAAAGCATTGTAACTCTTCATACTTCACTATGGTCGCTAGGACTAAGGATGGTAAGAGTGCACCCGTCCCTGGATTGATACTAGACACGGAGGAGAGTGTAAGACGGTTCACGAGAAGTATAGAGAGACAAAAACAAGGGAAACAAAGAAAAGAAAATTTTGACCTCTCGGAGTTCAAGCTTGAGGAGCATATTCATATTATTGACAATCAAAACGCAAAAGTTGATTTGAAGAACTAGACCTCTATATTAGAAATACATCATTACTCACTCTTCATAGGTGTGCAAATTTCTATTAGGACGCCATTAATATCTCTGAGGTATCCTACTTTCTGACCCCATGGTTTTTGTACGATAGCTTCGAATACATCAGCGCCATGGTCAATAGCATTCTGAAAGTCGACTTCAATATTTTCTGTGGTAAATGCTAATTCTATACCTACGGTTTTTTTTGATATGTCTACTTTGTTGAAACCTTTAGAGAAGTTCGAGGCACCTAATTCTAATGATGCAAAAGAGATCGTCGTTCCTCCTGTAATGAGTTCTCCATAATCATTTTCTGGAGTGATGAACTTGCGGTCAAACCCAAAAGCACCCTCATAGAATGCGATAGTCTTAGGCACATCTTCCACATATATAATGGTGTAAGCATATTTCATGATCTAGTATATTAGAAATTTACAAAAGCAAAAATATTCACTTGGTCACGATTACCACCGTTGAGAAATTGATTCATATATCCGAGTTCCACTTTGAGATTGTCATTTATTTTATATCCGATACCACCATAGAGTCTATTGCGGTCAAATATATTGGCAACAGTATTGATAAAAATCTCATTGTATATAGATAAGTATATCGGGTTTTTACCATCATTTACCTCTATCAATGGTGCATTGATCCCTAAGAAATACCTGAATCGAAGTCTGATATCGGAATCCTCTATAAATCTCTGTTCGAATCTATATCTATGTTGGAGACCTACCTTTCCTATTTTCTGTCTAGTAATGAATTGCTGAAATATTCTATGCTCATTGATTGATACTTTTTCGTCTGTGTTCACATAGTTTTGAGAATTTATAAATCCGTAGCCCAGTAAGAGATTATTCCCTCCTTCTGTAAGATTATAGCCGACCCCTGTTCTGAGTAGTAACTGTTCTAGGTCCCCGATAGCGTTGTAATTTCTATATTGAGCTTCGCTATGAATATTCCATCGGTTATCTATTTTTTTATTCCCAATGTAGATCAGCCAATTGCCCAAACTGCTTTCTTGAGCATTTACACCCACTGCGAATATCATACATAGGCACCCGATCATCAGAATCTTTATAGAGGAGATTTTATTTTTCATTTTTGTGCTTTTCGTTTTTGTATTAACGTACCATAAGTATACAACTTGGAACATTCATTTGTTCGTACAACAAAATAAACATAAAAAATGAGTAGAGTATCAACTTCTTTCTTACTATTTAAAATTTCCTATCGTTAGAGACTTATCCTTCCGCATTAATTTTTACCTTGGTGGCTTAATGTAAAATATACAAGAAGTACATGGTTGGTATTATATCGTTTATAGGATTTACAGTATTGGTGGCAGTTATAGCATATATAGCTACACGTAATACGAATGAAAACACATCAGACGGGTATTTTCTCGGAGGAAGAAGTCTTGGAGCTGTTGTTATTGCAGGATCATTATTACTGACTAATCTCTCTACAGAGCAGATCGTTGGACTCAATGGTCAAGCGTACAATGAAGGCATCTTGGTCATGGTGTGGGAGACTTTAGCGGCATTGGCCATGGTGGTGACTGCTATTTGGTTACTTCCACGATATCTGAAAGGCGGGATTTCTACAGTGCCCCAATATCTAGAAGAGCGATATGATACCGTTACGAAAACCTTGGTTTCTGGATTGTTTCTCACGGGATACGTCGTAGTATTGCTACCGATAGTTCTGTATTCTGGTGCGGTAGCATTTACGGCTATGTTTGAGATACCTGCGATGTTGGATATTACTAAGACTACAAGTATATGGTTATGCGTATGGAGTATCGGTCTTATAGGATCTGTGTATGCGATCTTTGGCGGACTTAAGGCAGTTGCAGTTTCGGATACTATTAATGCTATAGGTCTACTTATAGGAGGATTGATGATCCCAGTATTCGGATTGATGGCTATAGGTGATGGCAGTATGATTTCAGGTATTGCCACATTGACTGCGGAGCATCCTGAGAAGTTTAATGCGATTGGGGACAGCACTTCTTCCGTACCATTTGCTACTATATTTACGGGTATGATGTTGGTCCAATTATTTTATTGGGGAACCAATCAAGCGATCATCCAGCGTGCTCTTGCAGCTAGTAGTCTCAAAGAAGGGCAGAAGGGATTATTATTGGCTAGTTTTATAAAGATACTAGGACCTTTATTGGTTGTTCTTCCAGGTATTATTGCATGGCATATGTTCGCAGGAACACTTGATAGTGGCGATGAAGCATATCCTACATTAGTAAGAAAAGTATTGCCGGCACCATTATTAGGATTTTTTGCAGCCGTGATATTTGGAGCGATCTTGAGTTCTTTTAACAGTGCATTGAATAGCTCAGTCACTCTTTTTGGACTTGATATCTACAAAGAGCATATAAATAAAAATGCAAATGAAAAAACTGTAGTGAAAGCTGGTAAGACCTTTGGTGTATTACTCGCTGTATTGGCGATGTTCATTGCCCCTTTCATTGCAAACGCACCCGATGGATTATTCGGATATTTGCAAGAAATAAACGGATGTTATTCCATTCCTATTCTCACTATTATAGTGGTTGGCTTTTTCACTAAAAATGTGCCAGCTAAAGCGGCTAAAGTAGGATTGATTCTAGGCGTAGTGTTATATTGTATCAGTCAATTTGGACTGAAACCTATGTTCGAAAGCTCTGCAATATCAGAAGCCATCGCCAATGGAATATCGGGGGAGGAAGCTATCAATGCAGTAAAAAAGATGGCGTATCCTCATTTCTTACACGTCATGGCATTTTTGTTTGTTCTTAATTCTATCATCATGCTGGTTATCGGTAAGATGTATCCTAGAGCTACACCATTCGAGCAGAGATATACAGAACAAGTAGACATAGAACCGTGGTCACTTGTCAAGCCGGTAGGAATCACAGTTTGTATTATTGTGATTGGAATTTATATATATTTTTCATAATCTATGGAGACATAGCTACGATAATAACTATCTCATGATTTTCGAGGTTTCTGATAGGGTTGTAATATATTTAGCGGTAGGGAGTACATAAGGAAAGGGAATGAGTACGCATTCATTTTTGGTTTACCGTCCGATATAAACTTGATCTTTTTTCCATATTATTTTAAAGGCAACGACACAAAACATCTATTACACGAAACCATCCTATCGATCTTCAGGTTATGATGATCTATTAGCAAATTATAGGATATAATAATGGCAGAAGATTTAAAAATAATCAAAGGAACTAAAGAAGAACAGTATCAAGAACTTATCCCTCAGATCAAGGCGCTGATGGAGGGAGAGAGTGACCTTATAGCTAATCTAGGTAATATCTGTGCTGCGCTCAAAGAACAATTTGATTGGCTCTGGGTAGGTTTCTATTTAGTGAAAGATGATGAATTGGTACTCGGTCCATTTCAAGGTCCAGTAGCTTGTACTCGGATAAAAATGGGTAGAGGCGTTTGTGGTACAGTATGGCAAGAGAAAAAAACATATATCGTACCTAATGTAGAAGAATTTCCTGGGCATATCGCTTGCAGTAGTGTAAGTAAGTCAGAGATCGTCATACCAGTATTTCGAGGGGAAGAAGTGGTCGGAGTGTTCGATATCGATAGCGCCGAGTTGTCTTCGTTTGATACTGTTGATCAAAGATATCTAGAAGGATTAGTTAGCACAATCGAAGTTTAGGATTTTTGTATAGTATATATGAGCTGGACTAAGCCCGTACTGTATGTTTTTGTGTCAGATAGTATTAGCTCTTTGCGATGATTTATGTCTGTGAAGAGTGCCTTGCCACCGCCTAATACTATAGGATGAACCGCAATCATCATATCATCTATGAGGTCATGGTTGAGGAATGTAGACATAAGTTTAGCTCCTCCAAAAAACCATATATCTTTTCCTGGTTGCGCAATTAGTTTATGGATTTCACCTTTAAGATCTTCAGATATTATCAATACATCATGTTCGTCCGCGGATAAACTGGTAGAACAGACCACTTTTTTCTTATCCTTGAAAGCATCAGGGGCCATATCCAAAAGTTGCACATAACTATGTCTACCAAATATGATGGTATCTATGCTATTGAGGAATTCTGTCATTCCATAATCTTGATCTGTAAAGCACCAATCAATCTCACCATTGGATCCTTCTATGAATCCATCTAAACTGCAGCAAAGATTGACAATTATTTTTCTCATTTTTTGATAGTTTGATACTTGTAAATATAGGTGCCATTTCTAATAAATTAGAAAAGAAACTGTATTTAAAGTTTTTTAGATGATGTGCATTATATCTTTAGAATAAAGCGGGAATAATTATTATTTATATACTTTTAGCAGCAAATTATAATGATACAGGGTCTTTGTAGTAATATCTTAAATTAAATCACGTTTTGACTTATTTGATAGACAATTCGTGGTGGATAGGATATTGTCAATCAATCCATAACTCTAATAGATCGAAATTTATGAATGTTTTTATCGCTAAGATTTTTGCCATTTTGTTATTTGGAACAATGATTTCCGTAGATAGTAGTATCTCGCAGCAATCATCCGATATTAAAGTCTGGTATGATGTGAAACGTGTCTACCCAACACCTACCATCCAACCTGATACTCTAGCCGAAGCGGTAACGATCAAAGATATCAATAGATACTACAAGCCGATATGGATTAGAGAATTTATATCAGTAGATATTTTTACTGTCATAGGTGGAGAGTCTAAGGTGGCCAGAGGGGATAGCGATATTCTTACAAAAGAGCAAAAGCATAATATGAATATCGCAGATCCAGGAACAGAGATTAATGTAATAATACATTACATGCCTGAGAATACATTGACATTCAATGAGCCCAAAACTTTTGATTTTTCATTCCATGTAGATGCTGATAGAGAGGCATGTTATGTGGAAGGGAGAGAAGCATTGTTTTCGTATCTCAATGAGAATGCCATTTCCAAAATAGATAATAAATTATTTGAAGGTAAATACAATCTGGCCGCGGTAAAGTTTGCCATTGATGGTCACGGACAAATCATAAATGCACATGTGTTCGAAACATCAGAAGACGAGAAGATTGATGAAATGTTATTGAATACGGTATGTAATATGCCCGCATGGACACCAGCAAAATACGCAAATGGTATGAAAGTACAGCAAGAGTTCGTGCTCACAGTCGGAAATAGAGAAAGTTGCACGATGAACTTACTTTACGTTAAGAAGTAATTCTCTGACTAGTACCTTTTACACTTTGATTAGCCTATTATTTTGAGTTTTCTACGATGCTATCATAGACCTTTACTTGATCGAATAGTGATTCGTATTTTTTGACAAACTCAAGGTGGATCGGATCGACTTGGTACTCGTCTTGCTCAGCTGCGCTGTCGAATGTGACGATCCATGACATATCGTAGGTATTATCGACCACTTCTCTAGGTGTCCCAGCTGAAGGTCCCCAATATACGTTTTTGATTGATGGTACAGTCGCCAATTTCGGCAATGCCACTTCTTTGAATTCCTTGAGAAGTACTGGATTATCCTTCTTCAACCAGAAATATACAGCATGCACGAATCCTGGATTACTAGCTTTCATTTCTATTGTATTCATTTCTTTTTTATTTTTTTCTCCGTTTTGCATATTGCATGCGGTAGCGGATAGTAGTGCACATATTATTATTGATGATATTTTTTTCATTTTTTCTTCTTTTAGTATGCTAGAATGATTCGCTTTGCTTGCGATTTTTTGGATCACTTCACTTTTCGACTTCAGCGCTGTTGGTTTTTGCGCGATTTCTTTATGGTCTCAAGCTGATGATGGACCTTCTCATTTTAGAAAATCATAGAGTGTGTCGATACAGTATTTTAAGGATTTTTTTGTAAATATATACAATTTGGAAGAACGTCTATCAGATGGGTAATTGATTTGTGTGAAACAGAATATAATTATATGATCGAGTAAGCAATATGATTTACAATAGATTTCTGCTTGAATTGCCGAATCGCTGTATTGCTTTTAGATGCTGACAATTAGATTTAATGATGGCTTTGTGGATCACTTTTTAGTGAACTGGAGATTTACTATAAAAATCGGTTGTGAAGAGATTTATGAAAGTTCGATATTTTTTAGAACCTTAGTGATCTATCTGAGTTTTAGAAGCTATAAAATCATGTACAACATTGAAATCAGGCATAACGACACAAGGCAAGGAGCATAGAAATAGGCTGATCGAGATGGTAGCTCTTTTTGTAGTGGTGCCTGTCTTGTTAGCGATGCCGATTTCCATTTATATCAAGCTGATTACAGCTGGATTTGGATTGATATATGCGATCTACTATGGCGTAAGGGATAGGTTATATAAGAACATATTTACGATAGAGCGACCTAGTGCATCTTTTCTTTTCAGGATGCTAGGCATCGGATTAGCCATTTTCTTAGGTGGAGCATTCGCGGTATATAATTATGATGATTCTCTACTATTTTCAATGGTAAAACATAAGCCATGGCTTTGGTTTTTCATTTTGATCTTCTACACATTGTTCTCGGTTGTTCCTCAAGAGTTGGTTTATCGACATTTTTTTTGGAAGCGTTACAGTTACTTGTTTAGTAATAAGACATTATTTCTTTTGATCAATATGATGTGTTTTTCATTGTGTCATTTATTCTTATGGCATAGTCTAGTGATGGTGCTCACATTTGTAGGGGGAGGATTATTTGCCTATACGTATCAAAAAGAGAAAAGTATGCTATGGGTATGTGCAGAGCACGCGCTTTATGGCAATATTATTTTCACCATTGGGATGGGAGAGATGTTGGCTTTTCCTGTTTGATTTGAAAAATCAATTGGCTTAATTTGGTAGGAACTATTTAAAATAACATGAAAGTATCACTCGTTTTAACATTTAATAAATTCTGCTTATTATTTATTTAACGCAATATATATTGGTTTTGGTTTCATTAATATATATGTTTGTCATAGAGAGAAGCATTCACTTATAAAACCTACTGCCATGAAACAAAACCTTACTTATTACATCGCTCTATTAGTCACAGTTTCTACATTTTACAATTGTTCTCCGGCATCGATTTCGAGAGTCAGCATTGACAAAGAAGACGTGGGATATTGGCAACAAGGAACCGCCATTGGAGAGAAAATCGCGAATGACTTAATCGTAGAAGCGGTATATAGTCATTCAGACAAGAAATTTGATTATTTTGATATTGCCATCGAAAATGCTGGAGAAGAGAGAGTATTAGTGGATCCTAAGACATTTCGTTTGCTAGATCCTACGTCGGGCGGAAGCTTCAAAGGTGTCGATCCAGAGCTTATGATACTCAATTTGGAGTTGAAGGATTCCAAAAGAGATGCTAATAATAAGACATTGGCCATAGTTGCTGGAGCAGCGGTCGTAGCTGGCACTGCAGCTGCAATAGCAGCTACCGATGGAGGTGGTGGGGGATCATCATCAGATAATGGGAATGAATACAACTACTATGACACATGGGTATATACAGACCTCACGCCTAGGGGTAATCTTGCGCCGATGAATTACCAATACTTCAGCCAAGAAGCCTTGTTGTCTTCAGATATTAGGACACTTCCTGACGCTAAGAATGTCGAGTTTTGGAAGGGATTTACATTTAGGAAGACTACCATATTTCAAAATCAGAGAATCAGAGGCCTAGTAGCATTTCTAAAGGATGAAAACAGAACCCGATCTACACTCGTGATACCTACGGAATCGAAGGACCTATCATTCGACTTTATTCATGAGAAGCATAGGCCGTAGAGTCCTATATATTGAAGTGGTTAAGAAAAAAAATGTGTTAGCTCCTTTTGGATCCATTAAAGCACAACTTATAAGGCCGATAACGTGACTTTGACACATTGTCGGCTTTTTATTTTTTCGAAGGATATTTCTAGTGGTACGTGATCATTTTCATGAATCTCTTACGCACTCTTCTATCGAAGTGAAAAAAAGAACGATCTCCTTTTTGTGATTAACAGCCTACCATCCTACCAAAAGTGAATTCGAAATCTTGTTTTACATATGTGCCATCCGATTTTTTAGCGGGAGACCATTGAGGCATGTTTCTTATAGCATCGATCAATATATTATCAGCTTCTTTATTTTTGGTGGGTTGATCTAAGGCAGGAGAGATAATATTCCCATCCTTATCTACGGTAAATTTCACTTTCACCATCTCTGTATTGTTGATAAATGCGGTATCAAGTTTGTTTATTATGGAAGACTTGATGTACGACTCCAGGTCTTGATTGTCTGGAAAACGTGCCTCTGAATCGGGTGTAACAGTATAAGTGAAGTCTATATTTCTAATCTCTTCTGAGTTTTTAGGAGTGTATTTAATATTTAAATTTATATCAGAATATAAATCTGCCTGGGCGAGGATTGCAATCTGATCGGGTGTTAGATTTTCGCTTACAGTTGATTTGGTGGTTGATTCATGTTCATGAGTTATTGTTAGTTTTATTTCATGATATGTTTTTACCCATGAAGTAGGAAATCCAGGATTAATATCGAGGATTGCTTTTGCATTGTTTAATACATCCTTCTTTATAGATTTAATATATGTCGGGCTTATATTGTAACTAGTATTTTGTCCGTTGCAAATATTGATTGTAAAGCAAGTAAGATATACCGCTAGGATGATTTTCATATATTTTGTTTTTACTGTTGCCAAATTGGTTCGCTCTGCTTTTCGATTTATGTATTACATCGATATTATACGGATCTTATCAAAGCTACGATAGTATGAATTCTTTTTTGGGGATATGGATTTAATTATTTTTGTTCGATGGCTGATTATTTGATAAAGATAAGAAATTCAATATTTATTACTGTTTCCTTTTATCATATTCAAAGATGCCCATCCTAATATGATAATTACAGCGACTAAAAGCCCCCATAGCCACCATTTATTATTGATAAGCGGAGTTTTGGTTTGGGATGTGTATAGTGGATTTATGGTTTCTTTCCCTAGTTCTTGTTTGTTAGCACTGAGGTTTAACATACTCTTGAAATATTTCAAATCGTAATTAGGTGATCTTACTTCACTGTTTCCATAGTAGAGGTATGATTTACCGTCAGATGTGGTTTTAGTATATAGTGATCTGATCCGACTTCTCAGCAAGGGAGTTTCTATTACTAATGGAGGATTATCGTGGTTTTTGATTGTAATTCTCCAAGCTTTACTCATTTTTCCATTCACGGGAAATATGTTCTTCTCGATAGAACTCAATGTGCCTCTATATACATTTTGATAATGATAATTCCATTTTTTATTGACTAACGAGCTGTCAGATACAGCTTCTATGTTGAATGGTCTATAGTAATCATCATTAGTATTTACGTTGATTTTAATGAGGTCTATCGGCGCATATTCTTTGAGATTGAGATTTATAATTGTAGTCTTGTCTTCCTTGTTGATTTGTAGAGAAGTGTTGGATATGGCTATAGGCAGATAGTTGTGTTCTTTCTTGTTTTTGTATGATAAGGTTGCTTTTTGGAACTTCACTTCCTCGTCAGTCAGGACCGTTATACGATAATATTCAAATTTTGCAGTAGGGAAGAGAAGGTCAGTAAATCTATACTTACTAGTCGGTACATTGAGTGCTACGATCCTATAATCATCTAGGATAGTTGCCCAAGATTTCTGGTCATGACTACCTTCTAGCTGAACTTTCCAGTCGAAATTTCTATTTTCTAGATTCAGTTTTATCTCATTGATAGGTACTTGTTCTTCTAGACGAAAGGTAAATGATCTACCTTTTTGTGTTTTGGTCTGATTCAATAATTGAAAGGCAGTCTTTTTAGAAGACGGTTGACTGACCATCCCATCAAAAATATATGGTCTCTCTATCGTATCATTAATTGTAATCTGGTAGATACGGATATCTGAACCAGTACCATTTATACTGCTATACAAGTCTATAGGGAGATCTATTTTTTGCCATACTTGTGTATCTGAGGTCTCGATAATCGGCCTTATGTATTTAAATCGGTCTATCTGACCTGACACTATATACTGCATACTGATCAGGATTATTATTATCTTATATCTTTTCATCCGAATACTCATCTATTGTATATTTATTATATAAAAATGATGTAGCCAATAGTAAAACTCCTAGTGCAACCAATACTATAGTCTTCGAAATAGTACTTAGGTTTGCTAAGTCATAGAAGAAAAGTTTGATCAGCGTAATTCCAAATAAGGCGATTCCAAATAACCTCAAGTGCTTTTTCCTTTTCCATATTCCGAATGCAATGTTGGTAGCACTGAATATACCCCATAAGATAGAAATGCCAAGTCCATATTCGTTTCTGCTAGGAGAGAAATCTAGCCAGTGGATCAACTCACTACTCAATAACCAAAGTGCTATCAGTGAAAGTAAGACGTCTTTCAGATACAAATAAATTGGGTGATACTCATATTTCTTAGACGCATTGTAGACCAACCATACAAGGATAAGGAATACCCCTATGCCAACATACCTCATCCATATGTAATACGTGCCAATATCAAAGTATTCTGCATTAACCTGATCAATATATGTTTTTCTCAAATCACTGATGTTCATAAGACCTCTGGTCAAGAATGCCAATATGGCCAAAGAAGCGATTGCTAATATTATGATATTGATTGGGCTGCTTTTTATCCTCTTCGAAGCAAACAGGATTGTACCTGAAGCAAATACCATCGAATATATCACAAGCCATACATCACGCAGATAAGATTGACTTCTGTTTTTTATTTGGCCAAATCCATCTGAGGCATCTTTTGATATAGTTTTAATGGAATCTTCGATACTTTGATTGAAGTAATACACGATCTCATTGTAAAACGTGTAATACAATACCACAAGTAGAATTACTGGAAGAGCCACATGTGATAACTTCAATATTTCTGGATTGAGTTTTAGACTACTTTGCCTCTTTGACTTATGAGCAAACCAATTGATAATACACAGACAAAATAGTGATATAATAGATTCTAAGAAAGTAGTATTCAAAATAGGAGATATAGTTAGTCGATCACTGCCTTGGTATGCTATCCTATATCCAGAATCCCAATCTTCGATGAGGCTTATGAGAGCGATGGCGATAAGTGCATAAGACATATATTCGTAGAACGGCACATTCTTGGTGCGACCAATCCAAAACAATAGTGAACTCATAGCCATCCACATGATTGTGACGTAACTACCATCGAGCTGTACAGGAATCGCCAAAGTCAAGAATACTAAGACCAATCCAATCACCAGATAAAACAAGTTGGTGTCGGAGGAGAGTCTGCTTTGGATAAGCTTCGCTACTGCGAAATGAATGATAGCATTGCCCAGAGTAAATATGCCAAGCCATGGGAAATTAAAATTTGCTCCATCAATAAGATAGTATCCACAACCATAGTATATCGAAGCATTTAATAATAAAATAGTTATATCTCCGACCCTATATTGTTCTATGTTTTTCAACTTGTAAGTAACAAATACTGCATAAAATAACAAGAAATAAGCAAATAGAAACCCTGCAGCAATATTGAAATCATTCTGCGTCTCATATCCCATAAAAAACCATGCAAGGTAGACGAACCAAGTAAGACAGAATCCACTGTAAAACAGGAACGCCCACCTCTTGAAAAGGCTGATATATAAGATGCCAAGATTTATAAGTAATATATAACTGAATAGGAAAGTAGAGTTTTCCGAATCACCACTCAGTAAGAAGGGAACAGCTACCGCTCCCACTAAGCCTAGGTGTGCAATGATCTGCTTATTATAGTTCAGTGCGGCCAATACAGTAAATATGGTGAATATCACCATCAGTCCAAATGCTATGTACTGACTCATCAGCCCATAGAAGTTGTAGGCAAAAAAGGTAATAAAGTAAAATATAGCCATGGCGCCACTGACTAAGACAGCACTGAAGTTTTTATATTTTTCTTGTAACCTGATCCCTGTAACTAGCAATGCTACGCCTGTAATATAGCCTAATATGATCCGTGTAAGCGGATTGATCAGATTATTATCAATGGAGTATTTGCCACCTATAGCCACACCTATGATTAAGACCAGTATGCCTATTTTATTGATCAGATTTTCTCCTATCAGTTTCTCTAGATCAAACTTAGATTTGTTTGGGCTACCCATTTGGGATAAGGAGTCGAAATTAGATTCTAGTGCCCGCTTTCCTCGCTTGAGAAGTGAGGGGTAGTTTTCATGTTCATGAGGTTGAACATGATTATAATTGGGCACCTCACCAGCGGGTATTTTCGTTTCGGTTTCAGTTTCTACGAGGCTTTTTTCGGATGAGCGCTCACTAACTTTAGGTTTGATGGCTTGATTATTCGCTACCTTGAGCCGGAGGATTTCGACTCTGATCTCGTCTATCTTTATAGACATGTCACCATGAATCTTCACCAGCTTATCCAATTTTTTATTGAGGTCTTCTAGGGTCATCATTTTCTTGGGTTTATTATCATGATTCCATTATACGAAGTAATATAATGGATTTATCTCAATGCGCAAGAGAGTAGGTGGTACGTAGTGGTACAAATTACGATCTTGTTTTCACAGATTCCCAGAATTGATGCTGTCAATTTGGATTTTGCTAAATAGCTGTAAGAATATATATGCCCGAACGAATCATGAAAAATCTAAAACCATAAACTGCAATGGACTCTACTTGAAAAGTATGTGACTACCGCACTTTCTCCAAATAAAAAACCACGTCGATGAGAAACTACAACTTAAGCGTTTGTATTTTTTTCTTTAGACTTGATGAGATTTTTTTGGTATCTACCTTGTACGATATCGATCAATACCAATACGATAATTACAAAGTAAAATGTTGTTTTTGTCATTGGAGTTATTGGACTACCGAATAATTTCATGTGGGCCAAATGTCCACCTTCAGATAATAACATGATCCCTACAATCAATAATATGAAAAGTCCAAGCACTTCGTACATCCTGTTTCTTTGAAGGAATTCAGATACTTTGTCAGCCATCACGATCATTAGAACCCCTCCAGATATGATAGCGATAGACATGAGTACCATCTGTGCTTTGAATTGCATGCCATTAGTGAGTGCCATAGCACTCAATATAGAGTCAAATGAGAATACTAAATTCATAATAACGATCCAAAATATAATCTTACCTACCGAACTTCGACTTTCGTCAACATCTTCATGCTCTTGCATATACATCATGTGCCAGATTTCCTTGATGGCTGTATACATAATGAAGGCACCACCAAGGAGTACGATCACACTATGTACGTTGAATGAAAATTCGAGGATGTTATTATCATGAAGACTCAGGAAAGGATCTTGAAAGTACTGAATCAGTGACATCAACAGAAACAACAAGACAATTCTCAAAACGATGGCCATCCCAACACCAAGCCTACGCACATAGCTCTGCTTATCAGCTGGTGCTTTCTTGGACTCTAGAGAAATATATAGCAAATTATCAAACCCCAATACTACCTGTAATAATACGAGCATTACTAATGTAAATAAACTGTCTACGGTAAATAATCCTTCCATGATAAATAATTGTATTCTAGTATGTATCTTAATATTCTACAGCAAAAGTAACATTCTTATTATTTATTGATGTTGCTACAGAGAATTATCTCAAGCTGTGTTGATTAGTTATATTGCAGCGGTTAATCGAATTCTATTTGGTATCGATCGCTATATTACGTAAAAATGGAAGGAGAGGCTCTAGGTGCACATTCGAATCTCTTTTCTTTTCACTATCATATCAAACTAACAAATAACTCCAATCATGCAAAATATTGTATTTCCAATCAATCTAAAATTTAAAATTGGCACGCTAGCCAATGACTTCGTCGCTACTGATGGTAACGGCAAATCAATAGCCTATGTACGGCAAAAGATGTTTAAATTAAAAGAAAATATTGAGATCTTCAATGACGAGTCAAAGTCTCAACTGAACTATACCATAAAAGCAGATCGCTGGTTGGATTTTTCTGCAGCTTATGCATTCTATGATGCGAATGGTACTCTATTTGGCAAAATCGCTCGAAAAGGATGGAGGTCAATTTGGAAAGCTAAATATGAGATTATAGATCAAAATGATAATCTACAATATACCGTCGGAGAGGAAAATGGATGGGTAAAGGTTATGGATTCATTACTTGGTGAAATTCCTGTTTTGGGAATGCTTACTGGCTATTTCTTCAATCCGAGCTATCTAGTAGTCGATATTAATAATAAACCAATCGTCAGACTAAGTAAGACTGCTTCATTCTGGGGTAGAAATTTCGAAATACAAAAGGTAGGTGTCATGGATGGTGACGATGATGATAGAATCTTGCTAGGATTAATGATGATGATATTGCTAGAAAGACGGAGAGGGTAGTAGAGATCATTGGTCATAGGATAGCCTCTGGATTATGTAGATTACAATCTTATCCTAGTCTTAATTTTCTATAAAAAAAAAGCACCATCACAATATGCGATGGTGCTTTCTGACCTATAGGTGCAAAACTTAGATTAGAGTTTCATAAACTTCTTAACTTTGGAAGAAGCTCCATTAAGTACTCTTATTAAATATGTACCAGCTCTATATTCACTTACATTGATGTCTTTTTTAGTGCCATCTTGAATGTTGTGATTCATGTTTTCAATGTTATTTCCAAATGCATCATAGATTTGGATGTTGGAATCTTCCTCTACTGTAGATGTGAATTCTATTGTAAGCATATTTGTTGTTGGATTCGGATATGTGTTATAAGCAACCTGCTGATCGTCATCATTATCTTCTATAAAGTTACTCTCGCATGGTGTAGCCATATCCTCAGACCAATCAGAAGAACTATCTCCTTCGCCGTCATATTCTAGACTATTATCTGATGAGAATGCGGCTACAAAGTCTCCAGTAGTCCAGATACCAGCCGCTACAGCTATCGCTGATCTAGTGTGTCCAGAACTTCCCCATTCTACATAATCTATGATAGCGGCTGAGCTACCGAAACTATTAGTAGTGTATATCCCCATTTCACCGTCGTCTGAAGAAATATCAAAACCAGCGTTTACAGTTATGAATTCTCCAGGTTCTAAAACAAAGTCATCTCCACATACAATGTCAAGATTTCCGATTTGTGTGTATGTTGGGAAATCACATAACCAAAAACCACTGATGTCTAAGTTTTCGTCTCCTGTATTCGTTATTTCCACTTCATCATTGTCGTTGATCTCGTTGATAACGATTATTGCTCCGATTGTCATTTCACAATCTACTCTATCTACCGCGATCGGATTAGATAGTGAGAAACAACCTTCAAGATCATTTGCATTCATACCTGCAGCTAGTCCTTCGATGTCACCATCATAGCTTAGGTGCCAGATAAGACAAGTACCTGCGCCTGCACCATCAAAGTCTACCGCAGATGGCATCGGTGGTAAACCTAATATAGTACCATCTTCTTCAGTGACTAACCATTGGCTATTGCCACCGGAGTTACCCGTAAGCGTGATGTCACCCGCCATTAGATTATCTGCTACACCGTCACCTACACAGAATTCGAAAGGCCCACCTTCGAGTGTTCCACTTTCTGGTTGGTTTCTAGTAACAGTTATAGAATTTGATATTCCGAAAGTTCCCATCAAGTCTGCAGTATTCAAACCTGCTTCTAGACCTTCGATCATGCCGTTATAACTAACATTCCAAATAAGACATACACCTGGACCAGCTTCATCGAAATTAACAACTCCTGGCATAGGCGGTAAACCTAAAATATTTCCTGATTCGTCAGTTACGATCCATTGGTTGTTCATACCTGTGTTCTCACTTAGAGTGATTCCAGAAACATTGTCTGGTACACCATCAACACAAAATGTAAAAGGACCTCCTTCGATAATTCCACCTGATACTTCACAATCTACTCTATCTACAGCAATCGGATTAGATAATGAGAAACAACCTTCAAGATCATTCGCATTCATACCTGCCGCTAGTCCTTCGATGTCACCATCATAACTTAGGTGCCATACGAGACAAGTACCTGCACCAGCGCCATCAAAATCTACAGCTGAAGGCATTGGTGGTAAACCTAAAATAGTACCATCTTCATCAGTGACTACCCATTGGCTATTGCCACCAGAGTTACCCGTAAGGGTGATGTCACCTGCCATTAAATTATCTGCTACACCGTCACCTACACAGAATTCGAAAGGCCCACCTTCGAGTGTTCCGCTGCTTACTCCAGCATCAGATACTGTAACAGTTACTTCGTCTATGTCCCATACTGAAATATCAGCGCCGTTACCTAGTAAGCAATATCCAGTCAATCTAATTTGAAATTCAGTAGCTTCATTAACCACAAAATCTTCGTTTTCAGAGAAGTTAAGGTTCACTTCCGACCAATCTGTAGTTGTTTCTATTCCTTCTTGAGAATAAATAATTTGACCGTCTTTTAATACTTGTACCGCAAATAAGGTAGGATAATCATTTTCACCTGAAATACCTCCAATCCAAATAAACTCTGGAATAGATTGTTCGAAAAATGAAAGTCCGCTCAAAATCCCTACACCATTGGCGCCGGGAGTGACGAGAACATCAATTAGTAAAGCTTTATCGGAATTGGCATCAAAGTCACAATCATCTAAAGCGGAGAAACACATTGCTGGACTCCCACTTACACCAGGAGTACAAGAATGTTTATTTGCTGAGGGGTTACTTCTATATAAATGATCTCCAATGATTGATATGCCTGGGCCATCTTGGCTTTGGGTGATCTCGGCTACAAATTCAGAGTAATCCATAGCTGAATTATCAGAAGAACTGGAATAACACTGATCTATTGAGAAATATGCGGTAGATTCATTTGGGTCGCCATCTGCATATGCAGCATTAAATGAAAATAGCAATAAAATAAAAGATAAGTAAAATGAAAAGTGAGTCAACGTCCTTTGGTACATAATTTTTAGATTTTAGGTTAAAGTCAAGTAGGTGTAGATGAAAAGTATTCTACACAATAAGCCTTTACTGATGATCTGTCAGATTGGTTGCCATGGATAATTCTAACTCTTTCCTTTTGTCTTTTTGGCGACAATCAATTAGAAGACGATCTTGACGTGATTCTATCTATGTAAGTTGTAAGCTAATTATCGAATACTATGACTTCATTGGATGAGTCATGGATTGGAATTATATATTATCTTTATAGTTATGACTTTGGTATTCGGGATGAATTTTTTTGGATAATAATTTTACTATTAATTAAAAAAGTAAATACAAAAATGAGAACAATTACACTTTGGATCCTATCATTTACAGCCATTATCACTTCTCTATAAGGACAAGGCATTGAACTAGATTTGGGTGCAGGAGTGCATGTCTCTAACATTAATTTTCATCATACATCAAATGTTGATTCCGTTGAAGCGTCTGAATTTCAGAGTTTTGGAAATTCTAATTTTAACATAGGAGTGACTAGCCTTATCGGCAAGAAGAATTTTTATTTGCGGACAGAAATTGGCTTTATTAAAACGAATTCATTTTTCTCTGCATCTTATAAATATGACGAAGGTTTTTGAGAGAATAATATAATTCAAATTACATACCTTAACAATCAAAAGATATATCTAGGAATAATTCCTGAGTACAGATATATTAAGAAATCAATGATTTTAAAATTTGGAGGAGGAGTTTTATTTAGTACTGATATTTCTAATACATACAGTACTACGAGTACGATACTATTGCCTAAATCTCAACCTCTTGGTTTCAGAATTGGCTCTGGGATTCAATATATGTGGAGCAAAATAGGTGTAGAGTTTAATATGTCCTACGCTAAATTCGGACAAAGTGAATTACAAAATAGATGGCATCCTAAAGTTAGCTATGACTTGCTCGTATTTAAATATGGGATTATTTATGTTTTGTAAAACATTAAAAAGAAGTATAAAGTATTATAATTTATAGGGATGATAAGAAGAAAGGGCACTTTCTGAATTCTGGTATTTTATAACGTTGCTGCAACAAGTTAAATTGGCCTTAGAAAGTGTAGTTTCTAGGAGACTAATTTTCGTTAAAAACAGAACAATTTTCTATAGGGTTTTCAGAAGTAAGGACAATAATAAAATTATATAACTTACAAGAAGCATTAATTTGTGGCAGAAATTAAATCGACCTTAGCTGGCTTAGGTATTTGGATTTCATTTTGGCGTTAAGAACTTGCAACTGTCTGAGCGCAAGCGAGTTTTGCAAGTTTAGTCAAAATGTGATCCCAATAGCGTTAAAAGTCA
>CALLMH010000069.1 GCA_938007965.1 uncultured Saprospiraceae bacterium | reverse complement strand
AGGATAGTGCGTATGGAGAAGGTTCTTAAGGCAGAAAATATTAACTGTGTATTGGTTGAGGAAGAAGATAAATCTGATACGATCCACAAAAAAAAACGGAATCCCTTTTTCAAGGAATCCCGTTTTGGGTGAAAGATGGGATTCGAACCCACGGCCCCCGGAACCACAAACCGGTGCTCTAACCAACTGAGCTACAATCACCATGATTGTTTAAAATCGAATGCAAAAATAGTACATTACTTGATACGAAAAAGATACTGAGTATATTTTTTTTAATTAATTTCAAATTGTACGTACTCTATTCCCTATCTGGTTGAAAATGTGATTAGTACAATTAAAAAAAGCGAACCCTTCGATTCGCTTTAGTAATTTTTAAATGTGATTATTGGGCTTTATTGTTCTGTAGGGTCAGCCTTCAAAGTAAAAGTTCGAGATACCGGATTTAGCGGGGCATCTACTTTATTACCCTCCATATCGGTTAATGTAAGCTCGATGGTGTTTTCTCCCATCGGCAGTCCAGTGATGTAGTATGGCTGCCATCTTGTGATGTCGTGCTTTTCGCCGTTGATATTTGCGACTACTTTCTGCGTAGTTCCGATATTAGCATTCGCAGTGTAGTAGTCTAGCATTACTCTTTCTGTATCTTTCTTTCCTACGTAAGTGCCTTTTGGTCTGCTGTAGAATAGCATAGGGTCACTCACTGGCTCTGCGTTTGTAATCCCTTTGTTCTCTACGGATATCTTTTTTACAATATGCGCATCATCGGTTTTTATACTTTCATGGTAGGATCTTGATAGGAAAGCCAATAAATAGTGCTCTCCATCTTCGATGTCATATTCGAATTCATTGGTGTATTTAGCGGCATAAGGTTTATTATCTACTATCAGATGGATATGTTGACCTTTTGCACTGTTGGCACACATTTTCTGTACGACGTCAGATGTTTGTTGTCCGAGTACATAATCTCCTTCTGGAACTTCGAAATCAAACTTTCCAGCTGTGTAAGACATACCTTCGATGGCTGCATCTTTGAATGACTGAGAAGGTTCAAAAGCTGTTAATGCATACTTATTCGACTTTTGTGTAGTCTGGGGTTTATCTATGACGTTGTTTTTAGTCTCCGATTTGCATGAGAATAAAAATATGGCCAGGAATAATAATGCGATGGTCTGTTTCATTTTGTGAACTATTTGATGAATTTAAAGATGAATGGTGAATGAGTGTCAATTATTTGCGTAGATATAAAAGAAGTAAAATGTTAAAAAATATGGAAAATGATATAGCTATTTCCAATATATTGCAATTATAGGTAATTAATATTTACTTTGTGATCAAATACCCTAAATTGACCATTTATAAAATCTTAAACGTTGTTTAACCTAACAGTGTTCAGTTGTGTGGTGAAAATCCAATAGGAATAATTTTTATTTATTTTATGAATGCAATTTTGATACCCGATATTCAAATTTTAGACATACTAAAGAATAAGCCCGAGGTGGCTTTGCGTTCATTATACAGTACATATTATAGATATGTTTGTACTGTAATCTATAAGATGATTGGTGATAGTGCTACAGCAGAAGATATGTCCCAAGAAGTCTTCGTAGAAGTGTGGAATAGAAGAGAAACACTAGATGTCAAAACATCATTAAAAGGTTATCTAAGGATGATAGCGGTGAATAAAACGCTCAATTATATTCGTTCAAAAAAAATGAATTTTGAGCAAGAAGATGCCGTTTTACATATTCCAAGTACTGAAAATTCAAGTCAAATTATACTGGAAGCGGAAGATCTAAAGAATGCAATTAATCATGCTGTAGATAAACTTCCCGAACGTTGTAGGATCATATTTGGGTTAAGTAGGTATGAAGAAAAGACATATAGAGAAATATCTGAGGAATTAGATATATCGATAAAAACCGTTGAGAATCAGATGTCTAAGGCTCTCAAAATAGTGCGAAAAGCCGTTTTGGAGTTTCAAGAAGAAAAAAATATTAAAATAAATTGATATTACGTAGGGGTACATTATTTGATAATGTGTCCTAAGTCTAGAAATAGGTAAAAGATTATGGATAACATAGAGATAGAAAACATTCTAGCTAAAAAAGTTACTGGAGAAGCTACTTCTTCAGAACTAGCTTATGTGGAACAGTGGAGAAAGGAATCAGTTGAGAATCAGAACCTTTACAATGAGTACGAAATCCTTTGGGATACTACAGCGTCTTATGAGCCGCAAAATTTTATGCCTGATTTCGAGGCAGCATTATCATCTCACCTCAACTTACTTACTGAAGAATCAATCAATACTCTTGAAATAGATAAGAAAATACAAGAAAATAAAATAATAAACTTAGAGCCAGAGGTTCAAAAAACAAGGGACAAAAATATAACTACACAACAACCTAGAGCTAAACTATTCTCAATAAAAAGATTATCATCAATAGCGGCGATTTTCGTGTTAGGCATTGCAGCGATGTTTTTGTTGAAAAATAACACAACCACCATCTCGTCGGAGTCAGGTGTTATGTTTGCTTCATTAGATGATGGTTCGATGCTTTGGTTGGATGAAGGTTCAAGTATTTCATATGATAAAGGATTTGGTGTCGATCATAGAGATCTAAAAATGGAAGGAAAAGTCTTTTTTGATGTTTCAAGAAATGAGGACTTACCATTCAATATTAGTGAGGATAATCTCAATGTTACAGTATTAGGTACAAGTTTTACCATTGATGATGAAAATGATTCTGTAATTGTCACTTCTGGCAAGGTTCAAGTAGAATCTAATAATGAGAAAGTGCTTCTTGTCAAAAACCAAAAAGTAAAGTTGGATAATGGACACTTGAATACTTCTAATTCAGAATCTAATTCGTCCAATTGGAGAAACAGCGATTTATCTTTTGATGAGTCACCATTGACTCAAGTAGTAGCTGATATTAATATGTTCTACGATAATAAATTAGTGTTAGATAATAACTCTACAGTTGCTAATTGCAAATTTACATCAGGTGGTATGTCATCTCAGTCTTTAGAGAATATTATTGAAATATTAAAAAAGACCTACGACCTCGAAGTGTCTACCTTGGATAATGGAACTATAGTGATGACTGTCGCTGATTGTAAATAGAAACGAATCTTTCTTCTTGCACATAGCCTATATTGGTGTCGTTTGTGAAATGATATCAATGTTTTTCTACTTTAGTACGATTAATATCTCTTCTATAATGATTCTTTAATACATGTAAGATATATCTTTGGGTATGGTTTTTGGATAGAAACCTATAACAAGTATTATTTTATATGCTGACCGTTTGGCTTCGTACCTATTTTATGAGAACTATGATTGTGCTAGTGGTGCTTTGTACCGCAGCCGATGTTTATGGTCAAGGCAATCCACTGCCTGACGAAAAAGTTCTTACATACATAAGTAGAAATAAGCCTCTAAAAACCGTCCTCCAAGAGCTGGATAAAAAATCAGGCGTAAGAATAAACTTCACACCCAATAGAATTCCTGCAAATAGTAAAGTGACAATCAATGCAGTAAATCAACCGCTTGGAATTATTCTCAAGGCTATATTAAATCCGAGAAAGTGCACTTATGATATCATAGGAGGAGCAATAGTAGTTACTAGAGATAAGCTTCGCGAAAAAGATAGAAACCTTACAATAAGCGGATACCTAATAGATAGCACCTCTGGAGAACAACTAGTAGGTGCCAATGTATATTTGTTTGACAAGTCGAAGGGGACACAGACGAATGAGCACGGCTTCTACAGTTTCACAATGAACAAAGGAACGAAAAGAATTTATTTCTCTTATCTGGGATACAAACAAGAGGTAAAAGAAATATTTTTACAAAGAGATACCGTAGTCGATGTATCTCTATCTCCTGATGCGTTATTGAATGAAATAATAATACTAGATGATGTTGAAAATCAGGAAGAGCCAACAGTGGAGTCTGTAAGCAAACTCAATCTAGATAGGATACGTACTGCATCATCATTAGGAGGAGAAACTGACATTATAAGACTAGTAGGATTAATGCCAGGCGTGGATAGTGGAGCAGATGGGGTAGGTGGTATGAATGTGCGAGGAGGTTCTGCGGATCAGAACTTAGTCTTATTGGATGGGGTGCCTATTTATAATATCAATCATGCACTAGGACTCTTCTCTGTGTTTAATAGTAATATAATTAAGAATGCTAGCCTTATAAAGGGCAATATCCCCGCTAGATATGCAGGACGATTATCATCAGTGTTGGATGTAAGATTAAGAGATGGTAATAATAAAAGACTGAGCGGTGATGTGAGTCTTTCTTTGATCGCTATGAAAGCCGCTATTGAAGGCCCCATAGGTAAGAATGGAAGTAGTTTCATAGTCTCTGCAAGGAGAACTCTAGTGGATCCATGGATAAAAGCAATAACTCAATTTAATAATGAAACTGCAGATAATATTGGCTTCTCTACTTATAAGTTCTACGACTTAAATGGTAAGGTGAGCCTCAAATTAAATGAAAATCATACCTTATATATCAATGCATTTCTCGGGAATGATGATTTTAGTACCAATAAAACGAGCGTTAGAAAAGATGAAAGCTCTGTTGCAATTAATCGATCGGAGAGCAGCACAGATTGGGATTGGGGTAATAATGTGGCATCTGTTAGATTGGTGTCCAAACTGAGTAAAAAAGCTTTTGGAAGATTGACGGCTTATTATACGGCATATGATTTTGATTCATTTGAAAAAGATGATTTTACCAGAGATTCTCTTGATCTTAGTAGAAGGATATACAAAGCGGGTTATTTTAAGTCAGCAATTACAGACTTAACCGCGAAGTATGACTTCGATTATATACCAAACCCTGTACATACATTCCGTGCGGGAGCTGGGATCACGAGACATAATTTTAGTCCAGGGTTAATATCTATTAATAATTCAGATAATATATTCTCCCTTGGTCAGCCCATAAATAGGATGGATGTAGAACTACAAATCGAAGATACTAAACTAAAGGGTTCAGAATACTTTGGATATATAGAGGATGAGATATCATTGGGCTACGCTTCTACGCTTAATATAGGTCTGCATACTAATTATGCAAGAACTGGTGAAAAATCCTACCTAAGTTTTCAACCAAGAATAGCTTTTTTAGCAAAATGGGAAAATGCTTACTTCAAAGCTGGTATTTCTAGAATGAATCAGTATCTCCATTTATTGTCGAGTAACGGACTTGGTCTTCCGACAGATATATGGTTACCTTCTACGGACAATATTGCTCCAGAAAAATCTTGGATAGCTTCTGCGGGAGTCGGATACTATAATTCTTCTGGGCTAAGATTTGGGGTAGAAGGATATTACAAAATTTTCGATGATCTGACTACATATGCTGAAGGTGGCATATCTAGGATCAGTGGAGATAATGACTGGGAGGATCTTATTCCCGTAGGAACGGGTAGGGCTTATGGTATCGAAACTAATTTGGACCAAATCATAGGAAGGATGACCTGGAACGCCAACTATACACTAGCTTATTCTTTGCGTGAGTTCGACGGTCTTACTCCAAATAATGAACCATTTCCATTCAGATATAATAGAAGACACAATATAAAATTAGGCTTCCTGCATAAGATTACAGATAATACCGAATTTAATCTTAATTGGAATCTCAGTAGTGGAAATCCAATTACGGTACCAGCTGGTGTTTCAATCGTGATTGATGATCAACTTACACCTATATATACTGATAAGAATTCGGGCCTTCTTCCTACCTACAATAGAGTAGATATTGGGTTTAATTTTTATAGTAAGTACAGTTGGGGTAGAAGTAAATTGTTTATCGGAGCTTATAATATATTCAATAAAGCAAATCCATTTTTTCAAGATATTGAAGCTTCAGTTGATAATCCAAATCGGTTCGAATTGGTACAATTTTCTATTTTACCAATAATTCCGTCTATCGGATATTCGATTTCTTTCTAATAGAAATCTTTACGAAGAGTTCTTTTTCGCTTGTTTGATCTCCAAAAACAAAGTTTGTTGCCACAATTCTTAGCAAATTATGTTAAAATTCATTATTTCAAATATTTTTTGCAAAATATGTGACATTATTCTTATTTTTTTGTCATAAATTTGAATCTATTAAATAATGAGCATTGAGAAATTTTTTACTTCTAGTTTTAGTCACTACAATATTTGCACTTTCATCGTGTGTGAGCAGAGTTTCTATTCCTGAGGGTGAACAACCTCAATTGGTCATAGATCTACAAATGCTACGAGGCTCTGATAACATCTTCGCGGCAGTACATACTTCCACAAATCTTAATGGTTCTTTTCCAATCGAAAACCCTGATAACGTAGAAATATTTGTAGACAATGGAAGCGGAATCGATGTCCCATCTCAGTTCGTTTACAATCCTGAAACAAAAGTATACGATTACGTTGCAGGTCAAGAACTTGTCAATGTTACTAGTACTCTTTCATTGTCTGCTCAAATTAGAAACAGTGAAATTCCAGGTATCACTGCTAGTAGTCGTGTTCCAAAATATAATGAATTGGTAGATACGGAATTAATTGCTAGTCGTATAGTTTCTGATAATGAAGGGGAATTTTGGGAAGGTACAATTAGATTTAATCTAGAAGAGCTTAATATCAACACTTCTGAGTATTATCATTTGATGTTGAATGAAAAATTACAAACAAAAGAGGAAACTGTTAATGGACCAGTTTACACAACTATTAACCCTGAAGAATCTTTATTTGAAGTTATAGATGTTACTTCCGGAGAATTTGCCGTAAGAGAGTTTTTGCATACGGATGGTTTATGGATCGATCTTGATGAGATGGATGCTGATTTTTTTGAGGTAACCATTAGATCTACTATACCGATGACATTAGAGGGTCAAACTTCTGACAATATCTTTGCTAAATTATATTCTATCACAGAAGAACATTACAATTACAATCTGGGTCTTAGTAATATGGAATCTTCAGAGTCTTCTTTGTATGGAGAGCAAGGATTATATAGATCCAACATCAACAGAGGTTTCGGAATATTCTCTGCCTGCGTAATGAAGAGACAAACAATAAACCTTATTAAGTAATTAGAGGTTTTACTCATATCTTTTATTCCACTTCATTTTTATATTTTAAGTCTGCATTAGGCGCATTGGAAGTCATAGTTCTTTGATGCTCGTTACTAGAATCTGCACAGTCAATTCATTTCACCTTATCGGATGTAATACTTGATTTTGATAGGTTAGTTCCAGCTCGTTTGACTAAGCACTTTTTTATTGAATTCGAAAGCGACAACGTTCTGAAATTCTTTTCTCTGTTTTTTACAAATCTATCTCATATTACATTGGTTGGATTCCTTTGGGATATTCAGCAGTAATGGCACTTCTGAATTCTGGTATTTTATAAAGTTGCTGCAACAATTTAAATTGGCCTTAGTCGGTGTAGTTTTTAGAGGACTAATTTTCGTTAAAAACAAAACTACTATAGACAGAGGTAATCATGACAGAAATATTTAAAAACAACTCTTTCAATTATGCTAAATAAATTCAAATTGGGATATTGACCTTTCCGAAAATCTAATAATGGCAATAAAAAAGAGCAAGTAAAATTAATTACTTGCTCTTTTTTGAATTTTAGCCTAAAATCTATATTAACTAACTGGATCATCCTTTGTAGGTTCATCAGTTGATTTATTTTCTGTCTCATCGACATTCTTTTCATCAGTCGCTGGTGGAGGAGTAGGTTTTGGTTTTTTAACTGGTGCTTTTGCTATACTTACATTTACTGCACTTGCACCTTTAGGTCCCATTTCTACTTCGTAAGTTACTTTGTCTCCTTCGGCGATT
Organism: uncultured Saprospiraceae bacterium; assembly: GCA_938007965.1. Lineage (GTDB taxonomy): Bacteria > Bacteroidota > Bacteroidia > Chitinophagales > Saprospiraceae > CAJXUU01. Next base: position 13,883 of record CALLMH010000069.1, on the reverse strand, counting down.
GGTTCGTTTACATTATTTATATGTACGAATACGCTATCTCTTGTGTCCATATCTGATATGAAACCGAATCCTTTTTCATTGTTGAAGAAGTTGACTCTTCCTCGTCTTACTGGATCGAACGGTTCACTATCCCTTGATGGTACACCAAGCTTTATATCAGCGGCATTAATCTTTTTCTTCTTACTTGGATCTGGCTTTTCTGTTGTCAGGTTACCATCTTCGTCTACATATCTAATTAGATCCTCAAAGCTGACTTTTCCTGCTTCAGCTTTTTCTAATTTTCTCTGTTCTCTTCTTTCAGCTTTTTCTTGCTTCTTTTTTCTTCGTTTTTTTTCTTTTTCACTTTTATTGAATGTCTGTTGTGACTTCGCCATTATTTAGATTTAGGTTAATAAAAAAATTCCTTGAGGTATAGACACTGACAAACGTAACTTTGGAAAAGCTTATTAGAGGTTGCAATATCAAGCCGGAAAATAAATGTATCAATATAATTTGACATATTGATGTGATCTCTTGTAAAATGAAGTGTTTTTATTGAAATAAAGTTCCATCATAGACTTTAAATAGTATAAATACGCACCTTTTTTTTCTTTAGACGTGTATTATTGATTTTGTCGACCACTTTTGAGATGTGTGTAGACCTGACACCAACAAATGCACAGTCCTCTTTCAATTCTATAATGCCTAAGTCATCATTTAAGACTCCGCCTTGCTTGATAAATAGTCCAGCGATATCACCTTTAGATATCTTATCACGCCTTCCTCCACTTACAAACACTGTATGATGACCTGTAGCTGCAGGAGGGTGATCTTCTGATAGCACCTGTTCGTCGATACTAGGAAGATATTCAGGGTTTGGTTCATCTTTCAATTTTAGCACATAAGCATTTCCATGATTTTTCATTCTTGCCGTACGGCCATTTCTATGAATGAATTCGTGTTTATGGTTAGGTAGGTGATAATGGATAATAAAATCTAAATCTGGAATATCAATCCCTCTTGCTGCAAGATCAGTCGCTAATAGTAATCTGTACGTTCCATTTCTAAATTTTATAAGAGCTCGCTCCCTATCTTTTTGCTCTAGTCCCCCTTGGAATATACCATGATCTATATTTTTTTCTTTTAGGCAATCGCTTACTCGTTGTATACTATCTTTGAAATTACAGAATACGATTCCAGATTTCTCACCTAAGTGACACAAGGATTTGTATAATGTCTCTAACTTATCCTTTTCTGGAGATAATATCATTTTGAGTGACAGCTGTGCTCCGCTCTTATCATGAAAGTTGAGTGCCCTAGGATTATCAAATCTTACAAATCTAGGTATGTCTATATTCGCTGTTGCCGAAGTCAGTATTGTCTTTTCTAGATGGTAAAGATTGGTTATTATTTCTTTCATATCTATGTCGAAACCGATTTCTAATGATTTATCAAACTCATCTAAAACTAAAGCCCTAACATCGTCAGGATCAAAACTTCCTCGTCTTACGTGATCAGCCATCCGACCGGGTGTACCTATCAGTATTGTAGGTGTATGTAATAGCTCCGCATTGTCTTTTTTGATCGTTCGTCCACCATACACTACATTTGTTTTGTAACCTGTTCCCATCTGTCGTACAACTTGCTCTATTTGTATAGCTAACTCTCTCGTAGGTACGATAATCAAAACTTGAACCCCATCTTTCTGATCATCAATAAAGTCCAATAATGGGATGAGAAAAGCAATTGTCTTTCCTGTCCCCGTAGGAGATGTAATGATTACTTCGCTATTATTTTTTATCGCTTTCTCTACCTCTAGTTGCATTTCATTTTGTTGTGAAATATTCAATTTCGAGAGTAATTCCGACTTTGTCTTTTGAGATTTTACCATTGCACAAATGTACAGTGCTTTATACGATATTGGCTTTTTATCAAGAGTATATTTTTGTATTATAAAATGCTGAGATTTTCCTCAATAGTTAATATTACTAGATTTCTACATTCTATCTGTTAAAGAGCTCTATCTTTGATTTCTATATACAGCAGAACTTCGATATTATCTACAATGAGCACCCAAAATCTAAAATCAAAATATCTTCCTAAAATAATTGGATCAGGGATTAATGGCCTAGGTCTTGTTCATTCAGGTAAAGCTGTTGATATTGCATTAGATCTATTTAGATCGCCCAAGAAGGGTAGAGTAGAGCCTTATCAAAATAAGTTCCTAAATAAGTTTGCTAGGAAGAAGTTAGAGTTTGAAGGTATGATAGTGTCTACATACGATGACTGTAGACCCGGCAAATCAATATTGCTTTGTCATGGTTGGGAATCGAATTCTTATCGCTGGAGGATGCTCTATAAATTGTTGGCAGGTAGTAATTATAATGTAATACTTTTGGATGCTCCTGCGCATGGGGCTAGTGGAAGTTCAAAATTTGATGGCGAATTATACGCTGGCTTTATCAATACCGCATTAGAATTCTACTCTCCTGAGATAATCATAGGCCATAGCGTTGGTGCTTATTCAGCGATATATGCATTATACAAATATGATACTCCTTCTCTGAAAAAAGCGATCATATTAGCATCGCCTGATAAGTTGACAGATATAAGTGAGCGATATTTCAATATGATAGGGTTAAGCAAAAGACTTCGAATTAAATATATCGACAGATTAGAAACCATGTTTGGTTGGCCCGCTGATTATTTTAATGCTTCAGATTTTTCTAAACAGATCGACGTACCCGCAATCATCATCCACGACAAACAAGACACTATTAATCTATACTATGAAGCCGAAGAAATAAATAAGTCATGGGACAATTCCAGACTTATATCAACTGAGGGATTAGGACATAGTCTCCAAGATGAAAGTGTATATCGATTAATTCTCGATTATATTGAAGAGTAATATTTTCATAATGACCAATAGAGGTGGACTGTTAATAGACTCAAAGTCAGTGTGGTAGAGCTTGATTTTCATCAGGCGCCTTTTCTTTGTACGTGTTTTAAGCAATAATTATAAATTCTATAAGCATAATTAGCTTGGATAATTAATTTCTATTCTTAATTTTGTGGCTTGTGAGGGCTATACGGTCAGCTCCTGTTGAATCCCCCCAGGTCAGAAATGAAGCAAGGGTAGGCGGTTGTAGCGACTCGGTGTAGTTCCTCACATTTTTATTTTATCTCTCTCGAGATTGAATAATATTTTTAGCTACATTAATAGTAGATGAATGCAATTTATGCCGAGTAAAAATTAGAATCTTGTTTTCTTAGAATTATACTTTTGGAATTCGAGAAAATGGTTGGTTTCAGGTGTAAATCTATTTCATTGCCAAAATATTAAAAACCTAAAAGCGAAGCGATCTTTGAGATTTGCTGAAAGTAGACAAATATAATAGTCTAAAAAAAATAATGAACTTATGAAATTTTTCGTCGATACAGCTAACTTAGATCAGATTGCAGAAGCTAAAGCTTTTGGTATTCTTGATGGTGTAACAACTAATCCATCATTGATGGCAAAGGAAGGAATTACAGGTGAGGAAAATGTCCATGCTCACTATCTCGCGATCTGTAATCTTATTGACGGTGATGTAAGTGCTGAGGTTATCTCTACTGATTTTGAAGGTATGATTGCCGAGGGGCAAAAACTTGCAAAAATAGCACCGAATATTGTAGTAAAGGTTCCGATGATAAAAGATGGAGTGAAAGCTATCAGTTGGTTTACAGAACATGGTATCAGGACGAATTGTACCTTGGTGTTCTCTGCAGGGCAAGCTATATTAGCGGCTAAAGCTGGAGCGACATACTTATCACCATTTATCGGTAGAGTTGATGATATAACATGGGACGGAATGGCACTTATTCAAGATATAGCGGAGATATATGCCATCCAAGGTTATGATACTGAGATATTGGCAGCATCTGTAAGAACACCGCTGCATATAGTACAAGCGGCTAGAAGTGGCGCAGATATTATCACTTGTGGTTTATCTTCTATGTTAGGCTTGTTGAAGCATCCATTGACAGATATAGGATTAGCTAAATTTTTAGCGGATCATAAAAAAGCAAATAGCTAGAAACTATTGTAAAATTATTACACCTTGAGTTTATAAAGCTATCAAAGGGGAGTAAGCCAATAACTAATGGGAAAATTAAGTCGCTAGGTCGTAAGATTTAGCGGCTTTTTTTTGGGTAGTACAAATGTATGGAGAGCCATACAATAGTGGGATGATGATATGGTTTTAATTCGATAGTAACTACCTCGCCATCTGAACTAATTTTGGGATATCCTTAAATAAAGATGTTCAGAAGAAAGAGCACTTTCTGAATTCTGGTATTATATAAAGTTGCTGAAACAAGTTAAATTGGCCTTAGTCAGTGTAGTTTTATCAAGAAAAAAATGAAAGCCGGCAGCGCTAAAAATGCCTACACGCGTTTGCTTCTTCGTAGCTAGCCACTCTTAGGCGAGCGGCTGATAATATAGATAAGCAATAGCACTGTTTTTAAGCTAAAACACCAATAAGCAGGGTAATCTTTTCAGAAGTAGTGAGAAAAACTGATGTACAATAAGGATATTCGTTATTTACAGATATCCCTAAATAACAAAACCACTTAACTATTGAAAGTTAAGTGGTTTTTTCAAGTCTCTTTATTTTAGTTTAATTACCGAAAGCGTTGATATCTAAGTTGAAAATCAATTTTCCGCATTGTTCAGCGGGCGCACCTGGATCTTCTTGAACCTTATATCCTTTTGCAGCTTTCATGGCTTGTTTCAGTCTCTTTGTGTCAGTTTCAGTAGTTTCATCAAAAAGGATTTCTGTGTACACTACATCACCTACACGATCTACACATATTTTTACGGCAATTTTTCCTTTACCTTTAGATTGATTTCCACCTTTGAATAGTTCTCTCCAGTTTCTTTTGATTATTTTCCTACCAAATACACCATCACCACTACCATCATAATCACCAGTACCACTGCCTGCGTCGCCGACACCTTCATCTCCATCATCGCCGCTTGAAGCACCATCGCCATCTCCAGCACTTGCTTCTCCTGTACCGCCATCGCCTTCTATGGATGAGTCGGTATTGTCATCTCCACCATCTCCACTTGTTCCGCCTGCATCGGATACCTCTTCAGCTTCGGCTTCACCTTCTGCCTCTTCTTCCATAAGCTCTTCGAGATCGTCCTCTGTGATTACCTCTTCCATGGCTTCTTCTACGACCTCTTCTTCGATTTCTATTATTTCTTCCTCTTCAGGAATATCGATTTCGATTTCTTCTTCTACAGCTTCTACAGGACTTTCTTCTACAGTAGTCTCAGATACGATAGGATCAGTAGGTGTAGGTTTTACGACTGGCTTCGGTACAGGAACCACTACTTTTGGTTTTGGTGGGGTGACTACTGGTTTAGGCTTTTTTGTTTCGATTTTCTTAGTCGATTCTGTTTTAGCTTTCTTTTTACCAGCATCTGCATGTGCATATTTACTCAAGCTACTTTCTTTGAATTCGATTGCAACGTATGTGGATACATTTTCTTTCGGTACAGGCTTGATATCCATCTTCCAAAAGTAAAAGAATGCAATAAGTAACAGTAGTAAGTGGATAATGATAGACGTATTACGCGCTCTGTTTTTATCTTTTTTTTCTATTAGTTGTGCCGTCACCATAATCTTGAATTTTTGCTATTTCTCAAATGACAATTCTTGAATGCCGTAGCCTATAATTGTCCTTTACTTTATATCATTTTTCATGCCGTATTCGGGTATGTTGTGCATTAGAGACGATATAAAACGCATATTGGGGTTAAAAATATATTAATACTACATATTTTTTTAATAATAATATGAAAATATTGTGCAATTATATAAAAAGTTAGCCATCCATATGGTCTCAGCTGCACGTTGGCTAGTGTTCTATTTAGTTGTGAGATTGGTAAATTACTCGTAATAATATCTCCTATATCCATTTAATTGACCATTCAGATATTCTGTCTCTTTTATAATCTGATCCGCTAAGCCTATGATTTCTTCCTTTGTAAGCGTATCAGAATAGGACAGTTTTATGGGACCATTTATTCCTGTTTTTGTTCTCGATGTATGGAGAATGTGTTTAGTCTTTCTGGAGTCTTGGTATTCATAATATTCCAAAAGAACCTTTGTGCCATTTTTCAGTATCTTGTGCACATGCGTCAACCGATCCAATTTATCATACCTGTAAATGAATCGCTGTTTGGTCGGGATACAGCTTATTTTTTCTATTTTATTCCCTCTCTCATCATATTTGAATTTTTCTTCAGTTATCTTCCTACCCATTGATCTGAATGTAGATTTTATCCGTTGCCCGAGTTTGTTGTATTTATATTTAGTTGTCATGTTGGGACCATTGTCCTTGTCCGCCTCATATTGTTTTACTAAATTTTTATTGTTGTCATACTTAAAAAGCGACTCTTGAATAAATTTTTTCTGATGATTAATATAGCTCTTTAGACTGACCAATAAAGTGTCGTCTTGATATTCAAATTGATAAGTGGTTGCTAGAATTCCATTACGATATACTGCAGTCTCTGTTCGATAGCCTTTGTCATTAAACTTACGAGTAACTGCAAGTGTAGAGTCGGTACTAATCTCATTATTGATTATTTTAAAATTATATCCTTTTGAAGATTTGATGCCTAGGGCTGCTCTAGTATGTGCTGTCCGATTGATAGCGGATTGAGAAATACACAGTGATGAACACATTAAGCCCAGCAATATTAAGATGTGTGATTTGAAGAGATTAAAACGATATGTCATAATCCTTGAAATATATTAATCTTTCTGTTGAGAAAACTACGGGTATCAATACTAATTTCCACGCTTTTTATTTTCCTTTATTCTTAAAACCATAGCCATAAAGAGACCAAGCATCATAAGCATACATCCAAACCATAGTAGATTAATACCTGGGAATATTTGAGCTTGGAGTATCAGATAATCAGTACGTGGAACATTTTCTGTGATTTCCAAAGGTACAGTCAAGTTCTTTTGCCTTTTATCCTTGGCTATCTGGAATTTGAATTTCTGAGTAGACGGATCTATATTGGTAAATCTAATATGAATACCCAACTCCGGAACATATGCTTTTACACCCATAGGACTGGCCCCTCTGATGATGTAGATAGGTTCAGCGGGATATACTTTTCCATTGTTTACCAGTGTCATTTGAGCACCGACAGCTATATCACCTTCTTCAGGCTCATAGTTTCTATTTGCAGGCTCTTTGTTGAAGCCTGTGAGTGTTACCTCAGTATCTTGAAATATAAAGTTTCCTAAAGAGGTCAGTTCGATTTCTTCATAGTCTAATTGATCTTCAGAACTAAATATCTCCTCTATAAATGAATCCGATAACCTAACTCTCGCACCCATATCTTCTTCTCCAGCCGGATATTTATACAATAGTGCACCTTGCAAACCAAGGGCGGTCTTCATTTCGAATTTACTTCCAAATTTGTAGTTTCCAGCTGTTATTTTAGCCTCTACGCCGAAGTCATTTTCTTTAGGCTTATATTCTTTATGTTCGGGACTATAGCTTATTTCATTGACTACATACCAATTGAAATTTTCTGTGCGAAGCGTATCGCCTATGGTTACCATATGTTGTTCCCATACCAATGTATCTTCGAACTGCTTGGCCACGTCTGCGTCTTGTCTTGTAGGTGCAAGTCCGACGATACATGAGAAAATATCTTTCGTCCAATAATGCTTCGTGTCAGGATTAAATACATTCTGAGTCTTGAAATCATTAGAATATACAGACGACGGTCTTAGTTTGAATCTCTCTAGTTCGTTCTGATTTTCGTCTACTTTACGGAATTCTACATCATAGTATCTATTACGACCGATCAGCGTATCCGATTCATAAGTCATCCAATATCCTTGTGCGAAGAGCGGCTTACCTTTTATGAGCTGCACGTAGTTTCGTAGATCCTCCTCATTCTCAAACATATCCTTGAACAGGAATGGGTTGGTAGATATGGTCTCTTTATTCAGACCACTGCCCAATATTCCAATAATCATCATTCCGAATCCAAAGTGAGCTATTGCGCTTGATGCTAGTTTTATTTTTCCTTTTATGACAGATATGATATAGTCCAGATTAGAAAACATAACGAAGAAGCTCGTCAATGCTAGCAAATAGAATTGCCAAGAATAGAGGCTAAACCACAAAGTCAATAATCCTGTGAATATAACTGATAAAGCAATACTTCCTCCGAGATGCTTTAGTAAAAAAGTAGATCTCTTCTCGAAGTTTTTCTCATTGTATCTCAATAATATAGCGACACCACTTAAGATAGCAATGAATACAGCAATCCAAATCTGGAATTTATTGTAAAACGGCACTACGTCTTGTATCACCTTTCCTACAAATGATTCGTCAAAATAGGATACGATCGTATTGTAAACTGGCAGCGACGTAGGAACACCAATCAGAACTGCGGAAAACAATAAGACCAAAGATCCTATAAACATCCAGAATTCTCGACTATAAATAGATTCTTCTTTTTCTTTAGATGGGATATTTTTAGAATGATATGCGAGTGCTCCTAGACCTACAGCAAAGAAAAATACAAAGAATGCAACCAATTGCTTCTCTAGTCCCATCTCAGTAAATGCATGAGCACTAGTATCACCGAGAATTCCACTTCTAGTCAAGAAAGTAGAATATACAATCAATGGAAATGCCGTACCATAAAAGAATATGGTTGCCTTGATTGAGTATCCCGTAGCTCGAGCGATCAGATGAGTGTGCAGTCCTGCAATCAACATGATCCATGGAACAAGTACAGCATTCTCCACGGGATCCCATGACCAATAACCACCAAATGATAGTGCCTCGTATGCCCAGACGGAACCCATCAAAATACCTGTCCCTAATATTCCTGCAGAAAATAGCGCCCACGGAAGCGCTGCGGCAAGCCATTTTTTATATTGTCGTGTCCATAGTCCAGCAATAGCAAATGCAAACGGGACAATCGTAGATGCGAAACCCAAAAATGTGACAGGTGGGTGTATCGTCATCCAATAATTCTGTAGGAGAGGATTAAGTCCGCTACCTGAAATTAAAGTGAGGTAATCTGCATTGTTGAATATTGGAGCCTCTTGCATCGTTTCACGTAGAAGGAGTAGGGGATTACTTCCTATTTTCGTCATCCAATCACCGATCTCAATATGCACACCGAGGATCATCGAAGAAAGAAATATCTCAGACATAGCAAAAATAGCCATGACGGGGCTTTCCCATTTCGTACCTCTGTAGATAATAAACCATCCTAGTACGATATGCCAAAACATCCAAAGTAGAAAACTTCCTTCTTGTCCTTCCCAGAATGCGGATAAAGTATATTTCAGAGGGAGATCATCCGATACGTGTTGATATACATAAGCATATTCGTAGTACTTATTGTACATCGAATAAAATAGAATACTGATAATGGTAAAGATACTCACTCCATGTATGATATAGCCAGCTCGCCCTATTGATCTCCAATTATTCGCGTAGTCAGTTCTCTTCGCATTTACAACATATGCTATGGCAGACAAAATACTCGCTACGAAAGCAAGTACAATTGCAAAATGACCGATCTGGCCTACCCATAGGTGTTCACCTATATATTGGATTTCGTTCATAAAATTTGGCTTATATCTCCTTGAGACTTAGTTCTTCATCCTTATATTTAGATGGACATTTTGTCAATATTTCATCCGCGTAGAATACATCATTTTTCAAAGATCCAGTAAGGACTATAGATTCTGCACGTTCTATATCCATAGGTTTGGCCTTGGCGAGTACGACTTGTTTCTCTTTTCCTTCACTGTCTTTTAAGAAAAATTTGAAAATATTCGGATCTATATCAGGTCTATATTCCATGGCTTTATTCTTCGCCATCTCTCCCGTGATTTTGACTCTTTTTCCATCTGCTGCCATTTCGAAAGTCGCATATTCACTTACGTCTTTGGATGCTGAAAATAATATTGCAATCGCTGCAATTATCGCTACCAACGCCACTATTTGAAACTTCTTCATGACTTAGAATTTAATGTTATTGAGTTACTCTCGAATACTAACGCAAAGATAGGTATATTGGCTATGATAGCGTCCGAAAAATAGCTATTTAGATTGAGTCTAATTAACTAAAAGGGTCAACCGATATATTGTGCAGAAGATATTATTTCCACGAAGAATATCCGCCTTTCATATTTTTTAATTTAGTAAATCCTGCCGCTTTCATTTTTTTGCATGCGCCTACACTTCTTCCTCCAGATTTACAATAGACTAAATAAGATTTATTTTTGTCTAGTTTGTTGATTTCATCTTGAAAATTCGAATTTTTAAAATCTATTTTGATCGCATTGGGCAAAGTTCCATTTTTCGTTTCTCCAGGTGTACGCACATCAAGGATGATCATATCAGGATTTTCAGTAATTAGTTTTTTTGCACTTGCGACATCTATATTTTCAAACAGTGCTTTATCATTAGCTTTGGCTAACTTATCATTGCAACTATAGGCTATAAAAGCGGTCATTATTAAGCTGAGAAAAATCTTCATTTTATTTATGTTAAGGATTATTAATTTTACTTAGACAATGATTTTCGGAGGCTTTTGATGCTTAGGGATGCTAGCATGATATATCCAAGTACAGCTGCCAATGGCGACAAAGGAGGATTTACAAATAGAACCACTGTAAATATCAAAAGTGAAGTAGCGTGAAATGGATTATTATACCAAGGTTTTCTCATGTCCTTCAACGAAAACATTTCTAATTTGCTTAGCATCATAATGACGAGAAAGATCGGAATTGTAAAATATCCAATTCTATCAGACATGATTTTTATTATCAGAGGAACTTCGGCATGGACTGAAATGAAAATACCAAACATGAAGAATGCAGCGGCAGGTGAAGCTAGACCAGTAAATGATTTTTTTGAATCTAGCGTGTTAAATATGGCCAGCCGAAGAGCACATCCAAGTAGAAATAAAGTAGCTGGAATAAAATAAATCCAACTGTCACCGGGAGCTAATTTGTAATAAATCACTGCGGGAGCCACTCCAAATGTGATCAGATCTGCCATAGAATCCAATTCTTTTCCAATTGCGCTACTAGCATTTAAAACTCTTGCTGCCACACCATCGAAAACATCAAGCCACATCCCGGCGAAAATAAGCCAATAACTTATTAAGTTCTCCCCGAGAAGTATAGCTACAAGGCCGCATACTAAGTTGCAACACGTGAAAAATGATGGAATATGTCTCTTCAAGATTTTTGATTTTCAATTGAGATCAAATATAATTTTTTCTTTTGATCATAAACAGTGATTCTTAATTTATCAAAAAAATATAAAGCAAATCAATATAGCCGTGTTAGAACGTAAAGTAATACTTATTGATTTTATGTTCACTAATCTTTTTTCTAAAGGATGCTATTCGCTATGTTAAGGGAACGCTTCACGAGATTAATTATCTGTTAAGTAGAGATAGGTTCGGAATCATTAATGTCAAATTATAAATTTATATATTTGTATTTACGTACAATCTTCTCAATTTCGAGAAAATTGGCCGACTCCAAATCTAAAGAGATACTAACAAAATAAAACTCCGAGACGCACGCTTTAGACACAAAGGAAATGATGAATTTAAAGCATAAAAAAGTCAAAGTTGAAAAAATAATCAAAAAGTCGAACAACGAAGGTAAGTGTGGACTACTGAAAATAAGTACACATAATCACACATCTGAATAGACAATATAAAACTTATGAAAAATAATATCAACGTATTAATGTTTGCTTGCATCATGATGTTCATCTCATCATGTAGCAGAAATCCTGTAACTGGAAAACGAGAGATCGTACTTATGTCAGAGAGTCAAGAGATAAGTATGGGTAAAAGCTACGATCCGCAAGTGCTTGCAACTTATGGTGTATACGAAGATGAAAAATTGCAGCAGTTCATCACAACCAAAGGAAAAGAAATGGCCGCTATATCTCACAGACCAGACCTTCCATATGAATTTAAGGTTGTAGACAGTCCAGTGGTCAATGCATTTGCAGTGCCAGGTGGGTTTGTTTATTTCACCCGTGGGATCATGGCACACTTTAATAATGAGGCAGAGTTTGCTGGAGTATTGGGTCATGAGATTGGACATATTACAGCTCGACATTCTGTACAGCAGCAGACAAAACAGATGCTAGGACAGCTGGCATTTATAGGAGGAGTAATCGTGTCAGAAGATTTTAGAAATTTTGCTGACCTTGCTAGCCAAGGTATGGGATTATTATTTTTAAAATTTGGTAGAGATGATGAAAGTCAATCTGATGAGTTAGGAGTAGATTATAGTACTGAGATTGGATATGATGCGACCGAGATGGCTGGATTTTTCAATACATTGAAAAGATTGAGAGATGAAAGTGGATCTGCGACGCCTACATTTATGTCGACACACCCAGATCCTGCCGACAGATATAATAAGGTGAAAGAGATGGCGCGTACCGAACAACAAGCCAACCCGAATAAACAATATAAAATCAACCGAGATTCTTATCTGAAGATGATAGACGGGATGATATACGGTGAAGATCCAAGACAAGGATATACAGAAAACAGTACTTTTTATCATCCGGGCCTCTTATTCCAATTCCCAGTACCATCAGGCTGGAGAATAAATAACATGCCATCGCAAGTACAGATGTCTCCACAAGATGGTAAAGCTGTCATGACCATGGATCTGGCAACTGGTACTGACTTAAGAGCTGCGGCCAATAAATTCATCACGGACAATCAGCTGAAAGTGATAGAGCAATCTAGCTCTAATGTAAATGGAAATAGTGCATATACTATAATAGCCGAAAGTGTCCCTGAAGCCGCAGCAAATGGTCAACAAGCATCACCAACATTGAGGATGCTGACGTACTTTATCTCTTATGACGGAAAGATCTATAAATTTAATGGACTGACTACAAGCACTGAATTTAATAGATTTTTCTCGGCTTTCCAGAGAACAATGAAAAACTTCAAAAAGTTAACAGATCAATCAAAGATCAATAAAAAACCAACAACAATAGCCATCAAGACGGTAAAGAAAAATAGTACCCTGAGGGAAGCGCTTCAAAGTTATAGCATGAGTGGAGCTCAATTAGAAGAATTAGCTGTATTAAACGGTATGCTTCTTACAGATCAAGTGAAAGCTGGATCTCTCATAAAAACACTCGGTACACTTGGAGGAGGAGCAGCTAAACCAGCACCCGTTTCAAATAACACAAACACGAACACAAACACGAATACAAACACAAATGCCAATAATGGAAATTCTGGATCTACAAATAGTGGTGGAGGAATAAAGAATAACAAAACTGGAACATCAGGTACGAAGACTACCAAAACTGGAGGTACAAAAATTGGAGGAAAAGGTAATTTGATAAAAAAGAAGAAGGATTAGTCTAATGCCGTACTGTGATTATTCCCTTTTTAATTAGTGTATTTAAGAAGTAAGGGCACTTTCTGAATTTTGGTATTTCATAAAGGGATATTCAGCAGATCTGAATATCCTTATTTATATAGCCCTTCATTCGGCTTACTGCTGAATGAAGGGCCCGTTTACGCTTGATTTTACGTAAATAAGAGGTAATAAATTTCAACCTAAACTTCCACTCGCCGTTAGGGCTTTCATTTTTGGCTTGACCCAAAAACGAAACAAAAAACGAGTGTTTGCTAAACAAGCCATCTCTTATCTCAAGACTTTACCTGACTTTTAACGCTATTTGGATCACATTTTGACTAAACTTGCAAAACTCGCTTACGCTCAGACAGTTGCAAGCTCTTAACGCCAAAATGAAATCCAAATACCTAAGCCAGCTAAGGTCGATTT
>CALLMH010000068.1 GCA_938007965.1 uncultured Saprospiraceae bacterium | reverse complement strand
TTATCTCAAGACTTTACCTGACTTTTAACGCTATTTGGATCACATTTTGACTAAACTTGCAAAACTCGCTTACGCTCAGACAGTTGCAAGCTCTTAACGCCAAAATGAAATCCAAATACCTAAGCCAGCTAAGGTCGATTTAATTTCTGCCACAAATTAATGCTCCTCGAAAGTGATATAATTTTAATATTGTCCTTACTTCTGAATATCCCTATGTCTTATGTGAATTTTCTCAAGCTTATTCAGATTATAGCGGATAGACTGTAAAATATCCTTCCATCGAATTGATCCTTTTTTGTTTTTTCTAAACTAAAAAGAGGCTGCAAATCAATGATTTACAACCTCTATAGTAGCGGGGGCCAGACTTGAACTGACGACCTTCGGGTTATGAGCCCGACGAGCTACCAACTGCTCCACCCCGCGATATTTCTATATTTACATCTCAGTAAAAAGAGACATGATTTTCTTTATTCCTTAAGCGGAGTGCAAAGATAGTTCACCAATTTATAAAAACAAGCATAATTACAACTAATATTATTGGGAGATGATCATTACACTTGTTACTACTTCGAACAGGAAGAATATCAGACAGTTATAACTGAAAAAATTTTTCAACTATTTTCAATTTCGTAACAGATGCAAAACAGATACCTAATTTAATGACAATTTATATTTATGAAGTTAAATCTAAATATGGCATGCTGTAATCTTTTCAATCTTAGAACCCAATTCTTATAACTTAAAACTTAAATATGATACCTTTGCGGCTTCAAACACAGTATACAGATGATATCAGCTAATAATGTTACCCTACAATACGGGAAAAGAGTACTTTTTGACGAAGTAAATATAGCTTTCAAAGGAGATAATTGCTATGGTGTAATTGGTGCCAATGGAGCTGGAAAATCTACATTCCTAAAAATCCTCGCTGGAGAAATAGAACCAAACTTAGGTGAAGTAAATCTAGAGTCAGGTAAACGAATGGCGGTGCTCAAGCAAGATCACTATGAATATGATGAAGTTACTGTGCTTAACACCGTACTGATGGGTCATGAAAAACTATGGCAAATCATGCAGGCGAAGGACGCAATATATGCGAAGCCTGACTTTAACGATGAAGATGGGATTAAAGCAAGTGAACTCGAAGGAGAATTTGCAGAAATGGACGGATGGAATGCTGAACCCGATGCTGCAGCCTTATTGAGCGGAATGAGAATCCATGAAGACGACCACTTCAAGCTGATGAAAGACATGGATGGAAATCAGAAAGTTAGAATCTTGTTAGCCCAGGCTTTATTCGGGTCACCAGATATATTAATTCTTGATGAGCCTACCAATGATTTAGATATCCAAACTGTATCTTGGTTAGAAGACTTCTTACTAGACTTTAAAAACACGGTAATAGTCGTATCTCACGACAGACACTTCTTAGATACTGTCTGTACACACATCGTAGATATTGATTTCAGTAAAATAAAGATGTATACAGGAAATTATACATTCTGGTATGAAAGTAGCCAATTGGCATTGAAGCAAAAGATGTCGCAAAACAAAAAAGCGGAAGAGAAGAAAAAGGAGCTACAGGCATTTATTGATCGATTCAGCGCCAATGCATCCAAGTCAAAACAAGCTACTGCGCGTAAAAAGATGTTGGAAAAAATTAATGTATCTGACATCCAACCTTCAAGCAGAAAATATCCCGGTATCATATTCTCCAAAGAAAGAGAAGTCGGCGATGTCATCTTGACCGTCAGAAATCTAAGCTATGCCGCAGATGGAGTGCAATACTTCAAAAATCTAAACTTTGACATCAACAAAGATGAAAAAGTAACCTTCTTATCAGACAATAGTCTTGCAATCAATGCATTATTTGAAATCTTAGCTGGAAATCTAAAGCCTGATGAAGGCACCTTCGAATTTGGTCAGACGGTGACCACTTCATACTTACCAAGTGACAATGCAGAGTTTTTCTCAGCTGACATGGATCTTATGGACTGGCTGAGACAATACTCTACGGAAAAAGATGAAATGTACATCCGAGGTTTTTTGGGTAAGATGTTATTCTCAGGAGAAGAGGTTTTCAAGAAATCAAATGTCCTATCTGGTGGCGAGAAAGTAAGATGTATGCTCAGCCGTATGATGCTTACTGAAGGGAACGTACTTATGCTTAATGACCCGACCAACCACCTCGATCTAGAGACCATCACTGCACTGAATAATTCATTGATCAATTTCAAAGGGAACATTCTCTTTACATCTCATGACCATACATTTACCCAATCTATTGCGAATCGTATTATCGAGATAGGACCAAAGGGTTTTGTGGATAGTCTCAAAGAATTTGACGAATACATCACAGATAGCGGTATCCAAGAACAGAGAGCTAAGATTGTCTAATTTAATTGGTTTCGTTTTCATGTAAAACTTCAATAAAGGCTTGTACTGCATTATAGTAGTACAAGCCTTTATCTATTTATCTACTGATTAGAATTCATCTGGTCTTATTTTCCATATCCTACGTTTGCTCCGTTCTCAGAGAATAGTATATTATTCGCCTACGATACTGACAACATCCCGTAGTCACTTACTCTACAGCCTCAAAAATGCCCAATTGCCGACATAGTGGGTTTTGTATATTCAATTTATAACCTGATTAGGTGACTTTAAGATAATCCTATGTCATAACGGCAAATACCAATCAATTAACTCATAAATCTGAACAATGAATTTAAGATTTCCCCTATTTGCAATATGTACCATGTTATTCTTTAATACTGCATGGACTAATACGAATACAACGACACAAAACATAGATGATACTCAACTGAATGTATCAATCGCTGACACAGAAAAAACACAATCGCTCACTGACTTTGGCGCAAAAAAAATAGACAACACCAGCATTATTCTATTTTGGGAATTTAAATCAGATGATAACTTTTCACATTTCGAAATAGAAGAGAGTACCGCAAACAATGATTTCAATAAAATAGAAACCGTTACATTTAAAAAGAACACAGCAAAATACTTTTCAAAAACGGTTAAATTAGACGGACACATTAAATTCTATAGACTGAAAATGATAAATCAAAATGGATCATTTGAGTATTCTGACTTGTTATTCGTTGATAAAATTGACGAGGATGCAATTTCTATCTCAGCGGTTAATTCTGATACAGAAACGATAGAACTCAAAATAGGCAATACAGAAGAAGTTAAAATAGAAATATACTCTATCAGTGGGTCAAAAATAAAAACGATCCACTTAAAAGATAATCTTTCTTATGAAATAAAACTACCTCAGGTCGCAGGAAAAACACTGATGCTACAAATCTCAAATAAAGAAAATTTTGTAACAAAAAAGATCTTCATGTTATAAAAGCATAAAGGATCATTTATTAATTATTCCTTGACGTAGCATGCTCAAATGCACCCTTAAATGTTCTAGGAATTTTAATAATGGCGGCAAAATTGGCAATTCAGATATCTATCTGGATTGTCTTTTTGTCGTCCCTTTTTAAATAAATTATTACTTACTAATATTTACCGACACTTTTGCTAGCTATCAATAGGAATCAAGGCAGAAAGAAGATCCTACCAGTCTTTACAAATAAATATTAGCTCTAATATGTATTCAATTGCCCTTATCAAAAGGTTAATCCTATCATTCCTTTGGATACATTAAATAAAACAGTCATATTTGCTATAGATAATGAAATACGACTATGAGTAAGAATAGAGCAACAAAAAAATCTAAAATCAAACCGACGAAGAGCACTATCATTTCAAATGAAGCTACAGAACAAAAAGTAGCATCTATGAAAAAGTCTTCATCGAATGATCTTTTGTTCAACAAGACCACTTACACATATATATTGGCAGGTATTGTACTGATGGTGATAGGTTTTTTCCTAATGTCAGGAGGTCACAATGATGACCCAAATGTATTCGATGAGGATGTAATCTACAGTACCCGTAGAACGTTAATCGCACCTATCTTTATCTTGGCTGGCTTGATTGTACAGATTCTCGCTATATTCAAAAAGTAGTTTTTATTACAGCCTAATTTACAGGTTATATATCCGTGTTTATGATTGATATTTTAAGATCCATTGTATTAGGTATTATACAAGGCCTTACTGAATTTTTGCCTGTATCCAGTAGTGGACACTTGGAAATAGCCAAGTATATCTTAGGCGAAAACTCAGTAGGAGAAGAATCCATGCTTATGACAGTGGTACTGCATTTTGCTACTGCATTGAGTACGATGGTCATCTTTAGAACATTTATATGGGATATTATAAAATCTGCATTCTCAGCGGATGGAAAGTATTCTCGATCATTTATTATTAATATTATAATATCCATGATTCCCGCTGCATTCGTAGGTGTTTTCATGGAAGATTTATTAGAATCATTGTTCAATAAAAATTTACTTCTTGTCTGTGCGATGTTGATCTTGACTGGATTATTACTATTCGTTGCAGATAGAGCAAAAAATAGCAATAAGAAAGTAGGTCCATTGGAAGCTATCATCATAGGTATATCACAAGCAATAGCGATACTTCCAGGTATTAGCCGCTCGGGTGCTACGATATCTACCAGCGTATTACTAGGTATAGATAGAGAAGAAGCCGCACGATTTTCTTTTCTTATGGTCGTCCCTCTTATATTTGGCAAAATGGCAAAAGACTTATTGGATGATTCATTCACTACTTCGGCGTCTAATATTACTGAGTTAGGAGCTGGATTTATTGCCGCTTTTTTGACAGGTTTGATCGCCTGCAATTGGATGATAGCATTGGTCAAAAAAGCTGAGTTAAAATATTTTAGTTATTACTGTTTTGTAGTTGCCATTATCGGTATTGGATATGTTACTCTTAGCTAATACTTACAACACAAAAACCATCCATGAAACAACTTCCAGTGATCCTAGAAGAAAACATTATCTCAAAAAAAAACCGGCCAAGTTCGGCTGCATTTAAGGAGGGCTTAGTTTTATTGATTGACAAACCAATGGATTGGACTTCATTTGATGTGGTAAATAAACTTAGATTTAAAATCAAACACAAACTGGGCGTCAAAAAAATAAAAGTGGGTCATGCAGGCACTTTAGATCCAATGGCTACAGGCTTACTGATACTGTGCGTAGGTAAATATACCAAGCAGATTGAATCTATGACGGGCATGGATAAGACCTACACTACTACCCTCAAGCTTGGGGCGACTACCCCAAGTTATGATGCAGAGAGTGATGAAGATGCACAATTTCCGACAAAGCACATCACTAGTGATTTGATCGATGAGGTACTGCCACAATTTCGAGGTGAGATCAAGCAGTTACCTCCCATGTTTTCTGCTATCAAAATCAAAGGTCAAAAATTATATAATCTCGCCAGAAAAGGAAAAACCGTTGAAAGAACAGCAAGATCTCTCATCATAAATGAATGTAAGGCTACCAGATTCGATCTACCAGAGTTAGATCTATTTATCGACTGTAGTAAAGGGACGTACATAAGGTCCATCGGACATGATCTTGGTGCCGCTCTAGGTTCTGGCGCTTATCTTATCGCATTACGAAGAGAATCTATAGGACACTTTAAAGTAGAAAATGCCTTGAGTATTGAGGAAGCCGCTGCTTGGATAGATGGAGCTATTTCACTTGATGAAGTGATCGCCATTTGAATCAGATTTTGCCTGTGCAATCCTCTCGACTTTGCTCTTCGGATCGAGGAAAAATCGCTTCGCTCGACCAGTTAAAGACTCTTAATGAGGATATTCAATAGATCTGAATTTCCTTATTTATATAGCCCTTCACTCCGCTTACTGCTGAATGAATACCCCGTTTACGCTTGATTTTACGTAAATAAGAGGTAATAAATTTCAACCTAAACTTCCACTCGCCGTTCGGGCTTTCATTTTTGGC
>CALLMH010000067.1 GCA_938007965.1 uncultured Saprospiraceae bacterium | reverse complement strand
ATGTGATGTAAAACAACATAGCATTGATTTACCGTTTCCCAATTCTAGAAACTTACCTTACTTTCCTAATTATCGCTTAGATACAGACGAGCCACTCTGTGATTCGACTAAGGTGATCGTGCTCAATGGAACTATGCCGCCTGTAGCCACGGTAGATTTGCAAGGAGAAGTGAAAGTGTTTCCTAATCCTGCTAGTCATTTTATCAATGTGTTGTTGGATAGAAAAGGGGATTATACGATGTCTATTATGGATATGGCAGGACTCCAGGTGTTAGCTATAGAAACTGACCAATCGGAAGTTACGATTGATGTCAGAGGGTTAAGTGCGGGGATATATGTGTTACAAGTGCTAGATGGTGATACGGGGAAGCGGATGGTGAAGAAGGTGATGGTGAAGTAGTCTAATCGATATCCTAATTTATTTGGCTTAGAAAAAATGGAAAAGTTATTTTTTCGTCCAAATAAATTTGGACGTCCATTATCATTCTTCCACAAAACTAAACACTCCCTTCACTGGATAGTGATCGGAAAAATCTTCTTTCAACACTTCAAAAGACTCTACTTCGAAGTCATTATCTGCAAAAATATAATCGATCCTTAGCATCGGGATTCGGCCTGCATAAGTAGTACCTATCCCTGCACCCGCCTCTACAAATGAATCCTGGAAGTCACCACATAATCTACTGTAGGTATATGAAGTAGGTGGATCATTCACATCACCAGCTATTATGGTTTTGTGTGCGCATTTGGCAGCATGATCGGCGATCATTTGTGCTTGCTTTGCTCTCTTTCTGCTTGACTGACTGTATTTACTGAGAATATCACGGATACCATTCCATGTTTTCTTTTCTTGGAGATTGGCATTGTCGAGGACTACGACTGCGTCGCTAGACACCTTATTAGATTGTAAGTGGGCGGTGTATATTCTTACTTTTCCAGATGGAGTCTTGAGGTCTGCCCAGATACACGAGTTGGTGGATGTACCAAAATCTATATCACCATTACTTAATATCGGAAATCTTGATATGATGAACGTTGCCCGTTTTGGCATTTCATGCACATGATAATCGGGTAATAATTTCTTCAGTATATCTTTGGAAAACTTCGATGATTCTTGAAGGCAGAATACGTCTACATCTTTATGTTCAGTAAAGAAGTCCGTCACATTTTTTCTTTTTTGCACTACCGCTTTTTTTGATCCCTTTTGTACAGAATAGAAGAAGTTGGCATTGTATGTCATCACTGTCAGATCTCCTGGCTCATCACTGAGCGCACTGAAATTCACAAACCCCTGTAAGTGAGACCAGCCGATCAGGATCGTAAGGAATGATGCGAACAAATACTTAAACTCTACAATCATCCAAAAGAGCACCATCGCAATATTAGCAAATAACAATACAGGATAAAACAACCCAAACATTGAAAATATCCAGTATTCATTAGGGTCGAAATAAGGACTTAGGTAAGCCAATAGCAAACCAATGATAAGCACTATATTCAGTGCAAATATGGACTTCTTAATGAATTTCAAAAATTACTTTTTACTAGCTTTGAAGAGTATATCTTTCTCTGCATCACTTAGGCTCTCGTATCCTTTTAACTTGATTTTATCTAGAATTTGATCTACCTGCGCTTGAGTATTATTAGCATCTGCTCTACGCTCCGACATTGTTTTGATCTTATCCGACTTGAACTTGACCTTGAGGGGTGACTTCTTTCTTTGCGGCCTTCCCTCTCCATCAAACAATCCGAATACCTTATCTGTGATGTTGGTCACCTTGTACCCGAGATCATTACCATGCCCCATCTGCACCATGTAGAACCACCCCATCAGCATACCAAATATATGAGCGATGTGTCCTCCTGTATTATCCTTATTTCCGATCCCAATCAAGTCCATGAATATGATAAACAAGATGATAAATTTGATCTTAACGATTCCTAAGAATAGAAGCCTTATCTCATGATTCGGATTGATGATGCCCGCTACGATGACAAGTGCCATAACTGCCGCCGATGCCCCTATAGCATACGACCCTATGTACTGAGGCACTACCTGATAAGAAAGCAATACTCCTGCCGCTCCCGCCAAACCGCCTAATAAATAAATAGGCAACATATGCCGATCGCCTATCAAATCTCCAACGATCCTGCCGAACCAGTAAAATATCAACATATTCCATATGATATGCCAAAATCCACTATGGATAAACATATGCGTAAATAAAGTCCACGGCTTATACAAAAAATCCATAAATGAAGATGGTAAAGCGATCCAATGAATCAATGTACCATTGTAAAAAGTAGGGACAAATGCCTTAGTCAGCGCAGTCACCATAAATATCCCAATATTGATAATAATCAATCGGGTGAGCATGTTCCCCGATCGAAACTCATGCTTTATATCGTCTATTATAGAATCAAACATATTAACGCAAATTAGCCATTTTCCAATAATGAATCATTAAAAATCCTGTTAAAGCTCCACCGAGGTGTGCAAAGTGAGCAATTCCTGGTTCTAATTGACCTACACCACTCACTACTCCATAGCCTACCATCAAAACTCCCAATATCGCAGCCGGAATTGGTATCGGGATCGGAAAAACCATCAACTTTCGCTTTGGAAACATAGTAACGAAAGCAATAACAACTCCATACACCGCACCCGAAGCTCCTAATGATCGACCATTGATCGTCAAATTAAGATCTCCAATAATCTGCGAAGAATAATTTCTGTTTCTCTTTAATATCTCACCTCCCTCGGCTAGTACTGTTTGTAGCATTTCTCCATCTACTTGAGCAGCTAATCTGTAATACTCCACATAATCAATAGCAATATGTGTAAAAGTACCTATGATACCCGCCAATATATACAATATCAAAAACCGCTTCCCTCCCAATGATTGCTCGACAGTCGGTCCTAAAAAAAACAGCGATAACATATTAAAAAACAAATGACTTATATCCGCATGCATAAACATAGATGTCACAATCTGAAACGGCATAAAGTCCTGAGATAATGGAAAATGAGAATAGCCAAGGCTCACATCTACTACATCCTTTAGTACTATTTGCGCTACAAATGCGATCACATTTATAATCAATAAGTTCTTTACTACATCAGTCAATCTATTCATCAACTCTTATTTCTGTTTTAATTTTGGAGTCAGAGTGCTACACACTTAAATTTTCAACAAAGTAACACCGAAGTTGATAAAACGATTTTACAATTGTATATTATTTTCGACAAACTGATAAATATTATCACTTCATCATTATCTTCCCCCCTAAAGTTTGTACAATATTTAATAACATCTCGATCATCGTCATGATGGTCGATCAATTGTACATAGACCTAAAATAATTAAAAATGTTGAAATTTCATTGTCTATCATATCACGAACTGTCCAAACATCAGTTGTACGAATTATTACAACTTAGACAAGAAGTATTTATAGTAGAGCAAAATTGTCCTTACCTTGATGCAGATGGCAAAGACCAAGAGTCTTATCATATACTAGGAGTCGATTCAGATGGAAAATTACAGGCCTATACTCGCATCGTGCCCCCAGGACTATCGTACAAAGATTACTCATCTATAAGTCGCGTAATTACTTCGTCAAGTATAAGAGGTATGAAACAAGGAACGCCATTGATGCAATATTCAATTGATAAAACATTGGAGCATTGGCCCAACTATTCTATTAAAATCTCGGCGCAGACTTATATTGTAAAATTCTATACCAGTCTGGGATTTCAAGAAACTGGAGAAGCGTATTTAGAAGATGACCTACCGCATATCGCTATGATTAGGACATAAGTATTTGTACCTTTCATAAATATCTCTCAATGAGATGTTAGCAATCATGATTAAGAGCATTCCCTTCTAACTTCACAATACCCACACAAATCATTTTTAGATTTTATTTGAAGATATTCTCTATTTAAATGCAACCCTGGTCGAATTTCTACGTCACCTTACAGATTAATGTTTGCAACTAAAATTAGAATATCTTAACTTTCAAACATTAGAAGACCTCAAGTTTTTATTTAACTCTTTTAAACTGAAAAACAATGAAAAAAACATTACTATTAGCCATTTTTAGCACGATGTCACTATTTGCTTTTGGACAGCAGGAAACCATATTCAATAGGTCAAATAACATCAGTGGATGGGGTGGTCCGATGCTCGAAATATCTACCATCAACGGAGAGACCGTCGTAGATGTAGGAGGAGGTGGAGCTTTGATTATTGACAATTTTTTCTTCGGAGGATATGGCTTGGGTACAGATGCACCTAATATAATGCTAGATGGAGAAACCTACGACATAGACTTCAGCCATGGAGGATTATGGTTGGGTTATACTGCGACGCCGAATAAGGTAGTCCACATATATTCTAGTCTGCGATTTGGATGGGGTGACACCTCACTAAGAGATGGAGACGGTGATAAAATATTCTCTGATAATATGATGGTCGTAGCTCCTGAAATCGGTGTAGAGCTCAATATTACTTCTTGGTTTAGGCTCGCATTGACTGGTGGATATCGATTTGTCAATGGCGTCGATGCACTTCCGGAAGCAAGTGGACTCAATAACGATAGCTTTACTAGTCCTTTTGCCGGAATCACTTTCCGATTTGGAGGTTTCGGAGGCTGGGATGACAATGATGACTCCGGAGATATCGATTTCGATTTCTAGTATAGATAAAAGCCAAAGAAGTGCATTTCACGAAGTTGTTTTTATGTATTATTTGAAGAATTCATACTATAACTCTAGAGTTTAGCTAAGTTTCTCGACCCATTGATTTGCTAAATCACTTTACGGGTCGACCAATCATACTTTTTTGAAACTCGAATATTATAAGCTGAGATGCACCTCGTAAAAAGGAAATCCGTATTCAAATTAACTTTTGGATACGGATTTTTCAGGGATATCTGTAAATAACGAATATCCTTATTTTTATAGCCCTTCATTCCGCTTACTGCTGAATGAACACCCCGTTTACGCTTGATTTTACGTAAATAAAAGGTAATAAATTTCAACCTTAACTTCCACTCTCCGTTCGGGCTTTCATTTTTGGCTTGACCCAAAAACGAAACAAAAAACGAGTGTTTGCTAAACAAGCCATCTCTTATCCCAAGGCTTTACCTGACTTTTAACGCTATTGGGATCACATTTTGACTAAACTTGCAAAACTCGCTTACGCTCAGACAGTTGCAAGTTCTTAACGCCAAAATGAAATCCAAATACCTAAGCCAGCTAAGGTCAATTTAACTTCTGCCACAAATTAATGCTCCTTGTAAGTGATATAATTTTAATATTGTTCTTACTTCTGAATAACCCTACTTGAAGCGCATATAGTGCACTGCCTTGTAAGATTGGATTGTGTTTCTTCTGTTTTTATGGAAAAAGATACCATAACTAAGGTTATTGAATCTAATCAGCGGGCGTATTGAATCAGAGATAGTAAGCGCATTCATATTAGAAAATCCGTTTTACAAAAAAACATACTGAACTTCACCACAAAATAAGCTTGATAAACGTTAAGCAAAATATTCGAAGTTTTTTAAATAGAATTTATCAATTAAAACAAACCTAATTCAATGAAATTAACAAAATTATTTTTTCTGTTCGCTATTGGAATTATGATAGCATCTTGTGGGAGTAAAGATGAAGTACCTCCAACGATCAACATCACATCACCAGAGGATAATATTACGATTACAGCAGGTGATACAATCATGTTGTCAGCTATCATCGCCGATGACGAAGAACTAGCATCAATCACTATAACAGATGGTATGACGCCTACTAGTATTACAACTTTTGACTCGCCTACATCGCATACGATCTCATACATAATCACAGTACCGGCGGATAGTCCTGCGGGGACTCTCACACTTACGATTACCGCTACAGATGGAGAAGAGAACTCTGCCTCTGCGGAAAGAGTAATAAATGTAACAGAGATGCTAGTGGGATGCCAGCCAGAGACGTCTTGTGTAAATGCTGAGATGACAACCATAGTAGTAACTACGCCAGATGACACACCAGAAGATGCAACGATCGAAATGGTAGGATCATTTAACGGATGGCCTGGTGAATTAGATTCAGATTATATATTGACTAAAAATGGACCTAACTGCTACTGCATTGGAGTAAAGATAGATGCTGATTCGGAATTCAAATTTAGAAGAGATGGTAGTTGGGACAAAGTAGAAAAAGATGCTGCAGGTGGAGAAATAGACAATAGAGTTTTTACTTACTCAGCAGGAGAAGTAGTAAACATTACGGTCGAAAAATGGGCAGACCTTTAATCTTATACCAATCGAAGAATAAATCCCTTTTTAATAATATAGATTGGGTAAGAGCGTGACAAATAACTAAAGTCAGTACTTCTATAGTACTGGCTTTTTTTATAACTTTATTTTAAAATATAAATATGAGATCAACTGAACTAGAAAAAAGATTTCGTGAGGTTTTATTAGATGGAAAGTTAATTGCTTTTACAAATATCAAAGAACAATTATCTGATCTTTCGATGGAACATGCAACAACAAAGATCGATACGCTCAACACTATTGCCGATCTGACTTTCCATCTTAACTATTACATCCATGGTGTATTGCTGGTATTCGAAGGAGGAGAATTGACCATCAGAGACAAGTTCAGCTATGACAGTCAACCTATTAATAGTGAGAATGATTGGGTAAAACTTCGAGATCAACTTCTATCAAATGCTGAGAAATTCGCATCTCATATCGGAGCCATGAGTAATGAAAAACTAGATAGTGGATTCGTAAAACCAGAATATGGTTCGTACCAAAAAAATATAAATGCAATGATAGAACATTGTTATTATCATTTTGGTCAGATAGTCATCATCAAGAAGATGATTCTCGGTGATAAAAGCATGTAAACTGAGAACAGGTGTTCAGTCTTTAATCAAAATTATCCTCGGAAACACCATATGAATAAGGATATTCAGTAGATCTGAATATCCTTATTTTTATAGCCCTTCATTCCGCTTACTGCTGAATGAATACCCCGTTTACGCTTGATTTTAAGTAAATATGAGGTAATAAATTTCAACCTAAACTTCCACTCGCCGTTCGGGCTTTCATTTTTGGCTTGACCCAAAAACGAAACAAAAAACGAGTGTTTGCTAAACAAGCCATCTCTTATCTCAAGACTTTACCTGACTTTTAACGCTAT
>CALLMH010000066.1 GCA_938007965.1 uncultured Saprospiraceae bacterium | reverse complement strand
ACTACTTAAGACAGTGAATACAGCTGGAATCAAAGGAATGAACATCTTACCATTAGATGCTACAGACCTAGGGGTAACAGGAGTCTTGTATTACACGATTAAGAGTGGAGAATTTACGGCGACAAAGAAGATGATCGTAGTAAGATAAGCTTTTGGGAATATGGCTAAGTTGATCCGATATTAGCTAGATTCATGAAAATAATATAGCACACGATTTGATAACCCTCCTGCATTAATTTGTAGGAGGGTTTTTATTTGAATAAATTGAGGTAATATTCAATTTTTGGCAAACTACTGAAACCTTACTAATCCTATAGATTTGAAAATTTGTATCTTGTAATTAAAAAAGTGATGAACTGAACACTCTACTAGTCTAAAATGGTTACTTGTGAAATCATATTTTTACTATAGTTTAGTATATATTTTCTGAAAAGGATAAAAGACAAATGTTGAAATACCAATTACTCAGAATGTGCTCATTTATATTTATTATGAATCTATGCTTTATAGATATCAATGCACAAATAGATACACTAAATAATTCAGACAATTCCCAATTTATAATAGAGAATGGTCATGTATATACATATCAATATCAGGAATACGAATACGAAGAATTGATTCCGTTTTTTAAGAAAAGAAAATTGTTAGAAAGTTACAATATGCCTTATGAAATTGATAGAATAGCTAAAAAGTATTTATATGTAGCATTAGCTTCGACTGGGTCTGCAATCATATTTTATCAATTTGCTAAAGCGCAAGCAACTAATAGTCGTGCTGAGAATAAATTTAATGCTGTAAGTTCAGTTTCGTTAATAACATCCATATTTTCATTTGGGATGAAATTAATTGAAAGCTCAAGAATTAAAGAAAGTAGAAAAAAAGCCATTCAATTGTATAATGAGCAATATATTTTGAAAAATGGATACCAAAAGTCTGTAAGTAATCTTCACATAAGTTTTACAAATGATGGGTTAGGATTAGTTTACTGTTTTTAGTGAAATATAGAAATTCAGAGCAGCAGCGTCGGTGGAAAAAAATATCATAGGTATCCAGGGTTATTCAGAAGTAAGGACAATATTAAGATTATATCACTTACAAGGAGCATTAATTTGTGGCAGAAATTAAATCGATCTTAGCTGGCTTAGGTATTTGGATTTCATTTTGGCGTTAAGAACTTGCAACTGTCTGAGTGTAAGCGAGTTTTGTAAGTTTAGTCAAAATGTGATCCCAATAGCGTTAAAAGTCAGGTAAAGTCTTGAGATAAGAGATGGCTTGTTTAGCAAACACTCGTTTTTTGTCTCGTTTTTGGGCCAAGCCAAAAATGAAAGCCCTAACGGCGAGTGGAAGTTTAGGTTGAAATTTATTACCTCATATTTACGTAAAATCAAGCGTAAACGGGGTATTCATTCAGCAGTAAGCGGAATGAAAGGCTATATAAATAAGGATATTCAGATCTACTGAATATCCCTATCCAGAAGTATTGAGTAAATAGAAAATGAACTAGTAAGCCACTCTTGGGGTGAGAGGCTGATTATATAGATAAACAATAGCACTGTTTTTAGGCTAAAAGACCAATAAGAAGGCTAATCTTTTCAGAAGTAGTTAGAAAACTGTTATAGCTTGAGGGAAATAAAAAAGAGACTGTATCAATTAAGTTACAGTCTCTCCTAATTATATTATTAAATGCTACTTAAACCATTTACTTACGTCCAGTCCGAGTGCAAATATCATCAACCCAATAAGGATAAAGAAACCAATCATTGTAGCATATTCCATAAATTTATCATTTGGCTTTTTTCCGGTAATTACTTCCCAGATTAAAAACATGACATAACCACCATCTAATGCTGGAATAGGCAAGAGATTAAAGAACCCGAGGAGTATTGATAACATCGCCGTAATCCTCCAGAACTGCTCCCAGTCCCATGCCTCATCGAACATTTTAGCGATAGAAAATACACTACCAAGTGAATCAGTAGCTTTGATTTTACCAGCAAACATTTGTTTGAATGCTTTTAGCTGCCCCGTCAAGAAACCGTAACTTATATCTATACCTTTGGGTATCGCTTCTCCAAGGCTATATTTTTGCTTTTGCTCAGGTGCGAAGCCATCCATCATTACATGATATATACCCAATGTTCCTTCAGGACTTAGCTTAGCAGATACGTTAAGGGTATCTATTTCATTTCTCAAAATAGTGAAATTTACAACCTCATCTTTCTTCCCTTTTAATGCAGCTCTAAAATCATGCAAAAAGAATGTATTTGTTCCGTTTACGCCGATGATCTGGTCGCCTGCTTTCATATCTGCTTCCTTGGCTGCTCCACCTGTTACTTCAGCTATCTTTTGAGGAAGTCTTGCTGTAAATAGTCCCACACCCTTATTCTCATACTTAGTTAGTTTCTCAGCCATGTCACTGGGTACAGGAAGTGCTAGTTCCTTGCCTTCTCTATTTACGATCAGTGCTTCTGGATCATTCAAGACGATTTCTTGGGATATAATACTAGGATTGTATCTTTCGAATTTCACATCACCGATCGATATTATGTGATCACCGTCTTTTATTCCGAGGTCTCTTCCAAGTTCACTAGC
The DNA here is from genome assembly GCA_938007965.1 of uncultured Saprospiraceae bacterium. GTDB lineage: Bacteria > Bacteroidota > Bacteroidia > Chitinophagales > Saprospiraceae > CAJXUU01. The sequence continues at coordinate 43,535 of CALLMH010000066.1, read as the reverse complement.
AACAACACCATATTTAAGGTCAGAAGCATTGTAATAAGTTTCTCCCCAATACCACATCATACAGGCAAATATCAAGATCCCCAACACGAAATTTACTGTTACACCACCAAGCATGATGATTAATCTTTGCCACGCGGTTTTTGATCTAAATTCCCACGGCTGTGGTTCGGCTTCCATCTGCTCAGTGTCCATACTTTCGTCGATCATACCTGAGATTTTCACGTATCCTCCGAATGGGATCCAACCAATGCCATATTCTGTTTCCCCAATTTGCTTTTTGAAAAGCGAAAATCCTGGATTAAAGAAAAGATAGAATTTTTCAACTCTAGTTTTAAACCATTTTGCAGGAAAAAAGTGACCACACTCATGCAGTACCACTAAAATGGAAAGGCTTAGAATCAACTGTGCCGCTATACTTATTATTCCCATGAATATTTATGTCTTTTATATAAATGTATGTATCGTTATAACTTCACCTCATAATCTTAGCCAAAAGATCTGATGAAACGAATCGCTTTGATACAGAAGTGCAAATGTAAGCTTATTAAATGAATACAATTGTCGAATAGTTCATTGTTTTGAATTGACAATAATTCATATCAAACAAAATAGAATAGATGACTGATAAGCCAAGCATTATAAATGAAAATCAATTCTTATACAAACTTATGCTACTTCTTCCATTTGGTCATCGGTATTGAAAATCGACAATACAGTTTCTAATCTTTCTTTCAGTTCTTTTCTATGGACTATAAAGTCTAAAAATCCATGATCTAATAAAAATTCTGAAGTCTGGAATCCTTCGGGAAGATCTCTTTTGATTGTTTCTTTTATAACTCTAGGCCCTGCAAATCCTATTAAAGCTTTAGGCTCCGCAAAATTGATGTCGCCTAGCATGGCATAACTCGCAGTCACACCACCTGTGGTCGGATCAGTCATAAATGAAAAATACGGAAGCTTATTTCTTGAGAGTTGTGCAAGTTTTACAGATGTTTTGGCCATTTGCATCAAAGAAAAAGCGGACTCCATCATACGAGCTCCGCCAGATTTTGCTATGATCATAAATGGATATCTATTCTCGATACAGTAGTCGATTGCGCGAGCTATTTTCTCACCAACTACGGACCCCATAGAACCTCCAATAAATGAAAAATCCATTGCAGCAATTACAAAGTCTTTTCTTCCACATTTTCCATGAGCTACTGATATAGAATCTTTTAGTCCCGTCTTGATAAAAGCAGCTTCTAATCTATTTTCATAGGTCTTCACATCGCTAAATCCAAGAATATCCTTCGATACAATGTCCTCGAACAATAATTTATACTTTCCATCAAAAATGATATCGAAGTAATCATGTGATCCAATACGAACGTGGTAATCACATTTTGGACAGATGTATAAGTTCTCTTTGAGTTCTTTTATTGTCGTAAGTTCGGAGCAGCTTTTACATTTGTTCCAAAGCCCATCTGGAGCTTCTTTTTTAAATTTCGTTGCGGTTTGTATACCGTCTTTTAGTCTTTTGAACCAACCCATATTATGTGTTTAATATTCAAGATTTAGGTGTACGTCCGTAGGGATAATTTGCTCAGCAAAGGTAGAAAAAAAATATAGTTAAATAACTTTGTTTTCGTTTGTTGAAAATCAGCCAATTACGATTCAGATATAAGAATTTATTATTATCCTATTATGTCATAAATCACTCATTTTTATCGAAGAATTACATCCTTAGTCGATAACTGTATATTTACGCCCAAATTTTTTCTATTTTTGATCTATAAAAGGATAAAAAGATATATTCAATCTTGAGATTTTAATATGACAGATATAAAACCAAAATCATTTTGGAGAAAACCAGAAGGAGTAACTGGAGCATTGGTTCTAGCGGGTGCAGTACTAGGAGGTACGTACTTGGTGGTTACCTTCATGACTTCTTTGTTAGCGTTTTTAGCTACTACGGCAGGATTAGTTGCAGCGTTACTTACTCTAGGTGTTGTCATTTTCATGGCGATTGATCCAAAGACGAGAGCATTGGTAAGTTATATGTATAAAAGTGCAATGCGGTGGATCACAGGGATGTTTGTCCAAATAAACCCAATAGCAATATTAAAGAGCTACGTTGACGACTTAAAAGACAACCTGAAAAAAATGAATCGCCAGACAACTCAATTGAGAGGTCAGATGCACGTGCTTAAGGAAATGATTCTCAATAATCAGAAAGAGATTAAATCCAATATGGCCCAAGCGAGCAAAGCAAAACAGTCTAATAAAAATGCTCAAATGATTCTAAAGAGTCGAAAAGCTGGTAGACTGAAGGAGTCAAACATCAAATTGGAAGATCTGTATAGGAAAATGGAAGTACTATATAGAGTGCTCAACAAAATGTACGAGAATAGTGCCATCTTAGTAGAAGATGTTGAAGATCAAGTAAAAGTAAAAGAGGTAGAACGAAAAGCACTCATGGCGGGACACTCTGCAATGAAGTCTGCAATGAACGTGATAAAAGGTGATAGAGATAAAAAAGCAATGTTTGATGCCGCACTAGAAGCCATAGCTGATGATGTGTCCAACAAAGTAGGGGAGATGGAACAATTCATGGATATGTCAGAATCGTTTATGAAGTCAGTAGATCTCCAAAATGGAGTATTCGAAGAAGAAGGATTAAAAATGCTCGAAAAATGGGAAGCTCAAAGCACTTCACTACTATTGGGCGAAGCAAAAGAAGACTTAATACTTCAAGCAAACAATGAAGAAGATATTCTCGACTTAGAGCATCCGGTTAAAGAACCAGAAATTCTCGGTCGAAACAATCAATACGACGACTTTTTTGACTAATAGATCGGCTTTTGTAGTGAAACATAGATCGGCTTTTGTAGCGAATTGTAAATTCGCGGGAAAACGATCTGTGCACACGGAGAATTGTAGATTCTCGGGAAACATAGATCGGCTTTTGTAGAGAATTGTAGATTCTCGGGAAACATAGATCGGCTTTTGTAGCGAATCACGGATTCGCGGGAAAACGATCTGTGCACAAGCGCCAGTAAATAGACAAAAAACGATCCGAGCACAAGCTCCAAATCTAAATTAGATAATAGATCAGCTTTTGTAGTGAATAATAGATCGGCTTTTGTAGCGAATTGTAGATTCTCGGGAAACATAGATCGGCTTTTGTAGCGAATCACGGATTCGCGGGAAAACGATCTTTGCACAAGCGCCAGTAAAAAGACAAAAAACGATCTGTGCACAAGCTCCAAATCTAAATTAGATAATAGATCAGCTTTTGTAGTGAAACATAGATCGGCTTTTGTAGCGAATCACGGATTCTCGGGAAACATAGATCGGCTTTTGTAGCGAATCACGGATTCGTGGGAAAACGATCTGTGCACAAGCTCCAGTACAAAGACAAAAAACGATCTGTGCACAAGCTCCAGTACAAAGACAAAAAACGATCTTTGCACAAACTCTAGTTCAAAAAACAAAAAACGATCTGAGCAAAAGCGCCGAATCTATTGATAAAAAACACTCTGAGCACAACACTCAGACTCAAATAAAAAACAAATAAAAAACAAAAAAACAATAACACCCCTAACTAACCAGACTATTACTTCGAATAAAAACATAACACAAACAAGCAAAATAAATATATTATGGCACCAGCAAGATTGACCTCATTTTCTAAATTATTGATAACATTAGCGATATTGCTACTGGTTTTTTTTGGCGGTAAATGGGTATTGAACAATACGGCATTCGGAAAGGGACTACAAGATACCGTACAAGAAGCTAAGGCAGAACAAGAAGCCGAGGCAAAGAATGAGGATAAGGGAAGCTCAACATCTGCGAACTCTAATTCTGGAAGTACCAAGGTTGAAAGTGTACCCTCTACAGATAAAGATGGTGACAAAGTACTTAGGGTACAGCTCGTATCATGGGGTGGATATGCTCCAGGTCTTTACTTCAATGAAGGAGCACAAGCGAATGCAAGATCAAGATTCTATAAGGATTATGGATTCAAAGTAGACTTCAAGTTGAACAATGATCTTCTAGGTGCTATGGACGCTTGGATAGCGGGTGAGTATGATGTTTTGGTGCAAACAGCTGACGCATTTCCATTATACACTGCTCCAGCAGATATAAATGCATTGGGTCCGAAGGCATTCATGCAGGTAGATTGGAGTAGAGGTGGTGATGCGATCATCGTAAAAAGAGGAATCAAAACAGTAAATGATCTAAAAGGGAAAAGAATAGCTGTAGCGGTTCCTTCTCCAGCACAGACATTATTAATCTCTTCTCTAGAAGCTGCGGGATTGAAGTATAGTGATGTGACAGTGATAAAGACAGCGGATAACCTCAAAGCGGCAGAACTATTCAGAGGGAATGATGTAGACGCAGCTGTAGTATGGAGTCCGGACGATATATTCGCTACTCAAGACGTGCCTGGTTCAAAGATTCTATTGACGACAAATGAGCAATCACATATCATCGCCGATATTATGTTTGCAAGTCAAGACTTCATCAATGGAAATAAAACGATGATCAATCAATTCTATGAAGGATGGATGAAAGGTGTGGCAGAATTGAACAACACTTCTAATCAGAAAAAAGCGGCAAAATATCTCGGAGAACTTAATGGAGTGTCAACTGATGATGCACAGGGTATGATGAGTGTAGTGAAATGGACAAGTCATGGTGATAATATGAATTTCTTCGGTCTAGATCGTACCTACAGTGGGCAAAAAGGCTCGGATCTCTACGAGAAAATGTCTAGAAAATTTGTAGAGACAGGAGATTCTGATAATGTTGCGCCACCGTGGAGATCTGTGGTGTACACAGGTGCTGTACAGAGCGCTAATGATAAGTTACAAGGATCCAATTATGCAGCTGAGAAATCTAAGGTGTTCAAAAAATCATCGGGGGATGTAACAGCTCCAGCAATCTCAAGCAAGCCCGTAAGTATATCTTTCAACTCTGGTCAATTTCAGTTGGATGCAAATGCCAAGACCATTATAGATTTACAATTTGCAGAAACAGCAAAAATATTTGGAAATGCTAAAATTAGAGTCGAAGGGAATACAGATAATGTAGGTGCAAAAGCTATGAATGTAGAATTGTCGAGAAAAAGAGCTCAAGCTGTAGCGGATTACTTAAAAAGTCAATATAAAATGGATGGTAATAGATTTGTAATCGTCGGTAATGGACCAGATAACCCGGTCCCAGGTTGTGAGGCGAATCAAAATGCATCTTGTAAAGCACAAAATAGAAGAACTGATTTCCAGCTTATCGCAGATTAAAGAAAATGACTGAGCCGAACTTCAAGGAAATAAAGCTAATTGAAATGATAATTTTATCAATCAAGAAGATACTTTAAGTTTCGGAGGATATATGATAATATGCAGTCAGTAGTTGAATATTAAAGCAGGGTTTGCTGGTCCCTGCAAGCTTAAGAATTCCTAAAGGAGACATTGTAGTAAGATATATCAACTGATAGTTTTATAGGAAAGACCTATTTATAAAAATTGAAAAAAGTACAATAATCTAATGGCGGGTACAGGATGGATGTTTCGACTTCGAGGTACGTTAAAAAAGTCTCAATCTACGGGGCTTGCAGCGATCGGCGTAGCTATGTTCCTAGGTATCTGGATACTGCTTACGGCAGGGGAGGACCCTATTGTGATAAGACAGATTTTACCCAGTCCATTTAGAGTCTTGAGTTCATTTTCTGAATTATTGACTGATAATGATTTGGTAGTAAATACGGGGAAGAGTATCGGTCTCAATCTTGCGGGGTATATTCTTGCGTTATTGATCACATTGCCACTGGGATTTGCAATAGGATTAATCCCACTGTTGCGAGGTTTGTTTCAGAGATATGTGGAGGCGATTCGGTTTGTACCATTGACAGCAACCGTAGGCCTGTTTGTGGTTTGGGTTGGGATAGGCATACCAATGAAGTCCGCTTTTATGGCTTTCGGTATATTTATATTTCTACTTCCTGTAGTAATCCAGCGAATCGACGAGGTGCGTGATGTTTATCTGAAAACGGTATACACGCTAGGAGCTACCAATTGGCAAACGGTCAAAAGCGTATATATCCCATCAGTAATGTCACGAATCTGGGATGACATCAGGATTATGACAGCCATCTCATGGACATATATCGTATTCATAGAATCATATAGTAGTGAAGGAGGGCTCGGTGACATCTTGCTCAAGGGAGCCAAGAGAAGAGGTAGGATTGATAAGGTGTTTGCCTTGTTGGTATTGATTATTTTAATAGGCGTATTCCAAGATAAGATTTTCGCTTACATGGATCGTAAGTTGTTTCCACATAAGTATCAGACAAAGGGCAAATATGACCATAACAGCATGGATGAAGAAGAAAGTGCTATCTCTGTAATAATTGATTATGTATGGTTAGCCTTTACATGGGTGATGCTGTTACTATATGTGGTGGTGGCGATGGACGAGTTCTTCGGGATTTTAGGTGGATACAACATACTCACTTATTTATTTGGAGGCACAGCTTGGGTGATCCACTTCATATTTTTATCAATCATAGGTTATAAGGTCTATGGGTTAACCAATAAAAAGAAACCAATTCATGGCACAGTTCCAACATAACGATACACATTTTGAAAATATCATAGAATTAAAAGGTATATCTCAGAGCTATGATGGTGGACAAAACTGGATCATGGAAGATCTAGATTTCATCATAGAAGATAAGCCAAATCAAGGCCAATTTGCTGTGATTCTTGGTATGTCAGGTAGTGGGAAGTCTACACTGTTGAGATATATAGCGGGACTGCAAGAACCTACAAAAGGAGAAATTTTAGTAAAAGGCCTGCCAGTATCTGAGAAGAATAGAGTCAGTATGGTATTCCAGCAATACTCTTCTCTTCCTTGGATGACAGTATTGGAGAACGTGGGCCTGGCATTAGAGTTCAAAGGAGTATCCAAGAAAGATCGAGACGAACAAGCCATGGAGATGATTAAGCTCGTAGGGCTAGATGGTCACCAAAATAAATACGCCCAGTACCCAAGCCTCTCTGGCGGACAATTACAGAGAGTAGCGATAGCGAGAAGCCTTTTGGCCAATTCTGAGATCTTACTTATGGATGAGCCCTTTGGAGCACTCGATATCCGCACTAGACTCCAAATGCAAGACTTACTGGTCGGTCTATGGGAGAAATTTCAGAGTACGGTGGTTTTTGTGACACACGATATAGCCGAAGCGGTCTATCTGGCTGATGATATATATATACTAAAAGCACAACCTTCTAAGATAGTCGAGCATATTGATATTGATTTGCCATTACAACGGACGAGAGAGATTAAGCGTGATCCTAGATATACGGAATTGGTACATCATGTGGAGGATACTATGTTGAGGGTGAGTGAGATGTGATTTCTTTTAGCTTTATGAAAGATTATATAAATGAAACTAAACGTTGTGGGATGTTGAAAAAAAGCTAGGCACTCAATCATTGAGAATAATAGTTATTCTAGACACACTTCACGATCCTTCACCAGACCCAAATTAACCTTGATATTATCCTTTAGCGTGGTAGCTAGTGATAATCCTACATAGTCTACCTTGATGGGGTATGATTTATGCTTTCTATCTACTAATACAGCAACTTCTACTTTCTTAGTCAATATATCTAAGAATGGTTTGAATGCATAGAATATCGTACGTCCTGTATTCGCTACATCATCTACTACGATTACTACCTTATTTTTGAGATCTGAATCTGCCAGATCGATACTTACATCATCCTTTGTTGGTTTTGCTGGATTGAGGGATATATTAGCGAGTATGATTTCTACATTAGAGATTTTGTTGATAGCACGCTTTATCAATTTTGCGAACCCCAGACCATTATTATTGATTCCAGCCAGGACGATAGATTTTTCAGTGTAATTATGCTCAAGGATTTCGATTGCAAGGCGATTTATTTTTTGAGCGATTTGAGTATTGCTGAGTAGTTTCATATATCGAATGTTATATCACACAAATATATAAAATATTGGATAGTGTGCTAATCAAGACATGAGGTGTCAAATTCAGAAATGTATTACAATATAAATCAACCATTGGAAGGTTTTTATAGTTTTGTACATAGATTACCATTAGAAACAAATATAAAATTGCAATTATGGATGTCAAAAGATCTTTTCTATTCGTGATGTTTACTTTTTCTCTATTTGCTGGACATGTTGTTGCTCAGAATTTTGATCCGATTCATATACCATTTGAAGTGGATGGAGAGGTAAAGCCAAATGCTTTGATTGGGGGATTAGTGGCTCCGCAATTTTCTAGTTTTGACCTCGATGGACAGGGACCTGAAGATCTTATGGTTTTTGATAGAAATGGAAATGTATTACTTTCTTTTATCAATAATTCCACCCCTGATAATCCGAGTTACAACTTTGCTCCAGAATATCTTAACTCATTTCCTAAACTTCGAGGTTTTGCTCAATTTCATGATTTTAATGGTGATGGGAAGAAAGATATTTTTACTGGACCTCCGGCTGCATCTGGAATCGAGGTCTGGAGGAATACCAGTCAGGGAGATCAGATAAGTTTCGAACTTATGAAGTTCAACTTTGGGATAGGTGATTTCTTGCAGTTTCCTGTCGGTAATGGATATTCTCAATTGTATGTAAGTTCTATAGATGTGCCAGCGATCATCGATGTGGATGGTGATGAAGATTTGGATGTGCTTACATTTGAGCCAGGTGGAAGTTATATGTATTTTTATAAAAACATGGCAAAGGAGCAAGGCCTTCCAGATGATACACTCGTATACAAATTAGAGGATGCATGTTGGGGTAAGTTTTTCGAAAGTGGAGTAGGAGAGGAGATTTCATTGAGTAGTAACCCTGCATTGTGTTCGGCAGGACTCTTACCAGATGATAAAGACGGTACGACCTCTGATTCGCGGCACGCAGGATCTACTGTGCTAGCATTAGATGGGGATGGAGATGGTGATCTAGATATGATACTAGGTGACTTGTCTAACAATGGATTCGTATACCTAGAAAATGGTGGGTCAAGTACAGAAGCATTTATGATTGATCAAAATATACAGTATCCAACAGCGGAAGAAGAGGTTGATATTTTTGTGCATATAGCTCCATTTTTTATTGATATTGATAATGATGGGAGAAGAGACTTGATCGCTTCACAAAATAATATCAATGGGGCTCAGAATGTAAATCATATTTGGTATTATAAGAATGTGGGTACTGATGCAAGTCCCGAATTCCAATTGGTACAAAAAGATTTTTTACATGAAACTTCTTTGATTATGGGAAATAGTTCTCACCCGACATTTTTGGATTTTAATTCAGACGGGCTACAAGATATACTGGTAGGGACGCATAGGATGGTCTTCAGTAGCGAAAGTTCGACAGAAAGGAAATCCCTGTTTCTCTATGAAAACATCGGCACGAAATCATCACCAGCCTATAAACTTAACACTGATAACTATCTAGGGATGAGAGATATCGTAGGGACTAATGACGGATACTTGGCGCCTACGGTAGGAGATCTTGATAGTGATGGGGATGATGATATCATAGTTGCTGACAAGCGAGGATTTCTTTATTATTGGGAGAATGTGGCGGGAGCGGGTAATCCATATGAATTCGATGGATTTATCTATCAATATAAAAATATAAAGCCTGGATCAAACTGTAAGCCAGCTATCTACGATCTCGATGGGGACGGATTGAATGATCTAATAATAGGTGAGAAGAATGAAAATACTAACCCAGAGACGGGAGTTTTTGGCGGATTGACATATTATAGAAATGAAGGAACGGTGGGAGCGCCAGAATTTTATGATAATATGGATACCCTGTCGAATACCAGTACGCTAGGTTCGGTAAATACCAATAGTATCTTTGTAACCAGTGGATCTAGTTCTCCTAGTTTCTTTGTATCTAATAATGAGCTTTTCCTAAGCGTAGGAAGTAGAGGTGGAGAAGTACATATATATAATGATATTGAGGAAAATCTCTACGATTCATTCAATGAGGTGTATAGTGAATTGCCAATCCAAGATGTAGGTATCAGATCTACGGCTGTATATGCAGATCTTGATGATGATAATTTCTACGAAGTCATCGTGGGCAATGATGGCGGTGGATTGAGAGCATTCAACACGACATTTATAGTAAATGATGAGTCTTCTATTGAGGATGTCCGCAATCTGGAAATGACAATATCTCCTAATCCTACAAGTGATATAATAGATGTGAACATTCCTGATAATACGCAAGCGAAATATACTATTTTTGATATCAACGGCAGGCTCGTACAATCAGGGCAAATGCAAGGGAGTTACGCCAGACTTCAGATAGGTCAATTGCCTAGTGGTGTATATATGCTCGATGTGAAAGCTGATACTAGAAGTAACGTAAAGAGATTTATAAAGCTATAATAACAGCTAGAGGATCGCGAAAATGGCATAAGTGAAAATATATACGAATATTTTTTCGCAGATATGATTTGTTACATCTTGAAGGACTTATCCTATCGGTTCATTAAAGAGTAGTAAGATTCTTACGTTATAAGTACCTAGAAGAGGGATTACTTTACTACTTTTGTGGCATATTTAAGAAAAATTCATAAAAATAATAAAATGGCAAGTAATAGAACTTTTACAATGATCAAGCCTGATGCTGTGAAAAATGGACACATCGGAGCTATCCTGAACCAAATCAATGGAGCTGGATTCAAAATTGTAGCAATGAAATATACAAAACTATCAGCTGAAAAAGCGGGCGAGTTTTATGCTGTACATAGCGAAAGACCATTCTATGGAGAATTAGTAGACTTCATGTCTTCAGGTCCTATCGTAGCTGCAGTATTGGAGAAAGATAATGCAGTAGAAGACTTCAGAACATTAATCGGTGCTACCAACCCAGCGGAAGCGGCAGAAGGTACGATTAGAGCCAAGTATGCAACAAGCATCGGAGAGAATGCAGTACACGGATCTGATAGTGATGAAAATGCACAAATCGAGAGTGATTTTCATTTTGCTGGAACAGAAATGTTTGCATAAGAATGCTTAAAAAGGTTAAAAAAATAGCACTTTCAGAGTAACTTCTGAGAGTGTTTTTTGTTTACAGCATATTTATACCACGATTTCTACGTAGAAACTAAGGTTTGATAGTCTACAAATGAATATATTATATTTACTTTGTATTCCAATTAGGATGAATATATATGGATAAAATAAGATTGGATATCGTCGCTTTATCACACAGTGTCACACAGTCGCACAATTATGCAGTGGTATTAGGAGAAGAAGGTGGAAGTAGAAGATTGCCTATAGTGATCGGTGGATTCGAGGCACAAGCTATAGCAGTGGCGATGGAGAATATGTCTCCTAATCGTCCACTTACTCATGATTTGTTTATGAATGCATTGTTGGCATTCAACGTGACATTAAAAGAGATCGTAATCAATAATCTTCTAGATGGTATATTCTATGCCCAGTTGATCTGTGAGCGGGACGGCGAAATAATCCCTATAGATTCACGAACATCGGATGCGATAGCTATGGCAGTACGATTCGAGTGTCCAATATATACCCACGAATTTATCATGGAGACAGCGGGTGTCGTATTAGACGAATCTGCAGAAGGCAGTGGAGCTGCACCAAAACCTCAAAAGAAAAGGCAAAAAGCAAAAACATTGCAAGAGCGGTCGACTGCAGAATTAGAAAAAATGCTCGAAGAAGTATTAACTGCGGAAGATTATGAAAAAGCGGCAGAAATCAGGGACGAGTTAAATAAACGATAATTGTAACATTTATGAAGGTGCCTGCGTTTTTAATCAGAATGGTATAATCTATCTACATATTAATCAAAATCAATCTAAATTTAATGAAACATATATTTAATATTTTACTAGTGGTATTTGTATTCGGATCAGCATCAGCACAGATGGTGATGGACAAAGGGTACATCAAAATGGAAATGACAGATATCTCTAGCACTGGAGCTCAGTCCGCTGACTTGGGAATGCTAAAGGGAGCTGAAATGGAAGTTCATTTTTCAGGAGATAAATCTCTTACATCTATCAGTCTTATGGGAGGGATGATGAATATGTCTACTCTCGTAGATAAAAAAACAAATAAAACAGATCTTCTCATCAATGCAATGGGATCTAAAATGTGGGCCGAGGAAACTACCGAAACAGCATCAGCCAATGATGTAGCAAAGTCAGTAGAAGGGATGAAGATCACTTATGACGAAAGCCAAACAAAAGAAATACTAGGATATACAGTGATGAAAGCAACAATCACTAGAGCCGATCAACCTAACATGAAGATGGAAGCTTGGGTGTCTAAGGATATCAAGATAAGCTCTGATTTCATACCTGGTATGGAAGACTTAAAGCTCAAAGGTTATCCATTAGAGATAAATATAGACGCAAACGGTACTAAGATGTCTATCGTAACTAGAGATATCAAAAATACAATTGATGAAAGCGTATTCGTTCTAGATACAACTGGAGCTGAAAAAATAAAAATGAGTGATCTTTCAGGAATGATGGGTGGTATGGGTATGTAATGATCCTTTCTCATAAAAAAATGAAAACCGGAGTTCTTAATTGATCTTCGGTTTTTTATTTAGCTGTATATTTTATCATCTTCACTATCAGAAGGATACAGATCGAAAAGTTAGGGCCCCTCATTAAATTTGATTTTAGACTCAAAGATGTAGAGGAAATATTAGAAGAGAAAGGCCCGAAAGGTGATTTTCGTATATAGATAGGTCTTAACTCGAGTAGATATAGTTATTAATGTATCAAGCTAAAAAGAAGACCATAATTTTATACTTCTTCACATATCAAATTAACTTTGTAGCAACTATACGTTATATCAATAAAGTATAAGGTAGCTAAATATTACACTAGGATAAGTAAGCGAAACCTCATCACAAAGGAGAAAAAAAGGTCTTTTTGGCATAGAAAAGACTCAATGTAGAAATGTAAAGAAAGACGATTAGAAATAATCTGCTACAGAAGGTAGTTCAGAATTCTATTCTCGAGCATAATTATTTTCCAAGTGAAGTTTACTAAATAATCACTGAGATTCTAATTGTCAAAAAAATAAAAACACATGAAAATACTGAAAGGGGCAAAAATATTCAATAGAGGTAAATCATTTTATGGAGATATATTGATTCAGAATCAAAGGATCAAACTGGTAGCCTCTAGTATCACAAGACCAAATGCCGAAGAGATCAATATGGAAGGAAAGTGGATCATACCTGGTATTATAGACGATCAGGTACACTTCAGAGAGCCAGGATTGACATACAAGGCGGATATTGCTACAGAGTCGAGAGCTGCCGTGGCAGGAGGTACTACTACTTTCATGGAGATGCCTAATACCGTGCCCAATGCTCTTACGCAAACAATTTTGCAGGATAAATATGACGTAGCTGAGAAGACTGCCTATTGTAATTATTCATTCTTTATGGGAGCTGGTAATGATAATATCGAAGAAGTCCTGAAGACGGATAAAAAATCAGTATGTGGAGTGAAGATTTTCATGGGTTCTTCGACAGGAAACATGCTTGTAGACAATAGAGAAACTCTGGATAAACTCTTCCGTAATGTAGAGATGCTCATAGCAACACATTGTGAGGACGAAGCGACAGTAAGAGCCAATATGAAAAAGTATGAGGAAGAGTATGGTGATAAATTAGATGCATCTTACCATCCGATCATCAGAGATGTGGAGGGGTGTTATCTGTCATCTTCTATGGCGGTCGATTTGGCAAAGAAGTATAACACAAGACTTCATATTCTTCATATATCTACGGCGAAGGAATTGGATCTATTCGATAATTCGATTCCTCTTAGAAATAAGCGGATCACATCTGAAGTATGTGTACACCACATGAATTTCTCAGCGGATGATTATGCACGATTGGGCAATAAGATAAAGTGCAATCCTGCGATAAAATCAAAAGACAATCGAGATGCACTTTTGCCTGCATTATTAGATGATAGACTAGATATCATTGCTACCGATCATGCACCACATACGGTAGAGGAGAAGTCTAGGCATTACACAAAGGCTCCATCAGGATTACCACTCGTACAGCACAGTCTCAATATCATGATGAGAATGGTGCAGGAAGGAAAACTGTCAATGGAGAAGGTGGTAGAGAAAATGTGTCATGCACCTGCCGAATGTTTTCAGATCAAGCATAGGGGATATGTAGAAGAAGGACAATTTGCAGATCTCGCTATCATCGACCCAGAGATGAAGTGGTCGGTCAATAAGGATAATATCCTGTACAAGTGCGGATGGAGTCCACTAGAAGGAGAACAATTCACAGGGAGAGTGACAAATACATATGTTAATGGAGAAGAGGTCTTCGATCTGAATGATATCGATAGAATTAAGCAAGGACTAGGCCATAGATTGACTTTCGACAGGCCATAAGATGCATGTTGTCGAAGCTCTAGCTTTTATTTTTAGTTGATGTTTTATACAAAATTATCTAGGTCTTCGGAAAAGTCGTAAGTGGAATAGGTGATCGAATAACCAGAGATATCTTTTCCTAAGTACTTGTTAATTATTTTTCGAGTACCAGGTTTGCCTCCAAAGTCACCAAGATACCATAGGAAGAGCTTACTTATTTCGGCATTTTTTTCTGTGTCATTTATTTTTATCTCTGATTCCAAGAAAGAGTGAGTTGCCGTCTCTAATTGCTGATTGATACGATCAGAATTATAAAATGCTATCGGCGGACAACTAACTGCACCACAGTTTAGTGCGAAGTGAATCCTATAATCAAGATCATCAACAGCCCAGTGCTTAATCCATCGAGGAGCGAACCAATTAGGCAGATAACCTAGCGATTTTTTGATTCTATATTTTCGAAGAATGCCATGTTCTATGTCATCGAGGCTCATGGTTTGACCAGCAATATTAATCAATTTATCAGTGTATATTTTGGTCTTATCTATGTTTTGGTGTTTCCTGAGGATGAGGAAGTAAGAGTTGTATACATTTATCCAGAAAGCTTTCTTCTTTTGATCATTATTCAGTTCTGTGTCCAGCGAATTTCTATTTATCGCGGATATATTTTGGACCAATAACTCGAAAGGCTTATTCGTTTTGAGTGCTAGAAGTAGTTCTTCTGAGATGTGTTGTGAAGACATGAACCTTAGTTTTAATTGCAGAGGGTGAGGAGTATTCTACTCGACTATAATTTCAACTCGTCTGTTTTTAGATTTGTTGACAATATCTAGAGGCTATATCCATATATCTGCGTACGATTACACCACGATATTTACCATTCTTCCAGGTACCACGATTACTTTTCTCACTTCCTTCCCATCGATCCACTTTTGCACATTCTCAGAAGCAAGAGCGATTTTCTCGATCTCTTCTTTGCTCGCATCAGAAGGAATTTGAATAGCATCACGCTTCTTACCATTTACTGAGATAGGATATTCTTTGCTATCTTCTTTGATAAATTTAGCTTCGAATTTTGGATAGTCAGAATGGTGGACAGAACCTTCATTTCCTAATTTGTGCCATAACTCTTCACTCATAAATGGTGCAAATGGAGCCAATAACTGAACCAGCGGAGTCAATATCGCCTTAGAGTGACACTTCTGAGATCTCAATTCATTGACACATACCATAAATGCACTCACTGATGTGTTGAATGAGAACTTCTCAATATCATCACTGACTTTCTTGATCGTTTGGTGTAAGGTTTTAAGTGCTTCAGGTTTTGCAGCTTCATCATTTACTACCCACTTTCCTTCAGTGTAGAATAGTGCCCAGAACTTTCTCAAGAATTTAGATACGCCATCAATCCCATTTGTGTCCCAAGGTTTTGATTGTTCGATTGGTCCCAGAAACATCTCGTACATTCGGAAACAATCCGCTCCATATTTAGCAACCATATCGTCAGGATTGACCACATTGAAGTATCGCTTACTCATCTTTCCTACTTCTGATTTAGTGACGATTTTGATGTCACCCTCAGAACTACCATCGATGTATTCTCCATCCGAACTGATGAACTTTGCTCCTTTGTAATCAGGTCTCCATGCGGTGAATTGTTTGATACCTTCCGCCGATAGATGACTATCAGCGCTTCCATAGTTGGATACAAAATCTACATGGACGGGGATCATCGCATAGTCCGTATCAGGATTTGCTGCTGCGATCTCTGCACTTACGATTATAGTCTGTCCATCTACTTTTTCTTTCTGAAGATACAAGAACTCTATCACACCTTGGATCATCCCTTGATTGATCAGTTTTTTGAACGGCTCCACAGTAGGTACTAGACCTTTATCGTGCAAGAACTTATGCCAGAACCTTGAGTACATCAAGTGTCCGACTGCGTGCTCGGTACCACCTACGTATAGATCTACATCTTGCCAGTAATTCAGAGCATCTTGACTTGCAAATTCTTTATCATTCTGAGCGTCCATGTATCTTAAGAAGTACCAACTTGATCCTGCAAATCCAGGCATTGTGTCTGTCTCTCTTGTGTATCCTTCGTCAGCATTGACCCACGCTTCATTACGGGCGAGGGGAGACTTACCTCCACTTGCCGGGGCAAAATTTTCTAGATCAGGCAGCTCATGTGGGAGACTGTCTACATCGAATCCTTCAGCTACACCCTCCGCATCATATCTAATTGGGAATGGCTCTCCCCAATACCTCTGACGAGAATAATTAGCGTCTCTGAGTCTATACATAATCTTTCCAGTCCCTATTCCTTTCTCTTCTATCGCTTTGATTGCAGCGGTAATCGCATCCGTGACATCCATACCGTCTAGGAAGCCAGAGTTGATCATCTTACCGATCTTATCTTTTAGTGTGGCATTTGGGAAGTCTGATTTGTCGACTACATCAATGATCTGAAGACCAAATTTCGTAGCGAACGACTTATCTCTATCATCGTCGCTTGGTACCGCCATGATAGCCCCTGTACCGTAGTCTTTCAGGACATATTCGCCGATCCATATCGGTATATTTTCATTGGTGAATGGATTCACAGCATAGGCACCAGTAAACTCTCCAGTTACTTCTTTGACCTCAGACATCCGCTCTCTCTCAGATCGAGAATTTACGTACGTCTTATATGCTTCTATTTTTTCTTTTTGCTCGGGTGTAGTCAATTCTTCTACCCAATCATGCTCTGGGGCGAGGACCATGTAAGTCGCACCGAAGATTGTATCCGGACGTGTAGTGAATACTTCGATTTGTTTGTCATGATCGACGACATCGAAAAACACCTGAGCACCCTCTGATCTTCCGATCCAGTTTCTTTGCATTGCTTTTAGCGCATCTGACCATTCTACTTTGTCAAGATCAGAAAGCAATCTCTCTGCATATGCGGTGATCCTAAGTGACCATTGCTTCATTGCTCGCTTCTCTACAGGATGACCTCCTCTTTCTGATACACCTTCTTTTACCTCGTCATTAGCCAGGACTGTTCCGAGTGCTTCACACCAGTTTACATATCCTATCTTCTGATAGGCAAGACGGTAATTCATAAGTATATCATTCTTCTCTATAGCGGAGAATGAATTCCAATCATCAGCGGAGAATGATTCTTCTTGACTATTGTTTGCATTGACAGCTGAAGATCCTCCTTTTTCGAATTTTGAGATCAAGTCAGCGATAGGCTCACACTTATCAGTATCATTATCGTAGTAGTGATTGAATATCTGTAGGAAGATCCACTGTGTCCATTTGTAATAAGAGGGGTCACTCGTTTTTACAGATCTTGACCAGTCATAGTTGAATCCGATATTATCGAGTTGTGCTTTGTATCTTACGATGTTTTCGTCTGTAGATTTGGATGGATGGACGCCCGTCTCTATGGCATATTGCTCAGCGGGTAGACCGAATGCATCGTAGCCCATAGGGTGTAGTACATTATATCCCGTCTGTCGTTTAAATCTTGCGAAGATATCAGTGGCTATATATCCCAGCGGATGCCCTACATGCAATCCTGCCCCTGAAGGATAAGGAAACATGTCGAGTACATAAAACTTCGGCTTAGACTTATCTTCTGTCACCTTATAAGTCTCATTTTCTTCCCAATATTTTTTCCACCTTGATTCTATTTCTGAAGTACTGTAATCCATCTTTTATTTCTTTTGCAATTAGGGCGCAAAAATAGATTAATTTATTGGAAGGAGGGGAGGATACGAATGTAGTATTTATTGAATTTGAGGATTTGATATCATCTATAGATTGCGGTTGACACTTTATGAATGCATCTTAGCGCATTCGTTATAAGGTTGCTGTTTTATCTACTAAGTGTGGATAATTGAATTTTTTATTAAATAATTATTGTTAAACGATAATTTTATGTAAATTTGTTATTGTTTAACGATAATTTTTATTAAAACTGTATATTATGAATTCTATTAGGCTTCTTAATGCTTTGATAAGTATATTTTACTTTGTGTTATTAGTATCGGCTTTTGCCTTTTGTGCGTATTTTTTATACATATCCTTTTCCGAAGGTGGTGTCGGATTAATGATTGACAAGGCGAAAGGGGACGTTATGGTTTCAGCTCCTAATTTATCTGATAAAATGGGAATTAAGGATTATGGCTACTTATTATTGATGTTTCTCGAGATTGTGTTTTTCATTAAAGCTATATATCACCTTAGGAAGGCGACTCTGAAGATGATTAGAAATGAAATGTTTAACCTTACAGTATCTTCCAATCTGAAGATGGCGGGAATTTCCATGATTATATATATGCTAAATAAGATGTTATGCGAGCTTTACAAAGACGTTATATATCTAGGGCATTTTTCTGTAGGTTTTGATTTTAGTGGGTTTGACTCTTCAATATTTATTCTTATTCTAGGCTTGTTTTTTATACTATTCAGCAATGTGATTAAGAATGGAATCTCATTGAAAAATGAAAATGAACTAACTATATAAACTCCGACTATATCTTTGATAAATTGAGCGTATGTCATGGCAGCTGTATTAGAGCCGTGAATGCTGATAAATATCTTACAGATGTTACTTATTTCTTATAGAGCTTAAGATCAAATCTCTTTAAGATCGATTTATATATAATTCAACGCTTAACGAAAATGAAATTAACACCAATTACAAATAAATTAACTGTATGGGCATATCAATAAACTTAGATTCGCTTCTGATGCTTAGGAATATGAAAAGCAAAGAATTGGCAGATAGAATAGGAATAACCACTGCAAATTTGTCAATCCTTAAAACAGGAAAGGCGAAGGCTATACGATTTTCTACTTTGGAGGCTATATGTAAGGTATTGGATTGTCAACCGGGAGATATTCTAGAATATGTGGATGATCCAAATCCGTGATCTTTGAGACGAGACAATAGTGATGATAGGTGATTATAATACTCCAAAAACCAATCTAAGATTCAATCTGTCCTATGATCCCGCTTAGAATTGGTATTTGAAACCAACAAGAATTGACCGAGAATTCGATAATAGAATTGAACATCTCCCACCTAGTAATTTAACTCTGAGTTTAATTTTTGATTTTATTTTGATTTAAATAGAGTTATCAACACTATTTTTTAACTTACATTTACATCATATTATCAAGAATTATGAGCATTGGACAAATAATATTTACTCTAGTAGTTGTGGTGGCATTTTCAATAGCTGCGAAAAACTATAAAAAGGTATATCGAAATATAAATCTTGGAAAAGACGAAGATATCTCAGGAGACGAAGGACAGAGATGGAAGAATCTGCTTCTTATAGCATTTGGTCAGAAGAAGATGTTCAAGAGATGGATTCCTGCGGTATTGCACCTTGCTATCTATGTGGCATTTTTATTTACACAGATAGAATTGATAGAGATATTTATTGATGGTTTTTTTGGGGTACATAGGTTTTTTGCCCCATACTTAGGAGGACTTTATACCTTAATCATAGGCTCTATAGAAGTATTATCTTTTTTGGCGTTGATTGCGACAGTAGTTTTCTTAGCTAGAAGAAATTTGCTAAAAGTGCCAAGACTTGTCAAATCTGAAATGGGTGGATGGCCGACCATAGACGCTAATCTTATATTATTTGGTGAGATAGCATTGGTTACCGGCATATTCATGATGAATGGTGCCGATGTGGTTCTACAGCAACTAGATCCCGAACATTATCCGTCTTCAGGATTTCTGCCAATCAGTAGTATCAACGGTCCATTGTTATTTGGAGACTTAGGGCTCAATGCCTTGCAGCTGATAGAAAGAACAGGGTGGTGGCTACACTTGATAACCGTATTGCTATTCGTTAATTATCTGCCGATATCAAAGCACTTACACATCTTCTTAGCATTTCCGAATATTTGGTATTCTAAGATCAACTCTAGAGGAGAAATGGAAAACATGCCTGATATCATGAATGAGGTAAAAAGCATGATGGGCCTCGTCCCAGAACAAGAAATAGACCCTAATGCTGACTTTCCAGAATTCGGAGCTAAGGATGTTTTTGATCTTTCGTGGAAAAACATAATGGATGCATATTCATGCACAGAGTGCGGCAGATGTACGGATGTGTGCCCAGCAAATATTACAGGAAAGA
This sequence comes from uncultured Saprospiraceae bacterium, assembly GCA_938007965.1. Classification (GTDB taxonomy): domain Bacteria; phylum Bacteroidota; class Bacteroidia; order Chitinophagales; family Saprospiraceae; genus CAJXUU01. The sequence goes on along the minus strand of CALLMH010000066.1, from coordinate 22,924 downwards.
AACTATCTCCTCGTAAAGTAATGATGGATATCAGAGACCGTGCAACTGAAATCGGAAATAATCTTGATACTGGCGCTTTAAAATTTATCTCAGAAGAAGGGAGAGCTGCCAATAAGACTCTATCAGAAGATAACTATGATGACGGAAAATCACTGTTTGACTATATTACAAGAGAAGAGTTACATGCGTGTACTACCTGTAATGCATGTGTAGAGGCGTGTCCAGTAACGATCAATCCACTAGAGCCGATCTTGAAGATGCGAAGATATGAAGTCCTCACAGAGTCGGCTGGGCCAAGTGATTGGCTGCCTATGTTCACCAGTATAGAGAATGGTGGTGCCGTGTGGCAAGTTCCAGATGACCGAGACAAATGGGCTAAAGAAATGCAAGAGGATGGAACTATAAATTGATAATATAAGATCTAGCCGGAATTACCGAGCATATGAAGTTTGTGTATTGTTCCCATAAATTCTACACAGAAAATATGAGTTTGATATACTATTCATTCTTTGTCTAATAGTGGAGAAGTAAAGCGATCCAAAATATAGTAATGCGAAGCGATCTAAAATTGAATACAATGAAAATAAAGATAAATACAATGGCCGATTATTCGGCAGAAGGTAAAACTCCAGAGGTATTATTTTGGGTGGGATGTGCAGGTAGCTTTGATGCTAGAGCACAGAAAGTAACTAAGGCATTTGCCAAGATATTGACAGCATCAGGAGTAGACTTCGCTATCCTTGGAAATGAAGAAAGTTGTACAGGAGATCCTGCCCGTAGAGCTGGCAATGAGTTCGTATTCCAGATGACGGCACTTCAGAATATTGAAATGCTGAATATGTACAAGGTGAAAGATATCGTGACGGCTTGTCCACACTGCTTCAATACACTAAAGAACGAATATCCTGCCTTGGGCGGAACGTATAATGTAATCCACCATACTCAATATATGAATGATCTACTCAAAGCGGGAAGATTGACAATCGAAGGGGGAGAATTCAAAGGAAAGAAGATTACGTATCATGATTCATGCTATCTCGGTAGGGTAAATGGGGTGTACGAAGCACCGAGAGAATTGATCGCGGCATTGGACGGTCAACTGGTAGAAATGAAACGGTGTAAAACGAACGGACTCTGTTGTGGTGCGGGAGGGGCTCAGATGTTCAAAGAAGACGAACCTGGAGACAAACGGATCAACATAGAAAGAACAGAAGAGATCCTAAAAACGGGTGCATCAATCGTAGCAGCCAACTGCCCATTCTGTATCACGATGCTATCTGATGGTATGAAAGCTAAGGAGAAGCAAGAAGATATCATGATCCATGACCTGAGTGAATTGATTGTCCAAGCGAAAGGATTATAAAAGATCATTTTTGAATAATGGTAATATCATCTCTGAAAGACTAATCACTAGAATGTCGAACGATCAATAATTCAGATATGTAATAAATCCTGTAAAAAAGAACATAATACACGCACTAATCCGCTTAACGATTCAATAAATCAAACGTATAAACAAATCAAATCTATTGTAATGATCCTAGACCTAATAGCCCTAGATAATTCTTCTAAAGTATGGATTTATCAATCCGACAAAGAATTTACATATGACGAATTAGATGATGCGAGAGAGGATATCTTTCATTTTTTGAGTGAATGGACTGCACATTCGGCAGCGTTAGATTGCTATGGAAATATATTTCACAAGAGATTTTTAGCGTTTTTTGTGGATGAATCCAAGGCGCATGCAAGTGGCTGTAGTATAGATACTTCTGTGCGGTTTGTCGAAGCACTAGGTCGGAAAATGAACAAAGATTTCTTTGACCGTATGATGTATGCATATATGGATGAGCAAGAAAAAATCCATACCCTTCATCATAATGACCTTCCTAATGCGTACTCGTCAGGGAGGGTGAACGGTTCGACCTTTTTCTTTAATAATCTAGTGAAAACAAAAGGTGAATTTCTTACAAAATGGATACGACCACTTGACGAAAGCTGGCACAAAAAGTTTATCTAACGTAATATAAATCATAACGAATATTTCTATCGAAAAATACCCGCTATAGTTATAAAGGTTAGGGGGGATTTTTAGCAAATTACATATACAGTGTCCATGCATTCAACATCACTATTAGAATCATTTGAACAAAACTTAATCGAAAAATATCAAGTTCAAATTCACATGAATGCACGTATAGCATTCGGAGAAGATCGTTTTTGGGACGTAACAGATCCATATAGCCCCGTGAGAAGTGGGACGTCGTATGAGGCGTTTCATATGTACATAGATAGGTCTGCAATTGGAGTTCCTGAGAAGGATACTTTTCGGAGTATACTACAAGAGTTAAATCTAGTAGATGCACTGATCGAGGTAACACAACTTAAAAACGAGAACTTGTTAGAATATCTTGCAGATAAGGATAAGCTCGCTCGATATGTAGAGGTAGATTACTCTATCATCTCGTGTACGTTTGCTCAGGTAGTAAAATATGGGACTGTGAGTGATGGATTCATGAAATTGTTTATCATTTCTATTCTACGTCAACTGAATCCGATATTGAATGAATTCGTCTGTAAAGGCAATCAGAAAGAAATCGAACGACGAGCGAATCTAGTTGAGGACATCTCAAAATTTGTTGTAAACATAGTAAAAGCACAAAGGTAATCAGCACCAATAATACAACTGCCAAGTATTATGATCAGGATGAAAATAAGTGTGGAAAGTACGATCTCAGATCTGAAAAGAGTGAAGGCCAAGAAGAAACAAAATAAGAAATTGATTTCCAATTCGATATCGAAATCTAAAGAGCTTTTGTCGTATATAAATAAGGAATTAAAATTTTTAAATGGATAGTGAGAATGGCATAATAATATAGCATTATAGATTTAAGATTATCAAAATCCTAGGCGTGTGTATTTTATTATATCTTTTAATTCAAATTTAAAGTTTTATTAGTACCTAGATCTATTTGACCAAACCAGTATATTCATCTGCATCGAGTTCATACCATCTGCAGTCGGTGCCGTCACCTACAAGGTCGAGAGTTTTCTTGTATTTCAGTCCAAGCTTTTCGAGTACTTTACTAGAGGCAGGATTAGTAGCGAAAGCGGCGCCTACTATTTTCGGCAATTTCAATACCTGAAATCCATAGAAGATGAATGGTAGATTTGCTTCTGTGGCGATTCCTTTACCCCAGTATTCGGGTAAGAAACGATAGCCGATATCTGTTGCTTTCCAAAGAGGCTCATTCTTTAGCCCTGAGAATCCTATTATTTTCTGATCCTTTTTGTGGACAACTGCCATACGCGCATAGCCATATTTTTCATATTCGGGGAGCCATATATTTTTTATAATTCCCTCAGCTTCTTCCAAAGTTGAAATTAATTTGTCGCCTGTAAACTTTATTACTTCCGGATTACCACAGAACTCTAATACTGCTTCTACATCCTCTAATGTGAATCGGCGAATGATCAGTCTTTTAGTTTCGAAGAGCATAATTTTATTTTTTCTTTGATTAGTATATATAGTTTTAACTATCTAGGATTTCCTTTTTTTAAAATGACAAAAATAGTGAATCTTTAGATTAATAGATGAGCTCGTAAGTAAAAGGTGATCTACTGATGCATTATTCTTGTAGTCGCCAGATCCTACTTCAGATTTATTCGAGTCTAACTGTGAAGCTGATCTTGGGGATTACTCGTCTTCATTTTATAATTATTGCGATATGGATGATCCTAGCATTTTATAATCTTATATTGGTTAGTCCAGTATTGATGGGTTAAGTCGTGCATGAGTACAATGATTAATCGGATTCGATTTGAAATTTTGTATATTACGAAATATTACAAAGCGGCTTGAAAGTGTGTTTTTATAGTCGGATTATTTTCTAACCAATTTCAAATATTATGAGACAGTCAATTCAATTGAGTAGTATATTTTTATTATTTACTTTATTATGGAATTCTAATGTAACGGCACAGGATACTTTACTATTGCATTATGCAGAAGCCACGAGCTCAGAAGTCATTCTTGATGATTCTGAGAGTGGAGCCATTACAGGTAAAGGAGATGACCTATCAAGGGGTAAGTTTATGTTTTTTAATTCAGGATTCCATAAATCACCTGTAACAGAGTTGGTTGCTGTGCTCATGGATTTAGAAGTAAGTAATTTTACTGAATTGGATTCATTCACTGTTTTTGTACAACGCCTAAATGGTGAAGAATCTGAAGATGTATGGGAACAGAAATTTTCATTTACTGAAGTTGAAGCTGAGTCTAAACCTATTTCGACTAATGGTCCAGCCGCTTATAATTTCAAAGTTACTATGTTCGATTACGGAGTTTTTGATATAGGTGCTTTGAATATCAATGTAGGTATACGATATGAATATAATTCAGATGCTAAGATTGCGATCAGAGCTACTGGAGCCGGTGAGTTCCCGGATGCAGAGAATCGTTGCTTTACCATAAACGAGGATGGTAGTATTTCTGATTTTGTGTCTAGTTATGATGCTGAGGTAGGTTTGGCTATTTTTCCTGTTACTTTTCTATCTACTTCTACCATAGATTTATCGGATTTAGGTATTCAGGTAGTGACATCAGAAGATGGTATTTTGAATGTAAACTCAGTGAATAAATCTAAAGATATCAATTTATCGCTATATGATATCAATGGGGACATTGTCCTTGTAGATCGACTATATGCTGGCGGTAGACTTGAAATGGACACGAATAATCTATCCACAGGAATCTACATATTGAATGCAGTGAGTGGAAAAGTGCGCGGTAGTATGAAGGTGTTCATACCATAGATATTATTGAATGGAAGCAGTCATCGAGAAAAATCAAACCACAAAAACAAATCAATCAGTCCACCTTTCCAGCTAAATCCAATAGATAAGCGTACTCCATAGCTACCTCCTTGTACTTCTGAAATCTTCCAGAAGCGCCCCCATGACCTGTATCCATATTACAATACATCATCAATGGATTATTATCTGTTTTTAAGTCTCTCAATTTAGAGATCCATTTGGCGGGTTCCCAATATTGGACTTGACTATCATGATAGCCCGTTGTGATCAGGATCGATGGATAGTCCTTTGCCTCTACATTGTCGATTGGAGAGTAAGATTTCATATATCGGTAGTATATTTCATCATTGGGGTTGCCCCATTCATCGTATTCTCCAGTTGTAAGAGGTATCGTATCATCTAGCATAGTTGTCACCACATCTACGAATGGCACTGCAGCTACGATACCATTCCATAGGTCGGGTCTCATATTGGCGATTCCTCCCATGAGCATACCGCCTGCGCTACCTCCCATTGCGTATAGATGATTTTTTGCAGCATATTTATTATTTACTAGATAGTCTCCCACATCGATGAAGTCAGTAAATGTGTTCATTTTTTTAAGAAACTTACCATTTTCATACCAGTCTCTTCCCATCTCTTGCCCACCTCTGATGTGTGCTATTGCATAACCGAATCCACGGTCTAGTAAACTTAATCTTACGGAGCTGAAGTATGGATCGATGCTGTAACCATATGATCCATATGCATATAGCAATAATGGTTGGGTTCCATTTTTTTTGTACCCTTTTTTATATACTACGGATACTGGAACACGTGCACCATCTCTCGCTTCTACCATGATTCGTTCTGATTCATATTGATTTGGTTTGAAATCTCCGATCACTTCTTGCTGCTTCATCAGTTTGAGGCTACGAGATTTCATATTATAATCATACACGGTACTGGGGGTAGTCATAGAAGTAAATCCTACCCTAAGTATCTCAGTATCAAATTCCATATTCACCCCAGGCGAAGAAGTATAGGCCGCCTCACCAAAGTCGATATAGTGATCTTCGCCATTCCATGGCATGATTCTCATTTTGCTGATACCTTCTATTCGTTCATTTATCACCATATAATTGGTAAATAATTCTAGCCCCTCTACATATACATCGTCTCTATGCGGGATGAGATCTTTCCAGTTTTCTTTGTCAGTGGCATTTTCGTCAGTAGTCATGACTTTGAAGTTTTTCGCATGGTCCTTATTTGTACGGATATACCATTTATCACCATAGTGAGAGATACTATATTCGAGATTTCTTTCTCTTTTTTGGAAAAGTGTCAATTCATTATTCGGCTGATCTGCGGGTATCGTGTATAATTCCTGAGACAGTGTAGCCCACGACCCGATGACGATGAATTTATCAGACTTAGTCTTGTATACAAATGCATTAAATGTATCATCTTCTTCGTGAAACACTTCTACATCTGCACTTTCATCTGTACCTAGTATGTGCTTGAAGATCTTATACGATCTTAACGATTCATCTTTGCGGGTGTAGAATATCGTTTGATTATCATTGGCCCATATTGCAGTTCCGGTCGTGTTTGTGATATTGTCACTGAGCATTTCGCCTGTTTCTAGATTTTTGAACCTTAGCGTGTACTGGCGTCGGCTTACTGTATCTTCTCCGTATGCTAGGATCTTGTTATCAGTGCTTACTTTTCGTGCAGATATGTTATAATAGGAATATGGTTTTGCCAATACATTCACATTGAGCATAATTTCTTCAGGATTGTCGAGTGAATCCTTTTTTCTTGCATATATCGGATACTCTTGATCAGTTTCGTATCTAGTGATATAGTAGTATCCATTTGATTTGTAGGGCACTGAAGCATCATCTTGCTTGATTCTAGCTTTGATCTCTTCGAATAGTGTCTCTTGAAATCCTTGCAAGTGGCTGGTCATTTGCTCTCTGTACTTATTTTCGGCTTCGAGGTATGCTACTACCTTTGCAGTATGTTCATCAGGTGTTTTTGCCATCTTCTGTTCATCGCTCAACTTCATCCAATAATAATTATCGATTCTGACATCTCCGTGCTTGGTTAGGATTGTTGGATTTTTCTCTGCGACTGGTGCTTGTATATTCTTAGGATCTCTTAGTGACATTTTTTCTAATTTGATAATGCAAAGTAGCAAGATTAACTTTATTTAAGCAAGCTATGTTTTATTATATTTGACTCTAATAGGAAGAGATCTCTATAAGTTTGTATTTTTTTTTGAAAATTGTTTCGAATTGCGATATAAGCTGAAGGTGAGATTATAGTTGATTGGAATTCTATTTGAGGAATTCAAATCAGAACCTTTACGGACATTCCTGACTATATGAAGGAAAAAAAACAGACCTCCTTGGACATGAATCAAAAAGTAAGCTGATCATTTTCCAATGATTATAAAATTCTAAATTTATTTAAATGAGATTATTTAAGGCAAAAACAGGATCAGGACTATTGGGTATTATACTTTGTATAAGTATAGCATCGTGCAGTAAACGGACAGTTGGGAAGCTTACAGATATAACTATCGAAACACCAAAAAATATCATGATAGCCAAAGAGGAGAATGGTCTAGGGCCTTGCGAACCTTCGATCTGTATCAATCCGGCGGACCCTCAAAATATAGTAGCGGGTTCTATCCTCAATCGAATCCATACCTCTAATGATGGTGGCGTGTCTTGGACTTCTAATGAATTAAAATCTAGCTTTGGAGTATATGGAGACCCAGTGGTAAGGATCGGGCCAAGGGGAAATGTATATTATTCTCACCTATCTAATCCGAAAAATAGAGCGTATACGAGTATTGAGTTTTTGGATAGGATCGTAGTCCAAACTTCTACGGATAAGGGTATATCATTTAATAATGGCACAGCACCAGCAAATGACCGATCTAAAGACCAAGATAAGCAGTGGTTGTATATAGATCCTGTGGATGGAACAATACTAATGTCATGGACAGAATTCGATGAATATGCCAGTAAAAATGCTGATGATAAATCTAGAATCCTATTTTCTCAAAGTAAAGACGGAGCCGAAACATGGAGTACACCAGTCGATATATCAGATGTAGATGGTGACTGTATTGATGATGACGATACTACTGAAGGCGCGGTTCCAGTGATGGACGACCAAGGAAATATCTATGTCGCCTGGGCGCATGGAGATAAAATCTATCTTGATAAATCGACAGATGATGGTCAGACATGGTTGCCAAATGATATAGAAGTGGCAGATCAATTTGGTGGGTGGTCACTGGATATACCAGGAATCAATAGGTGTAACGGTATGCCGATACTAGGGATAGATAGATCTGGAGGAAAACATAATGGGACTCTGTATATAAACTGGAGTGATCAGAAAAATGGTGTTAACGATACCGATATCTGGTTGGTAAAGTCGCAGGATGGAGGCAAAACATGGTCTGACAGAATACGAGTCAATGATGATGACGGGGGCAAGCATCAGTTTTTTTCTTGGATGGATGTAGATCCTGAGACAGGGTATATTTATATCGTATTTTATGACCGTAGAGCATACTTGGACAATAGCACAGACGTCTATATCGCATATTCGACGGATGGAGGTGATACATTTACTAATAAGAAGATAAGTGAGTTACCATTTACTCCCAATTCCAATGTCTTCTTCGGAGATTACAATGATATCAGCGCTCAGGATGGTATGGTCAGACCGATATGGACGAGATTAGATGGTAGTGTCTTGAGCGTGTGGACTGCTTTGATCGACTTGAAATAGACAAAGTTTTAATCTTATGATCATACTCTGAAATTTTGGGATTCCATATAAATAGAAATCGGTTACCCTCTATATAAGGATAACCGATTTTATTTATCATTGGAAAATGGAAATTACTGTTTCAAGTAAGTTTTATTCCCATTTGAGTTGATGTAGTATTTGCCACCTTTTGGACCTTTGTATATCATTCTGCCTTTGTCATCTTTACCTATAGACTTGTCACTAGAGTAGTTTTTACTGTTCGTAACTTTCTTAGATGTAGATTTCTTTGTAGATTTTGAAGCTTTCTTTGTAGACTTAGCAGCTTTCTTTTTAGTTGACTTTGCAGTAGTGCTTTTTTTCTTAGAAGCTTTCTTAGATGACTTTTTTGCTGTCTTTTTAGCTTTTGTCGCTGATTTAGATTTCTTAGTCTTCTTTGCCTTTTTCTTTTTTGACTTCTTTGCCGTCTTAGATGTTTTTGCTTTTGGAGACGTTGATTGTGCTAGAGCTGTATTCGTAGTACCTATTAGAAATACCAATGCAAATAAAGTGTACTTTAAGAATTGTTTCATAAGTTTAAAAATTTTATTTTCTGTAAAATTAATGATTTAAGTTATTGTCTATTATATATTAAGACATAAATGAAACTAATAAGTCACAAATCTGATATTATGGAAATGTTGTAGGTTGTAATGGTCTTAGTAAGCGTAGTTTTGCGAGGGGATAAATACCTGCTATAGAATTAGGTTGTTCGTCATTTAAGAATTTCCCTAAATTTAGTTTTTACAAAAAAAAGTGGACTCCGTTTCTGAAGTCCACTCATTAACATATTGCAGATTCAAATCACTAAGGAATGAATTGAGTGTTCATTATTAAGAACGCTTTATATGCAATTATTATCTTAATTCAAATTCTTAAAGGTCATTTCATTGCTTTAATATCATAATTATGCATTAGCGAATTGAACTTGACGCAATATTTTCTTTGCAGCAGTGAGAATTGTATCGTCATCTAAATTTACAATGCCTCCATGTGGACCTGGCTGGATATGTTTGCCGACATATTCTCCTTCATTGAACTTGTTAGCTCCAAAATAATTCCGCACTGTCTGTTCTTCCATATTTAGATCTTTTGCGATCTTATTGATGCTACCAGTTGGTAATTCATGTTTGATTCTTCTTAGCTCAGAAAAAGTGATGTTCATATTAGAAAGTTTTGATAGTTTAGAAAATTACAAATTATATTGCCGATTAATTGCAATATACACAAATAAATTATTCAAATATGAAAAATGTAGATATAAAATAGTGAAATCGGGCTATTTGGCAATCTAATGATCAACTCAATCAATAATTGATCTAATACTCTCCACAAAGGGAACCAACAAATCAGCATCCTTTATTCCTGGAGCGGATTCAAACTTGCTGTTGATATCTATCCCAACATACTGAGGGTGGATATCTTCTAGGATAGATGAGGCGTCATCAGGACCGATACCTCCACTGAGTAAGAATGGAGTATTGCCAGAATATTCTTTAAGTTTTGACCAGTCAAATTTTTTACCACTGCCACCAAAATGTTTAGTAGCGGTATCAAAGAGAAAATAATCTGCAAACGAAAAATTTGATACCAATGATAGATCGCTATCTTCATCGATCCGAAACACCTTGATGATTTTGTGTTGTTTTGATATTTGCTTGCAGTAATCTATATCTTCATCACCATGCAACTGTATATAATCGAGACCAAATTTAGCGGCTATTGTGTTGACAGTATCTATCGATTCATTTACGAATACTCCTACTTTTTTTACACTTGCTGGTAGGGTGTCAAAGCGATCCGAAGGTATATCAGAACTGATATATCGTACACTTGGAGGGTAGAAGTTTAGACCTACCATGTCGATCTTCAATGTTGAGAGAAGTTCCACATTTTCGCTAGATTTGATACCACATACCTTGATCACCATAGTTCTGTAGCTACTATTTGTTGTATAAATGATTGTAGTGCCTCACCCGGATTTGCTGTAGCCATAAATCGTTCGCCTATCAGAAAACCTTCGTAGCCGATTGATTTTAATTCGTGGATTGCTTCTGCACTATGGATACCACTTTCTGATATTCTCGTCACTTCTGTAGGAAGCTTGTCAAACAGATTTTTGGATGATTGTATATCAGTGACGAATGTATCTAAATTTCTATTATTCACACCGATGAGATCAATATTTCCCTCATACTTATCCAGTTGGATCTCACTATGTATCTCCATGAGTACTTCGAGGTTGAGACTATGAGCGAGGGTGGTGAGTGACTTCACTTCTTCTCTGCTCAATATCTCACTGATCAATAGGATCGCATCTGCACCCATACTGCGGGCCTCTATAATTTGGTATTCGTCTATTATAAAATCTTTTCTCAATATAGGGCAGAAGTTATATCTTCTTGCGATAGTGAGGTCCTCTGATTTACCTCCGAAGAAATGATTATCCGTTAGCACTGATAATGCTGATGCACCAGCTTGCATGTATGACACACTCACTTCTTCTACATCGGCATACAAGTTGATTGAGGGCTTGGATGGAGATTTTCTTTTGAATTCTGCGATGATTCCACTTTTGTCTTCCCGTTTGATATATTTACTCAGAGATACCGTCACTCCATCAAAAAACGTACTCTTCTCTAACAGAAGGGTAGGGTATAGCTCTTTTCTTGAGGCTACTTCTTTCTTTTTATGGCTTACTATTTTGTCGAGTATATTCATATTGTTGACTTATTTGATCATGAAAATATGGGTTTCTTTACCCAATTATGCCAGAAAGTGCAGCTTTCGCCTTACCACTGATAAGAGATTCTCTCGCTTCAGAAACACAATCCGATATATGTTTGTTTTCGTCAAAACACTGGATCGCCGTTGCCGAATTTGCGATTACTACATCTTGCTGTGCAGTGGTTCCATTTCCCTCAAGGAGATCGACAAATATCTGTGCAGCTGATTCTATAGTGTCACCACCGAATATATCCTCTGCCGTATAGGTAGGGAGTCCGAAATGTGAAGGACTCGCCAGAAACTCCTCATGCTTATTAATAATTTTGGTTTTTCCCGTAAGTGATATCTCATCATATCCATCTAGCGCATGGATGATAGCATATTTCTTATCTAAATCTTCGTGCAGATATTGATACAGTCTAGCTATTTTAAGATTAAATACTCCAACACTTTGATGATTTGGTTGTGCGGGATTGACTAATGGACCTAGCATATTGAAGAAAGTCTTCACACCAAGTTGTCGTCTGATCGGACCTACAGATGCTAATGCTGGATGAAATAATGGAGCATGTAAAAAACAGATATTAGAATCGTCAAGCTGCTTTCTGAGCACATCCGCATCCTTGGTAAATTGGTACCCAAGGTGCTCTAATACATTCGAGCTGCCGCAGACAGATGATACACCATAATTACCGTGCTTGGTTACTTTGTAGCCCGCTCCAGCTACAACAAACGACGATAATGTGGATATATTAAAAGTATTCTTCCCATCTCCTCCGGTACCGCATAAGTCTATAGCATCCTGACCTTCGATATCGACGGGGATGCACAAGTCCAGAAGCGCCTCTCGGAATCCTTGCAGCTCTTCGACGGAAATACCCCTCATGAGATATACGGATATAAATGCAGCGACTTGAGCATCATTGTATACATTTTTTGAGATATTAATCAATACCTCTTTCGCTTGGATCTTAGTCAAGTTCTCATGTTCGAAAAGTTGATTGAGTATTTTTTTCATGTGTTTATGTTATATCTGACTATTCTATTATAAGATAACGCGGGGTTTTCTTTTAGTTTCCTGTACTTATTCTTCGTTTCGACTATTTCTTAATTATGATTTAGTTTTATTTCTGACACTAATCATTTCTTAGGACTGTTTCCAATCCACTTATCTATTATTTACTCGGGAGTCCAGAGGTTTTTATCATATGCGTTGCAAGAGTAGAATTAGAGATTTAAAAAATTAGAGATCATCAGTTTTCCTTCATCGGTCATGATAGATTCTGGGTGAAACTGTACCCCATATACCTGATGATCAATATGCTGAGCAGCCATGATTTCTTCTTGCTCTCCGATAGACGTGATCTCTAATGCTGACGTGTCGCTTGATCTATCTATGACCCAGCTATGATATCTACCCGCATAGAATGATTGTGGCACTCCCTCGAATAGTGGACTCTTGACCTCGGTTTGGTACATGATTGTTCTTTGACCATGCTGTACTTTATCTAGGTTTCTCAGTTTAGCACCATAGACTTCCCCTATAGCCTGCAATCCTAGGCATACGCCAAATATTTTCTTCTTATCGCCATATGTCTTGATGACATCTTTAAGTAGTCCAGCTTCGTCTGGCACACCTGGACCTGGCGAGAGTATGATATATTCATATTGTTCTAATTCGGTCAGTTCGAATTTGTCATTGCGGACTACATCAACCTTATTTTGTAGGATCTCTTCCACGATATGCACAAGATTATATGTGAATGAGTCGTAGTTGTCTATTATTATTACTTTCTTATCCATGTGCTTATTATTGAGAGATAGATTCGGCTAGTGTGAGTGCTTTTTTCAATGCTGCCAATTTATTATTTACTTCTTGGAGTTCGCTTTCTTCTTGAGAATCGATAACTATACCTGCTCCAGCTTGATAATGTAATTTGCCTCCATAACTTAGAAACGAACGGATCATGATTGCATGATTTATTTCTCCCCCAAAGCCGAGCATTCCTATACCACCCCCATAGAATCCACGCTGGGTGGGTTCAAGTTTATTTATCAGTTCTAGAGCTTTATATTTTGGCGCACCAGATAGCGTGCCCGCAGGGAATGTATCTGCGAATATTTGATAGGGATGTACTTCTTGTTTTAATGTTCCTTTGACCACAGAGGTGAGATGTATGACATGGCTGAAATATTGCACTTCTTTGTACTTCTCTACATGGACGTTTGTAGTGTTCTTACTAAGGTCATTTCTCGCTAGATCTACGAGCATGGTATGTTCTGCATTTTCCTTCGGATCATTCGATAGTTCTTGTGCCGATCTTGCATCCGCCTCTATGTCTCCTGTCCTTTTGAATGTTCCTGCGATCGGGTGTATCTCCGCATCTCTGCCTTTGATTACGATTTGCGCTTCTGGGCTAGAGCCAAATATCTTAAATGATCCATAGTCGAAATAGAAGAGATATGGGCTCGGATTGATCGATCTCAGAGCTCTATATACATTGAACTCATCCCCCGAAAATCCTTGCGAGAATCTTCTCGACGGCACGATCTGGAAGACATCACCACGTTGTGCGTAGTCTTTGCATTGTGATACGGTATCCATGAAGTCTTGATCGCTCATATTGGCTTCTTCTTCACCTTTGGTTTCGAACGAGAATGCCTGATGATCTTGTTTTCGGATTATAGTCAGGAATTGTTGGATCTGAGATGGCTCACCTTCTGGTACATTTTCTATGACAAACATACGACCGTAGAAATGATCAAATACGATCACGCATCTATACATATCGTATCGGATGTCAGGTATATTGTAGCCATCTTTTTCTGCATCAAAATTGAGTGTGTCAAAATACTGAACAGCATCAAATCCTGTATACCCAAACAAACCCGTAAAAGCGCTGATTTCTTCGGGAGAATTTATTTCAAAAGAATTTAAGAAGGTAGTTACTTCCTTGACAGCATCCTTTATATCCGATTTCGTTGGTCCAGTAGAGCTGAAGTCATTTCGAATTAAATGACCATTCTGTATTTCTAATGTGGCCAAAGAATCTACGCAGATAAATGATAGACTATTTTCCTTGCTGCTATAATCAGAACTCTCTAGCAGGAGCACTTCTGCATAGGTCTCTCTTAACTTCAAGAATATACTGACTGGGGTAGTGAGGTCAGAAAGTAATTCTCTGTATTGTGTATTAATCTTCATAGAATATTCAAAATGGTAAACAAAAAAAACGGCTTGTCGGGATTAATCGACAAGCCGTTTTACAAAAACATATTGTAAGCTAGATCAATTCCCTGTCGAGAGTTGAGAGTAATGCCACCAAGATGTATTTTGTTTTTTCATGCTTTATTTTAAAGATACAGTCGCGTCTATAATTCGACTCTTTCTTAAATATTGAAGTGCTAAGTAAATACTTTTTTTCGAATCTAGATATACTTTGAGCTGAGATTTTTATATTTTTGATATAGAGGTGCTTTATCCACTACCTGTAGATCTATGACCGATCAATAAATAGCCTAATTTTCTTTTCTCAATAACATCGCATCTTCAGCGTATTTGTTTCTTAGCGTCGTGAGTTCTTGTTGGATTTTTCTTTTATCACATGGTAGATAGACACCTACTCTAGTGAGACCTTTGTATGGAGTTTTGAATATCTCGTAGTTTTCTTCCAAAAGTCTTTTCGTCAGTTTGTCGATACTCTTTTGTTTTCCGTATGCACCTATCACGATTACACAATCCTTATTAGATGAAATATCGGTATCTGTTATATCGTTTTCAGTTTTACTCATCTCTTCAGAAGAGGTGGTAGATGTATTGGTTTCCGTTGTTATCTCATCATTATCTATCTGCTCTTTTTCGATTTTGATAGGTTGCTGAGTCTCCAGAGAATCTACAAGTATCGGTGTCTCTGGTAATTCTTGTACTTCTCGACTGTTTATCTTGTCTATGATTATAGTTGATTCAGTATCAGTAGGTCTGTTTTTATAGATTAGGTTTTTTGAACTATTTTTTTGATTTATTCTATTCGGTAACTCTACTGTTTTTATTTTTTGAACAGGTGCTATTTTTTCTCTTTTTATTACATCTTCTGAGATAGGGGTATAAATGGCTTCTTCTATTTCCAATTCATCAATATCGAGAGAGTTTTCTAATAATATATTATCGTTTTGATTTATTTCTGTGCTAGGCATAGAATAGTAAAGTACAAAGGCACCTGCAATCATAACTACTACTAATGAGATGAAGTAGTCTATTTTATCTTTTTGCGACAAATTTGAGAATAGAGAATTCTGGTTCATTTTGGTTTTGATTTTCTTATCATCTATGTAATTAATCATAGATGTTGAGTTGTGGATTATTTATCAAATGGGCTCTTGGTTTATCTAAAATAAAGGGAGCTTGAGAATTACCTCAAGCTCCCATATTTACTACTTATATATTTTTACGAATTATCAGATTTTCTGATTTTCTTGAATACATGATCCATTTGCTTACCAGCTGCTTCACGTCCTCCTAGACCGAATGATAGTGCAAATGCTACAGCTATCGCTCCTAGTGTAAGACCAAATGCAAGGTTGACTATGCTCTCAGCAATACCCATCGTGTGTAGCGCAAATGCTAAGAAAATACCAATGATAGCGAATCTTACGATTGGTGCTAGATAAGCTCCACCTTCTGCTTCGCTTACCGCTCTTACCGCTAAGTTAGAGATCATAAGACCTGCCAAAAGGATGATCAATCCGAAAAATACTTTTCCAGCTATTCCAAATACATTAGATAGGATAACTTCTACTTGTCCAAGTTCTAATTTATCAGCCGCAGCTATTATACCTGTAAACATAATGAAGAATAATGCCACGTTTCCAATTACAGAAGAGAATGATTTTCCTCCTAAGAAAGCAGAGATACCCATTCCTTCCGCAAGATTATCTACTCCAAAGTTTCTAAGAAGGTCACTTAATATAGATACTACGTACTTACCAATAATAAAGAATATACCCAATAGTATAATCGCAGCGATGATCTTAGGGATAGCTAATAATAGTGAGCTCAACATTTCTGTTGCTGGTTGCGAAATTGCATCCATTTTTAATGTATCTAATGCTATAATCAATATCGGGATAAATATGATAATAAATACCAGTTGCTTTACTATTTTCGATAAGCTTAATGAACCTGTATCTAATCCAATTTTTCCACCAAATGACTCCAATCTCTCACTTAAGAATCCTGTAGCTTCTGATGCGATCGTACTGATCATATATCCAGCAAATGCGATAACTCCAGCACCTACTATATTAGGGAGATAACCCACGAATTTTGCCATCATATCTTGTAGTGGCTCCAATACAGACTGTACTCCTAATATATTGAGGGCAATTAGTAGTGCGTAAATTACAACTAGATAATACGCTAATTTTGCTACGAATGATCCAACGTTTACACTAGAATTCAATTTTTGTCCGATTTTGTCATCTATAGTTGTCTTCTTCATTAGTTTTTCGACGAGCCTACGTATGATGCCAGCGATAAAGAATCCAAGTATAAGAACAACAATTGCGCCTAAAACACCAGGTAAAACACTACCAAATTGTGCACTAAGTGAAGAAAATAAATTTTCGAAAATTTCCATTTAGGTTGATTTTTAAAAGTTAATAATTAATTTAAATTGTAAGATATTTTACATTTATGATATAGAGACTATAACATTTTAACAAAGTCACAACATATTGATTAAAATATTGCAAATATTTATTTTTGTCACTGTATTATTAATTTGACGTAGGCTTTCAATGTAAAGGACAATTTATATAAATCCAGAGAATGATTTCTGATATTTTGTCTGTTTAGTAATACCCGACATAATTAAACGGTGTAATATCAAGTAATTCTGTTTTGATATTAATGGGTACGTCTAGCGTCTCAATGAATTCATGGATATCAGTTTTGTTGATGGATACTTTGCCTCTCGTCAGACCTTTTAGTGCTTCGTATGGTTTTGGATAGCCCTCTCGTCTGAGTATATTCTGTATTGCTTCAGCTACTACGGCCCAGTTGGCTTCTAGATCAGCTTCCAATTTAGATTCATTGATAAGAAGCTTGCTTATACCTTTTTGAATAGACTTGCAGGCGATAAGTACGTGACCAAATGGTACGCCTACATTTCTTATGACCGTACTATCCGTGAGATCTCTTTGAAGTCTACTGATAGGAAGTTTAGCCGCTAGATGCTCTAGTATGGCGTTTGCAATCCCTAGATTTCCTTCTGCATTTTCGAAGTCTATAGGATTAACCTTGTGCGGCATAGCGGAAGATCCTACTTCATTGGCTATTACTTTCTGTTTGAAGTATTCCATCATAATGTAAGTCCACATATCTCTGCAGAAATCTATGAGTATGGTATCTATCCTGGCTAGCGTATGGAATACTGCTCCTAGGTGATCGTAGTGGGCGATCTGTGTGGTGTATTTTGATCTTTTTAGTCCCAACCTGTTTTCGACAAAACCAGTAGCAAATCCAATCCAATCATGATCAGGAAAACTAACTTTGTGTGCATTGAGATTGCCAGTAGCCCCACCAAATTTAGCTTTGATTGGGAGTGCTTTTAATAAATCTAGTTGATCATTTAATCGTTCTTCGAATACTGCAAATTCTTTTCCTAATGTAGTCGGAGATGCTGGTTGTCCGTGTGTCTTTGCTAGCATCGGGATTCCTCTGTATTCAGCTACCATACTACGGATATCATTCAGTACTGCTTCTATTACTGGATACATTACTTCAGTAAGGGAATCCTTGATCATCATGGGTAGTGATGTGTTATTGATATCTTGAGAAGTCAATCCGAAGTGTATAAATTCCTTGTACTTCTCTAGTCCACCGATTTTATCAAATTCAGCTTTTATGAAGTATTCTACAGCTTTTACATCGTGATTTGTAACTTTTTCGATATCCTTTATGGCCTGACCATCTTCCATACTGAATCCTGATACAATTGCATCTAGACTAGAGAGGTGTTCGATAGGGAAATCGGACATGACACCTATCTTATGGTCGATTAGATGTTTGAGATATTCTATTTCTACTTTTACTCTATACTTGATCAATGCATACTCAGAATAGTACTCAGATAGTGATTTTGTCTTGTTACTGTATCTTCCATCAATCGGCGATATTGCTCCTAACATTTAGTTTTTATTTTTTTCCGACTCGTGCGAATCTGTGAATCTTTTCATATAATAATAGGTCTCCACTTGGGATCTTACAGCGAGATCGGTGGTGTCTGTTCTGTATTCATTGTTTTTATCAAAGTGTATGTATCTAGCTTTTACATTATCGAATAGTTGGATATTAATCAGATCTTTGATGATTGTTTGTATATCAGGATCTAGTATAGGGAACATCGTCTCGATTCGTCTATGAAGATTTCGAACCATCCAATCGGCCGATGAGAGATAGATTTTTTCTTTTCCATTGTTGTGGAACATGAATATTCGCGCATGCTCTAGATATCTATCGACGATGGAGATGGCTTCTATATTTTCGCTTATTCCTACTACGCCAGGAACCAAAGAACAAATTCCTCTGATGATCATTTGTACTTTTACCCCTTTTTGACTTGCTTCATACAGCAAGGAGATCATCTCTTCATCATGTATGCTATTCATCTTAAGTACTATTCGAGCCTCTTTGCCTTTTTCAGCATTCTTGATCTCTGTTTTGATCAATTCTATGAGTAGGGGCTTTAGATTAAACTGTCCTACTCCGAAGTACTCAAACTTTCTCGTTGGTTTTGTTTTGGTTTCTAGATAGGTGAATAGCCTTGCCGCTTCACTTGTCAATCTCTTGTCAGCGGTAAATATCCCCATGTCTGAATACACTTTCGCAGTATCTTCATGGAAATTACCAGTACTCAGATAAGCGTATAGTCTAGCTTTATCTTCTTCTATTCTTCTTACTATGGCGATTTTGCTATGCACCTTTACACCTGGCATACTATAGTATACGGATACTCCAGCATCTTCTAGTTTTTCGGCCCACAACAAGTTTGCCGCTTCATCGAACCTAGCTTTGATTTCTACGAAGGCAGATACTTGTTTACCATTTTTGACTGCGAGTTTGAGAGCATTCATTATTTTACTCACTTTCGCTACTCGGTATTGGATGATCTTGATGTGTGTCACATTGGGATCACTTGCTGCATCTTCGAAGAACTTGACAACAGGATCGTAACTCTGGTAGGGTACATGTAAGAATCTGTCTTTTATTCTTATCGAATCAAAGATAGAGAATACATCTTCTAAATGGGGGACGGGAAGTGGTGGCTGTGGATTATCTATATGATGTGACATCCCAAAATTTGGAAAGCCAAAGAAATCAGCATTATTGTGATATCTACCTTCAGGAAGTTTATCATATTGACTCAACTCGAATACTTCGGAGAGATAATCTAGCATCTTCTTAGGTACTGTTCTGTCATATACCATTCTAGAGGCCATACCGACATTTCTCTTATTGAGGCTCTTTTTTATTTTGGAAATCAGATCACCAGAATATTCATCATCAATATACAACTCTGCATCTCTCGTAATCTTGATAGAGTAGGTATCTATAATATCATAACCAGGAAAAAGAAGCTTTACATTATGACGCACGATATCATCAATCACTATAATATCATGTTCCCCTTCTACTTTGGGGGGGAGTTCCATAAATCGAGGCAGGTGGTCGGATGGTATTTTTACAACTGCGTATTGTGGTTTTTTATCTAGTGATCCTGTCTCTTCCAGGTGCATAGCAAGATAGAGTGCTCCCGTGACTAAGAACGGTTTTATCTTGTTCTCTACCAATAGTACTGGCTGTACAAATGGCAGCATATGATTTTTAAAATAATTTTCAATGATTTCTTTCTGATCAACATTAAGTTTTCTTCGTCGTAGAATATTGATCTTGATGTTTGAAAGCTCTGGGATGATTTCTTTTTCGAAAACTTGACTAAATTCTTCCTGCTGTGTATTTACGATGTTTAAGATCGTACTCAGTATTTCTGCCGGTTCGAAGTCCAATGAGGTACGGGTCTTCTTACCTGTACGAAGAAGTGATCTATGATTCGCTACTCTGACTCTAAAGAATTCGTCGAGATTAGAGGAGTAGATAGCGAGAAATTTTAATCTTTCGAACAGTGGGACACTAGGATCTTTAGCTTCTTGAAGTACTCGATAGTTAAACGCCAGCCAACTTATATCTCTATGGATGTATGGGATCTTTGTCATAATTAAAATAGGTTTAACTGTTGGCCTGTGTCTATTCGCTTTGGGCCGCGAGTATTTATGATTGTATGCTCTGCGATTCTGCTACAAATATACTCGGCTAAATCGGGTGCTAAAATATTATCGGGCTCATGTGGAAAAAAATATATGTTTTTTATCCCTTTTTCCACATAATATTGAATTCTTGCCACCCATCCGTCGATTCGTTCGTAATCTGTAGGGTGGAGTGTTGTCTCTGTCGCATTACCTACGAATCGTACCATGATGTAATCTCCGCAGACTCTCATATGTAGCACATCGCGTCTTCCTGCAACATCTGTAATCAGTAAGCCTACATTATGAGATATAGCCATCTCCTGTAGTTCGTCCATTACCACTTCATCTTCGAACCATGATGGATGTCGTAATTCTATAGACAAATCAAATTCTGATGGAAAAATATCAAAAAAATGCTCTAGACTTTCCATACGATCGCTGCCAAAGTAAGGAGGTAGTTGCATGAAGCATGGGCCGAGTTTATCTTGAAATATACTCAGTGCATCCATGGTGTTTTCTATAATATCTGAATCTGTCCCTAGCGTCTTCCGATGAGATATCGCTTTATGAATCTTCGGACAAAATTTGAAATCATCCGGTGTATGATCATACCATTTTTGTAGGGTTTCTGGTTTTGGCGTACCGTAGTGCGTACTGTTGAGCTCTATTGTGTTGAATTGTCTCCCATATTCCAATAGGAAATCCGCAGCTTTAGTTTTGGTAGGGTAGTATCGTCCTTTCCATTCTTTGGTACCCCATCCTGTACATCCCACATAGAAGGTCGCTTCTCCTTTAATAAGACTAGAAAATACAATGTTATTAGACTCAGCTTCTTTAGGTAAACTGAAATCTACATTTGATATGTCTTCTAGTTTTCCGAATTTCATTTAGTTTTAATTTAGGTCTTTTCGATTTCGGATCGGGCCCTCGTGCTATTAGTTGATTAAGCTTCGTATTATTCTAACACAAAACCCGTAAATAACTAACCTATTATCCTCTAACTATCAACCTCTAAAAAAACCTCATCCCGACACCAAACCATCTTCCTGGCATAGGTACTAAATTCGTCTCTCTATATGCTTGATTTGTGACATTATTTACACTTACAAAAGCAGCAAAATTGGTGTCAATAAAGTTGAGTCTCATGTCGAGTAGCGCGTAATCGTCTAATGATACACGGTCGAGATATCTAGCGTTTGTATTCAAATTGATCTTATCTTTTAGGATGTCAAATTGTACACCTACGAGTAGTTGTTGAGTAAGATTGTCCAATGCATATCTACTTACAGCGATTTCAGTATTGTCTATTACTTTGGCGTCGATATAAGTATAATTGATATTGGCCTTTATATTATGATCTATACCGAATACCTGAGCTAGATCTACTGTAGAGTTCAAGTCTATACCAGACATATTTACTTCATTGAAGTTTCTGATCTGCCATTTTTCTTGATTGGTACTGTCTTTATACCAATCTATAAGGTTGCTGTTATTTCTTAAGAAAATACTCATGGTGATATTCAGAGCTGAAGTATTATACTTGACTCCAGCTTCGTATGCAGATGCAGATTCTGCGATTAGATTTTCATTTCCTTGTTCTGTTCTTGAGCTGTAATATAGGTTTGTATAAGTTGGGATTCGATCTGACCAATTGGCCGATGCGAAAAGATTGAAATTTGGATTGAGTTTGTAATAAGCATCTATGCCGGGATATACTTTGAAATCAAAATCCGTCACTTTGTTTCCATAAAAGCCTGCAGTGACACCTAATTTATCGTCCATAAACTTGATCCTATGCTCAAAGAATAGACCCAAAATATCTCTTTCCCGTTCTCCGAGATTATTACTCATTAGTGTCTCTTTGGCATAGTCGATTCCGAATCCAGTCACACCGATATTTGAGTTGTAGGAAGCATGTAGTTCCCCGATATATGAGTTGCTTCTATGATTGTTCATAAAAAATGATGGGTCTTGACGTAAGAAGACGTAATCGTCTTTATTCGTTCTCCAACTTGCTCTAGGTTTTATGATTAAATCTCCTGCCATGATGGTCGTAGTTGCTGATACGAAACCAGTACGTACTTCCTCATATTGATCTATGAAAGCTTCATTGGCATAGAATCCATTTGCACCAAATTCTCTTTCTGTGAATCCCGCTTGTATGCTTACTGGCATGAGTGCTCCCGTATGGATATTCGCTTGATAGAAAGCGGTGTTTATATTATAATCTGTATTATATCTGTATCCTTCACTTCCTTGGCGG
>CALLMH010000065.1 GCA_938007965.1 uncultured Saprospiraceae bacterium | reverse complement strand
TAGGATGGGACAAAATTATCTACATGGTAGCAGTTCACCTCAAATCAATGCGTTATTAGCAGCAACAGGTTGGAATCTGAAAAAATTAATGGCTAAACTTCGAAAGAAATTAAAAAACAGCCTGAATCTAATTCTCTTTTTCAGACGCTTTGAAGTTAGTTTATAAGGATCGACTAATTAATGATAACGGAATGATGATAGGCGGCTGTACGCAGTATGCCGTCCTATCATGTGTTATCCACAGGTGCTCACTTGTTTATACAATTTTAGGAATTCTAAAGATAAGCCAGCTGGAATAGTTTATTCAGTTTCGAATTGACAAACAACGATTCTGAATCCATAGAAACTAAATATTATATTTAAGTCTATGATACTCTTCCATTGTAATTGCTTTCCCTAGTTTGTTGTAAAATTTTCTATTATCGTTTTCTATTGAAAATTCAAGAACTCCATTTTCGTAGTAGTATTCAACACCAAATTCCGTCTTTTGCATTTTTATATTACCATTCTTATACCATTTCTTTATCCTACCAAAGCTACTAGGAGTGCCATCGGGATAAAATGTCCAGTCATTACCAGTAGGCTTTCCGTTAAGTATGTATTCACTTTTAAACTTATCATGCAAATAGCCAGTGAAGTTCACATTAATAGGCGTTCCATCCTCGTAGTAACAAAACAATCTGTAGTATTTTTTGAATACATTCATAGTATACTTATTAAAGCTAAACATATACTGTGAATCATTACTGTAAATATTATTCGTTAAATCATCCATTCTTTTATAGAATAGTTCATCGTCTCTTATATCGTTGCTATCACGATGGTCAAAAAAGAATAGTAATTCTGAATAATACTTCTCAATTTTTTTCAAATGACTATTTACGCTTAGTATCAGTTGTTCATCTCTTGTTAACAACGCCAAACCAAGAGCTTCAGTTCTTACTTTATAAATATACTCTTCTATTGTCTCATAATGACCAATAGGTAGATGTGATATTTGTGACATAGTTGCTGTATAATTCCACTCTGTAATAAAATAAGTCAGTCTCTTGAAAAGATGAATTTTTTCCCACTCATCATTGGTGAATTCGCTAAAATAATCTGCAGGTTCAGATTGATAAATTTGTGAACATAGGTGTTCTATGTTGTCTGAATTCAATTCGTGATAATATCTATGAAAGACAGATTTAGAGATTGTACCAACAGACTTAATTTTTTTACAGAGAACAGTTTTTTGATCATTCTCTAAAATTAGAAAAGTAAAATCTGCATAGTCAAATCCTGTCTCTAGTAATATATTTAAGTATCTTTTATGAATAGTATTTTCTGCAACTGAGAGAATAGAATAGCCATTTCTTATGGCCAATGGCTCAATCTTACTTAATAATCCTTGTAGCATTACACTATATTTCTCATCTCTATCAAGTTGTATATTAATTATTTTCAAGTCAATTAAACGCGTATTTACTAATTCGATAAGTCCAACAATTTCATTCGAGCTTAAAGCTATAACTTTAATAGTCTTGGGGGTTTTATCATTCCTTGTAGTTATATCAATACTAGCTTTATTGGATTTAACAAATCGTTCAAAGTCCTCTTGTTGTAGGTCTGAATAATATCGATAGCTATATGTATCTATCATTTTATTGTTTTGATTATAATGTCAGAGAATTTTGTGTTTCAATGACAAACATAAACTGTTAATTGCATTTCAATTTTCACATGACTTGTGGATAACGAATGATGATATCGATCGTCTCTCTGAGGTACGAAGAGATATGATCTGATATCTATTGTTATGATTTCGTGCTTAATTCTAGCACTATCATTAATTTTTAATTATTGCAAAGTTTTCTATATCAAATGTGGTATTCAGCTTCTATCCAAGCAATTACTATCTTAATTAACCAAAGTCACTATTGTTTTCAATGATGCTATATTTATCTCGGTAATAAAAGATATCATTAGTAAGGGATTAAATTTATAGTAAATTTCAATCTATCTCACTACCTTACGAGTAATCAAAGATTCGCCGCGACTAGAGACTATGGATAAAAAGTAGACCCCAGGTGGAAAAGTAGTCAATGACAATTGATATTTGAGTTCCTCTTGTCTAGATTGATGTATCGCCTGACCACTTGATGTAGTCACCAAAACAGTGTATCCATCAGTATGACTATCGACCATCTCTATATGGACTTCATCACCTAACTCAGTGATGGTAATACCATTATCATTTTCTAACACATTTTCTGTAGTTGTCAGTACTTGATCAATAAACTGATAAAGATGGCAACCTGTCTGGGGATTGAGACAGCCATCTTGTGGCAGCATGAAGATACCAGTATCTAACTGCCTTGGCTCTTGAGACTGCCATACAACCAAACCTCCAGCATAAAGATCACCACTCGATACCTCTACGATATCTAAAGCACCGTAATAAGTCATAACTCCGAAGTCATCCACGCCTATGTAGAAATGATGCCAAAGTACCTCACCCGTCTCACCATCAAGCTTAGCTACATAAGGTGCAAATCGATAATCATTAAGTTCTAGATCCATCCAATCATATGGGGTATATTCAAATGCGATATTTAAGGATCCCGTAATCAACAAATCTCCATCGTCAGTATTTACTATATTTGTTCCAAATAACCCCAAATATTGCGGAATAGGGAGGTCTGTTTCCCAATTAAGATTGAAGAGGTTATCGATAGAAAACACATCTCTTGATCCATTATCTAAGTGACAATAGATAAAATCACCGTTTGCTCGCTTTTCGGTTTGGTGCCAATTGTTAAGCCCAAAAGCTGGCTCAAAAGAGTCTATATACTGATCTTGAATCTGGTATGTTGAGTCAAGCCTGATGAAGCCATGTCCCCATGGCTTTTTAGCGACATAGTATATGACTAAGTCTGCTCCTTCCTCATAGATGTCATAGGCATAGGATGTCTCATGGTCAACTGGAAGATAGAGCAATGTATCAGCTTCCATAGTCTGCGTATCAATGACAAGATAATTACCAACCCATCCTTCATTAGTGTTGAACTCACCGATATAGCGACTTGACAATCCTATAACATACTTATCTCGATAACGACCAAATGCTTGTCCTGAAGATTGCTTTATGTCCAGCCCCGTATCAAAGGTGTAGACTGTATCGACTTCTAGTGTGACCCTATCTATTTGAGTAATGTATTGCTTGGCACCTTCCTCTACGGATTCACCATGCGTGATGAGTATTCTATCCGTTTCAATCAACATTTGATCAAATTCAGTACCACTAAAGATTGTAGGGTATTGCTTCTTCTTGATTACATTACCTTGATTGTCCATGACAAGCAAACCATTACAACTTAGAGTTGCTCCTGGATTTTCAGGGTCATCTATAGTCATAAGAATTCGTGAATAGATTGTATCCTGATCCAATTGCATTTCTGCTACCCTATCAGAATAGCCAACTCTACTTAAGTCTTCAATATATGTGAATTCTGCTTGGCCAAGCAAAGTAGCACCTAAAAAGAAGGAGTAAATTAGGGGTAGATATTGATCCATCTTATGGAGTTTATAATTTTACTAAAATCAATTGATCAATCATTTCATTAGTTTTGCTATCCCTCAAGACGACAAATACTAATCCCTTCGAATCTATGTCAAATACTAAAGTTTTACTTTCAAGTTCAGAATAAAATTTTGTATTATCGATTAAAATACTTCCTGTCTGGTTATATACCGTGACATTAAACAAACCAGAATATGGTGTGGTTACCTTACAGATATTTGTCCTATCAAGAGTTGGGTTTGGATTACAGGATAAGTAAGGTTTGTCAACTTTTAACACAGTGCTTTCTCTGTGATTTACTTCAAGTTCAACATCTGGAATATTTACTACTATTCGATTTCCTGTAATCAAATGGTATAGACCCCGTGCAAAGCCTGTTTCTGGTATGTGAGATTGAACTGCAAAATCATAGAGTCTCTCAATTCTGTCTTCGCTAATATCTCGATTGTTTCCACATTCTAAATCATAAACAATTGAATGCACATGGGTTAATTCATGATCAACATCATTGACAAAAGTCCTAGTTGTATCAGCTAAAGTTTCCATCATAGTGCAACACTCAAGTTGTCTTAATGCTCCAAATAGTCTAGTCCTCACAGAGATTGGCAATTGTTCGTAAGTAGAGTGAAGAGTCGCTAAACTGTCACAAGTTAGTCCTTCTAAATCATGTAGAGGACTACTAAAAATAATACACGACTCTATTTGAGTCATTTGGTATCTAATAAGCCACCATTCAAGAGAATACGGCTCTTGTAAGTCTAATTCTAAGTTGAGCTCTGCATACTCTGCCATGAGGGCTAATTGATATTCCTCTCTCTCTACTGGGTTCAATGGCACATCACAATCATAATTATAAGTAATTCGGACAGGGCCTACAGTCCAGCCAGATCCACAATCTCCATTTGAATCTAGTTGGGAATCAAAAGCATGATCGGCTACCTCATGTATTGGATTTGGAATTTTACGAGATAAGTTATCCCCTTCTGTATCGGGATGCATATGATATGTAACATATGATGTAAGATCAGGGGTGTTAGTTGAAATTGAACCCCATATAGGGCTGCTTAATGTGAAAGTATTTCCAGCAGCCTGGAGTTCTGATCCAATATCTGAATTTATCCTCGCAATGGTATAATAAGGATCATTACTATTACCACTTGCAACAACAATCACGTCTTGTTCTTTACTATGTTCAAAGCAATTATCTTCGAAAACATATCGGTCATTATCATAATTTGCCATAATAGCGTAATCACAAGATGAGAAATTATTATCTCTTTGTGAATTTATCAATCCTGAATTCGTAGCTTCTAAAAATGTCCCAACCCGTTGTCCATAAAAGTCATTTTTAGAAATAGAATATTCACTACCTCCAGTTATTTTAACTCCGACAGTACCTCCTAAGAAAATATTATTGGTGATTTCTAGTTGTTTTCCTGATATCCCTGAACAGATAATTCCTGTGTGACCTCCAATAAATGAATTTGGATTGCTAGAATTAGAACCTATTACTGGTGGGTCGCTGAAAAAATTTGCCGACGTCCCCTCAAGAATAATAGCTGCTTGATGAGCACCATACTGTAAGTTGCTTTCAAATACATTTCCTCCCAGAACACTTATCGAAGCATCAATACCCAATAGCGCTTGGTCTTTATAAGATTTAAATGTATTGTTTTTGTATTCTACTCCCCAATTTGCCCAATGTGTAAATCCAACATCAACGTTTTGAATAGTACAATTCGATATATTACTGTTGTCTTTAGCTCTTCTTTTCATGAACTCGCCAACTCGTCTTGAAGATGAGAATATCGTATTCGTAGCGCTAACATAACCTCCTCTATAAAATGCTCGTTCCGAGTATGGTATGTAGACGCAGTTTGTAGAAAAAACAGTTTTGGCTTTCTCAACAAAAGCGTTGTTAGTAAATACCAATACTGCATTTCCATTCGGATTAAAATTTAATGAATTAGGAAGTTGTTGAGGCCCACTAATACCTTCCACAAAAATACCCTGCCATTCGTCGCCATCACATCCTCTAGATGTTAACACTCCGCCATTAACAAACATTTTTGCTCCTCTTTTTAATCTTACTTCGGCAAGGCTCCCAAACTCGATTGTACCTGTCACAGTGAGTGAGGCACCTGATTCAACAGTAATTATTGTTCCTTTGCCAGTTTGAAGATTTCCGCTGAGTGTGATATTTGAACCTGTAGTAACAGTCAAGTCACCTGATACACGTGCCATTTCTATTTCTTCATCTCCATTCAATACATGATCAACTCCCTCATAGGTGTCAGGATCCGCTTCTATGAGTGCTCCATATACATCTATTAATCCAGCGGGACTTGCTGTACTTTTTAGAATATGTTCAATGTCTGAAGGAAATAAACATGGATTCACATCTTTGATAAGTTTTACAATGCCTGCCACGTGCGGTGTTCCAATTGAAGTTCCTCCTGTTTCAGAGGCATCACATCCACTACCTTCTATCACTCTATAAATTCCCTCGGTCATAAACAATACATCAAGATATCCGTCTCCATTTGGTCCATATTGCCAATAATTCCCTTGGGTATCAGCTCTACCCACAACTATTACTCCAGGCACATCATGATAATCTTCATGTTTATATCCTCTTTGAGATAAGACTAAAGTAACTCCATCATCTGTTAATTGCTCTGCGACCGTACGATCTAGTCCAGTAGTCGGCCCGGAACTACATATTATTTTGTAGCCTAAGCTTCCCATTGTAGAAAATGAAGTTTCATCGCAAAATGCTCCTACTGAAGTATTATATGCTACACCAGACACACAATTATCATCAATTACACCTGCAATTGCTGCCACTGCTTGTGTTCCATGGTATTCTGTTGGGTCGTAGCAATTATTAGGTATTGGACTAGTATATACACCAGCAACATCTGGGTGCAAATCTGAAAATCCTAGAGGATCCGTAAATGCAACCGGATAATCTGCTGTACCTCCTAGGGAAATAGTCCAAGCTTCAGGGATGTTATGTGCATTAAAAATAAATTCGTGAGATTCTGAAGGGTAATCTTGGGAGTATGATAGGTAAGAAAGTAGTAAAAAGCTGATTATTAAGACGGTAGTTGGCTTATTCATGTTTTTTTGATATTTGGAAGCTTAGATTCAAATCACAAATGCAACTTTTTAGAGAGACAAGTATAAATAAATATTTTTCAAAAGAAAGAGGACAAAGTCCCCTCTCCTTTGAATGGTCATTGCCATATTTGTCTCCGTCTAAAAAGTTAAATAATGGCACA
>CALLMH010000064.1 GCA_938007965.1 uncultured Saprospiraceae bacterium | reverse complement strand
TTTGTTTCGTTTTTGGGTCAAGCCAAAAATGAAAGCTCGAACGGCGAGTGGAAGTTTAAGTTGAAATTTATTACCTCATATTTACGTAAAATCAAGCATAAACGGTGTATTCATTCAGCAGTAAGCGGAGTGAAGGGCTATATAAATAAGGATATTCAGATCTACTGAATATCCCTTCATAAGTAGATTTTAGGGAAGTTACCTTTTGATGATATACTTAAAACTGTATCATTGGCTACGCCCATACCTTACATCCCTCCGTACAATTCTTACATATCTCTATCTGATCTCTACCAATCAATAGACTCTTACGGAACCCATCATACTCCTCGCCATGCCATATATCTTGAAATGAATTATAATTCAAATCTCCAAGTCTATGATCGGCATCTTTGTCAAAGCAGCATGGAAGTACTAGACCGTTCCAACTGATGACACAGGCGTGCCATAACTTCCAACAATGGTTGAGAAGTTCATTTTTCACTCCATACGTACCATCTGATTTTTTGTGATAGCGACTATATTTTTCTATCGTGGGGATAAGATCATTTCCGTGTTCATAATCGTAGACTTGAGCTGTTTTGAGTTTCACTTCATCTACGCCTATTTCTTCTGCGAGTCGGTAGATATCTGGAATCTGATGTTCATTGGGTTTCACGACCAAAAATTGAAAAATTATGTGTGGTGTGCTTGATTTCATCTTTTTTTTCCACTTCACTACATTCCTTGCCCCTGCCAATACATTTTCTAGTTTGCCTTCTTTTCTATAGTTTTCGTATACTTCTTGTGTCGTACCATCTACCGATATGATCATGCGATCAAGACCTGATTCGATGGTTTTTTTTGCATTGGCATCGTTGAGGAAGTGTCCATTTGTGGAGGTGATGGTATATATGCCTTTTTTATTGGCGTATGATACCATATCCAAGAAATCAGGATTTATATAAGGTTCTCCTTGAAAATAGAAAATCAAGTAGATCAGGTCTTTATATATCTCGTCAATCGTCTTGGTAAAAAAGTCCTTCTTTAGATTTCCTGTCTCTCTTGTAAATGACCGTAAGCCACTCGGACACTCGGGGCACCTTAGGTTACAAGCTGTAGTAGGTTCTATAGACACCGTCATCGGGCTACCCCATTGTATGGGTTTGCGCTTCCATTTCGTAACATAGAACGACGCAAGTAGCTGGACTGCATTGAACAGTCTGCGTGGTGTAAGCTTGCGGATAAAATTGAAGGAATCCTTCCAGTATATTTTCATCTAGAGGTATCTCTCGTTGAATAAATCTAGGTGGTGCTGCGCATGTCCTGCCATGATATATATGAGTGCTCGTACAGATGTTTCTATTTCGCTAGCAATTCCTACATGACCAATCTGCGCATCGGTAAATTTGTTGATCATACTCAATGTTGCGCGACGTTGGTGTGTAAGTTCTTCTAGTATATCCCAAGGAGTAATATGGCTAAAGTCATTGTCTCGTATGTAGTCATCTTGATTGAATCCTGCCAGAGGAGTTTTGTCACCACGGCTGATCCTCAATGCTCGGTAAGCGAATATTTGCTCAGTATCTATAAGGTGGATGAGTGATTCTCGAATACTCCACTTTCCTTCAGCATAGCTATAATCCATCCGATCACTATTCTGCTTGATGAAGTCGGTGTATTGCTCTATCTGATCATTAAGTACAGATATTGGATTACCCTTGACTTTGTTGATATAGCCAGTGTAGTAAGCACCGAATTCTCCCGCTTCTGGTTTAGATATTTTTCTTGGCATAGTCCATTTGATTGAGTATGAAGTGTAAATATAAAGAAGTATTGTTAATACAAGATGTTTTAGATTCTACATTCGGTAGTATAACATAATGCATTCACCTTCTCACTAACTCACCCAATCCTAGCTACTTAAATGACCAATCGTACTGATCGATCTCTAATAAGCATGCTATAAGCAAGTCAATCGTATGCTGGATATCATCTTTATGAGCCATCTCGATCACCTGATGTAGATACCGAGTGGGTATAGATATAGCTCCAGCAATAGATCCACCTTTGGCGTGTCGTTGTATTCCAGCTGTATCGGTACCGCCTGCGGGCAATATCTCCATTTGGTGAGGTATGTTATGTTTCTCAGCTAATGCTCGCATGAAGTTTACCATTCTATAATCGCATATCGTAGCACCATCCATTACTTTGATGGCAGTCCCCTGACCTAATTTTGTGATCATTTCATGATTGGCAGCTCCCGGCAGATCATAGGCAAGTGTTACATCTAGCGCAATGCCGAAATCTGCATTGATTCCAGAGGCTGCAGCTGTTGCTCCTCTAAGTCCAACTTCTTCTTGCACTGTAAATACAGCATAAATATCATAAGGGACTTTTTTATTTTGCAAAGATCGAAGTGCCTCTATCAGTATAAAGACAGACACTCTATTGTCCAGTGATTTGGAATTCACACAATCACCCATTTCGATCAGTTCTCGTTCTCTAGTGATGGTGTCTCCAATTCTGACCAGTTTGTTTACTTGATCTGCAGTCATACCGGTATCGATGAAGAAATCTGTATTTTTTGGAGATTTGGATCTCTCCTCTGCTGTGAGTACGTGGATGGGTTTTGTTCCCATGACACCGATTACATCCTCTCTTCCATGTATGATCACTCTCTGAGCGGTCAGTGTCTTAGGATCGAAACCTCCCAAAGTATGAAACCGTACAAATCCATCCTTATCTACGTCCGTGACGATAAAGCTAATCTCATCCATGTGAGCGGCTAGCATTACTTTTTTATCAGAAGTACCCTTTTTGATTGCAATGACATTACCCATTGCATCTGTTCGTACTTCGTCTACTAGAGGAGTTGCCAGTTCGATTATGTATTGTCTTATTCGTTGTTCGTAGCCGGGTGCACCTGGTACTTTGCACACCTTACTTAGTAATTCTAAATTGATCATATGTGATCGTGTTGTTTTGCTTTCAGGTTATAAAGGTAGCATTTATTTTTAGGATAAGAAATAGTAGTGGACGCCAAGCGTGTATGATAAAACGCACAAAAAAATAGGGTTGAGTGCAACCAATCAAATATACGAAACTTCAAAGGATAGTCGCAGTGAATAGGAACAAATCATAATAGCGTACCAGGACTCCAAGAACAGTCTAATAGTCGAAAGTCGAAGTGCTGAGATATGCGTGATATACTGAAATAAAACGTATGAAATCAACTAACCTATCGATTAAAAATCGTCTATAAGAACTATCTATATCTTAGAAATTTTCGGACATTCTAATCTTCCAAAGTACTTTGTCAATGCAAAACTAATGAATGTATATCGATCATTATCAGCACTGTTTCCTCGCTGGCGGCCTTCTATCGCGATGCCATCCAAGAGAGATCTGTCTGAGAGCGACACCGCGGTTTCACCTCTTATGACTCTTAGTCTGTCCAAATCTGGAAAAGTTGTACTCACATCATCTAAGTAATCAGTAAATACCCGACGTACTGTGAATTCTGCAGCAAAAGTTAGATCACTGCTCACATCCCATTTGAATCCTGCGCCTAAGGTAAGACCAGCACTCACGAGAAAGTACTCTTCTCCGATATCCTGTCCTTCGGTTCCTAGTTCCTGTAGAGAGTAAGTAACACCATCAAGCTCCGTCTTAGGATTATATCTGAAAACTGAAAAACCGGCAAATATAAAGGGTGTATATGTTTCGAATTTTGATCCTCTGATATGCTCCAAGAAATTGAACTCTATGCCAGTAGTGAGGTCATAGATGTTGGATTGGAAATTTAGATTTCTCGCTTTGTTAAAATTATTATCCGAGTTTGCATCATCTGCAGATATTCTGCCAAAATTGAAACTTCCTCTGAGTGCTACCCTAGAGTTATAGTTCCATTTGCCCAATAAGCCGCCAGCTATTCCTGGAGAATCGAAATTTACCTTGTTATTCAGGTCTCCATAATAGAGACTAGTGCCTAACCAACCACCTACTTCCCAGCCCTTCTGCGCATTGGATATAGATAGAAATGATATAAAGATAAATACTGTAAGAATACTTCTTCTCAACATATTAATTTTGCTTAGCTCGATAATGAACGCTTATGTATTTAGATTTGGTATTTTGGCACCTTACTAATTAAGCTCTTGGAGCTTTTTTATCTAAATCAATTGCAAAAATAGTATACTTAAATAATAAATCAACTATCTCATCCCACCTATTCGAAAAATCCATGTATTTTTGACATCTTCGAAAATAAAAATAGCATCAATGAGATTTCTAAAATATTCATTTTTAGTGATATGTTCACTTTTTCTTTTTTCTTGTGGAGAAGACCTTTCTTCCAATGAGACATCTGGGGTTGTGAGACCACATACGCCATTCGTATTCAGGTCAGTTCTCGATAAGAACCCTAGAATGATCACATTTGCATTGACAGATGAAGTGTGGGCAGCCTACAGTACCAACACTTGTGGTCTCTATAAAGCATGGCAGGGAAATGTCAATTTTGAAGGAACAGTATGGACAGATACTCATGGTCCACAGCCCACCACTATCGGTAATGCCTACATGGTAAACGAAGTGACAGACATTTGGAATCTTACAGATGCTAATGGTAAGGATATGGACGCAACCATAGATTATAAAGGTCACAGATTTGTCGGAGACGGGGCCGAGATGATGTATGAGATCAATGCGCCAGGATTAGCCAAGCCGATAACTGTAACTGAAAGACCCGAGGCAACTAATACGGATAGTTACCAGCCAGTTTTCCAAAGAGAATTTACCACAGGAAATGTGCCAGAAGGATACACCGTCCATATGACATTCAATACGAATAGTATCATTATGGAAGGTAATATAGACACTGATGGAAAGCTGAAAGTAAATAATAAGAAGGAAGTGAAAGTGGGAAAAATTAATGCCTTAGAGTTGAATGGTACATTGGCTTTGAATAGCAATGCCTCGACCAAACTACACACTACTTTCCTAGCGAATCCACTTATCATCAATCCGCTCAATCTTGGACTAGAAGAGCAAGAAGCAGAGGATGGAGAAGTATTGCACCCTGGAGCTAGACTGATTGCTAAAAGTGACTGTAAAACATGCCATAATAAAAAAGTGAAGACCATAGGACCTGCGTATCTTTCCATAGCAAAGAAATACAAAACGACTGAGGATAATATCAAAATGCTAGCTGCAAAGGTCAAAAGTGGTGGCACCGGAATATGGGGAAATCAAATCATGAATGCACACCCTGACATCCCAGATACTGACTTAGAGGAAATGGTAAAGTATATACTATCACTCGATGCAGCGGACGAAGCAAGAGCTGATGTAGCACCAGATGTAGCGAAAGGAGACGTGTCTTTTGATCCTATAGAAGGATTGAAGAGTGAAGATTTGATTCCAGGATGTGTTACAGCGGTATATTCATGGAATAATCTAGGCAGTAGTATTCCTAAGATATCAACTAGCAAACAGCCAAAGATGGCTGGTGTCATGGCTAACTTTGATAATGTGGGTGGAAGTGATTTTGTGAAGCTAGAAAATGATTTTGTCCTCGTGGCCAACGGTTATTTAGATATTCCTAAAAGTCAAAAATATGCTTTCCGTACATGGAGTGATGATGGTAGCGTACTGTATATAAATGATAAGAAATTCGTGGACAACGATGGTATGCATGGAGTAGAATATAAAGAGAATATGGCATTTTTCGAAAAAGGAGTTTACAAGTTCCGATTAGAATATATGCAAGGTGGTGGAGGCAGGTTCCTTTCATTGAATTGGAAACCAGAAGATGCAGAGGCGTGGGTCGTAGTGCCACGGGGAGCTATAGGACACAAAAAAGAACAGCAATCAATCATAAAAGACAGAACTCTTCCAATGGCCAATCTGATAAAGATCCCAGGAGATAAATCAGCATTGGAGGGTGTGCATCCGTCATTTACACTGTCTCAAGCGAGGCCTGATGATTTCGAACCGAAGGTAGGAGGGATGGACTTCACAAGTGATGGTAAATTACTCGTCAGTACTTGGGACCCAAACGGCTCTGTCTATGCCATAGATAATCACGCAACAGGGGATCCTTCTAAAATGTCGTACAAACTGATCGCGCATGGATTGGCAGAACCACTAGGACTGAAAGTGGTCAATGATCGAATATTCGTCATGCAAAAACAAGAAATTACAGAACTGATAGATACAGATAACGATGGAATGACAGATGTTTATAAAACACTCTGCAAAGACTGGAACGTATCAGCCAATTTTCACGAATTTGGATTTGGGCTCGAAGAAAAAGATGGGTATCTCTATGCTACATTAGCTACAGCGATCGAGCCAGGAGGAGCGAGTGCTGAGCAAGTAGCCGACAGAGGTTCAGTATTAAAAGTAAACATAGAAACTGGAGAGAGAGAATTCATAGCGACAGGGCTACGAACACCAAATGGAGTCGGGCTAGGGTATGGAGGTTCGATCTATGTCGCAGATAATCAGGGAGACTGGTTGCCAGCATCCAAGATAGTAGAAGTAACGGAAGGCGCATTCTTTGGGTCGAGATCTGTAGACTTTGACGGCACAGCGGATCTAGAAGAGAAGCCGCCTGTAGTGTGGCTCCCACAAGATGAAATCGGAAACTCACCAAGCACACCTTTGTCACTTAATGTTGGGCCATATCAAAATCAAATGATACATGGAGAGGTGACCAATGGTGGTGTCAAAAGAGTATTCGTAGAAGAGGTAGAAGGAGTGAAACAGGGCGCTTTATTCAGATTTACACAAGGTATGGAAGCTGGAGTAAATAGAATTAGATGGGCACCTGATGGATCACTTTACATAGGTGGTATTGGAGCACCAGGGAACTGGCAAGCGAATCAAGGTCTTAATTGGTTTGGTCTCCAAAGACTAGAGTACAACGGTAATGCAACCTTCGAAATGCTCGCCGTAAGAGTCAAGTCTAATGGTATGGAAATAGAATTTACCGAACCTCTTCAAGAAGGGGATGGTTGGCAACTAGACGCATATCAAGTTTCTCAATGGTATTATAAACCGACCAAAGATTACGGTGGTCCGAAATTGGATGAAAGAGACCTTACAGTACTATCCTCTTCCGTATCTACAGATCGAAAGAAAGTATTCTTAGAAATAGATGGAATGAAAGAGGGCCATGTAGTGTATATAAGATTAAAAGATAAGTTTATCAGCGAATCGGGTAATGCATTATGGTCACCAGAATGTTGGTATACACTCAATAAAATATCTAAAAATAATGCTGGAGTGGTAGAGTCTGCACCATTCAAAAAAGAACCGAATACACTCACGCCGATAGAGAAAAAACAAGGATGGGAACTGTTATTTGATGGTGAGAAAATAGACCAATTTAGGAACTTTAAAAAAGAGACTGTCGGGTCTGGATGGATCGTAGATAATGGAGCCTTACACCTCAATGCACAACCGAGAGACGATGGCAGCTGGCAAGCGATCGATGGCGGAGATATAATTACTAATAAGGCATACGAAAATTTTGATCTTAAACTAGAGTGGAAAATAGGTAACTGTGGAAATTCTGGAATCATATTCAATATCGTAGAAGATGATAAATATGATTACGTATGGCAGACAGGCCCTGAGATGCAGATACTGGATAATACTTGTCATCCTGACACCAAGTACGAAAAACATAGAGCTGGGGACCTGTATGATTTGATTTCGACGAAATACATCACAGTCAATCCAGCCGGGCAATGGAACAAAATTAGAATCGTATCAGATAATGGCCGAGTTAAGTTCTATCAAAATGGATACGAAGTGGTTAATTTCGAAATGCACACAGATAAATGGAATGAAATGATAGCCAATAGTAAATTCAATGGTGAAAAAGATCCAATAATGGTTGATTTTGGACAAGCCAGAAAAGGCCATATCGCCCTCCAAGATCATGGGGATAAAGTTTGGTTCAGAAATATAAAAATTAGAGAAATATAAAAAATGAACACTGCGCTTTTTGATTATTTGACGGGAAAGGCATATAAATCTAAAACAGAAGCAGTCTAAAAGTGAAACGGTCGACTTGCCTAAAAAATACAAGAGCGACGCTAAAAAAACAAACATGGGATTACTAACAGGAAAAACAGCCCTCATTACAGGAGGATCAAGAGGAATAGGAGAAGCACTGGTAAAAGCAATGGCTGCAGAAGGAGCAGATGTCGCATTTACGTATCATTCTTCGGAGGAGAGTGCTATGAGAGTGGTAAAAGAAGCTTCCGCTGGAGGACAAAAGATAAAAGCGTATAAATCTGATGCCGCTGATTATGCACAAGCAGAACAACTGATCAAAGATGTAACGGCAGAATTCGAAAGTCTAGATATCCTGGTCAATAATGCAGGGATCACTAAAGATAACCTCATGCTCAGAATGGGCGAAGAACAATGGGATCAAGTAATTGAGGTAAATTTGAAATCAGTATTTAACCTGACAAAACATGCTATGCGAACAATGCTCAAACAGCGATCAGGATCTATTATAAATATGAGTTCTGTAGTGGGCGTATTCGGTAATGCTGGACAGGCGAACTACGCTGCATCAAAGGCAGGTATCATCGGATTCAGTAAGTCGATAGCGAAAGAGGTAGGTTCGAGAGGTATTAGGTGTAATGCAGTAGCTCCTGGCTTTATCGAGACGGATATGACACATGCCCTGACGGAAGAACAACAGAAAGCCTACATAGATAGCATACCATTGAAAAGACTAGGATCAGGAAAAGATATAGCTGATACTTGTATCTATTTAGGATCTGATATGAGTACTTATGTTACTGGACAAGTGATTAGTGTTTGTGGTGGATTGAACACATAAGACCTTATCCAAATATATGTTGTAAACGACAAAAAAATAGAAGGTGAGTATAAATTCATCTTCTATTTTTTTGCCCAGTTTAGATTGTTTTTTAGAATTCCGCGCTTCCTGGGAATCTCGGGAAAGGGATTACATCACGTATGTTAGCCATACCTGTTACGAATAAAATTAACCGCTCAAAACCTAATCCAAATCCTGCATGAGGGCAGGTTCCAAATCTTCTGGTATCTAAGAACCAAGACATCTCATCTTCGTGAATATCCATTTCCTTCATCCTAGCGAGAAGTACATCTAATCTTTCTTCTCTTTGCGAACCTCCTACTATCTCACCGATTCCAGGGAATAAGATATCCATTGCTCCTACAGTATTGCCATCTTCATTCATTCGCATGTAGAAAGCCTTGATATCTTTTGGATAGTCAGTCAAGATTACTGGCTTTTTGAAGTGCTTCTCTACTAAGTATCTTTCGTGCTCGCTTTGTAGATCGGCTCCCCATTCTTCGATT
Source organism: uncultured Saprospiraceae bacterium (assembly GCA_938007965.1). Classification (GTDB taxonomy): domain Bacteria; phylum Bacteroidota; class Bacteroidia; order Chitinophagales; family Saprospiraceae; genus CAJXUU01. The sequence continues at coordinate 32,728 of CALLMH010000064.1, read as the reverse complement.
TTGAATTGAAATTTTCCCTTTTTATTTGGCTTACAGTTTTTGAGAATATCTATGGCTCTCGTATACGTAAGTCTTTCGAAGTCCGTGTCAATACAAAATTGAAGTTTCTCTTTCAAAGGCATCGGTGAACGCTCGTTCATAGGTTTCACTTTTTCCTCATCGATCAATCTTTTTTCTAAGAAGTCTAAATCATCTCCACATCTGTCCAGCACACTTTTGATGACATATTTCAACATCTCCTCTGCTAGATCCATATTGTCCTCTAGATCAGCGAATGCTACCTCAGGTTCTATCATCCAGAACTCTGCCAGATGCCTAGAAGTATGCGAATTTTCGGCTCTGAAAGTTGGTCCGAATGTATATACTTCACTAAATGCCAATGCTGCAAGTTCAGCCTCTAATTGACCAGATACGGTAAGGTTAGTCGCTTTGCCAAAGAAGTCTTGACTAAAATCAACTTTGCCATCTTCTCCTTTTGGAGTATCGTCCATATCGAAGTTGGTTACCTTAAACATTTCGCCAGCTCCTTCAGCATCACTTCCTGTGATGATAGGTGCATGGATATACAAGAAACCTTTATTGTGAAAAAACTCATGGATAGCATATGCAGCATGGTGTCTTATCCTGAAGATTGCTCCAAAAGTATTGGTACGGAATCTTAGGTGAGCTATCTCTCTAAGATATTCTAAGGAATGCTTTTTTGGTTGGAGTGGGTATTGTCCAGGACCTTGCTCTGCATCAGCGACACCGAGTACTTTGATATTTGATGCTTTCAGTTCTACGGATTGTCCTCGGCCTAACGATTCTACTATGGTACCTGTTACTTTGATTGCTGCTCCTACTGTGATCATCTTGATTACTTCAGGATCTTCATTTTCGAAATCAACTACAATCTGTAATGTCTTGATCGTAGATCCATCATTCAATGCTATGAATTGATTACTTCTAAATGATCGTACCCAACCCGCTACTGTTAGTTCTTTTCCTATATATTCACCAACCAATATTTCAGCTACCTTTGTTCTCTTTGCCATTGCCATTTTTCATTCCTTTTATGGAGAGCGCAAATGTAGGAAATTAGGCGTAGAAAAGGAGTCTTTACGGCTACAAGATTTTATCGTGAGCAAGGTCTTAGGTCTAGTAATTGTCTGAGAGAAGTAAGGATAATTCGGAGGTGAAAGACATTTGCAGTATTTCAATACTGAAGTGTGCTCATTATTATATTATTCCAATTCTCCCCATCTATAGGTTTCGACATCTATCTTAGCGAGATCTAAAACGCGGTCTACAACGGTATTGCATATCTCTTCTAACGTAGTAGGTTGGCTATAAAATGATGGCGTAGCTGGACATATGATGGCTCCAGCCTCAGTAAGCGCAGTCATGTTCCTAAGATGAATCAAATTATATGGTGCCTCTCTCGGCACAATGATCAGTCTACGTCTTTCTTTTAATATGACGTCAGCGGCTCTGGTTGTAAGATCACCAGACACACCTGTAGCTATTCTAGATAACAAGCCCATGGATGATGGGCAGATAATCATCGTATCATATTGTGCTGATCCTGATGCAAAAGGTGCCATGAAGTCATTTTTTGAATAAAATGTAAATGGATATTCATCTGCATTAAACTTTCCAATTTCTATTTCCCAATTTAGAATAGCATTATCACTCATGACTACGCCTACGACTATGTCTTTGATAAGTGCTAATTTATCCATTAATAATTTAGCATAAATAGATCCACTTGAGCCACCGATGGCGATTACGATTTTTCTGTTCATAGGCAACAAAGATAGTTAGATGATATTTATCATTAAAATTTAAAGTTGTATCCCGCTGAAAACTGCAGTCTATGACTTCATTAGTTGGGTCTTTGAGGTATTTGGTGATTTATTTAAAGTTTCTCCTATTTCTTTATGTGTATATTCAAAATTTGTATTTACGAATATTCGTTTTATCCAACTATAGAAATTACCCCTATCGGGATCATATGTCCTTATTTGTCTGAAGACTTTGATCCATCATTCTTACATCATATCCTCAACATCCAACTTATTGGACATATATCTAAGGCATAAGGTATACATCTTTATCCTATACATATCATACAGCTGTTTCTGAGTCGTACGATTGTCACTGATACATTCTTGGATTAAATTCAAATTGAAGGAAATTGTATTCAATTTAGAAATATGCAGTTTTATAAATGAGGGTTGCTTTACTGATTGTTTTTTTAATTCTTCCTCAATTCAACAAACTCAAACATATAATGGATATTTATACATTTCGTTTAACATAAACATAAAAATATTAAACAAAAGTCAACCTTTTTGCTGTTAGACTCATATATGTAACTGTAATCTGCATTGCTATTATTGGAAGTGCATCAATTTAAAATCAAAAAACTTATATTTATGAAACTTAGACATTTACTTATTTTTCTTTTGTTTTCGGTTTTTGCATCGGCTCAGACGGTAGTCGATATTGTAGTTAATTCTGAAGACCACACTGTATTGGAAGAAGCGGTAATCGCAGCCGATCTAGCTGAGACTTTATCAGGAGACGGACCATTTACGTTATTTGCACCTACAGATGCTGCGTTTGCTGCATTGCCAGATGGTACTGTAGATGCACTATTGGCTGATCCTTCTGGAGCATTGACGGATGTCTTATTGTATCATGCAGTAGGCGGTACAGCCTTGTCGACGGATTTGGCAGATGGTCAGATGATCACTACAATCAACGGAAAAGATGTAACCGTCACGATCAATATGGATGGAATATTCCTCAATGATGCACAAGTTACCGTGGCAGATATACCAGCGGATAATGGAGTAGTACATGTGATAGACGCAGTATTATTACCACCAGATCCTACTGTTTTTGATATTATTTCTGATTCACCAGATCACAATACACTAGAGACTTTATTGGAGGCTGCTAGTTTGGATGGTCCTCTGTCTGAAGAAGGTACACTTACTGTATTCGCTCCTACAGACGAAGCATTCTCTGTATTGTCGCAAGAAGTAATTGATCAATTATTAGAAGACCCTATGGGGCAATTAAGTCAGATTCTATTATATCATGTAACGGGATCAGTAATTAATTCTAATGATTTATCTGATGGAACTATTGGTACTTCGCTACTAGGGTTGGATTATTTAGTGACTAGTACAGAAACAGGTGGTTTTACAATCAATGCAAATGGAGGCGCAGGAGCAATGATTACGGTCACAGACTTAGAAGGAACAAATGGAGTGGTGCATGTTGTAGATGCTATATTAATTCCTACTACTAATGCTTCGGTTATATTTAATAGTCAAGGGTTTGCTAATCTAGCGGCAGTCTTACAGCTTACGGGATTAGATGCGCCACAAAATTCTGCGGATACAAGAACAACATTGTTTGCCCCTACAGATCAGGCTTTTGCTGCAGTACCTGAAGATATTCTAATATCACTCGTCGAAGATTCAGAAAAATTAACTGAGACGTTACTGTATCATGTATTAGAAGGTAGAACTTTTGCTAGTGATCTTTCAGATCAGTTAGAAATCACTACTGCTCAGGGAGAGACAGCTACAATTACGCTAAATGCGGACGGTGCGTTCATTAATAATGCACAGATTATTTTGACTGATTTTTTCACAGGAAATGGTATTATTCATATCATAGATGCAGTATTATTACCAGCTCCGAAGACAGTCATGGATGTCGTTATTAGGTCTGAGGATCATAATATTCTACAAGTTGCTCTAGATACAGCCAATCTCTCGTCTACACTTCAGGGAGATGGTACATTTACGTTATTTGCCCCTACCGATGGTGCCTTCGGAGAGATTCCAGAAGAGACAATAAACGCATTATTGTCAGATCCTGAGGGACAGTTGACGGATATCTTACTTTACCATGTGCTAGGGTCAGAGGTACTGTCCACTGACTTGTCAGATGGTATGACTGCGACTACTCTGAATGGTGGAGACATCACAGTTTCGATAGAGAATGGTCTTGTATTTATCAATGATGCACAAGTAACTGTAGCTGATATAGAAACTGAAAATGGAATCGTACATGTAATAGATGCAGTATTATTACCACCAGTAAATACAACAGAGCTGCCACAAAGTGAAGCGAACGTATACCCAAGTCCGGCAAACACTGTAATCAATGTAGATTTCGTAGATGGTCAATTTGATAATCCTACAATCTATATAATTGATAATCAAGGAAGAGCAATCAGAAATATCAGAAATGCTACATCAGGTCAAATTATTGACGTGTCAGATATGCAAAATGGCATGTATACAATTGTAATCTCTGATAATCAATTATCGATTAAGAAGAGAATAACGAAGATCGACTAAAGCCCGTATAAATCTTAATATTGATAGATGACAAGTCGAGCCGTACCATGAGGAATCCTGGTACGGCTTTTTTGTACTTCTATATCAATACCTGAGAACTTTATCCTTCGAGAAAGTACATTTTGCCTTATTAATACTGATACATAGCGTTTATCATGCTGATTAGAAAAAATTTAAATGAAAAAACGATAGGCCGAAATGGGATCAAAAAAGAGAATAGTGCAAACCATACATTAATTCAATATCTTTGAGGTATGTTAGATTTTATTTCACACATTAGCACGACTCTAGAAAACGGTCAATACTTTAAACTTACACTTGCAAAACCAAGAGACAAGAAAAGTGAACTGAGGAATATGATCGTCAGACCGGTAGAGTTAAATGGAAATCTTGCCTGGAATATTACTTATAGAAGCAAGACCAATGATCAGGTGAAAAATTTCAGTTCTGCGGAATTACTAGATGAAGTGTCTGAATATTTGAGAGACCATTTTTTCAACGCGGATTTATATTTGAAAGAGAAAAAGGTGAGTCTTCTACAATCAAAGAAGGGAAAATCTAAAGTGTTGGTCAAAAGGGAATTGCACGATATCAAAATCGAACAACACAATCACAAAAAGCAAAGGTTGATATCAGAATCTGCGCCGTATCTTGTTGATCTCGGACTTAGCTCCTCTAACGGGAAGATATATGCTCATGCCCAAGACAAGTATAAACAGATCAATAAATATATAGAGCTCATAGCGGCACTGATAAAAGGTGATGCATCGCTTAAAAAAATAGTAGATATGGGGTGTGGTAAAGGTTATCTCACTTTTGCGCTTTACGACTACTTGAATAATACTAAGTCCATCTCAGCTGACGTGAAAGGTGTAGATATCAGACCAGACCTAATAAATAAATGCAATAGCATAGCTCAGGACAATAAGCTGACCAATCTAAGTTTCGACCTAGGAAGTATTGATGAATATAAAATAGAGGCCGCAGATATGGTGATCGCTCTTCATGCGTGTGATATAGCTACTGATATGGCCATCGCCAAAGGCTTAGAGGCGAAGGCAAAGTACATAGTGGTGGCCCCATGTTGTCACAAGCAGATCAGAAAGGCAATGAGTAAATCTGAAAGTGCCCTAGGGCCCATAATAAAACATGGAATACTAATGGAAAGGCAGGCTGAGATGATCACAGATGGAATCAGAGCATTGATTCTCGAATCACTTGGTTATGAAGTGAAAGTATTCGAATTTATCTCATCAGCACATACTGGTAAGAACGTAATGATATCAGCAGTAAAGACAGGAAATCAAAATAAAGAAGCCAAGCAACAGATTGATGATTTAAAATCAGAATTTGGAATTGGACAGCATTATTTAGAGTGTTTGGTTTAGCATTGCACCTACAGCTATATATATTTAAAGTAGTTCAGTGTAAGGAAAGTTGACGAAGGAAGTATCCAGAACTATTAGTCCTAGAGACAAAGGAGTGAGAGGTCTAGAACGGTATGTCACCTAAGTCAGGAGTGCCAAATCCCGCAGACGAATCACCACCAGCTTCGTTACCATCATTCATTTTAGACTGTCGAGTGACCATACCATTGGCAAACGGATCAGCGACAAAGCTTCCTCCTAGATCATTACTAAATCCACCTTCACCAGGATCTTCAAACTTCACATATTGACCGACAAACTTTAATTCTACGGTGTCTAGACTACCATTTCTATGTTTGGCGACTATAATCTCTGTAAGGTCAGATGGTACACCCATATCTCCCTCTTCGATACCATAATATCCAGGACGGTAGATGAATGTCACGATATCTGCATCCTGCTCGATTGCTCCTGATTCTCTCAAATCCGAAAGCATTGGTCGTTTTTCTCCCCCTCTAGACTCGACAGCCCTTGATAGTTGTGATAGTGCGATTACGGGGACACTTAATTCCTTGGCTAATCCTTTTAAGGCTCTAGATATAGTTGATATTTCCTGTTCTCTGTTTCCTCCTCCGTTTCCACCTGGCGCCCCACTCATCAGCTGTAGGTAATCGATTACGATCATCGAGATGTCATGCTTCTGCTTGAGTCTTCTACATTTAGCTCTAAGTTCGAAGATGTTGATACCTGGTGTATCGTCTATGAAAATTGGGACATCTGCTAGTTTTTCTACAGCTTCATGCAGTTTTTTCCATTCATAGTCTTCCATCTGGCCATTTCTCAGTTTACTACCCGAGATTTCTGCTTCCATGGATATCAGCCTTTGTACGAGTTGTACACTGGCCATCTCCAAAGAGAATACTGCAACACCTCTTCCAGCTTCTGCTGCATTTTTTGCTAGAGAAAGTGTAAATGCAGTCTTACCCATACCAGGTCTGGCAGCGATGATGATCAAATCAGATGGCTGCCATCCACTCGTCAATTTGTCCAATTCTACATATCCTGTGGTTACTCCCGTCATTTCTGATCCTTTTTGGGATGCCGCTTCGATCTCTCTTTGTGCTTGTATTGCTAGCATTTTGAGTGATTCATAACCAGAGCTAAGGTTTTTGTCCGTGATATCGTATAGACTTTGTTCGGCCATATCCAATAATTCGAATACGTCCTTGGTCTCATCGTAGGAGTCTTCTATTATCAAGGTAGATACTCTGATCAATTCTCGTTGGATGTACTTCTGAGCTATGATCCGCGCATGGAATTCTAGATTGGCTGATGATGCAATCTTATTCGTCAACTCCATTAGATAGGTGATACCTCCCACTTTCTCAAGCGCACCTGCTTTTTTAAGCGCTTCGTGTACTGTAAGTAGATCGATAGGCTGAGACTGTCCATATATTTCACTCATCGTGTTGTAGATGAGTTGATGAGATTCTAAGTAAAATGATTCTGACCTCAAAATCTCCGTGGCGGTTGGGAATGCATCTTTATCAAGCATTATCGCACCAAGAACGGCTTCTTCCAAAGCTATTGCTTGGGGTTGGACCTTGCCAAAAGATAGGTCGCCTTGACCATTTTTGCCGCTCAATGCGCTCATTCTATTTGATATAGCTTTTAACGGTTTTTCTGATTCTGCCATGGACGTTGTAAAATGCTGGTGGATATATATTGAAAATTGAAATACAAAGCTAAGAGTTCCTTCAATATTTGATAGTTGTTCATGTAATTGACTCTGTTAGCCATTTGTGGAGAACGACATCCTATTGTGGAAAACTCAATTTCGTGTTGATGTTGCAAATATAAACTTACAGTTGAAAAATGATGCGCACCTATTAAATTGAATATATATATAATTATTTCTTTATATATTTTTAGTTGGGTTTAAATATTTTGAGGCTTTTATTAGGTAAGTATGATAATTTTGTGGAGGGTAGGTGATTCAGGTGAAAAATAAAAAAGCCACCTAAAATTAAATTTAAGTGGCTTGTGAATATGTTTTCATATATAATTTAAAGCAATGTGTTAAACGTTGTTTTACATTATATGATTTTCGCTTCTATTCTAGTCTTTTCCAAGGTTGTTTAATCGCTCAATAATCTCTTCGATTACTTTTTTCTGCTGCTCGATTACCATTCTCTGATCTTCTTGATCTTTTAGATTCTGTTCGATATTTTTCTCGGCTTTTTCGATTTTCTCTTTGGCCTTTTCTATGTCTTTATGATATCCTGTATTTTTCTTTTCAAGTTTTCTGAGCTCTTTATCCATTTTGTTTAGCTCTTTTTCTTGTGCTTTCATTTCTTCTGAAATCGCTTTATTTTTCACCTCTAGATAGAATTCTCTAAGAAACTCTTCGGCACCTTGAGCTTCTTTTGGATGTTCATCAAAATTCACAAAGCTACCTCCAAGATCAATCCAAAGATTAGCAGTCGTGAGCCCTACTCGCTCGTCAAAATTAATGTATAGATCTACATCACTTGCACCTGCTATCATAGGCACTCTCGCGTCTACTACATAATGCTCTTTTGCTTTCTTATTTTTCTTACTCTTTCCGTAGTCTTTGATGTATTTCTTCCAAACATCTTCTATCATTTTCTCGTTCGCACCATCTATGTCGATAGAGAATCCAACCTTCTTACCAAGGCTCATAGACATTTCTCTTTCTGTCGCATTCTGTGCAATTGCCATACTCGATATTGTGAATATCGTGAGAATAATAAAGATTACCTTTTTCATATGCTTAGTATTTAGTTTTGTGTTTTGATATTTTTTAATTTTCACCTTCTTATGTGTAAAGAAGGCCCGTTTTCACACGAATTAGTTAATTATTTGACGCTAATCTAATAATAAGTCACCAGTTTATATAGTTTAGAACAGTCTAAGACTTATCTAATAACATTTGTGAATTATTACGCTTTTTAATTTACTACCAAGTAAGAAACCTTATCTTTCTACCTAATGTTACAATAATAAATTAGTAGATCCTTAAAATAAACTCATATGACTACAATAACTTCGCAAGAAATAACTCCAGGAATCCTTACGATGTTACCTATGTTCTACGTGGGATGGTCAGATAGTGTGCTCAGTCCCAGTGAGATAGCACTGATACATGATAGATTGTCCAAAGCAGACTTCCTTACTGAAGCTGAGAAAGAATATCTGATAACGTATACAGATCCTAAGTATCCTCCATCAGAAGCAATCTTCAAAGAGTGGGTAGAAGTATTACGGGAGAATGCACATGACCTGGAAGGAATAGAGAAAAAGTCACTTGTCCAGTTAGGGATAGAGATGGCTCAAAGTAGTACCTCTTACGAAGAAGACAAGCCATGGAACGCTCCAAAAGCCATCGAAGCGATCGAAAATATTCAGTCTGCTATGGGACTCGATAATGATAGTAGTATCAGATTATTATTGTCAAAAGTAGATAATGGAGCTCTAAATAAAGTAAGCAATCAATCTACTTTCGATCCAAAAGGAGTGCAAGCCATCTTGGATGGAAATAATGCACAGGTTATAGACAGAGTAAAGAAGTTATTGGTAGATCCGTTTTTTAAATACTCATTAGAGCCTAATAAAGAGATAAAGCGAAAAACTACACTGGATCAAGTAAAGGCTCTTGCAGATCAGGGTTTGGGTGCTTATGCATTTCCAAAAGAATATGGAGGTAGCGGCAGAGTTGGGGATCATATTACGGTATTCGAGACGCTGGCTTATGGAGACCTTAGTTTGCTTATCAAGTTCGGAGTTCAGTTTGGATTATTTGGTGGATCGGTATATAATCTAGGTACAGAGAAGCATCATAGAAAATACGTAGAACCTCTAGGCAAAGCGGAATTACTCGGATGTTTTGCAATGACAGAAACGGGTCACGGATCTAATGTCAGAGGATTGCTAACCACAGCTACGTATGACCATAAGACTCAAAGTATAGTGGTGGATTCTCCTTCTGAGGATGCGGGAAAAGAATATATAGGGAATGCGCTCCATAGTACCATGGCAGCTGTATTCGCTCAGTTGATCGTAGATGGAGAAAATCATGGTGTGCATGCCATCCTCGTACCGCTGCGAGATCAAAATGGAAACCTACTAGAAGGAATAAGGGTAGAGGATTGTGGCTATAAGATCGGGCTGAATGGGGTAGATAACGGACGAATCTGGTTCGATAAGGTAACTGTTCCTGTAGAGAATTTGCTGGACAGATATGGATCTATCAATAATGCTGGTGTATATGAAAGTCCGATAAAAAATCCAAACAAACGATTTTTCACAATGCTCGGTGCTCTAGTAGTAGGTAGAATCTGTGTAGGGCAGGCTGGAGTGAATGCTTCTAAATCAGCATTGGCAATAGCAATAAAATACGCATCGAGGAGAAGACAATTCGCATCAAAAGACGGAGAGGAAGAGACACTGTTGATTGATTATCCAACACATCAGAGAAGATTGTTTCCGAGATTGGCAAAAACCTACGGCTACTATTTGGCGATCGCCAAACTAGGTGAAGACTATATCAATGCCGATGAAGATCAAATGAGAAAGATCGAAACTAAAGCTGCAGGATTGAAATCAATGGCGACTTGGCATGCTACAGATACGATACAAGAGTGCAGAGAAGCATGTGGAGGAAAAGGATATCTATCAGAAAATCGGTTCGATGCACTCAAAGGGGATAGTGATATATTTACGACCTTCGAGGGAGATAATACCGTACTGCTACAGCTGGTGGCGAAAGGGTTATTGACAGAATTCAAACAATCGTTTCACGATGAAGGATTTACTGCAGTCATAAGGTATCTAGGAGATAGGATAAGTAACACGATGGTGGGATATAATCCGATCTATACGAGGAATACTTCTTCCGATCATTTACTAGATAGAGATTTCCACTTACACGCTTTTAGATTCAGAGAGAAGAAATTATTGATCAGTCTAAGCCAGAGGATGCAGGATTACCTCAAAAAACGTATCGCTCCGTATGATGCATTTTTGAAATGTCAAAATCACATGATAGAATTGGCGAAAGCTTACGTAGATCGCTTAGTGCTACGAAATTTCAATCAGAAGATAGAGAGCTTAACAGATAGTCCTGAGAAAAGTGCATTGGCGAAGATGTGTGATTTGTATGCGTTGTCTGTAATCGAGGAGCACAAAGGGTGGTTCTTAGAGAGTGATTACATGGATGGATCTAAAACAAAAGCCATAAGAAGATTGGTGACTAAATTATGTGCCGAAATAAGACCTGATGCACTTTCATATGCAGAAGCGTTTGGTATTCCAGATGAATTACTCGGAGCACAAATCATCCAATAGGAGTGAAGATAGTACATATCGGATATGGAGACTCTGCGGCGAGCTGCCTCAAGGAAGCAATGCGGGTACACGGTCTCGAAGGGAGTACATCTATTCCCTCGCGAGATGATTTTACGCAAGGTCCCATTTCAGAGTGTGATTCTGCCATGGATACCACTCAGAGGCGAGATTATTGGAAAATGATAGATGCTGAAATAGACCTTGGTATGGATATAGATCTATTCTATCAAGAGTCGATGCTGATCTTAGATCAAGTTGATGCATGTGAAGTTGTCTTATGGCAAGGAGATTCTTGTCACGATATATTGGCTACAGCTTGGCTTATTACTTATTTCGAGGGCAGGGATATTCAATGGTCCATCATTGACTTGGGTAGGCTATCACCCGAAGAAAAAAATGATGATTTGCCAGCAGTGAATCTAGCCATGTTCTCTCCAGATCAAGTCACTAGCCTTTATCAATATAAACAGAAAATAGGAGTGGATGCTCAACAGATATACAAAGATCTCTGGTCAGTGATGAGACAGGAGAATGGCGCCTACAGAATAAAAAAAGATAGTGAAATACGAACGGTAGAAGGGGGGTATCATGATTCTTTTATATTATCACAAATTCCTACGCAATGGACAAAAGCGCCAATAGTTATAGGTCAAATAATCGAACATTCTGCTCATACCATCACAGATACTACAGCAGAATGGAGAATAAGAAAATTGATATACTCGGGTAAGGTAGAATATAAGGGGGAGCTAAAAGGAATGAATAATTATGCTCTAAAAAAAGTCTAACTCTTAAGGTGCCAGTCTCTCTATTTTCCATGAACCATCGACAAGTGCATACCTGATCCTATCGTGCAGTCGACTCGGCCGGCCTTGCCAGAATTCAATGGCGACGGGTTTTACTATATACCCACCCCAAAACTCTGGTAACGGCAACTGATCATGATCTTGGTATTTTTTTTCGATCTCTCTTTTTTTATTTTCTAGGACAGCTCTGCTTTCTATTATGGTACTTTGGGGAGAGACCCATGCTCCTATTTGGCTTCCTTTTGGTCGTTTGTGAAAGTACTTCTCAGATCTGCTTGGATCTATTTTTTCTGCGATTCCTGATATTCGGACTTGTCTTTCTATCTCCTTCCATAAGAATACCATAGACACATTATTATTATCAGCGATGTCTTGTCCTTTTTCGCTGCGGTAGTTCGTGTAAAAAATGAATCCTCCAGGATCTATTTCTTTCAATAAGACTGTTCTTGCTGATGGGATATTGTTTTTATTGACAGTCGCCAAGATGAGTGCATTGGGTTCTAGAATTTGGCTATTAGTTGCCTCTTCGAACCAGACTTTAAATTGATCTATTGGATTGTCCAAAACAGAATCCTCGTCAAGGTTTCCTTTGGTATAGTTCATCCTCATGTCTTCTATATCTCTATTCATTGATACATATTTTACGCTCTACGTTAGAAATAGATGCTAAAGGTATAAAGTTCAAAATCAAGATTAGAATGAAAGTCAAAGATTATAATTTTGTTTTAGCAAATCGGGGGCAACATGAAAGAGACTTCGACTTCTGGTACAAAATGAACTACGAATCTCGTATTAAAATGGTATAGATAATACTGAATCAATCCATTTATAGCTGCCCATTACCTATACGATATCATCGTGGGCTTATCAGTTTCTGGCTAGACACATACACAAGATGGATAATCGGACTCCATTTGATTCTAACAAGTGATTGCCACAAGCTTCTATGGTGGCGCCCGTGGTTAGCACGTCATCCACGATTAAGATGTGTCTGCCTTGGATGCCATTTTTATCAGCCAATTTGAATGAAGATCTTACGTTTTTCACTCGTTCGATCCTATTCATTTTTGTCTGGGATTTGGTGTGTGTGTATTTTATAATGACGTCTTCTCTGACGGGGGCTTTGATAAACTCTGCGATCCCATTGGCTATGAAAGTTGATTGGTTGTATCCTCTTTTTATCAGTTTGGATTTATGGATTGGTATCGGTACGATTAGGTCTATATCGTTGAAGTAATTTGAGTATTTAGCTTTCTTGCCCGCCATCAGACCGAGTTCGAATCCTATGTCTTTTCTTCCTTTGTATTTCAATTTGTGCAGCATCTTTTTGACATCAGAGTAGCTGTAAAAATTAAGCAGACAAGCAACATCTACACAAGGTATCCGACCTCTAAATTTTGGAGAAGCATTATTAGGTTGATTTTTGAAGTGATTGGTGTAGGGCATATTTACAGTACACGAAAAACAAAAAGGATTCGATTTTCCAGAAGCATGTTCCTTAGAGCACATCATGCAGATGTTGGGAAATAGTAATTCCTTTATAGTATTATTCAGTTGTGATAGCATAACGGATATTGTTATGGTCACTAATATAGGATATATATCTTATATCTAGTCAGTTGGGGGCGCTTTTGTTGAAAAACAGCATTAGCACTTTTATTTATTTTCGACTAATCGAAATCCTACGCCGTGTACATTTTCTATGGTCAAAGATTTATCCTGCTTTATATATTTTCTCAATCTACTTATGAATACGTCCATACTCCTACCAAGAAAGTAGTCGTTTTCGCCCCATAGTTTTTTGAGTATATCTTCCCTCCTCAAAGTGTTGCCAAGGTTTTCTATCATGAGCTTCATGAGGTCTGCTTCTTTTTGGGTCATATTAGATTCACTATTGGCACTGATTAGTTTTAGATTTTTGTAATCGAGGGTGAAAGAGCCCACTTTATATTCGTCACTATCCGGAGTAGCGATATATTTTCGTTTTAGAAATACTTCAATTTTTAGAATCAGTTCTTCTATGCTAAATGGTTTGGTGATATAGTCGTCAGCACCTAACTGCAATCCATGTATTCTATCTTCTTTCATAGATTTTGCGGTGAGGAAGAGAATAGGAATCTCGCTATTGTGCTTACGGATATTTTGCGCTAGTTCATATCCATCCATTTCTGGTAGCATTACATCGAGTAGGCACAGATCGTATCCCTTCTTTTCGAATGCTTTCAAACCCGACTTCCCATCTAAGTGATGATCTATTTCATAGTTGTTTTGCTCTAGATTGTCTCTAGTGACGAAGCCTAGGGTCTCATCATCTTCTACGTATAATATTCTAGCTTTAGATTCCATGATTTATGATTTTGAAGGTATTTTGAGTATAAAAGTGGTTCCTTTTTTTGGCTCGGATTTTATATCAATCGTCCATCCATGTGCGGTACATATCGTTTTGACGTAGAAAAGACCTAGACCAAAACCTTTGACATTATGTATGTCACCTGTAGGAACACGGTAGAATTTATCGAAGATGTTTTTAAGTTTTTCTTTTTCTATTCCAATGCCTTGATCGATGATGCTAATAGTGTTTTCCGTATCTTTTTTTTCTGTTTTGAGGGTTATTTTTGGGTCGGTTGCACTGTATTTTATTGCATTGTCTATGATGTTGGTGATCACATTGGTAAAGTGAAGAGGATCTGTAAATAGTATTATCTCTTCCGGCGCTAATTCTAGATTTATGTTGTGATTTTCTATTCTTACGGATTCATTCTTGGCTATTTCTTTTAGAGTGGCATGTAGATCTATCTCTTCTTTTTTTAGTTCGAAACTATCTTTTTCTAGTCTTGCGATATTGAGGACTTTTTCTACCTGATCATTGAGTCGTTGATTTTGGTCTGTTATGATGCGTGCATATCTTGCTAGTCGAGGATCATCGATTACAAAATCACTTTTAGAAAACACATCCGCCGCGATTTTAATTGATGATATCGGAGTCTTGAATTCGTGCGTCATGTTATTGATAAAGTCTTTTTGAAGCTGGGATGTTCGTTCTTGTCGCATGACGATCCATATGGTATATAGGAAAAACAAAACCGATAATATGGCTATGATTGCAAACATTACTGACAAGTTCATATTGGTCAAGAGGAAACTTTCTCTTGATGGAAATCTAACGACAAAGTAATAATCAAGACCCTTGATAGCTGGGATGACTTGCTCTTGCAAGCTGACTTTATTCTCACCAGCCAGATCGCAATAATTACCAAATACTAACTCCTTTGATGTACAATCATAGACAGAATAGTCAAAATCAGTCTCCAAGGAGTAATTTTTCATTTCTTGATAGAGATAGTCTTCTAGTACGTCGAAGTTGATTTCACTATTGATATTTACTACATAAAGATTAGAAGCTTTACGCTCTATAAAGTCTTTTTTTGGCAATTCGAAATCAGAACTTTTTGCTATTCTTTGAGATACAGAAAGTAGCATTTTTTGAGCCGTCTCGTCAAATTCTTGATCTTTGATGTCCCATGTTTTGAGTAGCCAATACGACTGTGTTGAGATGATAGCTATGATCACCAATCCACCTAATATTATCAATCTTCGTACGAGACTGCCTGTCATGATTTCTTGATTTGTTTTCTGCGGAAGCCTTATTCTAAGAGATGATAAAACTTCCAACGACTAATAACCTCAAAATACAACTTTAAATGTAAGTATGCCCATATGATTAACAGCGTATTAACTACGATTGATCCAGATGAGAGCGATTATCTACCTCCGTCCTTCACATCGAATACATCTCTTAGCCCCGAGCCCAATAGGTTAAATGAGAGAACCATGAGCATAATAGTAATAGCTGGTACCAAAGCTAGAATAGGCTTCCCAGTGATGGCGTATCCATAATGTTCATTGAGCATATTGCCTATAGACGGGGTAGGTGGTCGTACCCCAAATCCAAGATAGCTAAGACCCGCTTCTATCAGGATGGCTGTTGCAAAGTTAGCGGCAGCTATGACCAATATGGGGCCAATGATATTGGGTAGGATATGTCTAAATAGTATGTTGTATTCCCCGACACCTACAGATTTAGCTGCTTGTACGAATTGTTCTTCTTTTATTTTTTTGACTTGTCCTCTTACTATTCTAGCTACATCTACCCACATCGTGAGACCTACAGCCAAAAATATAACCCCTAGACCCCTACCAAAAGCGAGCACGATGGCAAAGACTAGAAGCAAGGTAGGAATGCTCCACATCACATTGATCAGATATATGACTATTCTGTCTATCCATCCACCAAAATATCCGCCCATAGCACCGATTACTGTACCTACAAATAATGAAATAATGACGGCTAATAATCCGACTAGGAGAGAGATCCTGATGCCAAGTATTAATCTGGAAGATATAGATCTTCCATACCGATCTGTCCCGAGCCAAAATTTCTGATTTTTGAGATGTGTTGTCAGGTTTTGACCATCATATTCAGCGTATAATTCTTTGGGTTTAATTATTTTTTTTTGATTGTAATGCGTAGTGACTTCTATCCCTTCGGCTACAGTGCGCGCATCTAATATGGGGTAGAAGTCGTATGGCTTTTCTGCACCATTGAGAAACCTATCGAACACAGATTTTTTTTGATCGAACCTATTATTTCTGAGAATGATTACTTGAGAGGAGAAGTTAGGACTCTTGAGTGCTATTTCAGCTTTTTGATTGTTTGCATTTGGGCTACTGTCGCCTACCAAAAAATATGCGAAAATAGCCAGTAAAGCGGTCATAACGATAAATAGAAGACCACCCATGGCAGTTTTCTTTTTCTTTAATTTAGACCATATTTTAGATTCGAAACCCAAGATCTACTTCTGATTTGCGACTGTCAGTAATGCGAGTGCCTCATTTGCTTTTCCTTCACGGATGAGGTTGATACAGTTGATCTCTATATCGTCTGGGATTTCTTTTATTATTTTTTTAGCTGCTTGCAATTCAGATTCAGTTGGCATTGATTCTAGTGCTGCTAATTCTCCAATATCATTACCGGATAAGAGATTACTCTTTTTCGCGATTTCTGGAAGTGCATTGTATCCGATTGGATCTGCACCTACATTCTGATACATGGATATGATAGCATCGCCACTCGCTCTCACGTAGAAACTTCTTCCCATGCGACCTACTAGGTCTATTTTATGTGGATCTATCCTGTTGTCTACGATTACATCTTCGTCAATGTGCATGATCTGTACTTCGCAGATGATCAGGTGTCCAGCTCCACCATGCTCTCCGAGCGTTATTATATCTTTTACTTTGCATTCCATATTGACGGGAGATTCGGCTACTCCTGGTACTGCCACCATCTCAGAAGGTACCGGTGTCAATCCTGTATGTTCGAATTCGCTCTCACCAGCTTGGAATGCTACAGAACTGAGTGCCATCTGCCTCATGATATCGTGGCTCACAGCAGAGATTACGCACTCTTTATTCTGCTTGATATTGTGCAATGTGTCTTTAGTAGTATTGTCAGAGACTTTCCGATTACTACTGAATACTACTATAGGAGGATTAGAACTGAAAGCATTGAAAAAACTATATGGTGCTAGATTGTGATTTCCGTTTTCGTCTATTGTACTTACAAATGCTATGGGTCTAGGAGAGACTGATCCAAGTAGGTATTGGTGGAGATCTGAAGTGGGAATTTGTCCAGGTATAATTTTTCTTTTCATGTTTATTTAACTTTGATGCAAAATACGTCTATATTTTTGATGTCCAAATCAATATTTGAGGAAGGGTGCTTTTCATTTTGTCGTTTTTCGAATTAGAGATGTTCGTACTTGGCTAATATATCACTAAATAAAAAGAGCCAGCTACTTTTAGCTGGCTCGAGTTAGTTGCTGACCATAATCACGTCCCCTGTGATCGGTCAATTTTAGCTTGTAAACAAAACAATCTTTACTGTTTCATTAGGATAATAATTTGCTACAAATAAGCTATCATTGACCAAACTGGTCAGCACTTGCAATAATCAAATTCTTATTTGAAGATCAACTCTGTATTAGTTGAAAATCAGTTTTTTTCTTCCTATTGTCTGGTTATCAGACCGTATTTCTAAGATATAAAGACCGCTCTGCATTACACCTTTGTTTATATAGAATGTTTTTGTTGGACTATTCGCTGCGTTCACGATCAATCCTTTTGTATCATATAAGATGTAAGAGACACTTGGCAGCTCGCTATTGACCTCGATTTTCATCACATCCTGAGCAGGATTTGGAGACGCTATAAGTTCGTCATTTAGTAATATAATTTTATCATTGAGCATAACCTCGATGTACTCGTCTCCGATCAAGTGGGTATAAGTATTGGTCACTATGGACTCATTGTAGTCGAAGAAGATTTCAGCACTGTTGTTGATTTGTGTGCCTTCTGGCAAGTCAGGTTTTTGGCTAATCTTGTAACTTACAAATCCATTGGATCCAGGAATGTCTATTGTCGATTGAGGAAGTAAGATATTATAGAATTCAAATCGAAGTTTACCATTTTCTAGAATCGTCAGTACATAGTCATGGCTACTACTGCCTGCTCTTAGCGATTCTATATCGAGAGATTCGTCTATGATGTTTTCGATTGTGATGTTGAATACCGTGTCCGTGCCCGTGTTTTGAAATCGTATTGTATATTCTATATCTTGATTGGCATCTATTCTATGATCGGATCTGTATCCCGCAGGGTAGGCTAAGATATCATTTGGGTCAAAAGAATCGACCAGTTCATGACACTCTACATCTATCAATGGCGCATCATCTGCATTTGGGAACATGGACACAAAGCTGTAAGAATCTGAGTTGTCATCATCGCATGATTGTACGAAATCTGTTTCGAAAGCACCATACGGATATCCATCAGGCTGGTCGGCAATCACCCGATATACTGCTCCGTTATCCTTATATTTGAAGCTTCTCTGCTCTGTCGATGATGGATCGGTTTCATTAGAGTGCAACATGACATCATCCTCTATCACGATGAAGTTAAGGGGTGATTGTACGTCGTTCGTTCCTACATTGGTGATGGTGACTTTTACACTATCTCCATCACAATTAATATCTGTCATGAGTACTGCGCCGTCCCAGTCAGAGGGTGGGATCATACTGTCATCTGACGATATATCAGCTTCTGCACAGAGTGTTTCGCCTTCTACGGTGTTTTCACAGTTCACATTCACGGTCAGTGAAAAGCTTCCAGATTGGCCTTCGTTTATTAGTCCAAGGTCTGCGGTGATGATCTGATCTATTGCGGACACTCCAGGGATATTGGCATCTATATATTCTAGATTTTCATCGAGAGTTATTACTAGGGACGTATTAGTAGATGGTATTGTTCCATCGTTTTTATATATGACTTGATAGTTATTATTAGAGCACCTCCTAAGTCGCTGTGCTTTCATAGTGACGGATAATGCAGAAGCTTCATCTATTGGGCTTATGACAATTGGAGTCTGGTAGGTTGTATTTTCAGTAACTGCATTTACTGTTTGGGGAGATAAGCAAGGCATCCAGAGATCATTGATCGGTAGTACTTCTACGGTGTACTCACCTAATTCGACAGGGATTAAGTACTGACCAGATGGATTAGTAAGTCCATAGTATGTATCTGTGTCAGAAGTTATTTTTACCGTCCAGCCAGCTAGTGGTAGGTCTCCTTCACTTTCTAGACAATTGTCGTCTTTGTCATGTGTTACAGAACCACTTATTTTAGCCCTATTGTCATTTACTATGATGGTTTCGGAGGTATAACATACATTTTCAAATAGATTATTGACGATTTCGATGTAATCATTGTCAATTAAGATCAACGATGCAGGGCTAGGGTCTATTACTTGAAATCTAAACTGAAGGAGCGAGCTGTTGTCTGCCAATGTCTCTCCAGCATCAGCAATAAACCATACTAAAGTTACGTAACCAGGATCTTGCGCATTGAGATTGGTTTGATTGATGTTGAGTTGGCTATTGCCATTTATGTCTAGCAATTGCAATCTGTCAGCGGGATAGCCGAAAGCTAATTGAAGAGAGAGTATATCAGTAAAGTTTTCTACCCTTACGTCCACCAGAAGATCAGATCCATTTGTCGACTCTTCGAATGAGAAGTTGAGACACTGACTATTTAGCTTCAGGGATGGTAGTACTGTAATAATAACAACGAGTAGGTAATTCAATGGATTTTTCATAGTGACATGGCATTAAGTTTATCTTGATCGATGTCTGTGTTAAAATAGTGGGGGAGCCACCAATCAATTCTTAAATTCAGATATAAAACATATTTATTACAGTTTAATTATCCTTTCTAATGTAAATATGAGTAGGATTTCATTAAAAAAAGATGACATTATTTTCTATTTGTTAGAAGAATATGAGAAATAAATAGTCATAAATAGTTATAAATAAATTAATTACGCATATTTGTTGCATAACATTTTAATAATGCGAGATAGCAAATTAGCTAGGATTATAGACCAGTTGACAAAAAAGGAGGCGCTAATCATCCGAGATTCGTTACTTTCTCCATTATTGGACGGTAAAGAGTATCATTTGATTCTCTTCGAATATGTAGTATCATATGGTAGGAAGCGAACTAACCTTACGAGAGCCGTAATCAACGAGGAAATATATAAGAACAAAATATCAGACGCTCAGCTTCGCCTTCACATGAGTGAATTGTATAGGTTGGTATCCTTGAGCTTAGTACTGATCAATGCTAGGACAGATAGATCGTATCAAGATGAAGTCCTCATAGATCGATACAAAGAAAATGAAGACGAGAAACTATATGATAGCCAATTTACTAATAGTATGAAGCGTCTAAATGATCATCCGTATAGGAATGCTGGCTATTATGAGTTGAAGTTTGAGTTGGGATTCAAGCTAGGTACTCATATCTCCAATAGCAATAGGACTAGAGATCTGAATCTACAAGAGCTACTAGATGATCTTGATATTATAAGTATAAGCAAGAAGTTACGGCAGGCTTGTTTCGCTGTAAGTCATCATTCTGTATATGGGCAGTCATACGATTATGGATTATTGTCTACATATATAGATCATATAGAAAAACATAATCTTACGACCGTCCCAAGTATTAGACTTTATTACAGTGGATATAAGATGCTTAGCACACCCAAGGAAGCTTCTTATTTCAATGAGTTCAAAAAAGATATAGACGATCTGAAGCATTTATTCCCAGCCGATGAACTGCAAGGAATCTATCGGTTTGCTATCAATCAATGTATAAGATTACTCAATCGAGGACATTTAGAATATGGGGTCATCTCTCTTGATCTCTACGAAGATGCATTAGAGAATAAGTATCTTATGGTAGAAGGTCATCTCTCTCGATTTACCTATAGGAATATAGCGGCGATCGCTGTAAAAATCGGAGAATACGATCGAGCGGAATCGTTTACTGTACATTATAAATCGGCATTGAAAAAAGAGGAACAGAATAGTGCTTATCACTTTAATTTGGCGTTGATCAGTTACCATCGGCAAGATTTTGATACAGCTTTGTCATCACTTCAAGTAGTGGATTTCAAAGATCACTTATTTAATTTAGCGGCAAAGGTCATACAGATGAAAGTTTACTATGAGTCTGAAGAATATGATCTTCTTGATTCTCACTTGGATGCTATGCAGATGTATATTATGAGAAAAAAAGTAATAGGATATCATAAGATCAATTATAAAAACATACTAAAAATGACTCGAAAGTTGTTAAAGACAAACGTGAACGAAAAATATACCGTTGAAAAACTAAGAGATGAAATCAACTCTTTAGAAGTACTGACCGAAAAAAAATGGCTACTTTCGCGACTTTAAGTCTTATATGCCCAATAAAGTATGTACATAATAAATGTATAATCACTACATAGTAGAAATCGGCATAGAATATGTTATCTCTAATAAGTAGTAATCAAAACTAGGTAACATGAAATATTTTTTCCTTATTGTAATTTCTGTATTTTTATCATCACAAGACGCTTCGGCTCAGCTTGGAGGTATGCGGGCGTATGCGGGCATCACTACTATGACCAACCAAGACGCTAATGTAAATCCCGAAGGTCAGGTATATTCTGGTTATCATATTGGAGCGGATGGAAGACTCATGTCTGGGACGATGTCATTCTTAGTGGGTGCACGATACACATCCGTATCAAGAATTCCTCAGGATGGTATTCAGATATTTGGTCATGATTCTCAAGTATCTATACTCAATGGTAGAGTAGGTCTTGGATATAATATTATCAGTTTTGGCGAGTTATTTAAGATTAGAACCAAGGCACTAGGGAGTTTTGATTTGGTGATCGATACAAAAGGAGATCCTATATCTGTTCCGGGGTATCAATTGAACGATGGATGGCTCGGTGCAGTCACAGGCTTAGGTTTTGATATAGGACCATTTATCTTGGATGTAGAGTATGAATTTGGAATTCTCAATGCTTACTTCCAACAACCTGATTCGAAGTTTAATTCTCTCTCGGTATCTGCGGGGTTTTTTTTCTAAGGTAATTTTGGTTATCTGAATATCGATATCTTTGGGAATCACTAGTTGTGTTTGCAATTTTTAGTGGGGCATATGATTTTATCAAATGTAGTAACACTAGACCTTTATCCCTTTGCGACAATGGAAAAGAAATCCATCGGAAGTCGATCGCAAAGTCTATATCGAATATTAAGATAGTTGCAGAGAATAAACTTTGCATTGGTCTGCACTATTTTTTCTTCTAATAGAATTTTTAAGCACGGCATTTCCTAAAATCCTATATTTGCAGTCCTTAAAAAAATGATAAGATAAATATGGAAGGGATATCAAAGGCACAAATCGAAAAATTCATTGACGAAGCATTGCACGAAGACGTAAAGGATGGAGATCATACATCATTAGCATGTATACCAGCGGAAGGTCGGTCTAAGGCTAGATTGTTGGTCAAAGATCCGGGAGTAATAGCTGGAGTCGAATTAGCTGAAATGATATTTAAAAAAGTAGATCCTACGGCTATTGTAGATGTCAGAATCAAGGATGGTCAGGATGTATTCTATGGAGATGAGGCTTTCTATGTAGAGTGTGGTAGCCAAGCTCTGCTCAAGGCGGAGAGACTCGTATTGAACACCATGCAAAGAATGAGCGGAATATCGACTATGAGCTCTAGGTTTGCGGTAGAAGTAGAGGGACTCGATGTCAAAATATTAGATACGAGAAAGACAACACCATTATTAAGATTCTTAGAAAAGTGGGCTGTACGAATCGGTGGCTGTACGAACTATAGAGATGGACTATATGATTGGATAATGATCAAAGACAATCATATAGATGCCTGCGGCAATATCACCAAAGCGGTAGAAAAAGTACACGAATATTTCAAAAAGACAGGCAAAGAACTGGGTATAACAGTAGAGGTGAGAAACCTAGTGGAGCTATACGAGGTACTCGAAGTAGGTGGTGTGACTAGAATCATGTTAGATAATTTCGAGATTCCGATTCTTAGAGAGGCGGTAGCTATAATCGATGGCAGGTTCGAAGCCGAGGCGTCGGGAGGGATCAATCTCAATACAGTAAGGAAGATAGCTAAGACTGGCGTAGACTTTATTTCTGTTGGTGCTTTGACGCATTCGGCAGGGAGCCTTGATCTAAGTCTTAAGGTGATGAAAGATTAAACATCCAAATATTTTAACAGTAAGCGATTTTCTAAAAACAATCTAGCGTACCATTTGTAGTAATGGTGTAGTTGTATATTGGCTTTCTAAATCAAAAAAATGATTGTCTTCTTTAAGTAAGACGCACTATGTCTACCACGCTCAATAAAATAAAAGCACCAATAAAAGGTGAGCTGAAACAGTTTGAGAAGCATTTCAAAGAATCTATGAAGAGTAATGTAGCTCTACTAGACAAAGTGACTTACTATATAGTACAGCGAAAAGGGAAGCAGATGCGGCCTATGTTCGTCTTCTTGATGGCTAAAATGTGTGGAGAGATCAATCCGAGTACATACAATGCTGCTTCTCTAACAGAAATATTACATACAGCTACTCTTGTGCATGATGATGTGGTAGATGATTCCATGGAGCGGCGAGGCTTCTTCTCGATCAATGCACTATGGAAAAATAAAATAGCGGTACTTGTAGGAGATTTTCTATTTGGGAGAGGATTTCTAATGGCTATCGATAATAAAGAATACCAACACCTACATATACTATCACATGCGGTAAAAAAAATGAGTGAGGGGGAGCTCCTGCAACTGGAGAAAGCGCGTAAGCTGGACATCGACGAAGATCTTTATTACACGATTATTAGAGATAAGACGGCTAGTTTGTTGGCTTCGGCATGTAGTCTTGGTGTCGCTTCAGTAGCTAAAGATGAAGCCTTGGTCGAAAAAGGTCGTCTGCTCGGAGAGAAGATAGGAATGGCATTTCAGATTAAAGATGATCTGTTTGATTATGGAGATGCTGATATCGGTAAGCCAAAAGGTATCGACATCAAAGAGAAAAAGATGACACTCCCTCTAATATACGCCCTACAAAAAGCTACGAGAAGTGAGAAAAAACGCATCATCAATATCATAAAAAAGGACAGCACCAACCCTAAAAAAGTCCGAGAAGTGATCGCTTTTGTCAAAGATAGTGGAGGATTAGAGTATACTCAAACAGTGATGAACAGATACCAACAAGAGGCATTCGATCTTCTTGATACTTTTCCAGAGAATGAGGCTCGAGAAGCCATTCGCAATTTGATTATTTATGTAGCGGATCGAAAGAAATAATCCATAGAAGCAACCATTTTTTTATTTATAAGGTATGGTTAGTAAAGAGATCTGATTGGTGATCAATTAATAAATGGATAATCAGGATGGCCCTAATATTTACTAATTTCTAAAAAGTAAAATTCTAAAAAGATGAAAAATATTATTAATATACTGTTATTGAGTTTCTTGGTTACAGGAGTATCATATGCACAGACTATTGACGCTGCATTCTTTGCACAAGTTGATAAGTTCTTGAGTAAAAACGTGAATGACGGATTGGTAAATTACAGTAAAGCCTCATCAGGGACAGAGCTGACTGATCTCATCAAAAAGATAGAATCGGCTGATCTATCCAACGTGCCAGACAATACCAAGAAAGCTTTTTATATAAATGCATACAATCTGAATGTCATTGATCTGATTAGCAAATCTTATCCTACCAGTTCTCCTATGGATATCAGCGGATTTTTTGACAATAAAAAAATCAAAGTAGCGGGCCAAACATTGACACTCAATGCGCTAGAAAAAGACCGCCTTATGAAAAACTATAAAGATGCTAGACTTCATTTTGTCTTAGTATGCGGGGCTATGGGCTGTCCTCCTATAACTAATTTTGCATATACGCCGGATCAGTTGGAGTCTCAATTAATCCAACAAACAAAGAGAGCTATGAACGACAAATCTTTCTTGAAAGTCAATGGAGACAGAGTAGAAATATCTCAGATATTTAAGTGGTATGCAGATGATTTTGGTGGAACCCAAAAAAGTATAATCGAATTTATCAATGATTTTAAATCTGCACCAGTCAGTGCATCTGCAGATGTAAGTTATTATGAATACGACTGGACATTAAATGATACTAAAAAAACAGCTCGATAATATATGATTATATGCCGATGCTGTGATACGCATAGCCGTGGAGTTAGGGATGTTCAAAAGTCAGGGCACTTTCTGAATTCTGGTATTTTATAAAGTTGCTGTAACAAGTTAAATTGGCCTTAGTCAATGTAGATGTTAGGAGACTAATTTTCATTTAAAAACAGAACCATGTTTTAGTCAGAGTGGCTTGCAAAGCAAACGCGCGTCACTTTATCATACTAAGGAAGTGAGTTTGGTGCTGTTTAGAATTTAGCACTTAGAATTCTTCATCCACTTCATCCTCTTCTTTGGCTTTATCTAACAGATCTTGCTCTGCAGACTTTTTGTCTTCTTCTTCCATGGCTGCATATACGGAACAGTCCGTGTTTACTTCCAGTACATCAGGCACTTTGAATCGTGATGAAGCGTCATAGTCTACCTTACTATCTGCTTCGATTCGAGATAAAAATTTCGTGCAGAAAGGCCGCGCCATGACACCACCTTGACCGTCTGCGAGGCTGAGGAATCTTATCCATTCATTATCACCACCTACCCATGTAGCGACCACTAGATCAGGAGTGATACCCATGAACCATCCATTCTTATGGTCATTGGTTGTACCTGTTTTTCCACCAAATTCACTTTTTAGGCCAGCTCTTAATCCGGCAGCTCCTTGTGCATGCTTGAGGATATCTACCATCGCATAATTATATCCAGAACTGATAGCTCTTTTCTTCGTCTGGTTACTGACATATATAAGTCTACCATTGGCATCTTCGATACTCTTTATGTATTCGGGATGAGTATAGACTCCATCATTGGCAAATGCTGTATACGCTCCAGCCATATCCATGACTGAGAGTTCTGGTGTGCCGAGTGCTATGGATGGATACGGAGGAATTTTTTCTTTAGGAATACCGAGACTAGATGCGAGTTGTCTTACAGGTTCTACATTTCCTATTTCTTTCATGAGGTATATAGAGACAGAGTTGAGAGATTTCTTCAGACCATCTTTTAGAGTTAAGTATTCTCCTGAGAAACCGCTTGCATTCTTAGGCGCCCATGCTTTAGTATTTCCAAATCCTGGATCGTTTGCTGCGATCACATATTGTTGATCTTTTACTTTTTGACATGGTGAAGTACCTTTCTCTATGATAGCGGTACCATATACAAACGGTTTGAAAGTGGAACCGACCTGTCTATTGCTATTGATATGGTCAAACTTGAAGTATTTATGACCCACACCACCTATCCATGTCTTGATATAACCCGTCTTAGGATCTACACTTATAGAGCCTAGCTGTAGATGCATATTATGATATTTTATAGAGTCGAGTGGACTCATCTCTACTGTTTTCTCACCTTTACTATTATATGCGAATACTGTAGTTTTTACCTTCTTTTTGAATATTCTGTCTTTGGCTCTCTGAAGTTTATTCCATTTGGACTTTAGTGTAGGCCAATGTTCGCTCGCGAGGATTTTTTTGTAGACCTTGGCTTGATCCTTAGATATGGTTTTCTTTTTTACCAGATTTGCGAGCGTTCCAGGTCTTTTGGCTTCTGCAAATAGTCTAAATATGTCAGAGTCCCACAATCTTACATTTCCAATGTCTGCAGATATTTGTGAACTGACCTTACCAATATAGCTACTTCTCATCTTCAGGAATCGCTCTGATTCTCTAATCTGTTTTAGTAGATTGGACTGTCTTATTTTTTTTTGTTGATCATCGGCATCATATGTCCATGGGTCCTTATTCTTCCATCTTTTGAAGTAAGTATCCTGCAATCTACTCATGTGATCGTTGGCAGCTGCCTCGGCATGTCGTTGCATATCTAGGTCAATGGTAGTATTCACAATAAGCCCATCGGTAAATAGATCATATTTGGTCCCATCGGGCTTGGAATGTTTTGATTGGTCCAGTATATTTTTGACCGTTTTTACTAATTCTGCGCGAAAGTATGGAGCTACACCACCATAGTTTCCTTCTCTTTTAAATCCGGATACATCTATAGGTTCTGCATTCAACTCTTTGTAGGTCTTTAGATCTAGTTTATTGTTTTTGACCATCTGTTTCATGACTACAGCCCGTCTTTTTGTAGCGTTTTCGGGATGTTTTATTGGATTATAAATCCATGGGTTCTTATGCATTCCTACGAGAACAGCGGCTTCTTGTATATTTAGATCAGCTTGATCTTTGCCGAAGTAAGTCTTAGCTGCGGAGTAAATGCCATTAGCGCCATAGAGGTAGTCATATTTATTGAGATACATGGCTAGGATCTCTTCTTTGGTGTATTGTTTCTCGAATTCGATTGCGATCACCCATTCTTTGAGTTTCTGCCATACTCTCGGTATGAATGATTTTGACCTCTGGGTAAAAAACAACTTCGCCATCTGCTGAGTGATCGTACTTGCTCCACCCTTACTGCCTAGGAAAACAACAGCTCTCGCAAAACTTCTTGCGTCTATACCGCTATGATTAAAGTATCTTTCATCTTCTGTGGCTACTAATGCATCAATTATTGTCGGATTTATATCCTCATATTGAAGCCACACCCTGTTGAGTTTAAATGCCTTTCCCAATTCACGACCATCATCAGCTTTTATGATTGTAGCAATTTCATATTCGGGTTGCTCTAGTTCTTGTGTATCTGGAATTTGAGTTTTCGATATGAATACGAATACAGCCGCTGCGATCAGTATACCTGTCAAAACAGCCGCCCACATAAAAATGATGTATTTACCAAAATTATTTTTTTGTGGTTTAGTTTTCTTTTTGGATGTGATTCTCTTTGTCATACGATTTCTTATGTCAATCAATAAGTATCCTTGAATTGCTGAATTCTTAGATGCAAAAGTAAATAAAATAAACACATTATGTATAGTTGCTATACGTTTAGCTTTGATAACGTGCTGATTGTTTACTTAGTTATTGTTTCTTTGTAAAGGTAGGCGCATATTGAACTTAAATTAATGCAGATCTATTATTCGTATATAAGTATATATTATCCGTTTGATCTATGATTATAATATGCCTATGGATTTTGTAAAGAGTATATAATTAGTAAAGGCAATGTAAGATTTGATTGAAATAGTCGCCTTATTTTGAATATTTCGGTTTTTTTTATTCGAATAGTGTTACTTTTGACTAAAATTTCGTCACAAAGGAAATCAATGTTTACGAGGACTTTAAAAGATAAAGCCCTAAAGTGAAGTTTATTGAAACCCAAATAAATATGAACACATTTTGTTTATTAACCTATTAAATCCGGTTATATCAGGAGCTACTTCTAAATCAGTGACTGATGAAGAAGCTATTGAATTGTATTTGGCGACACAGAATACCAATTACTTCAATATCTTATATGATCGTTATTCGCAAAAAGTATTTGGGAAGTGTTTGTCATTACTCAAGAGTGAATCTCGTGCTCAGGATGCTGCGCAGGAAATTTTTGTGAAGGTATTATTAAACCTCTCTAAATTCTCTGGAAAATCGAAATTTTCCACTTGGCTTTATTCTATCACATACAATTTCTGTATTGATATGATACGAAAAAATAAGAAGAATATTGGAGTATTAGTAGACGATATCAATGCAATAGGGGATGAGGTTATAGATGAGGTGGACGATGCAGAGATTTTAGAAACGAATGTCATAAGGTTGAAAAAAGTTTTGAATGAAATACCAGCTGGAGACAAGGCTATTCTATTGATGAAATATCAAGATGAATTTTCGATAAAAGATATCTGCGGTATTTTAGACAAATCTGAAAGTGCCGTCAAGATGAAAATAAAAAGAGCAAAAGCAAAATTTGTAAAGACTTACAATTCGCTATATAATGATGTTGCTTAACTATAGTGTCAAGCTTCAGATGAAAACTACAAAAGATGAGAAATAGCTTTAAAGAATTAGAAGAACTAGAGATGCAAAATGTATCAATGCCTAGTGATGCTATCAAAAATGGTATTACGTCAGATATAGGTATACTAAAGTTTATCTCTACTATTGTTGAGATGTATTTTCCTAAGTTGGCTGATCTTTTTATAGGTCTTTCTGGAGGAGAATCAACGGATAAAAACAAAAAACCAAATCGGTATCCAGATTTAAATTGACAGACAAAATATTAGAATACGGGAACCAATCGATATATATAAAATATACTCCACCAAATCACAAAATAATTTAATATGAAATTTCTTTTGCAAGTCGAACAATTCGATCTAATAAGAAATGCTTTAATGGACATGATCACTAAATTTGCCAAAAATGTACCAAATGTTTTTATGGCACTGATTATTTTTATAATCGGCTATATAATAGCCAAAATAGTGGCTAAGATAGTAGGTAAAGCACTGTCAAAAGTAGGCGCCAATAAAATAGGTGAAAAACTCAATGAAATAGATATTATTGAGAAGGCCAATATGGACATTAAGATAAGTGACATAGCCTCGAAATTTTTATACTATTTTATATTACTATTTTTTACAGTAGCTTCTACATCGGTATTAGGAATTCCAGAAATATCTAATCTTGTTACAGATATATTTACTTTCATCCCGAATTTATTAGTAGCGATTATATTACTTATACTAGGAACCTTACTGGCGGACATGATTAGAAAAGTGATCCATACCGGACTAAGTTCTCTTGGTATAGCTTCTGCCGGATTGATTTCTTCTATGCTCTTCTATTTCTTATTTATCAATATAGTGATAGTAGCATTAGGACAAGCAAAAATAGATACTAGCTTCTTATCTCAGAATATAAGTATCATTATAGGTGGAGTAGTCTTAGCATTTGCAATAGGATATGGATTGGCCTCTAAAGATGTGATGGCTAATGTAGTAGCTTCATTCTACTCTAAAGATCAGTTTCAGACGGGTCAGAAAATAACAATAGATGGTGAGACAGGTATAGTGAGTGAAGTAAATAAAAACTCACTTATCATAAAAACAGAATCGGGTAAAGTTATGTTCCCGCTCAGTCACGCAACAAATACAAAAGTGGAATACCACGACTAAATATTAAACAATATTATTAACTAATAAATTTAAATTTTACAAGAATGAAAAAGTTTTACTTTGCACTAATTGCACTGCTATTTTTTGGCTTGAATACTAACGCACAAGACATGAGCCTAGAAAGTCTAAAAGCTAAGAAAGCTGAACTAGCGGCAAAAGCTGCAGAAGCTCAAGCAACAGCTGATAAAATCAATGGTGAAATCGGAGGATTACAAAAGGAAATAGACATGATGTCTGGATGGATGAAAGGTCTAGCTGGAAATCTAGGTTTCGGATTAAATAGCTTCAGTAATTGGGCAGCGGCAGCAAACCCTAATTCTTCAGCATCTAACTTAGGACTGAATCTTACAGCTCATGCTAATAAATTGACTGAGAAAACACTTTGGAACAATAAATTGATTATCCAAGAAGGATTTCAGAAAGTAAATACAGCTGGATTAGATGATGCTCCGGATTTATTGGATGAAGCTAATCACACAGTCGATCTTCTTAACTTCGCGTCTCTTTATGGATATAGAATCCACCCTAAATTTGCTATCACAGCTTTAGGTGAATTCAACTCTTCAGTAAGAAATTTCTTAGAGCCAGGTGTTATTGATATAGGAGTCGGAGGAACATGGACACCTACAAATAACCTTGTAGTAGTAATACACCCATTGAACTATAACATCGCATTTTCTGGTGTAGGGGAAAACCCAACAAGTTCAGGATCACTCGGTGCTAAAGTTAGAGCTGATTACACTAACAGTTACAACATAGGTGGAAGAAATGTAAACTTCTCTTCTACACTAAGTACTTTCTTACCATATACTGGTGCTAAGAATCTTCCTAGCCCAACTGATCCAGAAAACTTAGCTGCGAACGTTGGACCTTTCCAATATTCTTGGATCAACAATGTCTCTTTCGAAGTATGGAGAGGAATCGGAGTAGGTGTAGGATTTGGTTTGAGAGGTGCTGAGTTCGAAAGTGCTGATACTCAAAGTTTCTACAACTTAGGATTATCTTACAACATATAAGATCATAATATAAATGCTGAGTATTCAGTATTGAATATATATCTAGCCTAGAGAATTGAGTTTCTCTAGGCTTTTTTTATGTGGGGAAATTCCAAAAAAAAATGCCCAACAAATTAAATCTGTTGAGCACTTGTATATTCTTTAGAAGGGGGATGTCTTAACCCATCTCAGATACTACTTCTGTTACTTCAGGGACCATACGCTTAAGCATGCCTTCGATTCCCGACTTGAGCGTGACGGTAGATGAAGGGCAGCCACTACAAGCTCCTTGCATAATTACAGTTACAACTCCTTTTTCAAAAGATTTGAACTCAATGTTTCCACCGTCCATTTCCACTGCAGGTTTTACATGCGTATCTATAAGTGCTTTGATCTTTTTTACAAGCTCTTTCTCGTCACCTGTATATTGGTAGCTTACGCCGTTTGCTTCTTCTATTTTTGCCATTTCCTCAGCAAAACCATCATTAATAACAACACCTTCATTTTCTACATATTCCTTAATGAATGCTTTTGTCTTAAGCATGATATCATCCCATAGGTAGTTGAATTCCTTTGATATAGTTACGAAGTTATTGCACACATATACACCTTTTACAAATGGCATCTCAAATAACGCAGTTGCCAATGGAGACCATTCTTTTGCCAGGTCGGCATTACGGAAATCCGCAGTACCTTTATAGAGCATTCTATTTGTTACGAACTTTAGTGTCTCAGGATTTGGTGTTTGCTCAGTGTAGAGCATTACTGGACTTTTAGCTGTTGTAGGATTCATATATTTATTATTGTGTTCTTGTTATATCGATAAAGGTAACACAACTTATTCTATTAAAGTTTGAGATTTTTGGAAAAAGAATGGCACTGATACTATTTACGTCTAATTCTCAAAAAGAACTGCTTTAGAATTGCTGTAAAAAGCGGATGGAAATCTAGCTCGCCACAAAAGCCAATTCGATGCTATGATGTCTATTAGACTGTGATTCCATATGGACATGGCCAACTTTTGATTGTAAAGGGAATATTCCTATGGTCGATTATTACTCAAGATTCAAAACTTCGATTTGATGAATCGCCGTATACGAGACCAGTATCTACGGTGGTGTGAGAGGCGCATCTCGGATAGTAACTCTAGTCGAGGCCGTCTACTCGATTATG